>DASXCY010000138.1:0-36943 GCA_036490935.1 Kofleriaceae bacterium | reverse complement strand
GCCCCGGCTTCGCCGGGGCGCGCAGCATCGCGCAGCGCTGCGGAGCGGCGATCGATCGTCACGAGCTCGCCGAGCGCGACGCCCGGCACGGTGGCGCGTACGACGAGCCCGACGACCTCGTCGACCTTGCCGTCGCCCTGCCCGGCCGGCGCGTCGCCGCGCGCATGCAGCGCATCGGCTCGGGCGGCGGCAGTGATGCGCTCGGCGTCGGCGCGCGCATCCGCGACCACTCGCTCGGCCTCGGCGCGCGCATCGGCCACCAGCTGCGCCGCGACCGTGCGAGCGTCGTGCTCGTCTCCGCCGATCACGCGGCCGGCCTTCACGACCTCACGGTATCATGCGCGCACATGCGGCGCGGCGTCTGGCTCGTGCTTCCGTGGTTGGCGTCGGCGACGTCGGTCGCGAAGCCGATCTGCCCGCCCGACATGGTGCACGTCCCCGGCGGCTCCTCGGGCTTCTGCATCGATCGCACCGAGGTCACGGTCGCGGCGTATGCCAGGTGCGTCGCCGCCGCGCACTGCGAAGCGGCCCCGCTCACCGTGAATGCATCGTGGGTCGGCGCCGGCGACGCGACGGCGTGGAGCCAGTTCTGCAACGGTAACCGCGAGGACCGCGCGCGGCATCCAGTGAACTGCGTCGACTGGGACGACGCGAACGCGTACTGCAGATGGGCCGGCAAGCACCTGCCGACCGGCGCCGACTGGCAGCGCGCCGCGCAAGGCGACGACGGCCGCACGTATCCGTGGGGCAACGACCCGCCCGGCCCGCAGCGGCTCAACGCGTGCGGCACCGAGTGCGCCGCGCTCTCGCAGCGGGTCGTCGGCAAGGTGATGCCCGCGATGTTCGACGGCGACGACGGCTCGCCGACGACCGCGCCGGTCGGCAGCTATCCCGCGGGCGCGAGCCACTACGGCGTGGTCGACATGGCCGGCAACGTCTGGGAGTGGGTCGCCGATCGCCACGGCGACTCGCGCCAGTATCGCGGCGGCGGCTGGCTCACGTACCAGCTCGAGAACGTGAGCGTCGCGCACCCACTTGCCGACTCGCCCGCGCTGCGCCTCAACACGCTCGGCTTTCGCTGCGCGAAGTAGCGCCTACTCGCAGGTGACGATCGCGCAGGAGTTCGCCGCGCACGACCAGTGCGCGCAATCCTCGGTGCCATCCGAGCACGAGCGGCAATAGCGCGGCAGCGCGCCGCTGCAGTCGCTGTCGACGTCGCAGCTCTGCGCCTCCGCGGTCGCCGGCAGGCAGCACTCGACGCCGAGACCGCCGCCGCACGAGTCCTGCGTCGCGTCGCCGACCGTGCCCGAGCAGCTGCCCGGCGAGAGCGCGACGCACGAGCCGCCGGCTGCCTCGCACGAGCCACCCGCGGTCATCGCGAACCACGCATCGCTCTCGCTATCGAGCTCGAGCTCGAGGTGGTCGTTGGTGCCGAGCTTCCAGCGATAGCGGTCGAGGTCGCTGCCGTCGTCGGCGTAGAAGCGGATGTAGTGCGTGCCCTCGTTGTTGTGCGTGAACAAGTACGTGCCGGTCTCGACGGTCGGATCGCACGTGCCGCCGCCCGGGCACGCGCCGAGCTCGGTGCGGGTGAACGTGTAGTCGTCGTCGAGCGACAGCGACGCGAGCTGGCCGATCTTCGCCGAGCCGTTGCTGTACGCGCCCGCCGGGTCGGAGCCATCGGCCTTGGCCGCCGGCGAGTCGAGCTGATCGGAGGTGTCGGGCGCGGACTGGGTCGCGCACCCGACGAAGACGAAGCCAAGGGAAGCCAAGTAGACGCGCATGATCCGCGCGATCCTGTGCGATGGACGTGCCACGCGTAACTCCGCTCGACGCAGCGAGTCATGCGTGGCGGATCGAGTTGCCGGCCACGACGGTGCTAGCCGCCGAGCGCGGTTCGCAGCGCGGCCCAGGTCGGTGCCGCACCCGTCGCATGGGCGGCGAGCTCGGCTTCGAGCGCCAGCGCGCGCGGCAGGCGGACGGCGAGCTGGCGCGCCGAGATCACGTCGGTGTAACCGGCGATCGTGCGCGCGCCGATCACCAGCGGATCGACCGTGCCGCGACAGCGCGCGATCACCGCGCGCGCCGGGCCGAGCTCGTCCTTGCGCGGCGCACCCGGGACCGCGAGCGACGCCGCGTACGCCAGCTGCGCGCGGCCGATCGCGGCGAGCCAGTCGGCGAGCCGCACCATCGCGATCGCATCGGCGAGCGACTCCGGCCGCGCGAGGTCGCGCAGCGGGGGCAGCGGCGGCAGCTCGGCACACGCCCAGCGCGCGAGCCACACTTCCGCCGGCGTGTGCGCGCCGCCGGCGAGAACGTCGCGCGCGCGCCACGGCAGGTCGGCGAGCCCGGCCTCGATCCAGGACGGATGCACCGCGCGCAGCGACGCCGGCACCGGTGCGCGCAGCTCGGCGAGCCCGCGCGCGCGATCGTCGCGGCTGGCCGCGGCCAGACCGAACCGCGCGACCAGCGCGATCAAGGCTCGGTTCCGGTACCGGTCTCGGCGCGCCGGCGCCGCCGCGCCGGTCGCAGCTTGTAGCGCAGCAGCTTGCCGCCGGGGCCGCGCGGCAGCGCGTCGACGAACTCGATCCAGCGCGGATACTTGTACGGCGCGAGCGAGCGCTTCACGTACTCCTTGAGCTCGGCCTCGAGCTTGGGGCCGCTCTCGGCGCCGACGTTCGTGACCACGAACGCGAGCGGCTTGATGAGGCCCTCGTCGTCATCCGCGCCGATCACCGCGCATTCCCACACCGCCTCGTGCGCGGTGAGCGCGCGCTCGACCTCGGACGGCGACACCCACTTGCCGCCGACCTTGAAGAGATCGTCGACGCGGCCGCAGTGGTGATAGAAGCCCTGGCGATCGACGAGGAAGCGATCGCGCGTCGTGAACCAGCCGTCGGCGCGCAGCTCGGCGCTGCCGCCGGCGCCGCCCCAGTAGCCGGTGAACAGCGAGCCGCACTGCAGCTCGAGGGTGCCGATCTCGTCGACGCCGACCGGATCGCCATCCTCGTCGACGAGCCGCACCTGCACGCCGGCGAGCGGCTTGCCGCACACGCCGGGCCGCGCGCCCGGATCGTCGCTGCGTCCGGACAGCGCGAACTGGAAGATTTCGGTGAGCCCGTAACCGACGACGACCTCGGTGCCGAGCACCGTGCGAATGCGCGGGATCAGCCGCTCGGGCATGCCCTCGGCGCCGGCGATCGCGTGGCGCAGCTTGGCGAGCGGCTTGGCGACCTGATCTTGCTCGGCGTCGTGTGCCATCTGCGCGTAGACCGACGGCGTCGCGAACAACACGCTCGGCTGGTAGCCGCGCATCGCCGCGAACAGCGCTTCGGAGTGCGGCTGCGCCGGGAACAGCAGTGACTCGGCGCCGAGCGAGAGCGGCAGGAACAGGCCGGCGCCCAGGCCGTACGCGGTCGACAGCCGCGCGACCGACAGCACGCGATCCTGCGCCGACAGCTGCAGCAGCTCGCGCGCGAACGACTCGCGCGCGGCTTCGATCGTGCGCGTCGTGTGCGGCACGGCGCGCAGCTCGCCGGGGCCCGAGCCGGCGGAGTACAGGAGCAGCGCGACGTCGTTCGCGCCGCTCGGCGCCGGCGGCAGCGGCTGCGCGGCCTCGACGAGCGTCGTGAAATCATGCGAGCCGGCGAGCTTCGCGCCGACGCAGATCAGCTCGCGCAGATCGGGCGTCTCGTTGCGCACCGCATCGACCGTCGCCTCGTGCGCCGGATCGACGACGGCCATCACCGCGCCGCAGTGCAGCACGTACTCCTGGACATCGTCGGAGGTGGCGAGCTCGGAGACCGGCACCGCGATCGCGCCGGCGTGGATCGTGCCCATGATCGCGGCGGCGGCCTCGAGCGTGTCGCGCATCAGGATCAGCACGCGCTCGCCGCGCTGCAGCTTCAAGCCGCGCAGCGCGGCCGACGTCTTCGCGACGGTCGACGCGAGCTCGTCATACGTCCATGCGCGATCGCCTTCGCGCAACGCCGGCCGCGGTCCGGCTCCGGCCGCGAGCGGGCCATCGAACAGCCACGCCGCCAGATTCCCAGCCGAGGACATGCGGAGCTATGGTACCCGCGGTCGGGCCGCAGGACAAAGAATGAGGACTTCGGACTTCGGACCTCGGACTTCGGGCCGATCCGGAATCCGAAGCCCGAAGCCCGAAGCCCGAAGCCCGAAGCCGAAGCCGAAGCCCGAAGCCCGAAGCCCGAAGCCCGAAGTCCGAAGCCCGAAGCCCGAAGCCCGAAGCCGAAGCCGAAGCCCGAAGCCCGAAGCCCGAAGCCCGAAGCCCGAAGCCCGAAGTCCCCATGCGCATCGTAGCTGGCAGCCTCGGCGGCAGAGTCCTGAAAGCGCCGCCTGGCGCGGCGACCCGGCCGACTTCGGAGAAGGTGCGCGAGGCCATGTTCGCGATCTTGCCGGAGGTGGCCGGCGCGCGCGTGCTGGACTTGTTCGCGGGATCGGGCGCGCTCGGGCTCGAGGCGCTGTCGCGTGGGGCGGCGCACGTGACGTTCGTCGACTCGGGGAAGGCGGCGATCGCCGCGCTGCGCAGCAACATCGCGGCGCTCGGGGTGGCCGATCGCGCGACCGTGGTCGCCGGCGATGCCGTCGCGGCCGCCGGGCGTGCGCCGGCGGCGGCCCGAACATCAGCATCAGCGTGCTTGGCCCGAACATCAGCGTGCTTGGCCCGAACATCGGCGGGCTTGGCCTGGAATCTCGTGCTCGTCGATCCACCGTACGCCACCGATCTCGCGGTTCGCGCAGCGCTTGCGGCCGCGCCGCACGTGGCTGCGGACGCCGTGATCGTCATCGAGCACGATCGCCGTCACGCGCCTCCCGAGGCGATCGGATCTCTGCTACGAACGGACCAGCGCCGCTACGGAGATACCTGGCTCTCGTTCTACGGCGCACCGTCATGACCACCGCGACCGCCGTCTATCCCGGCACCTTCGACCCGATCACGAACGGTCACCTCGATATCCTGTCGCGCGCGCTGAAGCTGTTCGATCACGTGATCGTCACCGTCGCGACCAACCCGCGCAAGGCGCCGCTATTTTCGGCCGACGAGCGCATCCAGTTCATCCGCGACGCGATGGCACGGGCCGGCGATCGCCTCGAGCTCGAGAAGTTCGACGGCTTGCTCGTCGAGTTCTGCAAGAGCCGCGGCGCGACCGTGATCGTGCGCGGGCTGCGCGCGCTCGCCGACTTCGAGTACGAGTTCCAGTTCGCGCACATGAACCGCCGGCTCGCACCCGGCGTCGACACCGTGTTCTTCATGACCGACGAGCGCAACCACTACGTGTCGAGCTCCCTGGTCAAGGAGGTCGCGAGCCTCGGCGGCGACGTCACCGGCCTCGTGCCGGCGCAGGTCGTCACCGCGCTCGCGAACAAGTACGGGAGGAAATGACCAGATGTCGCATCCGCTGAAGCTCGCGTCGCGCCTCGATCCGATCAAGCCGTCGATCACGCTCGCCGTCACCGCGAAGGCCGCGAAGCTCAGGGCCGACGGCATCGACGTCATCAGCTTCGGCGCGGGCGAGCCCGACTTCGACACGCCCGATCACATCAAGGACGCGGCGCGCGCGGCGCTCGACAAGGGCGTCGGCAAGTACACCGACGTCGCCGGCATCCTGCCGCTGCGCAAGGCGATCGCCGCCGAGATGTCGGCGGTGCACGCGATGAAGCTCGAGCCCGAGCAGATCCTCGTCTCGACCGGCGCGAAGCACAGCCTCTACAACTTGTTCATGGCGCTGCTCGATCCGGGCGACGAGGTCATCATCCCGGCGCCGTACTGGGTCAGCTACCCCGACATGGTGATGCTCGCGGGCGGCCGGCCGATCGTGATCGAGACGACCGCCGAGGACGACTTCGCGGTCACCGCGCACGAGGTCGCCGAGGCGTGCTCGCCGCGCACGCGCGCCATCGTGCTCAACAACCCGTCGAATCCGACCGGCGCGGTGTACTCGCGGGCGCAGATCGAGGCGCTCGCCGACGTCTGCGTGCAGAAGAACCTGCTCGTCATCTCCGACGACATCTATCGCCAGCTCGTGTACAGCGACGCGAGCTACCACTCGATCGCCGCGGTCGGCCCGGAGATCGCGAAGCGCTGCGTGCTCGTCGACGGCGTGAGCAAGACGTACGCGATGACCGGCTGGCGCATCGGCTACACGGCCGGGCCCGTGCCGCTCATCAAGGCGATGACGAAGATCCAGGGCCAGTCGACGTCCAATGCGACGCACATCTCGCAGATCGCGACGCTCGCCGCGCTCACCGGACCGCAGGATTGCGTCGCGACCATGCGCAAGGCGTTCGACGAGCGCCGGCTCGAGATGGTGAAGCTGTTGCGCGCGATCCCCGGCGTGACGTGCCGCGAGCCCAAGGGCGCGTTCTACGCGTTCCCGGACGTCTCGACGCACGTCGGCAAGAAGACGCCCGAGGGCTCGATCCTCGATGACGATGTCCAGCTGTGCGACTGGCTCGTCGAGGTCGGCAAGGTCGCCGTCGTGCCCGGCTCGGGGTTCGGGGCGCCGGGTTTCGTGCGACTCTCGTACGCGACATCGATGAAGAACATCCAGGAAGGCGTGGCGCGGCTCGGCAACGCGCTGGGGTCGCTGCGATGAAGCGCGTGCTTGCCGCCCTCGTGCTTGCCGCCGTCGTGCTGGTCGCCGCGTGCAGCAGCGACGATTCCGGCTCCAACGGCACCACCAACGTCACGTGCGACGGCGCGAACATCGGTTCGAACGTGGACTCGTGCACGATCGACTTCGGCGTGTGCAGCGACGAGCAGAGCTACGTGCTGTCGTGCGGGATCACGACCGGGCTATTGATCTGCAACTGCGAGATCGAGAACGTGTTCCAGCAGTCGCAGACCGTCGAGATCGTCAACACGTGCGACGCCACGCTCACGCAGCTGGAGTTGCAGCGCGCGTGGCTCGACTGCGGTGTGAACATGTCGCTCGGCTCGGGCTCGTAGTAGTAGAGTCGCGCGCGATGTCTCGTGACTTCGCGTTTCCCGGCACGCGGCCCCGCTACGCACGCGACCGCGTCGTCGATATCCAGCACATCGCCCTCGCACTCGACGTCGACCCGATCAAGCGCACGATCGCCGGCACCGCGATCTTGCGCGGCACGACGATCGCCGCCGGCACCCGCGCCGTCGAGCTCGACGCGGTCGAGCTGACGATCGAGCGGGTCACCGCGAACGGCCAGGCCGCGCGGTTTCGCCACGACGGCCGCACGCTGCGCGTCGAGCTCGCCGACGCGCTCGCCGCCGGCGCTCCGCTCGCGCTGTCGATCGCGTATCGCGGGGCGCCGCGCCGCGGCCTCTACTTCATCGCGCCCGACGACGGCTATCCCGACAAACCGCGCCAGGCATGGACGCAAGGCCAGGACGAGGACAGCCGGTTCTGGTTTCCGTGCTTCGACTCGCCGCACGAGAAGGCGACGAGCGAGCTCGAGGTCACCGTGCCGGCGCAGATGTTCGCGGTGTCGAACGGCGCGCTGGTCTCCGACAAGACGAAGGGCGCCAAGCGCACGCTGCACTGGAAGCTCGACGTCCCGCACAGCTGTTACTTGATCACGCTCGCGGTCGGCGAATTCGCGGCGATCGAGACGCGCTGGCGCGACACGCCGGTCGTGTACTACGTCGAGCGCGGCCGCGAGCGCGAGTGCGAGCGCACGCTCGAGCGCACGCCGCAGATGCTCGAGCTGTTCTCGCAGCGGTTCGGCCTGCCCTATCCATATCCGCGCTACGCGCAGGTGTTCGTCGCCGACTTCATCTTCGGCGGCATGGAAAACACGAGCGCGACGACGCTGACCGATACCGTGCTGCTCGACGAGCGCGCGGCGATCGATTACGACGTCGACTCGCTGGTCAGCCACGAGCTCGCGCACCAGTGGTTCGGCGATTACGTCACGTGCCGCGACTGGGGCGAAGGCTGGCTCAACGAAGGCTTCGCGACCTACGCCGAGTACATCTGGCGCGAGCACCACGAGGGCCGCGACGCCGCTGACCTCGAGCTCGAGGAGTGGGCCGAGATGTATTTCGGCGAGGACTCGGCGCGGTATCGCCGCACGATCGCGACCAAGCTGTTCGACGAGCCGATCGACGTCTTCGATCATCACCTGTATGAAAAGGGCGGGCGCGTGCTGCACATGCTGCGCGCGCTGCTCGGCGACGACGCGTTCTGGCGCACGCTCGCGCATTACTTGAAGAAGCACGCGCACGGCGTGGTCGAGTCGCGCGACCTCGCGCGCGCGGTCGAGGACGCGACCGGCAAGGTCGTCGACTGGTTCTTCAGCCAGTGGGTGATCGACGGCGCCGGCCACCCCGAGCTCGACGTCCACATCGCGTGGGATCCCGACGCGCGGCTCGCGACGGTCACCGTCGAGCAGAAACAGAAGGTCGACGCGAAGACGCCGGTGTTCCGGCTGCCGACGAAGCTGCGGTTTCGCGTCGGCGATCGCGAGCACGACGTGCCGATCGAGATCACCGAGACGCGCCAGACGTTTCACGTGCCGATCGAAGGCGAGCCGTCGCAGGCGATCTTCGATCCCGGCCGCGTGCTGCTCGCGAAGCGCGAGTTCGTCAAGCCCGAGCCGATGTGGGCCGAGGAGCTCGCACACGCAACGCTCGCGATCGATCGCGCGGCGGCGGCCGACGCGCTCGCGACGCGCGGCGGGCCGGCGGCCGAGCAGGCGCTCGCCCGTGCGCTCGAGAAGGATCCGTTCTGGGCGGTGCGCGGCGGCGCCGCGGCGGCGCTCGGCCAGATCCGCACGCCATCCGCGCGCGACGTGCTGGCGAAGCGGCTCGACGCCGAGGTCCATCCGCGGGCGCGCCGCGCGATCGCCCGCGCACTCGGCGAATTCGTGCACGACCAGACGGCGGGCGCCGCGCTCGGCCGCGTCGTGCAGAAGGGCGACGCGAGCTACTTCGTCGAGGCCGAGGCGTGCCTCGCGCTCGGCAAGACGCGCACGCCGCGCGCCGGCGAGCTGCTGCGCGCGGCCGCGACGCGCGAGTCGTTCACCGACGTGATCCGCCAGCACGCGTACCGCGGCCTGGCCGAGGCGCGCGACGACGGCGCGATCGGCTTGCTCGTCGACGGCACGAAGTGGGGACGACCGACGCAAGGCCGGCGCGCCGCGGCCGGTGCGCTCGCGCAGCTGATGCGAGGCCGGCGCGACCGCGAGGCCCGCGACGTGCGCGAGCGCGTCGAGCTGCTGCTCGCCGACAAGGATTTTCGCGTGCAAGCCGCGGCGGTCGAGGCGCTCGCGGTGATCGGCGATCCGGCGGCGATCACCGCGCTGCATCGCATGATCGAGCGCGAGCTCGACGGCCGGCTGCGGCGCCGCGGCCGCGAAGTCGTGCGCGATCTCGAGGAAGGCGCGCCGCTCGCGGAGGACGTGCGGCGCCTGCGCGACGAGGTCGGCGAGCTCCGCACGCTCGCGTCGAGCCTGCGCGACCGGCTGCAGCTCCTGGAGACGAAAAGCGCGCCGGCGCAGGAAGTTAAAACCAAGAAGCAGAAGCGCAAGCAGAAGCACCGGCGCTGACGCGCGCGCGCCACGCGTGAACGCGCGGTCACTGCGAGCGCCGCCAAGCTCGCGTCGCGCCGTCGCTTCGCGCGTGGTCCGGCGCTTGCTCTTGCTCGTGGTCGTAACAGGAGCACGACCATGACCAAGATCGTCAAGCTGATCGCAGGTGCCACGCTCGTCACCGTCATCGCCGGCATGCTCGGCGGCTGCTACGTCGAGTCGCGTGGGCGGTGGCGGCCGTATCACCACCGGCCCGTCGTCATGCTTCGCTGACGCCTGGGAGTGCCGGTTCCCCCGCGCGCGTTCGCGTTGCAGTACGATCGCGCGTAGGGGAAACCGATGCAAAACCGGCCCGAAACCGTCCCGCACGACGCGGTCTACTCGGCACACGACGGATGGTGGCAGCTCGGCGAAGTTCGCGACGGCCAGCCGTTCGGCGCCTGGCGCACGTTTCGCAGCGATGGCTCGCCCCTGTTCGAGGCGCGCTTCGACTCTAAAGGCCGGCTCCAAGGCACCTACAAGCGGTTTCATCCCGACGGCTCGATCGCGCGCGAGGCGGCGTACGCCGCCGGCCAGCCGAGTGGCGAGCATGTCTACGTCCGCGCGAGCGGCGCCGCCGGCGACTTGTTTCCGAGCACCGATCCGCGCGTGCATCGCGTCGTGATCCAGCACGACGACGGCGGCAAGGAGCGCGGCCGCGTGTTGCTCGACGAGCGCGGGCGCGAGGTCGGTGCCGCGCCGGACGAGCTCGCCGGCACGCTCGACGACGCGTTCGCGCAGGCCGAGCCCGATGGCTTCCTCGAGAGCGGCGCGTTCGCGCGCGTGCTCGCGACCATGCCGCGCACCGAGCCGGCGCCGCACGACGAGCTGCTGCTGCCGATCGCGACGCCGGTGCGCCGCGCGATGACGCCCGCGCGATTTCAGGATCTATATGGCCGCGCGATGCCGCCGGCGTTGCGCGCGTGGACCGAGGCGATGGAGACCAGCGCAGAGCTGCTCGGCGTGCGCGCGATCGCCGACGAGGATCTCGCGGGCGACGGCAACCTCGCCGAGGCGCTGATCGCCGAGCACCAGCGCGGGCCGGGCCGCGCGACCGCGCTGCGGCTGCTCGCGGGCGGCCTGTATCCGATCGCGGAGACCGCCGACGGCCGCGATCGCTACGCGCTCGCGCTGTGCGAGGCCAGCAACGGTCGCCCGACCGACGCGGTGTACGCGCTGGCGATCGCGAGCGACGAGCTGATGGCGCCCGACGCGCGCTCGATCGACGACTTCGCGTACGCGATCGCGCTGACGACCGCGGCGAGCCGCGGCACGATCTCGCGACTCGCGCTGCGCCCGGCCTACGAGAAGCTGCGCGGCCGCGTCGATCTCCATGCGCCGCTGCGCGCATGCGAGGCCGACGTGCTGCCCGATCACGGCGACGACGACGTCGACGGCGACGAGCAAGGGGATCACCGCAAGGGCTTTCACTTCGCGCGCGGCCAGCAGTTGCCGCCGTACTTCTTGTATCGCACGCGCTGGCTGCTCCGCCTGCTGCGCGGCCACGCCGAGGGCGCCGCCGAGGCGTTCGATCCGAAAGTCGACGGCGGGCTGTCGGACGAGCGGTTCGCGAACATCTGCAAGAGCGCGACGCGCGAGCCGTTCGTCGGGCTGTACTGGCTGTTCCGCTCGCTCGCGTTCGAGGACGCGCGGCTCGGCAAGCTGCTCGAGATCTGTGCGGATTCGGCGAGCGGGATCGTGCGCGACATCGCGGCGCTCGTGCGCGAGCTCGCGGGAGGGCGCGGCAAGCTCGGCGAGATCGAAGATTTTGGAGAGGTGCTGGAGCGGTTCCGCGCGATGAAGCCGCTGGACAACGGCAAGCAGGACGAAGCGGCCAGCGAGGACGAGGACGACGACGAGGACGAGAGCGAGGACGCGCACGACGAAGCGAAGCGCGAGCGACCGCCGGTGCCGGACGGGCTGGAAGCGGCGGTCGCGGTGATCGACTGGGCGGCGGGTGAGGGGTTTTCGCGGGAGAGCTTGCGCATCGACGACGAGCGCGACTGCGCCGCGCTCGGGCTCGCGTTGCGCGCGGATTCGCGCGTGCTGCCGTTTCTCGTCCATCTGGCCGACGCGCATCCGTGGATCGGCGCGCCGATGATCGAGCCCTGGCTCGACGGCGATCGCGCCGACCTCGCCGAGCTCGCGCCGGCCGCGCGGCGCTGGCTCGAGGCCACGCACGATCCGAACCTGTGGCGGCTCGCGGGCGCCGTGCTCGAGCGCGCCGGCACCGCCGGCGATGCCGCGCTGCTCGCGAAGCCGCTCGAGGACGCGCTCGACGCGTTCTGGGCGCCAAAACAGGGCTTCGGTCACGCGATGACGTTGATGACGTTGCGCGAGGCACTCGAGCCGATGTGCCGCGCGGTCGGCAAGCTCGGCGTGCCCGACAGCCTGGTCGAGGCACTGGTCGCGGTGGTGCAGGCCGAGACTCACCTGGTCGACGACGAGCGCGGCCCGTGCGCGCTCGCGCTCGCGGCCTCCGGGCGCGGCCTCGACGCGATCGTCGCCGGCGTACGCGGCCAGGTCGCGCGCGACCACGCACATCGCATCACCGCCGGCCAGCTGCTCGCGATCGGCGAGCTCGGCAAGCGCGAGCCCGACGCGCGCAAGGCCGAGCTCGTCGCGCTGCTCGAATCGCTGCGCACCAAGCAGCGCGATCTCGAGCACGCAGTCGCGCTCGCGCGGACGATCGCGTTGCACGACCTCGGCCAGGCGGTCGCGGTGGCGGCGTCGGTGAAGTCCCTGCTCGACGAGCAGCGCTACTCGAGCGGCGACACGGCCAAGCAGCGCGTGTTCGCGCTCGGCTTCGTGGCGCGGCGGCCCGATGTCTCCGGCGAGCTCGCGCTGCCGTACGTGCTCGATCACGAGCTGACCGTGCAACGCGCCGCCGTGCGCGCGCTGCGCGCGAAGGGCCTGCCGATCCCGCCGTTCACGCTGTACGACCCGATGCACGTCGCCGAGCTCGCCGCGCGCGGCCGCGACGCGCTGCACGCCGGCCTCGACGACGTACGCGGCCTGTATCGCAGCAACCTCGCGCTGTGGCTCGGCGATCACCCCGACGCGTCGTCGCGCGAGCCGCTCGTGCGAGCCGCACGGCGCGTCGCCGCCGATCCGGCGTACTCCGACGAGGGCCCGATCCACTACGAGCTGCGCTGGACCGTGCGCGCGCTGCTCGCGATCGGCGGCGCCGACGATTGCCTGAACGAGCTGCTCTGCCACGCCAACCGCGATGCCGCCGAGCCGCTGCTGCGCTATCCCGACGAGCTGCCGGTCGGGCTCGCGGCCGGCGTCGCACACGTGTACGTCCACGACGAGCACTGGCGCAAGAGCACCGCGAAGAGCTGGCTGGTCAAGCACAAGAGCGATCCCGCGATCGCGGCGGCGCTCGCGCAGCACGGGCTCGAGATCGAGGACATCTCGCGGGCCAAGGAGGACGCGTGAAGACCATCCCGAAGCTCACGTCGCGCCCGGTACTGCCGGAGAGCGACGAGCTTGGCTACATCGGCTGCATCGCGCTCGACGGCGATCGCGTGGTCGCGTGTGGCGGCGCGGGCCGGCCGCTGCTGATCGTGTCGCACGACGGCGGCGCGACGTTCGCGCGCAAGTCGACGCCGGTGACCTCCGGCCTGCGCTCGCTCGCGCTCGGCGACGGCGCGCTGCACGTGGTCGGCGAGTACGGCACGATCGGCGTGTCGGTCGACGCGGGCCTGACGTGGACACGCGTGCACGTCGACACGCAGGAATGCCTGCAGCGGATCCAGCGCACGCGCGACGGCGCGCTGTGGGTCGTCGGCGACGCCGGCCGCGTATATCGCTCGGCGGACGGCACGGAATACACGCGCGTCGCGACGACGACGCGGCGCATCGACGGCGGCGACGACGACGAGGACGCACGCGTGCGCGGCTTCGTGGTCGAGGCCGGCGGCGAGCCGCGCGCCGTCACGTTCGCGGCCGAGCATCCGCTGTGCGGCATGGCGGTGACCGCGCGCGGCACGTGGCTCGTGTGCGGCGATCGCGCGCAGCTGTATCGCTCGACCGACGCCGGCGACAGCTGGGAGACCGTGCGCGTGCCGGCCAAGGTCGATCTCGAAGCGATCCTCGCGACGCCGCGCGGCGTGTTCGTCGTCGGCAACGACGCCGTCTTGCTGTTCTCCGACGACGACGGCGCGACGTTCGCGCGGGTGCCCAACGAGCTCGCCGGCCACCTGTGGACGCTCACCGCGCGCGGCGACGGCGCACTGCTGGTCGGCGGCGACGACGGCCAGATCTGGGAGCTGGCGATCTCGCCGACCGAAACGATGCAAGCCGACGACGAGCTCGCGCAGGCCGAGGACGGCGACGAGGACGACGACGGCGACGACGACGACGACGACGACGACGACGACGACGACGACGATGACGACGATGACGATGACGACGACGCCGACGAAGGCGACGAAGACGGCTCGCTCGCCGCGAAGGCCGCGTTCGACTCGATCGAAGCCGCATCGGAACGCTGGACCACCGAAGGCCGCGCGTTCCTCACCGGCCTGAACGGTTACGTACGGCGCTGCTACGAGGTCGGCCCGAACAAGGCCGGCCACGAACCCGAGGAGACGCGCCAGGACATGGCCGATTACGTGCGCGCGCAGCTCGTCGAGCTCAACGCCGCCGGCCAGTACCGGCGCGCGCGCGCGCTGTTTCCGCCCGCGTACGAGCCGTTCGATTACGACGCGCTCGGCCAGTCGATCGACGACGTCAAGCTGCTCGGCGATCGCGTGATCGCGCGCGTCGGCTCCGATGTCTACGAGCTCGAGCGCGATCGCATCGTGCCCGTGACCGACGTGCCGATGGTCGCGACCTCGCCCGATCGGCGCTGGATCGCGAAGGCGTGCGACGACGGCCTCGCGATCCACGACGGCTGGACCGGGCCGCGCGTGCGCCTGTTGCCGCACGTGCTGCCGAGCGTGCAGTCCGCCCACGTCACGCCCGACGGGACCGCCGTGCTCGCCGCGACCGAAGCCGGGATCCTGTGGCTGACCGAGCGCGAGCGCCGCCAGCTGCTGCCCGATCCGCTCGCCGGCGAGGACTCGGTCGATTACCCGCACGCGGCGATGTCGCCGAACGGCCGGTTCCTCGCGTACGGCACGAAGGATACCGCGCACGTGCTGCTCGATCGCCAGACCGGGCAGCGCCGCGAGTACGGCACGGTGTCGTCGTATCCGTGCTTCGCGGCGTTCCACGCCGATCGGCCGGAGGTCGTGTTCAGCTCGTGCCACGCGCTGTACGGCAGCGGCACGCTCGCGGTCTCGCTCGACGCGGTGCTCGCCGAGCGCAAGACCCAGGCACGCGTGATCGAGAAGCGCACGTGGGTGTACGCGGTGGGGTCGCTGCCGAACGGCTACGTGCTCGCGGGCGGTGGCGGCTATCTGTGGGGCGTCGACTTCGAGGGCAACCAGCTCTGGTACCTGTTCCTCGGCTCGACGATCACCGCGCTCGACATCTCGCCCGACGGCAAGCGCATGGTGGCCGGCACCTACGCCGGCTACGTCGTCGCACTCGAGCTCGAGGCGCCCGAGCCCGATCCGATGCTGCTCACCGATGCGCCGGTCCGCGAGACCGCGCGCTGGGTGTTCTGGCAGGGCCACCCGCCGCTTATTTGGTGAGCAGATCGCGCACGAGCCCGGCGAGCGTCGCCTCGGCGCGCGGCAGCTCGTCGCCGCGCAGCGTGACGCCGCCGACCACCGCGTGACCGCCGCCACCGTACCTCGCGCACAGGTCGCCGATGTCGTGGCGGTGCGGTTGCTTCGTCCACGGGTTCACGCCGACCGTGATCTTGATGCTGTCGGGCGTGCGCGTGCCGGCGACCACGTACAGGCACGCCGGGAACAACAGATATCCGAGGAAGCCCGGGCTGCGCGCGCCGACGTCGGCGAACCGATCGAACACGACGACATCGTCGTGCCAGCGCGCGAGCGAGCGCAGCGCGTCCAGCTCGCGGCCGCGCTCGGCCTCGACCGCCGCGAGCTGCGGCGCGATCTCGGGCCGCTCCGCGACCTCGGCGAGCGAGCTCTCGGCGAGCCAGCCGACGTAACGCGCGGTGTCGAGCCGCGACCGGCCGTGCGCGAGCCACGCGGCGAGCCGCTGCGCCGGATTCGCGAGCGCGACCGCATCCTCGGCAGTCGCGAACCGCGCGGCGTCGATCTTGTCGGCCCACGTCACCGCGTCGGCGAGATGCGGCGGCGGTTTCCACTGCCAGTTCGCTTCGAGCATGCGGCGGATGAGGCCCGCGCACGATGGCGCGGTCGGATCGAAGAACCACGTCGGCTGGTGCGCGTGCTCGAATACGTCGCGCAGCGCGGGCGGCTGAAATGCGGTCGGGTGGTGATCGAACCACCACGTCATTTTCGGATCGGCGCAGAATCGGAAATCCACGCACGCGTGATCGTCGGCATCGAGCGGCACGCCTTCGAACGGGTTGCCGTCGCGGTGGCTCATGCCGATCGGCCGCGCGTCGACGCCGCGATCGATCGCATCGCGATAGAACGCCGCGAACAACGCCGCCGAGGTCGTGCCGTCGAAGCAAGCGTCGTGGAAGAAGATCTTGAGGACGCGCGACAGGCACCCGGATCATACATCAGCGCGCGCGGGGTGATACAAACCGGTATGGGCCCGAACGCACTGGTGCTTCTCAGAGCAGGACACGTGATCGCCGTCGTGCTGTGGGTAAGCGGGCTTTCCACGATCTTCTGGATGCTGCGCTTCCACGATCACGCGCCCAAAGAGACGCACGAGAAGCTGACACTCATGGAGCGGTCGATCGCGATGTCCACCGACATCTCGGCGACGCTGGCGATCACGTGTGGACTCATCCTGTCGCTGGCGCAAGGTCGCAATTTTTGGGTCGATCCCGTCGAAGGACGTTGGCTCCACGTCAAGGCTGCCGCGGTGTTGCTCGGGGTCCTCTCCGTGCACGGCATTTTGCGCGCACGCATCAAGCGCTACGCGCGCGGCGACCTGAAGCCGGTGCCGATGTGGGTATGGTCGCTACTGTTGGCGGGGATCGTGATCGCGATCTTCGCAGTCGAAACGAAGCTGAGCTTCAACTGAAACCAACGATCCTGCACGTCGACCTCGACGCGTTTTACGCGTCGGTCGAGCAGCGGGATGATCCGAAGCTGCGCGGCAAGCCGGTGCTGGTCGGTGGCTCGACGAAGCGCGGCGTGGTCGCGTCGTGCTCGTACGAAGCGCGCGTGTTCGGGATCAAGAGCGCGATGCCGATGGCCGAGGCGGTGCGGCGGTGCCCGAAAGCGATCGTCGTGGCTCACCGCATGGACCGCTACGTCGACGCGTCGCGCGCGTTCTTCGCGATCCTCGGCGATTTCTCCCCGGCGGTCGAAGGCCTGTCGCTCGACGAGGCGTTCCTCGACGTCACGGGTACCGAGCGGCTGCTCGGCGACGGCGCCACGATCGGCCGCGCGATCAAGCAGCGGGTTTCCGCCGAATTGCAGCTGGTCGCGTCGGTCGGCGTCGCGCCGATCAAGTTTGCCGCGAAGATCGCCTCCGACATCGACAAGCCCGACGGGCTGCGCGTCGTGCCCGAGGCCGAGCTCGTGACGTTCTTGCACGGGCTGCCGATCACGCGCCTGTGGGGCGTCGGCGACAAGACCGCGGACGTGCTGCGCTCGATGGGCCTGTTCTCGATCGCCGACGTCGCCCGCTATCCCGAAGGCGCGCTGGTCGCGCGGCTCGGCGCGGTGACCGGCGAACACCTGGCGGCGCTCGCGCGCGGCGAGGATCCGCGGCCGGTGTCGCCCGACGCGGAGTCGGTGTCGATCGGCCACCAGGAGACGTTCGAGCACGACCTCGACGACAAGGGCGAGCTCGCGGTCATCCTGCTCGATCAAGCGGATCGCGTCGCGTCGCGGCTGCGCGCGAGCGGGCTGCGTGCGCGCGCCGTCGTGCTGATCCTCAAGTACGACGACTTTCGCCAGATCACGCGGCGTACGACCCTCGAGTCCGCGACGAGCGACGGCGGCGTGCTCGCGCACACCGCGATCGAGCTGCTCGACAAGGTCTCGGTCGAGTCGCGGCGCGGGATGCGCGCGCGATTGTGCGGGATTTCGGCGACCCAGCTCGAGCGTCGGGACGCCCCGCGCCAGCTCGGCTTCGACGAGACCTCGCGGGCCAAAGGCGAGCGGCTCGGCGATACGATCGACAAGGTCGCGGCGAAGTTCGGCAAAGCCGCGATCCGCCGGGCCGTGCACCTGGATGGGGACGAAGAATAGGTTCCCAACCTGGTCGGGCCGCGTGTCTTACTCGCAGAGGCAGTCATGAAACGATTTTTGCCACTGCTGGCGTGCGCGATCCCGATCGCGGCGCACGCCGATCAGCCCGCGCCCGCGCCGGCGCCCGACATCGATGGCTACGCGATCGTCGTCGGCTCGAATGCGGGCGGCCCCGGCCAGCTGGAGCTGAAGTATGCCGAGGAAGACGCGCGCAAGATGAGCGCGCTGCTCGTCGAGCTCGGCGGCTACACGCCCGATCGCGTCGCGCTCGTGCTGCACCCCACGCCGGATCAGCTGCGCGACGCGCTCGGCAAGCTCGGCGAGCGCGTGCGCGCCGACAGCGCGGCCGGCAAGCAAAGCCGCGTGTTCTTCTATTACAGCGGCCACGCGCGCGCGACGGCGATCGATCTCGGCAACGGCGAGCTGCCGCTCGACGAGCTGCGCACGCGCCTGTTCGACGTGCCGGCGACGCTCACGGTCGTCGTGCTCGATGCCTGCCAGAGCGGCGCGTTCTCGCGCGTCAAGGGCGCGCACGAGGTCGCCGACTTCTCGATCAGCTCGCGCCAGCACCTCGATGCGAGCGGCGTCGCCGTGCTCGCGTCGTCGACCGGCACCGAGCTCTCGCAGGAGAGCGAGGAGCTGCACGGCTCGTACTTCACGCACAACTTGCTGGTCGGGCTGCGCGGCGCGGGCGACGCCAACGGCGACGGCCAGGTCTCGCTCGACGAAGCGTATCGCTACGCATATCACCAGACGCTGCTCGAGACCGCCGCGACTGCAGTCGGCGGCCAGCACGTCACGTTCGAAGCCGACCTCAAGGGCCACGGCGAGGTGCCGCTGTCGTATCCGCGCGCGGCGACGAGCGCGATCGTGCTGCCCGCGCGGCTCGAAGGCCAGGCGCTCGTCGAGGACAAGCGCGCGCACACGGTCGTCGCCGAGACCTACAAGGCACGCGGCGCCGCGGTGCGCGTCGCCGTCGCGCCCGGCGATTACGAGGTGATCGTGCGCCACGGCTCGACGCTGTCGCACTGTGACGTCTCGGGCGGCGGCGAGGTCGATCTCGACCACTGCCGCGACGAGCAGATCCGCAACGAGGCGACCAAGGGCCCGCTCGGCCCGCGCTTCACCCGGCCGACGCGCATCGAGCTCGGCGTGCTCGTCGGCGACGAACGCGACGACGCATACACGCAAAGCCTCGCGAACTTCGGCTATCAGAAAGATCTGATCGCGATCGACGTCGGACTCTACGGCCTCGCGCTGCGCCAGGTCAGCGACGAGCTGTGGGTCGGCGCGCTCGTCGGCTCGGTGAAGATGCCGCAGTGGACGCGCAACGTCAGCGGCAGCTCGACGGAGCAGACGTTCGACTGGTCGACCTACACCGCCGCCGCGGTCGTACGCGGCGAGCTGCCGTTCGCCGGCGCCGGTGTCGGCGCGCACTTCTCGGTGTTCGCGCAGCTCGACGCCGGGCTCGGCGTCGGCCGCACGCAGCTCGTCAACGCGCAGAACATGACGTACGACGATACCTATTTCGGTCCCGCGTTCGGCGCGGCCGCTGGCCTGCACGTCCTCGGCTGGGTGTGGCCCGGTCTCGGCGCCTCGCTCGGCTACGCGTACGACTACGCGCCGGTCATCAAGGATCTCATCGACAACACCCACGCGACGGGCGGCCACCGCCTCACGTTCGCGCTCACCTACGGATTCTGATCATGACCAAATACATTCCCACCGCGCTGCTCGTGCTCGTGGCCGGCTCGCAGCTCGGCGCGACCGACTGCGGCCAGGTCATTCGCGACTCCGGCTTCGATCTGTGGTGCGGCGACTCGCTGTGCGCGTGGAAGGTCGAGCGCGGAGGCGTCCAGAAGGTGCCGACGTGGAGCGAAGGCGACCCCGGCGTCGAGCTGATCGGCGGCGACGTCGCGATCGAGCAGCTGACGCCGGTCGCGTCGAGCGACACCTACGGCTACTGCATCGAGTTCGATCTGATCGCGAACGTCGACGAGCAGGCCGAGGTCCTGCTGAACATCGACCTCGACGGCGACGGCACGATCGAGCACACCGAGCGCATCGCGACGTCGAAGTGGCAGCCGATCTCGTTCCTGCTGCCGATCCAGGGCGGCTACGACGGCATCCGCTTCGAGATCGCGAAGACCGGCTCGGGCAAGGCAGTCCTCGCGCAGATCCAGGCTCAGACCACGACCGACTGTGGCGGCCTCGCTTCGATCCAGGCGGGCCCGATGCCCGATGGTGCGACGACCTGCGGGGTCGATCGCGACTGCGCGAGCGGCCACTGCGTCGATAGCAATGGCTTCTTCGGCGGCGGCACGTGCGCGGGTTGCCGCGCCGATACCGACTGTACGGGCGGCGACGTGTGCGGCCTCGGCGCGCCGCTCACGCCGGTGTTCGCGGTGCCGCAGGAGTGCGTCGCGCCCGCCGGCAAGCAGCTCGGCGAGGAGTGCGACAACAACGCGGAGTGCGCGACCGGCATCTGCACGCTGTACGCGTGCTCGAGCTGCAACTCGGTGAGCTGCACCGGCGGCGAGAGCTGCGGGCCTGCCTGGACCGCATCGGTCTCGCCGTTCGTGTGCTCGCCAGACGCGCACGTGCGCGTCACCGGCGAACCATGCGCGAGCAACGCCGACTGCGCGAGCGACACGTGCAATGGCACGCCGCGCTCGCAATGCGACGACGGCCGCGAGTGCGCGACCGCCGCCGACTGTCCGTTCGGCGGCACCGATACGCAGGACCCGCTGCAACAAGGCCCGTGCACACCGGTCGGCATCCAGGGTGGAAGCTGTCAGTGATCCACAAGCTGCGTATCGCGCGTACGGGCCGGCGCTCGTGCGCAAGGCGCAGCGTCTGCTCCGCAACCGCGACGACGCGGTCGATGTCGTGCACGCGCTGTTCGTAGATCTCCTGCCGAAGTGGAGCTCCGACGTGGACCTTCCCTACCTCTATCGAGCGGTGACGAACCGCTGCCTCAACGCGCTGCGCGACCACGCGACGCGCGCGCGGCTGCTCGCGACCAGCGGCGAGGCGGCGGCGCCTCTGGGCCGCGTGCGGCTCGAGGACGAGGTCGTGGGCAGCGCGCTGCTCGCCGCGCTGGCCGGCCGGCTCGACGAGAGCCACTTCGAGGTGCTGGTCGCGCGCTTCGTCGACGACATGACGCAGGACGAGATCGCCGCGCAGCTCGGGCTATCGCGCAAGACGATCGGCAAGCGGCTCGATCGCATCCGCGACGAGGTGATCGCGCTGCGCCAGGAGGCCGCGTCGGCATGACGTGCGTCGACTCGCCGATCAGCTGGCTGCGGCTCGAGCAGCACGCGCTCGCCCGCGATCCGGACGTCGAAGCGCACGTCGCGCGCTGCCCGGCGTGCCGCGCGTGTTTCGACGAGATCCGCGGCGAGGTCGTCGCACTGCCCGCGCTCGCCGTGCCCGAGCGCAAGCGGCGCGCGTGGTGGACGTGGGCTGCGCCGGCGTTCGGGCTTGCCGCGGCGGCGGCGATCGTATTCCTCGTCGTACGCCCGAAGCCGCGCGAGGACGAATCGATCGCGCGCGTCAAAGGCATCGGCGAGGTCATCGTCGACGTCGTGCGCGAGCGCGGCGGCGCGATCACCGAATCGGCGCGTACGTTCCGCGCCGGCGATCGCTGGAAGGTCGTCGTCACCTGCCCGCCCGACGCGCACGCGCAGCTCGACGTCGAGGTGCGCGACCCGCACGGCGTCGATCGCCCGCTGCCGGGCGCGCAGCTCGCGTGCGGCAATCGCGTGATCGTGCCCGGCGCCTTCGAGCTGACCGGCAGCGACCCGAATCGCGTGTGCGTGCGCGTCACCGGTGCCGGCGGCGACGTCGGCGTCGCGTGCGTTACGGTGCGGCCAGAGTAACGATCGGCAGCCACGTCGCGCTGGTCGCCGCCGGGCCGACCGCGACGCACGCGAACGGGCCCTTCGTCCACTGCACGGCGCGCAGCTCGCCGTCGGTGCGATCGAGGTGCTCGGGCGCGATCCCGCGCACGTGCTGCACGAGATACGTCACCTCGGCGCCGCCGGCGACCAGCCGCACGAGCGCCGCGTTGCGGTTGAACAGCTGGATCCTGTGCGCGCCGACGATCGACGTCGCCGCCGGAAGCGGGACATCGCGGCCGACCACGCCGATCGCCCACGCGCGCAGCTCGACCTGGCTCGGCGCGGCGAGGTCCCACGCCGGCGGCTCGCGGTGGCGCTCGAGGGTTTCGGTGACGAGCACGTTGTGCCGCGCCGGGAACATCACGTACACCGCGACGACCGTGCCGGTCAGCACGGCGAGCGTGAACAGCAGCGACACCGACACGCGGCGATGCGGCGGCCGCGGCGGCGTGACGAGCGCTTCGTCGCCTTCGACGGGTCCGGTCGACTCGGCTTCGACGAGCTTCATGGTGACAACCCGGGCGGCGCACCGAACCGCCGCACGAACTCGTCCACCACCTTCGCATGGAACGCGGCGAGGTCGACAGGCTCGCCGCCCTCGATCTCGAGATGCCGGCACAGCAGCGCGCGCGCGTCGCGACCCGTTGCGAACGCGGCCGCCGCGGCGCGCACGTCGCCGGCGTGCGCGTAGTGGACCATCGCGCTCTTGCCGCGCGGGTAGTCGAGGAGTCCCTCCGCGATCCGGATCTGCAGCACGCCCTCGCCGGCCGGCGCGTGCGCGGGCGCATCGGCGAGCGAGTACCAGGGACAGAACCGCATCGGCTTCGTGTAAGACTAGCGCCCTTGGCGAAGCGCTACGAGTTCGGCCGCTCCGGCGAGCCCGATCGGCTCGTCCACGCCGATGCGCTCGCCGTCGCCGGCGAGCTCCCCGACGGCGCGCTCGACGCGATCTACATCGATCCGCCGTTCGGCACCGGCACGCGCCGTCTCGGGCGCGGCGGCGCGCACGCCTACGTCGATCGCGCCGACGATCCGGATGCGTTCGTCGCGTGGCTCTCGCCGTACCTCGAGCAGTCACGCCGCGTGCTCGCGGCGCACGGCTCGCTGTTCGTGCACCTCGACTACCGCGCCGTGCACTACGTGAAGGTCGCGCTCGATCGCGTGTTCGGCCGCGAGCTGTTCGTCAACGAGCTCGTGTGGTGCTACTCGGTCGGCGGCAAGAGCCGGCGCGGGTTCGGCCGCAAGCACGACACGATCCTGTGGTACGCGCGCGGCCGGGACTGGGCGTTCTATCCCGAGGCCGTGCGCGTGCCGAGGCGAGGCGGCTCTCACATGCGGCTCGTCGGCGGCGTGCAGGAGAAGACCGATCGCAAGACCGGCCGCGTGTATCGCTACCCGGTCGCGGCGGGCAAAGTGCCCGAAGACTGGTGGACCGACGTCGAGACGCTCAACCATTCGGACCGCGAGCGCACCGGCTGGCCGTCGCAGAAGCCGGAACGGCTCGTCGAGCGCGTGCTCGCGGCCGTCGCGCGACCCGGTGCACGTGTGGCGGACTGGTTCGTCGGCTCGGGCACGACCGCCGCGGTGGCGCAACGGCTCGGGATCGGCTTCGTCGCGGTCGATCGCGAGGCGGCGGCGATCGCGGTCGCGACCGAGCGCCTCGTGACCCAGGGCCGCGCGCTGGCCGCAGCAGGAACCGCGCCGGCACCGCTCGTCGTGGTCGAATAAGATGTAAGCTGCGGCATCGCTTGCGGGGGCGCTGTGCCCCGGGCGAAGATTCGCAAAGCCCGGCTTCACATGACGTCCGTTTCCCCAGACGAAGCCCCGCGCGTGACCCTCGAGGCATGGCTCGTCACCGATGTCGGCGTCGTGCGCGATCACAACGAAGACTCCGCGGTGATGGAGCCTGTGCAGGGCTTCTTCATCGTCGCCGACGGCATGGGCGGTCACGCCGCGGGCGAGGTCGCGTCGGCGATGGCGGTCGAGACCGTCCAGAAGACGCTCGAAGGCGCGCAGCCGGAGATCGACACGTTCAAGAAGGCGCCGAACGACGCCGGCCGCCGCCAGATCGTGCAGCTGCTCCAGAACGCGGTGCTGCAAGCGCACCAGGCCGTGTACCAGCGCGGCCAGGCCGAATCCGACAAGACGGGCATGGGCACCACGCTCGATGTCGTGCTCGTCGCCGGCGGCGAGGCGTTCGTCGCGCACGTCGGCGACAGCCGCACGTACCTCGTGCGCGACGGCAAGTCGTCGCAGATCACGACCGATCACACGGTGGCCGAAGTGCTCGTGATCGAGGGCAAGCTCACGCTCGAAGAGGCCGCGGTGTCGCCGCTGCGCACGATCCTCGTCAACGCGATCGGCGTGTCGGCAGACGTCGGCGTCGAGATGGCGCACGTGACGCTCAGGCGCGGCGACAAGCTGCTGCTGTGCAGCGACGGCCTGCACGATTACTTCCCGATGGAAGAGGAGATCGCGCAGCGGCTCAGCACCGACAAGCCGGGCGACGCGCTCAAGGAGATGGTCGAGCTCGCGAAGACGCGCGGCGGCCACGACAACATCACTGGCGTCGCGGTGCACGTCACCGAGCTCGTCGACCCGGCGGGCCACTTCGGCGAGGAGAGCACGCACCCGGTCGACGCGATCGGCGGCAACCCGTTCGGCGCCGACGAGCCGACGCAGACGCAGATGCCGGCCGAAGGCGGCTCGCCGCTGGGTACGCGCGACTACAAGCAGACCCAGCCGATGCGCGCGGTCGTCGGCGCCGGAGCCGGCGACGCGGCCGACATCGGCACCGAACCGACGATCCCTCCGACGATCCGCGAGCAGCTCGTCCAGAAGAAGGCGGACGCCGACAAGGCGATGGCCGACGATGCGAAGGACGACGGCAAGAAGGACGGCGACGCCGTGCCGAAGACCGAGCTCGCGACCGCCGACACCGGCGAAGTGAAGGCCGTCCCGAAGAAGGACTAGAGCGCCGACCGGTTTGCAGCGTCGAGCGAGACCGAGCGATCCGAGGCGGATCGGGCCGCACGCCCGGAGCGAGAGCGCGTAGTTGTTCTACGTGCCGAGTGAGAACCGGCCGGACGGCCCGAGGCGCCCGGAGCGCGACGGTCGCAGCCGGCGATGTAAACCGGCCGGCGCTCTAGCGGACGCCCGACCCTGCCGGGGCGTGCTCGGCCGGGTGGACCAGCTCGACGCGAGTTTCGGCCGCGAGGTCGGTCGGGGCGCCGGCGACGACCAGCACGTCGCCGCGGCTGGCGTCGTCGAACGCGCGGTTCGCAGGCGAGCGGTTGCGGCGCAGCAGGCGCAGCGTGACGCGGCCGGTGTCACCGCAGCCGACGAGCTCGAGCTTGCCCTTGCCGGCGTGCGGCGCGCTGACGACGCGCAGCGCGCCGGGTTGCGGCACGAGCGGCAGCGGCGTGCGGCGCAGCACCAGGTACGACAGCTTCAGGCCGGAGTCGCGCAGGTGCGTCGCGCGGGCGAGCTCGGCGGCGCGCGGCGGCAGCTCGAGCGTGCGGTGCTCGTGGCACCAGTCGTCGGGATCGGCGAGCGCGGGGCACGGCGCGGCGGTGCGCGTGCACGGCGCGAACACGTGGGCGCCGCGCGCCAGCATGGCATCGCGCAGCTCGTGGAGCGCGCGCGAGGTGTCGCGCAGCGCCGGCTCGATCGCGATCAGCGCGCCGTCATCGGCGAGCGCGGCGAGCGCGCGCTCGACGAGCGGAACGCGCGCGGCGGGCGGCAGCTCGTTGAGCACGCTGCCGAGCACGACGAGATCGGCGGGTGGCAGCGCGGTCGAGGCGACGTCGGCGACGCGCGCCGTCACGTCGAGCGCGAAGCCGCGGCGGGCGGCGAGATCGCGTAGCGCGGCGGTCGCGATGCGGAGCGCGTCGGTGTCGCGATCGATCGCGAGCAAGTCGAGCTCGCACGGCGGCAGCGACGCGACCAGGCCGAGGCTCATGGCGCCGCAGCCGGCGCCGACGTCGACCACGCGCAGCCGCTCGCGCGCGGGCAGCGCGCCGCGACCGGCCAGCTCGGCGAGCGGGATCGCGATCTTGACCGCATCGGCGATCGTGAAGAACGCGGCGCGCGCCGCGAGATCGGCCGTCGGATCGTCGGGACGCGCGAGCCGGTCGCGCTCGCTCGTGTAGCGGCGCGAGCGATCGGCGATCGCGCGATGCAGCGCACCGGCGGCGAGCGGCGCGTCGCCGACCACGCCGCGCGCGGCGGCATACACCGCGTCCTCGAGCTCGGCCGGCACGCGCCAGATCATTTCGAGATGTCTACCGTGACCTCGGCGAGCGCGCCCGGCGCGACGTCGACGTCGGCGGTTCTCGTGCGCCCGGGTTGGCCCGCGCGCGGCGGCAGGAACGCGGTGACGCGATGGTGGCCGGCCGGCACACCGCGCAGCACGGCCTGCCCCGACGCGTCGGTGACCGCGGCGGACGATTTCTCGGAGACCACCCACGCCGACGCAGGGCCCGCGGAAACCTCGTAGACGCCGTCGGCGATCGGCACGTCGACCTCGTGGCCGGCGATCGGGATCTGGATCGCGCGCGACGCGGCGCTCGAGGCGCCGAGCATGTCGCGCGAGGTGATGGTCATCGCGACGGGATGATCGGCGGTGGTCGTCACCGCGAGCGAGCCGCGGGCGACGATCACGCGCGGCGCGAACGCACAGCCGTCGTACACGACGCGCGCTGCCGGCGGCGCGACGCCCGGCGCATCGACGCTCGCGAACGCGTCGGGAATCCCCCACGTCGTCGTCGGTGCGACCGCCGGCGCGATCGCCGCGCCACACGCCGTTCGCCCCGGCGAGCTGCGCGCCGCGAGCGGCACGTCGCGCCACTCGACGCGCACCTGGACGTCGCCGGTGCCGCTCGCCGCATCGGCCATCGCCGCATCGCGTGCGACCGCCGGCCGCTCCGCGTGCGTCTCGGGCTTGCGCGCCCCGCTCGAGCAACCAGCGGTCAGAATTACCGCCAGGGCGCCGCAGCCGCCGAGCACAGCCCCGACCAGGACCCTGATCTCTGCCGGCGTCTCGCGTGGCGTCTTCGGCGCCTTGGCGGTAACTCTCGCTCTGCTCGTCACCACGAGCGCAGCTCGGACACGACGGTGTCGGCGTCGGCGCACAGGTCGTTGAGGGCGGCGCCGCGGTAATCGGCGCCGGCGAGCGCGAGGCGATGCGAGCGTGCGGCCGTGACGGCGGCGATGACGCGCTGCTTGTGGCCGAGCCGGTACTGCGCGATGCCCGCGTCCCACCGCACGACGCTCGCGTGCGTGGGCTCGAAGGCGGTCCCGAGCGCCTTGGCGACATCGGCGCGGGCGAGCGCGATCAGCTCGGCGTCGCCGAGCGCGGCCGCGTCGGGATCGCGCGCGCCGCCGAAGATGCAGCGCAGCAGCGCCTGGCCGGCCGGCGCGCGCTCCGGCCACACGGTCGACTCGAACACCACGCCGAGCACGCGCAGATCCTCGCCCTGCGCGACCAGGAAGCCAAAGCCGTCGCGGCCGATGGCTTCGGGAACGCCGAGATAGACGACGGCCACCGGCGCGCGCTCGAATTCGTCGAGCTTCGCCGCCAGCTCGGGCAGCGCGTCGACGACGAGCGCGGCAGCCGTGGCGGCCGGCACCGCGAGCACGCAGGCGTCCCAGCGTTCACCGTCGACGATCACGCCGCCGGAGGCGGGCGCGATCCGCTGCACGCGCGCGCGGCAGTGCACGCGCGGACCGAGCGAGGCCGCGAGTGCATCGACGAGCGTGCCGAGCCCGCCGGCCGGCGCGAACAGCCCGCGCGGCCGCTTCGAGCCGCCGCGCGCGCGCCGGAGCAGCGCGCGTCGCAGCTGCACCGCCGCACCGCGCACGAGCCCACCGTCGCGCTCGAGCGCCGCGAACCGCGGAAAGCCCGCCTCGACGCTGATGTCGTGTGCGTCGGCCGCGAACACGCCGGTCACGAACGGCGCGACGATCGCGCGCGCGGCCTCGGGGCCGAGCCGGCGCGCCGCGAACGCGTACATCGACTCGTCCTCGCCGGGCTCGCGGCGCGGCACGAGCGGCTCGCGGAGCAGCGCGAGCTTGCCGCGCCAGGTCAGCAGATCGCTGCGCGCGAGCGCGACCGGATTGCTCGGCAGCGCGCGCAGCTTGCCGTCGAGATAGATCCAGCGCCGCTTCGCGCGCGGCGATGCGCGATCGACCGCGACGCCGAGCTGTTCGCACAGCGCGAGCGCGCCACGCCGCGCGTTGCCGAGGAACGAGCTCGCCGCGTGCTCGCGCGCGAACCCGGCGACGCGCGACGTGCCGACCACGCCACCCGGCCGCGCGCTCGCCTCGAGCACGTGCGCGTCGAAGCCCGCCGCGACCAGCGCGCGCGCCGCGGTCAACCCGCCGATCCCGCCGCCGACGACCGCGACCTTCATTATTTCGCCGACAGCTCGCGCACCGCCATCACCATCGCGCGTACGTGCTCGGGATCGGTCTCCTTCATCACGCCATGGCCGAGGTTGAAGATGTGGCCGCGATCGCCGGCGCGCGCCAGCACGTCGGCGACGCGCGCGCGGATCTCGGCCGGCGACGCGAACAGCGCGCCCGGATCGAGGTTGCCCTGCAGCGCCACGCCGTCGCCGACGCGCCGCCGCACCTCGTCGATGCCGACGCGCCAGTCGACACCCAGCACGTCCGCACCGCTCGACGCGTAATCGTCGAGGTACGGCGCGCAGCCATTGACGAAGTAGATGATCGGCAGGCCCGGCCGCGCCGCGCGCACCAGCTCGATCACGCGCTTCGCATAGCGCAGCGGGTACTCGCGAAAATCTCCCGGCGACAGGATCCCGCCCCAGCTGTCGAACAGCATCACGCAGTCGACGCCCGCCTCGATCTGCGCCGCGAGATAGGCGGCGCACGTGCTCGCGAGCTTGTCGAGCAGCGCATGCGCCTGCTTCGGCGCGCCGAACAGCAGCCCCTTCGTGTTGGCGTATTCCTTCGACCCGCCGCCCTCGACCGCGTAGGTCATCATCGTCATCGGCGCACCGGCAAACCCGATCAGCGGCACGCCACCGCGGCTCGCGAGCGCGGCCTTGATGAGCCGGATCGCGTCCATCACGAACGGGACCGCGGCCGTCGGATCCGGGACCGCGAGCGCGTCGATCTCGGAGGCCGTCCGCACCGGCTTGCCGATCTTCGGCCCACTGTCGGGGAACTCGACCTCGATCCCCATGCCGGGCAACGTGATGAGGATGTCGGAGAACAGGATCGCGGCGTCGAAGCCGAACTCGTCGATCGGCTGCAGGGAGACCTCGCAGGCCAGCTCCGGCGACCGGCATAGCTCGAGGAACGAGACCCGCTGTTTCATCGCGCGATAGGCCGGCAGATAGCGGCCCGCCTGGCGCATCATCCAGATCGGCGTGCGCTCGACCGGCTCCCGCCGGCACGCGCGGAGAAACAGAGGATCTGGCATCGCCCGCATCGTAGCGCCGATTTGGTATCGTCGCCGCGATGGCCAGCGCGATCGCGATCGCGCCGCGAGGCGCCGGCGGGCCGATGCGCGCGCTCGTCGAGCGGCTCGCGGGCTCCGGCATCGAGGTCGCGATCGTCGACGACATCGGCTCGGCGGTCGAGCTCGCGCGCGACACGCCGGGCGCGCCGCCGTGCGTGCTGCTCGATCTGCGCGACCTCGGCGCGGGCAGCGACGTCGAGGACGTGCGCGCCGCGACCGAGGCGATCCGGCGCGTGACCGAAGCGCTCCCGCGTGTCCAGCCGGTCGCGATCACCGGCGCCGCGAACGCCGCGCTGATCGTCGCGTGCATGCGCGCCGGCGCGGGGGACGTGATCGACCTGCAGCTCGAGGGTACCGCGCACGCGCGTGCCGTGGTCGAGCGAGCCCGGGCGCGTCAGGCGGCACGCGACGGCGACGCACGCCAGGCCCACGAGCTGCGCGGGCTGATCGAGGAGTTGCTGCGCGACCTCATCCGCACCGAGCGCCGCTCGCTCGACCTGGAGGGCAAGCTGGCCGCGGTGGAACGGGCCAGCTCGGGCGAGATCGCCCTGCCCGCCGAGACCCGGGGCCCCGCGATCCTGCTCGTCGAGGCCGATCGCGCGCTCGCCGACGAGCTCGCCGAGCAGCTGGAACGCGCCGGCGTCACCACGTACGCGTTCACGAGCGGCGAGGACGCGCTGCGTGAGGTCGAAAAGACCATCGGCGTGGGGATGTTCGACCTCGCCCTCGTCGCGGCGCAGCTACCCGGGCTCGACGGGCTCACGACCGTGCAAGAGCTGCGCGCGCGCCGCGGTGAGCTGCCGGTGTTCCTGGTCACGGCGGTGCAAGATGCCGAGCTGGCGGCGCGCGCGGCCGATCTGGGCGTCGTCGGGTTCGTCGCTAAGCCATTACCCGATGTGGCAGAGGTGGTCGCGCGGCTCGCCCAGCTCACGCACGACGCGCTCGCCCGCGATCGCGAACGGTTTTACCTGCAACGCATCAAGACTCGTCACGAACGCGTGCTCGCGCGCTACCGATCGTTGCCCCGAGAACCATGAATTGGCTATATTTCGGCGTTCGTAATGGTCGCAGCTGCACTCAGCATCAAGCTCCGTTGCGCCTCGTGGCAGCAGCTGGCCACCATCTACCGCAGGGACCTGAGCCGCGGCGCGATGTTTCTCAAGGCGAGCACGCAGCCGCCGATCGGCACGATGGTGCGCATCGATCTCGAGCTGCCGAGCGCGACCGTGATCGAGCTCTCGGGCGTGATCACCAAGCACGTCGTCGATCCGCAGCGCGGCACGGGCGTCGAGCTCAAGCTCGAGCCGCTGCCGACCAAGTCGGTGTGGCTGATCGAGAGCGCACTCGCCGCCGAGAGCAAGGTGCGCGCGCAGTCCGCCGGCGTCGCCGATGCGAGCAACACGGGCCCGGTCGCGACGGTCACCGAGGGCGAGGACATCGCCGAGGCCGAGACCGAGCTCGTGCGCGCGCTCGAGGCCGAGGCCGAGGCGCTGCGCAAGCTCAACCCGTTCCTCGTGCTCGGCGTCGGCTACGAGACCACCGACACCGACGTGCGCGCCGCGTTCGGCGAGCTGACGAAGAAATATCACCCCGATCGGTTCGCGCGGTACCAGTCGGTGCGGCTGCGCCAGGTCGCCGCGGAGATCTTCATCCTGATCCGCGACGCGTATCGCAAGCTCGCCGACGACAAGGGCCGCGCGATCGTGCTCGCCGGGCTCGGACCGAAGCAGATCCCGCGCGCGCAAAGCGAGCCGCCGCCGCCGGGCGCGCGCGGCCGCATCCCGACGCCGCCCAAGGGCATCCCCGCGCTCGCACGGCCGGGCGAGCGCATCGCGGTGCCGCCGATCCCGCCGGTGCCGCGCCTGCCGCTCAGCAGCGACGCCCAGCGCAAGCACGACGCACCGACCAACCCGGGCGCCTACGACGCGCCGACCAACCCGAGCGGCAAGAGCGCCGAGCTCGCGAACACCGAGCTCGCGAAGGCCGAGCAGCTCGCCGCGATCCCGCAGGCGATCCCCGAGCGCCACGAGCTCAAGAGCGGTCCGGTGCGCGCGATCCAGGACGCCAAGAGCGGCCCGGTGCGCGCGATCCAGGACGCCAAGAGCGGCCCGGTGCGCTCGCCGGCGGTCACCGTGCCGCTGCAGGGCCGGCCGCCGACGCCGTTGCCCGTGGCCGAGAGCTCGGAGACGTCGGTGCTCGAGGCGATGGTCGAAGACGGCAAGCTCGAAGAGGCGCTCGCGCAGTATCGCGCGCTCGCGAAGAAGCAGCCGCAGGACCGCGCGTATCGCGCCGGCATCGAGCTGTGCGAGGGCCTGAAGGCGCTCGCGCAGCGCGATCGGCTCGAGGCGGCGCAGCGGTTCGAGGCCGCGCTCGAGCTCGATCCGTCGAACGAGCGCGCGGCGCGCGAGCTCGCCGACATGCGCCGCCAGGCGACGAACGAACGTAAAGGCCTGCTTTCCCGCCTGATGGGCAAGAAGGAGCCGCCCACATGAGCGCTCGCATCCTCGGCATCGATCTCGGTACGACGAACTCGTGCGTCGCGGTGCTCGACGAGCGCGGTCAGCCCAAGACGCTCGTCGCGGCCGACGGCGAGCGCACGACGCCGTCCTGGGTGTCGTGGACGACGGCCGGCGAGATCACGGTCGGCACGCGCGCGCGCCGGCAAGCGGTGACGAACGCCTCCGCGACGGTCTACGGCGCGAAGCGGCTGATCGGGCGCAAGGTCAACGCCGAGGACGTCGCGTGGTTCGCGAAGCTCGCGCCGTTCCGCGTCGTCGCGGCGCCCAACGGCGATGCATGGGTGCGCGTGCACGGCCAGCCGGTGTCGCCGCAGGAAGTCGCGGCGCACGTGCTGCGCCGCATGCGCCAGGTCGCCGAAGAAGCGCTCGGCGAGCCGGTCACGCGCGCGGTCGTCACCGTGCCCGCGTACTTCGACGACGCACAACGCCAGGCGACGCGCGACGCGGGCCAGATCGCCGGCCTCGACGTCGTGCGCATCTTGAACGAGCCGACCGCGGCCGCGCTCGCGTACGGCGTGCATCGGTCGATCCCGGCCTCCGGCTCGAGCCGCCAGATCATCGCGGTGTTCGATCTCGGCGGCGGCACGTTCGACATCTCGATCATGAGCGTCGAGAACGGCATCTTCGAGGTGCTCGCGACCGGCGGCGACACCGCGCTCGGCGGCGAGGACTGGGATCGCAAGCTGCTCGAGCGCATCGTCGACGACGTGTTCGACAAGTACCGCGTCGATCTCACGAGCGTGCCGATGGCGATGTCGCGGCTGCGCGAGGCGGCCGAGAACGCGAAGAAGGCGCTGTCGACCGACCGCGAGGCGCTGATCCAGCTGCCGTTCCTCGCGAACGACCAGCACGGCGCGCCGATCAACTTCGAGCGCACGATCACGCGCGACGAGCTCGAGCGGCTCACCGAGGAGCTGCTCGCGCGCGTCGAATCGCCGTGCCGGCGCGCGCTCGCCGACGCGGGCCTGCGCCCCGACGAGGTCGAGGAGGTGCTGCTCGTCGGCGGCATGACGCGCGTGCCCGCGGTGCAGGCCTCGGTCGAGCGCATCTTCGGCAAGAAGCCGAGCAAGGGCGCGAATCCCGACGAGGTCGTCGCGCTCGGCGCGGCCGCCTACGGCGGGATCCTCGCCGGCGACTCGGACGAAGCCGCGCTACTCGACGTCACGCCGCACGACATCGGCATTCGCGTCGGCGACAGCGCGTTCTCGGTGCTGATCCCGCGCAACTCGATGCTGCCGGTGCGCGTGCGCAAGCTGTTCGCGACGACCGCCGACGACCAGCGCTTCGTCTCGATCGAGCTGTTTCAGGGCGAGTCGAACGACCTCGCGAAGAACCGCAAGCTCGGCCAGGTCGTGCTCGACCAGCTGCCGGCCGGACCTGCCGGCAGCGTGCGCGTCGAGCTCGTGCTCACGATCGACGTCGAGGGCTTGCTCGGCGTGACCGCGCGCGAGCTGAAGACCGGCAAGGAAGCGAGCCTGACCATCCGGCCGTCGGGCGGCCTGTCGCAGCGCGAGATCGTCGAGATCATCAACCGGCGCCGCCACGACAACTCGATCGTCGGCAAGCTCCCGACCGAGGGCGGCACGATCGCGCGCGTCGCGACGCGCGAGCAGATGGCGGTGCGGCCGCCGGGCGAAGACGACAAGTAATGGCGAAGCCCGAGCGCGCCGAGCCGGCCGTGCTCGAGGTCGCCGACGCGGTCGGCGCGTTGATCGAAGCGTGGGGCTTCAAGCGCAACATGGGCCGCATGTGGGCCGTGCTCTACCTCGACGATCGCGCGCTGAACGCGAGCGACCTCGGCGAGCGGCTCGGGCTGTCGACCGGTGCGGTGTCGATGCTGCTTGCCGAGCTCGTGCAGTGGGGCGCGGTGAAGAAGGCGTGGGTGGTCGGCGATCGCCGCGAGCACTACGAAGCCGAGACGTCGATCTGGAAGATGGTGTCGCGCGTGTTTCGCGAGCGCGAGCTGCACTGGATCCACACCGCGCGCGATGCGTTCGAGACCGCGCAGCGCGCGCTGCCGGCAGGCGGCGGCAAGGACGCGCGCAAGCGGCTGATCGCCGAGCGCGTCGCCGGTCTGGTGCAACTCGCACAGGTCGGCGCGCACCTGCTCGAGTCCGTGCTCGAGGGCGAGGCCGTCGATAGCCTGCCGATCAAGACCGTCGGCGAGCTCGCGAAGGCCGCCGGTCGCGGCAAGCCCGAGCCGTAAAGCGCGAGCCTTGCCGGAGTTTTGCGCTTGAGCCCGCGAGGTTCGGCCACTACGCTCCGGGCATGCGCGCGTTCCTGTTCGCCCTCGCCGTCGCCGCCACCGGCTGTGTCGCCAATCCCCAGCCACGATCGCCGGGCGGCCCGCCCGGCACGACGCAGCCGCAGCAGGCCTCGCGCGCGTCGCACGGCGATCAGGTCATCTGCCACGAGGTCGCCGACACGGGCTCGATGTTCTCGCACACCGAGTGCACGACCATCGACGAGCAGCGCGAGCGCAACGAAGAGACCGAGCGCGTGCTGCGCCACCAGAACGGCGGCATGAGCGTCGCGCCCAAGTAGGTTCAATCGTCGGGCGGGTCGTCGCCGTGCTCGATCTGGATCTCGAGCGTCGGATCCGACAGGGTGCGGCCTCGTGCGGGCGTCGAGGCGTCTTCGAGCGACTGCAGCGCGAGCTCGTCGCTCGCCGCGACCGAGCCGATGTAGATCTGGCGCGCGGTGTCGTCGGGCAGCGCCTGCCACGGCGCCACCATCATGCGGAACGCGTTCGACACGTCGCCGACGTCGAGTGGAGCGTCGCTGCGCTCGGTGCCCGCGCGGTCTTCCGGTTCCACGCGCGGTGTGCCCGGAGCTTCGGCGGCCCACGCCGCGACGTCGCGCGGGCTCGCTCGACCGGCCACGACGCGCGCCCGCACCACGCCGAGCGCCGCGCGCATCGCCGCCGCCGAGGCCCAGCGCTCGGCGATGCGGCGCTCGAGCGCGTGCAACACGATCTCGTCGAGCTCGGGCGGGCACTCCGGGTTCCAGCGCGAGGGCGGCGCGATCGGCGCGGTGCGCACCTTCTCGACGACCTCGTCATCGGTCGCACCCTTGAACAGCCGGCGCGCCGCGATCAGCTCCCACGCGATCACGCCCGCCGCGAACAGATCCGCGCGCGTGTCGAGGTCCGCGCCGCCGATCGCCTCGATCGACATGTAGCCGAGCTTGCCCTTGACCAGGCCGCTGTGCGTGCGAAACCGCGAGCCGCCGACCGCCTTCGCGATGCCGAAATCGATCAGCTTCAGGTGCCCGTCGTCGGCGACGAGCAGGTTCGACGGCGACAGATCGCGATGCAAGATCCGCAGCGGCTCGCCGTACGCGTCGGTGCCGTTGCTCGCGTAGTCGAGCGCGTCGCACAGCTCGTCGAGCAGCGCGAGCACGACCGGAATCGGCGCCGGCGTCTTCGTGGTGTACGCCGTGCGCATCAGCGCGAGCAGCGGAATGCCGTACACCAGCTCCATCGCGATGAAGTACGTGCGCTCGATGCAGCCGAGCTCGTAGATCTGCGCGATGTTCGGATGGCGCAGCGCGGACGCGAGCTTGGCCTCGTGGATGAGGTGCTCGATGACGCGGCGATTGCCGGCCAGCTCGGGCAGCATCCGCTTGAGCGCGACGTCGCGATACACGCCGCGGGCGACCTCGATCGTGGCGCGGTGCACGGTCGCGGTGCCGCCGGCCCCGAGCTGCTCGTGCACGCGATACGGCCCGAACCGATCGAAGTGGCTCACAGCGTTCGTCCCAGCGTAGCACCATCACCCCGGCTCATCGGCTACCTTTGCGGCGTGATCCGCGCGCGCGACCTGACGAAGCACTTCCGCGTGCACCGCCGCCCGCCCGGGTTCGTCGCGGCCGTCAAATCGCTCGTGCATCGCAGCTACGAGACGGTCAAGGCGGTAGACGGCGTGAGCTTCTCGATCGAGCGCGGCGAGCGCGTCGGCTTTCTCGGCCCGAACGGCGCGGGCAAGACGACGACGCTGAAGGTGCTCTCCGGCCTGCTCCACCCGACGAGCGGCGACGTCGAGGTCGACGGCTTCGTGCCGTTCCGCCGGCCACGCGAGCTGCTCGGCAAGATCACGCTCGTGATGGGCCAGAAGTCGCAGCTGATCTGGGATCTGCCGCCCGCCGAGACCTACGCGATGAACCGCGCGATCTTCGACGTGCCGCGCGCGCAACACGACGAGACGCTGAAGGAGCTGACCGAGCTGCTCGAGCTCGGCGACCTCGTCGACAAGCCGACGCGCCAGCTCTCGCTCGGCGAGCGCATGAAGTGCGAGCTCGCGGCCGCGCTGCTGCACCGGCCGACCACGCTGTTCCTCGACGAGCCGACGATCGGCCTCGACGTCGCGATGCAGGTCGCGATCCGCGACTTCGTGCGCAGCTACAACCAGCGGCGCGAGGCGACCGTGCTGCTGACGTCGCACTACATGGACGACGTCGTCGCGCTGTGCCCGCGCATCATCGTCATCGATCAGGGCAAGCTCATCCACGACGGCGACCTGCGCCAGCTGATCAAGACGATGGATCCGCACAAGCGCGTGTCGTTCACGCTGACCTCGCCGGCCGGCGACGACGAGCTCGCCAAGCTCGGCACGCTGATCGCGCGCGACGGCCAGCGCTTCACCGTGCGCGTGACCGAGCGCGAGCTGCCGGGCGTGGTCGGCCACGTGCTGTCGGCGCTGCACGGCGCGGACCTCGCGATCGAGGATCCACCGCTCGAGGACGTGCTGCGCGCGATGTTCGGCAAGTCGGGCAAGCCGGCGGAGGCACAGGCCGCGTCGTGATCCGCACGCTGCGCGCCATGCCCACGCTGCTGCGCATCGGCGTCGCCGAGACGGTCGCGTACCGCGCCGAGTTCCTGGTCTGGATCCTGACCACGACGCAGCCACTCATCATGCTCGGGCTGTGGACGTTCGTCGCGCGCACCGGCTCGTTCGGCGGCTACAACGGCAACGACTTCACCGCGTACTTCCTCGCCGATCTGATCGTGCGCCAGCTGACCGGCAACTGGGTCGCGTGGCAGCTCATGGAGGACATCCGGCTCGGCACGATGTCGATGCGCCTGCTGCGCCCGATCCATCCGTTCTTCGCGTACGCGGCGAGTCACATCGCGGCGATCCCGTTTCGCGCGGTCGTGATGCTGCCGCTCGCGTTCGCGTTGCTCGCGAGCTCGGGCGCGAG
>DASXCY010000137.1:0-13829 GCA_036490935.1 Kofleriaceae bacterium | reverse complement strand
GATCTCGAGCAAGCCGAGCGCGTCGCCGAACCTGAGTGCCGCGCCGTGCAGCACGTGATAGCCGGCGGCGAGCGGCCGCACGCCGGTCGTGACCTCGACCTGCTGGCCGCGCTTCACCGTCGCGCTCGGCTCGTCGTCGATCGCGAGGCCGCTCGCGCCGAGGATGCGCGTGGCCAGGATGCGCAGCTTGCGGCTGCCGTGGTTGCGAAACGCGAGGTGGAGCTGAAACGGCCGATCGACCGCGAGCGCGCCGCCGGGCTGATCGCCGGGCGGCACCCACCACGACAGCTCGATCTTCTTGCGGCGCAGCAGGATCGCGGTCGGATAGAACGCGAGGTACAGCGCGCACAGCACGGCGAGCACCAGGCCGGCGAGCCCGACGAGCGGCGGCGTCGCGTGATCGGCATCGCGCGGCAGCGCGCCGACGACGAGGAACAGCAGGGCGGTGCCGACGACGAGCTTGCCGCGAGTGGCGAGGCGGGGGATCACGATCGGGCTTCGGGCATTGGGCTTTGGGCTTTGGCCCGAACGGTCTCCGAGCTCTGGCCAAAGCCCGATGCCCAATGCCCAAAGCCCATCACTGCCCTCGCTTCGGCATCTTGTATCCCACCTTGTCCAGCGCCTCCGAGACCACCGCGGTGCCCTGCGCGCCCTCGAGCTCGGCCTCGGGCGTCATCAGGATGCGGTGGCCGAGCACGAGCGGCGCGAGGTGGCGCATGTCGTCGGGCAGGACGTAGTCGCGGCCGCGCAGCAGCGCGAGTCCCTTCGAGGCGTGCACGAGCGCGAGGCCGGCGCGCGGCGATGCGCCAAGGTACACGCGCGCGTGGTTGCGCGTGAACGCGACGAGGCCGAGCACGTAATCGAGCAGCTCCTCGGCGACGAACACCTCTTGCGCGAGCGCCTGCATCTCGAGCACTTCCTTGGGCCCGAGCACCGCGCGCACCGGCGGGGGCGGGCGATCGTAGGTGCCGAGCATGCGCTTCTCGTCGGCCGCGGCCGGGTAGGTCATGCGCAGCTTGATGAGGAAGCGATCGACCTGCGCCTCGGGTAGCGGGTACGTACCCTCCTGCTCGATCGGGTTCTGGGTCGCGAGCACGATGAACGGCTCGGCGAGCGCGCGGGTCTCGCCTTCGATCGTGACCTGCTGCTCCTGCATCGCCTCGAGCAGCGCGGATTGCGTCTTCGCCGGCGCGCGGTTGATCTCGTCGCCGAGCAGGACGTGCGTGAACACCGGACCCTCGCGCAGCACGAACGTGTTCGTGCGCATGTCGAGGATGTACGTGCCCGTGATGTCGCTCGGCAGCAGATCGGGCGTGAACTGGATGCGCCGGAAGTGGCAGCCGAGCGTCTGCGAGAACGCCTTGACGAGCGTCGTCTTCGCGACGCCGGGATAGCCTTCGATCAGCACGTGGCCGCGCGCGAGCAACGCGACGAGCAGCGCCTCGGTGGTGGCGGGCACGCCGATGTACGCGCGGCCGACCTCGTCGGTGATCGCGCGTGCGAGCGTGTGGACGCGAGACAGCTTGTCGTGAGTGAGTGCGGCTTGCATGTCAGGCTTCGGAGAGCGGCGCGCCGAGAGTACGACACAGCACGGCGACGTCTCGGTATAGCGTATCGAAATCGCGGCGCGCGAGGTGGCCCGCCGACCACGGTGCGGCGGCCTGGCTCCGGCTGGGCAGGGCGCGCAACCGCCGGTACACCCGCGCGAGCGCCACGCCGGCCTCGGTGCCCTTCGCGTTCGACAGCTGCGCGACCAGCTCGGCCTCGGCGACCGTGTACAGCGGCTCGGGCCGGCCCGTCGCGGCGGCGAGCTGGGCCTGGACCTGGTCGCGCAGCATGCACGCGATCACGAGCAACGGGCCGGTGTTGCGCGCGGCCTGCGCGACCAGCCCGTGCGGCTCGTCGCGGCGCGCCGGGCGGCCGAAGCGCAGCCACGCGCCGTCGATGCGCGGCCCGCGCCGCACCGGGAGCGCGATCATCGCGAGCACGAGCAGCACCGCGGCCAGCGACGCCGCGAGGCCCTTCATCGCGGGCGCGGTGAGCAGCCACTCGTGCGCGGCGAACAGCCATTCGTTGAGACCGTCGATCGATTTGCTGACCGCGCCGCCGTGCGGGTCGTAGATGAACGGCTTCGGGTCGCCATACATCGGGACGTCGCCGCGCAGCAGCACGACGCGCGCGTGGTCGCCGCGGCGCAGCCAGCGCAAGATGTTCGTCGCGAGCTGCAGATTGCCGGGCACGCGCTGCATCTGGTTGATGAAGATGCTCGGATCGCTGAGCGCGACGAACCGCCCGGTACCGCGCTCCCCGGCGACCACGACGGCGCCGTCGTCGAAGCCGACGATCGCCGTGGCGCCTTGCACGTCGCGCAGCACCGCGGGGTGATTCGTCACGACGTCGGTGACGCCCTCGGTGAGCGGATGTTGCACGAGGGGCGTCGCGATCGGCGCGAACAGGTGGTTCGCGAAGTAGTGCGACGCGTGCGGCGTGCCGACATCGGCGCGCAGGAGGCCGAGCGCCGCGAGCGCGTCCTTGCTCTCGCCGAAATCATCCGCGACGACCACCTGGCCGCCGGCCTGCACGAACGCCGACAGCCGCGCCGGATCGACGCGCTGCAGCGGATAAACCAGGAACAGGATGTCGTCGGCGTCGAGCTGATCCCATTCGAGCGTCGATACCGCATCGACCTCGAGCCCGTCGCCCTTCGCGAGCGACACGAAATCCGCCATTCCGTTCCACGCGTGCGACAGCGGATCGTAATCGGTCGAGTCTGCTCTTGCCGTGCCGGCGAGCACGACGCACGCGATCGCGATCCGTCTGGCCAAAGCCCGAAGCCCGAAGCCCGAAGCCCCGCCGCCCGTCACGCCATCTCCTTCTGCAGCGCGAACGACGCCGCGCGCAGATTATCGAGCGCGACCGCGAGCGGCGCCGGCGGCTTGAACGCGAGGAGCGCGTAATACCCGGCCTCGACCATCTGCACGACCACCTCGAGCCGCTGATGCTCCGCGATGTAGTACTCGGGCCCGCCGTAATGCCACGTGCCGAACGCGGCCGTCAGCTGCGACAGCACGATGCCGTAGTGCGCGGTGAGGATCGCCCAGTCCGTCGGATCGATCGTCGTGTAGCTGTCGACCATCTCGCCTTCGGAGTCGGCGAACGCGCCGCCGATCGCGTTGGGCGTGAGCTCGACCGCGCGCTTCAGGATCGCGCCGAACGGCGTCATGGCTGCTTCTCCAGCAGGTCGTCCACGTCCGGCGCGGGCTCGACGTGCAGGTTCATCGCGTGCGCGAGCTTGCCGACCCACACCGCGAAGAATTCGCGCTGCACCTCGGGCAGCGCCTCGCGCACGAGCTCGTCGGGCGACGGGGCGGCGGCGGGCACGTCGTCGGTCCACAAGATCACGTCGTAGCCCTCGTCGCTGCGCACGACCGGCGACGTGCGCCCGATCTCGGGAATCGCCCACAACGCGTCGCCGTAATTTCCCTCGAGCCGCGCGTGCTGGTACGGCGGCACGTCGGCGTGCTGGAGCTTCGCGTCGCCCGCCGCGCGCTGGGCGAGCTCGACGAAATCCGACGCGAACAACCCGCGCTCGTTCGCGACCGCGGCCGCGATGCGCTCGGCGATCGCACGCGCCGCCGGATCTTCGAACGGCGGCTTCTGCGCGACCGGCACGCGCACGTACGTCGAGGCGCGGTACTCGACGTGCTTGTAGTGGTACTGCGCCTTGTGGTGCACCATCACGTCGTCCCAGAACGCGCCGAAGTCGCCGGGCTTCGTGAACGCATCCTCGAAGCCGAGCTCGACGAGCCGGTTGACGAGCGCGTCGCGCGTGGCGTCGACCACTTCCGGATCGGTCGCGAGCCCGCGCTGGTCGGCGGCGCGCGCGAGCAGCTCGAAGTCGATGCATTGCTGGAGCGCCACGTGTGCGTCGACGTGCATGCGCGCGACCTGCGCCGCGACACACGAGCCCCACACCGGGTGACCGTCGACGCGCGCGACGATCGCGTCGCCCGAGCCCGCCGCCGTCGCTTCGAGCGAAGCCGGCGCGCCCTTCGGCATGGTCGGAGCGCTCGCGCTGCTGCACGCGGCGGCGGCGAAGGCGACGAGGGCGACCGCGCGCGGCATCATCAATCTCGTTGCACGAGCGCGAGCCGCGCCATCTCCTTGCCGACGCCGATCACCGCGATGCCGATGACCATCACGAGCACGGCGGCGACGTAGTCGCGGCGCGCGAGATAATCGAGCGTCTCCTTGAAGAAGAACATGCTCCCCGCGATGAGCAGCACCGCGAGGACCTCGAAGAACACCATGCGGACGAGTCTCCAGAACGGCATAGCTCCTCACAGGTGTCGGGTCAGCACGAGCGTGGCCATCGCGACGAGCGCGATCGCGACGGCGGCATAAAACCGGCCGCGCGGCTTGCCCGCCTTGGCATCGGCGCGCGCTTGGGCGAGATCGGTGACGAGATCGCGATCGCCGGTGCGATGCGGGCGCAACACGCCGAGGAACGCGAACTGGAAGATGCCGAGCCACAGCACGATCGCGCCGACGGTGAGCGCGGTCGTCATCAGCGCGACGCGGCCGGGATACATCTCGCCGAGGTACGCCTGGATCGACGAGTCGTAGTTCACCCACGCGACGAGCACCGTGGGGATCACGAGGCACATCACGGTCAGCATCCAGTACACGCGCTCGCGCCGCCGCCAGCGCTGCGGCGGACCGGCTTGCGCGGACGACAGCATGCGCACCGAGCGCGGCGCGGGCGGCTCGTGGAACGACGTGAAGAACGCGACCCCGAACAGGTAGGCGACCACGCCGAGCGCGCACAGCGCGAAGCGGATCGGCCCGTACACGTGCGGTGACGCGAGCTGCGGCTGCAAGCTGACCGGCACGAGCACGGCGGCCGGGAACAACCCGAGCAAGATCGTCTCGGAGCGGCGCGCGAGCCCGACGAGCAACACCACGAGCGGCAGCAACGCGGCGACGATGTGCCAGCCGTGCAGCGCGCCGCCCACGAAGATCGCGGGCAGGATGACGATCGACACCCACACGTTCGTGCCGAGCGCGAACGCGACGACGTCGGCGAACGTGCGCCACCTCCGCGCGTTATCTACGACCACGCCTGAAATGTACAACGCGTTCGGGCATGATGCCGGCATGACCAAAGGCGGATTCTGGGATTTCCAGGACTACTGGCAAACGGTCACGTCGAGCTCGTTCTGGTTCGACTCCGAGTGGAAGCAGCGCCGCGATATCAATAACCTCGAGATCGCCGAGTCCGAGGTGCAGTACGAGGTCGGCTCGCTCGGCGTCGCGCTCGGGCAAATCCAGAAGCAGATGCTCGAGCTGTCGATGACGGTCGTCGTGATGTCGCAGGTGCTGCACGAGGCCGGCGCGCTCGACGTGCCCAAGCTACAGGCGCGGATCGACGCCGAGCTCGAGAAGCTGAGGCCCAAGCCGAAGCCGCAGCAGCCGCAAGTGGTCGTCGCGCATCCGACCAAGGCCAAGCCGCCGGATACGCAGGTCCCGTGTCAACGCTGCGGTGCGTCGGTGCCGTCGTCGCGCACGACGATCACCGAGAGGTACGGCACGGTGTGCGACGACTGCGCGGAGCGTGCGTGAACCAGCTCGTCGTCACGATCGATGGCCCGGCGGGTGCCGGCAAGTCGACGGTCGCGAAGCTGCTCGCGCGCAAGCTCGGCTATCGGCTGCTCGACACCGGCGCGATCTATCGCGCGGTGGCGCTGTGCGCGCAGCGCCGCGGCAGCGCCTGGAGCGACGCCGCCGCGTGCGCCGCCCTCGCGCGCGACCTCGACATCCGGTTCGACTTCGTCGGCGACAAGAACCACGTGTTCGTCGCCGGCGAGGACGTCAGCGCCGCGATCCGCACGCCCGACATCTCGCAGGGCGCGTCGCAGGTGTCGGCCCATCCGCCGGTGCGCGCCGCGCTGCTCGAGCTCCAGCGCCGGCTCGGCGCGGGCGGCGGCGTCGTCGTCGAGGGCCGCGATACCGGCACGGTCGTGTTCCCGCACGCACAGGCCAAGGTGTTCCTGACCGCGAGCGTCGAGGAGCGCGCGCGCCGCCGCGCCGCCGAGCTGCCGCCCGGCACCGATCTCGCGCAGGTGCTGCGCGAGATCCGCGAGCGCGACGAGCGCGATGCGAGCCGCGACGTGGCACCGATGCGCCCGGCCGACGACGCACTGCTGGTCGACTGCTCGACGTTGACGATCGAGCAGGTGGTGGAATCGCTGGCCGCGACCGTTGCGGCACGGGCATGGCCGACACGCTGATCGCGTCCCTGTCGTTCGGCCTGCCTGCCGCCGCGACCCTCGATCGGGCGCTCCGGCACGGGAGTCACGGTCCCGGCGCCCGGCCCAGGGCCAGCGTACGGGGGGCCGCGGCCACCCCTCCGGGAGTCGTCGTCCTGCCCTCGACTTTGGGCTCGGTCACGCACGACTGGGTTATCCCTTACCGGGTCCAGTAGGTCCGCGATACCTCGTTGACAAACGGGGGCACCAACGGTACCAACTGCACCCCTGCTTGGAGGCCGCCCCGCGGTCAAATCTAGCCAGCAGGTTGTAGGAGATCTGTAGGAATGGTTACTCAAGAGGGTGAAGGCCCAGGCGACGAAGACTTCGCGGCGATGCTGGCCGAGAGCTTCGGCCAAGACAGCGTCAAGGAAGGCGAGATCCTTCGCGGCACCGTGATCGCCGTCGGCAAGGATTACGCGATCGTCGACGTCGGCTACAAGAGCGAGGGCCAGGTCCCCCTCGAGGAGTTCCGCGGCGCGGACGGCCAGATCGGCGTGAAGCCGGGCGACGTCGTCGACGTGCTCCTCGAGTCCCGCGAGAACGACATGGGCATGGTCGTGCTCTCGAAAGAGAAGGCCGACCGGTTCAAGGTGTGGGACGAGATCAGCGCCGCGTGCGAACGCGACGAGCTGATCGAGGGCGTCATCACCACGCGCGTGAAGGGTGGCCTGTCGGTCACGATCCGCGGCGGCGTGAAGGCGTTCCTGCCGGGCTCGCAGGTCGACCTGCGGCCGGTCCGCAACCTCGACGCGTTCCTCAACCAGACCTTCAAGTTCAAGGTCATCAAGTTCAACAAGAAGCGCGGCAACATCGTGCTGTCGCGTCGCGTGCTGCTCGAGAAGGAGCGCGCGGCACTCAAGGAGTCGACGCTCGAGCGCCTGAAGGAAGGCCAGATCGTCGAGGGCATCGTCAAGAACCTCACCGAGTACGGTGCGTTCATCGACCTCGGCGGCATCGACGGCTTGCTCCACATCACCGACATGAGCTGGGGCCGGGTCAACCACCCGAGCGAGCTGTTCCAGGTCGGCGACCACGTGCGCGTGAAGGTGTTGAAGTTCAACGCCGACACCGAGCGCGTCTCGCTCGGCTTGAAGCAGATCTCGGAAGATCCGTGGAGCAGCGCGGCCGAGAAGTACGTGCCGGGCACGGTCGTGCGCGGCAAGGTCGTCTCGCTCAAGGACTACGGCGCGTTCATCGAGCTCACCGAGGGCATCGAGGGTCTCGTCCACATCTCGGAGATGAGCTGGACGCGGCGCGTGAAGCACCCGAGCAAGATGGTCGCGGTCGGCGACATGGTCGAGGCGGTCGTGCTCGACGTCGACGTCAAGCAGAACCGCATCTCGCTCGGCATGAAGCAGCTCGAGCCCAACCCGTACGAGCAGCTGACCGAGAAGTACCCGCCGGGTACCGTGGTCAAGGGCCACGTTCGCAACATCGCCGACTTCGGCATCTTCGTGGAAATCGAAGAGGGCATCGACGGCCTCGTTCACATCAGCGACATGAGCTGGACCCAGCGCGTGAAGCATCCGAGCGAGCTGTTCCAGAAGGGCGACGAGGTCGAGGCGGTGCTGCTCAACATCGATACCGGCGACGGCGACAAGCCGAAGATCTCGCTCGGCATCAAGCAGCTGGTTCCGGACCCGTGGGACAAGATCCCGTACGAGTACCCGACCGGCAAGATCGTCGACGGCAAGGTGCTGAAGGTGCTCGACTTCGGCGCCTTTGTCGAGCTGGAGAAAGGTGTCGAGGGCCTCGTGCACGTCAGCGAGATCAGCGACGAGCACGTCGAGGATCCGCGCACCGTGCTGCAGCCCAACCAGGCCGTGAAGGTCCAGGTGCTGCACGCCGACGCGGCGGAGCGCAAGATCGGACTGTCGATCAAGGCCGCGAACCGCAGCAAGGAGCTGGCGGAGGCGCAGGGCTTCAACTCGCCGAACGCCGGCGGCGCGACGCTCGGTGACAAGTTCCGCGGCAAGCTCGACAAGCTGAAGCCGAAAGAGACGCACTAAGACGGCCTCGGGCCTCGGACCTCGGGCAAGAGTTGTACGTTAGAGCCATCGCGATGCGGTGGCTCTTTTGGGTTTCGGTGGCGTGTACGTTCGCGAAGCAGCCGCTCGTGGCGCCGCCCAACGACGTGACGACGGTCTTGCTGGTGACAGGCACGCTGGGGCGTCCGCTCGACGGGATCGCGAGGCACCCGTGGCTCGCGGTGCGGCGCAAGGGCGCGCAGATGTGGCAGCTGTACGAGGTGCCGTCGGTGGCGACCGAGAGCGATCCGTTCGATCGCGGCCACGACTACGGCAACCCGATCCTGCACGCGGTGTGGCGGGGCGACGAGGCCGATCGCGCGGCCGACTGCATCGAGCACGAGGCCGAGCCCATCATCCGCGACATCGACGACCACTACATCTTCTATCCCGGGCCCAACTCGAACACGTTCGGCGACCGGATCTTGAGGAAGTGCGGGCTGCACGCGAGCCTGCCGTCGACGTCGATCGGCAAGGACTGGCGCGGCTTGATCGGCGCGGGCGTGACGAGCGAAGGCACGGGCGTCCAGGTCGAGACGCCGATCGTCGGGCTGAAGATCGGCTTGAAGGAGGGCATCGAGCTGCACGTGATCGGGCTGTCGATCGGCGTCGACTTCTGGCCGCCCGCGATCATCTTGCCGCTCGGTCCCGGCCGGCTGGGGTTCGCGGATCGATGAGGTCGGCGCTGATCGTGATGCTGCTGTGCGGCACCGCGCATGCCGATCGTTGGTCGCGCCTCGCCGACGAGTGGAGCGGCGCGGCGTGGCTGCATTACGAAGCGACCGTGCTCGATCGCGTCGAGCACGACGCGAGCGTCAAGCAGATCGGGCTCGCCGGCGCGCGCCTGCACGGCGTGTTCGGCCACGGCCACGTGTTCGCGTTTCATGCCGGGCTCGATCTCGCCGCGGGCGGCACGGTCGGGCAGGGCGGGTTCGCCTACGACGTCGCGTTCATGCCGTTCGGCGTCGCGCTGCGGCCGAGCGAGCGCTCGGTGATCGCGCTCGGCACCGGGGTCGGCGCGATGGGCGGCGTCCCTTCACTCGACGGCGCGGTCACGCTTCCGATCGATCTCACGGCCGAGGTCGGCGACGGGCGCGTGCGCTTGCTCGCGCGCGGCCGGGTGTCGTACGTCGCCGGCGCTGCGAGCCGCGCCGACGGCGCACCGAGCCTGTCGACCGGCCCCGAATCCAGCCTGCTCGGCGACGAGCTCGAGGCGATGCTCGGCGTGCGCATCGGCCGCGGTTATCACGAGTACGGCTTCAACTCGGGCAACGGCTACTTCGTGGCGGCGTCGTATCGCGAGCTCGAAGGCGCGCGATTCGCAGGAGTCACGTTCGGTTACTCGATCGACCTCGCGTCCCCGCGTAGTATGGGCCGGTGATCCGCTGGCTCCGGCTCGCCGCCACCGCGACGGTCATCCTGTCGATGATCGGGCTCGGCGTGGTCGCCGGGCTGTTTCTCGTCGCGAACTCGGGCTGGATCCCGATCAAGACGCCGCCGTGGCTGACCGGATTGTTCGGCGAGCGCACGCACGACGTCTGGCTGCCCGCGCTGATCGCCGGCTGGCTCGGCGTCGCGATGCTCGCGGCGGTGCTCGTGCTGTGGAGCCTGTTTTACGTGTGGCGGCGCCGGCAGTACGAGGCGCTCGTCGGCCGGCTCGAGCGCGAGCTCGCCCGGCTGCGCAACTTGCCGTTCACCGAGCCGGCGCCGCTCGAGGATCTGCCCGAGGTGCCGAGCGCGCAGGCCGCGCGCGTGATGCACGCACTGGACGATGATGAAGGCCTGGTTACTTAGCGCGCTCGTCGCGAGCACCGCTGCGGCCGCGCCGCCGCACGCGTGGCTCGGCACGTTTCGGCCGACGGTGCCGCCCGTGCACTGCGCCGATTGCGCGAAGCGGACGATCGCGCCGTCCGCGGGCACCGTGCAGATCCTGACCGCGCCCGATGGCGCCGCGCCGCCGGCCGACGTCGTGATCGTGAGCCCGCTGCTCGGCGTGGTCGCGCGCGGGACGCAAACCGGCGGCAAGGTCGCGGTCGCGTGGTTCAACTTCGACGAGCGCGACGGCGACGACGGCGTGCTCGTGCTGCCGGCCGACGCGCCGATCGGCCTGCAGGCACCGAGCGCGGCCGACGCGCACGCGATCGCGAGCGTGCTGCTGCACGACGCCACGCTCTCCGGCGTGCGGCGCGCGCTCGCCGGCCTCGAGATCGGTGCGATCGACACCGACGGCGACGGCGCGGCTGACTTCGCGGTCACCTACGGGTGCAACGCGTGGTGGGACGGCCAGTGCCAGAGCAAGGGCCAGTTCTTCCTCGTCCGGCGCGGCGCGCGCTGGCAGGAAATCGAATAAAGTTGAACGAGCGATGGGAGCCGCGCTCGTCCTCGTGCTCGTCGGCCTCGGCGCGATGGCGGCCGGCGTGCTGGTCGGGCGCTACTACGTGCCCGACGATCGCCAGCTCAAGCGCGCCGCGCGTCACAGCCGCGCCTACATGCGCGCGCTCAATCATCTGATCGCGCGCGATCACGAGACCGTGGTGACCGAGCTGCGGTCGGTCGTCGAGGACAACATCGACGACGTCGAGCCGTACTTCGCGCTCGGCGCGATCTTTCGCACGCGCGGCGAGCACGAGCGCGCGATCCGCGTGCATCAGGCGCTCGCGCTGCGCGAGCGCGACCGCAGGAAGCTCCGCAACCGCGCCATGTACGAGCTCGGCATGGACTTCCGCGCGGCCGGGATGCCGCGCCGCGCGACGCGGGCGATGGAAGAAGTGCTTCTCGAGGATCCGGGGCACGAAGGCGCGCTGCGCGCGCTCGCGTCGCTGTACGAGGAGCAGGCGCGGTTTCTCGAGGCATCGGGCATGTGGCAGCGGCTCGGCCGCCGGCGCGGCGAGGACATGAGCCAGCGCGAGCATCATCTCGTGGTCGCCGCGGCGCAGACCGCGCTCGGCCGCGGCGATCTCGATTCGGCGAAGAATCTGCTCAAGGCGGCGCAGAAGCTCGGCGAGACCGCCCACTTCTTCGCGGTCGCCGCCGAGCTCGCGGCCGCGCGCGGCAACCATCGCGGCGCGCGCGAGCGGTTGAAGCAGGCGCTGGTGGCGGAGCCGGGGCTGGCGCCGCATTTGATTGCAGGGCTCGTGGCAGCGGAGGAGGGGACGGCGGACGGGGGGACTTCGGACTTCGGACTTCGGACTTCGGACTCGGAATCAGAGTCGGAATCGGGATCGGAGTCGGGATCGGAATCGGAGTCGGGATCGGGCTCGGAGCTCGGATCGGACTCGGTCGCTCTGGTCGAAGTCCGAAGTCCGAGGTCCGAAGTCCGAAGTCCGACCTCCGAAGTCCGACCTCCGAAGTCCGAAGTCCGAAGTCCGAAGTCCGAAGTCCGACCTCCGACCTCCGACCTCCGACCCCCGACCTCCGACCCCCGACCTCCGACCGTCCCAGCCGCAGACCGCGTCCTCACCGACCTCGCCGAGATCCAGGCCCAGACCGGGCCGCGGCTCGAGCTCGTGCTGATCCGCGCGCAGCTCGCGACCGGTGCGTCGGCGGCGACGCAGGAGTCGCTCGCGAAGGAGCTGCAGACGACATTTCCCGAGGCGCTCGCGGCGCGCGTGGCGGCGGCGCGCCTCGCGCTCGCCCGCGGCGACGATGCGAAGGACGCGCTGGCAGGGCTCGCCGGCGAGCAGGGCGCGCTGGCGTGGACGCTGCGCGGGCGCTGGCAGTGCTCGGCATGCGGCCATCGCCCGGGGCCGTTCAGCTGGCGATGCGGGCAATGCCGGCGCTGGGGAACGCTGCGCATGGAGACCGGCATCGAGCCCGCGCCGCTGCCACCGCGCGAGCGCCGCGCATCGCCGCGACCGGCGCGACCGGAGGGGCTGCTCGGCGCCGCCCCCGATCTGTCGCTGCCGGCGCCCACGCTCGATCCGGGCCTCACCGCCGAGGAGCTCGCGCACGCCGGCTCGCGCCGCTCGCTGCTCGATCGCGTCGGCGGCTGGTTCTCCGGCGTGTGGCGGCGGAATCCATAGGCAAGGTATACCCGGCGCGATGATCCCGACCGATCCGCCCGAGGGCGTGCCGCGCCCGCTCGAGACCGGGCCGACGCGGTCGCGCCGCGAGACGCTGCTCGGCGAGGGCGGCCCGATCCGGCGCTTCCTGTCGCGCTGGGGCTTCACGCTGTTCGTCGTGCTCGTGCTGGTGCTCGGGCATGCCGTGCTGCTGCCGTTCATCTTCGCGAGCCTGATCGCCTACATCCTCGCGCCGATCGTCGGCTGGATGTCGCAGCGCAAGAACGGCACGCGCCGCATGCCGCGCGGGCTCGCGATCATCCTCTGCTACATCGTGTTCGTCGGCGCGGTCGTCGGCTTCATGTTCCTGCTCGTGCCGCGGCTGACGAGCGACATCGCGCGCATCGGCAAGGAAGCGCCCGGCGGGTACAAGCGCATCAACGAGGAGTACGTGCCATCGGTCGCGCGCTGGCTCGAGCATCGGTTCCCGTCGCTCGCGGTCGTCAAGAATGCGCCCGAGGAGCAGCCGGTCGTGCCCGACGTGCCGATTCCGCCCGGCACGGCGGCGACGATCACGCCGCTGCCCGACGGCCGGCTCGCGTTGCAGCTCACGCAAAACGGTCTGGACATCAAACCCACGCCCGACGGCGGCTTTCACATCCAGGCGCTCGAGGCGCCGCCCGAGCCGCTCACGCTCGAGGACAAGCTGCGCCACTACGTGAAGAGCGCACTGCTCGGCTTGCAGTCGAAGGCGAACGACGTCGTGCGCGTGTTCCAGGACGTCATCGCGGGGTTCATCCGCGGCATCTTCGGGTTCTTCTTCACGCTGATGATCGGCGCGTTCATCTTGATCGACGTCGAGAAGGTGCACGCGTTCTTGCGCTCGCTGTTTCCGACCAACGTGCGCGAGGACTACGACGTCATCATCGAGGGCATCGATCGCGGGCTGTCGGGCGTGATCCGCGGCCAGCTCGTGATCTGCGTCATCAACGCGGTGCTCACGTACATCGGCCTGTTCGTGTTCGGCGTGAAGTACAAGCTCATCTTCGCGATCGTCGCGGGCCTCATGAGCCTCGTGCCGATCTTCGGCTCGATCATGTCGTCGGTGCCGATCGTGATCGTCGCGCTGGTGTCGGGCGACCAGGGCATCGACATCATCCGCGGGGTCGCGATTCTGCTCTGGATCATCGGGATTCATCTCATCGAAGCGAACGTGCTGAACCCGAAGATCATCGGCACCGCCGCGAAGATTCACCCCGTGCTCGTGATCTTCGCGCTGTTCCTCGGCGAGTACAGCTACGGCCTCGTCGGCGCGCTGCTCGCGGTGCCGCTGTTGTCGGCGATCCAGGTCGTGTTCGTGCACCTGTACCGCAAACGTTGGAAAGATGCGTCGCGCTCGGGGCCGATCGGCAAGCCCACGCCCGAGCCGGCTCCGCTGCCGCCGACGAAATCGTGATCTGCGCCCCGCGATCCGGCAGCTTAAGTTGTTT
>DASXCY010000136.1:0-14776 GCA_036490935.1 Kofleriaceae bacterium | reverse complement strand
CGGCGGCATGATCGCCGAGGCGATGAAGAAGGTCGGCAAGGAAGGCGTGATCACGGTCGAAGAGGCCAAGACGCTGACCAGCGAGCTCGACGTCGTCGAGGGCATGCAGTTCGATCGCGGCTACCTGTCGCCGTACTTCGTGACCGACAGCGAGCGCATGGAGTGCGTGCTGAACGACTGCTTCATCCTCGCGCACGAGAAGAAGATCTCGAACATGAAGGAGCTGCTGCCTGTCCTCGAGCAGGTGGCGAAGCAGGGCAAGCCGCTGCTGATCATCGCGGAGGACGTCGACGGCGAGGCGCTGGCGACGCTCGTGGTGAACAAGCTGCGCGGCACGCTGCAGGTCGCGGCGGTCAAGGCGCCGGGCTTCGGCGATCGCCGCAAGGCGATGCTGCAGGATATCGCGGCGCTGACCGGCGGCCAGGCGATCACCGATGACCTCGGCCTCAAGCTCGAGAACATCACGGCCGCGGATCTCGGCCGCGCGAAGCGCATCTCGATCGACAAGGACAACACGACGATCATCGAGGGCGCGGGCAAGAAGGATACGATCGAGGCGCGCGTGAAGACGATCCGCCGCGAGGTCGAGGAGACGACGAGCGACTACGACCGCGAGAAGCTCCAGGAGCGCCTCGCGAAGCTGGTCGGCGGCGTCGCGGTCATCCGCGTCGGCGCGGCGACCGAGGTCGAGATGAAGGAGAAGAAGGCGCGCGTGGAAGACGCGATGTACGCGACGCGCGCCGCGGTCGAAGAGGGGATCGTCCCCGGTGGCGGCGTCGCGCTCGTGCGCACGATCGCCGGCCTCGACAAGCTGACGTTCGATGACGATCGCCGCTACGGCGTCAACATCGTGCGCCGCGCGCTCGAGGAGCCGCTCCGTCAGATCGCGGGCAACTCGGGCGTCGATGGCTCGATCGTGGCCGCGAAGGTGAAGGAGTCGGCCGGCTCGTTCGGGTTCAACGCCCAGACGCTGCAGTACGAGGACCTCGTCAAGGCGGGCGTGATCGACCCGGCCAAGGTCGTTCGCACGGCGATCCAGAACGCGTCGAGCGTCGCGGGCCTCATGCTCACGACCGAGACGCTGATCGCCGAGAAGCCGAAGAAGGAAGACAAGTCGGGCGGCGGTCACGCGGGCCACGGCCACGACTTCGACGAGTAAGACACGAAGATCAGCGCCAAGGCGCTGAGGCGCAGAAGCGCAAAGCCCATGGCTTTGTGCCTTTGCGTCTCGGCGCCTTGGCGTTAGATTTTCGGCGTGGGTTCATGGCTGTCATCACTCGCGGTCGCGCCTTGCTCGTGAAGCTCGCGGGCAAGTAGTGCCGGCTGGCATCGCGCGCGCGGTCGTCGCGCACTACGCGCGCGTGCGGCGGGCGCTGCCGTGGCGAGCGACCCGCGATCCGTATGCGATCTGGGTCAGCGAGGTGATGCTGCAGCAGACGCGCGTCGCGACCGTCATTCCGTACTGGCAGAAGTGGATGGCGAAGTTTCCGAGCGTACACGCGCTCGCGCAGGCGCCGCTCGACGACGTGCTCGCCGCGTGGGCCGGCCTCGGCTATTACTCGCGCGCGCGCAATCTCTGGTACGGTGCGCGCGAGGTCGCCGCGAAGTGGCACGGTGCGCTGCCGTCGCGGGCCGCCGAGCTGCGCGAGGTGCCCGGCATCGGGCCGTATACCGCGGGTGCGATCGCGTCGATCGCGTTCGGCGAGCGCGTGCCGCTCGTCGACGGCAACGTCGCGCGCGTGCTCGCCCGGGTGTTTGCGATCCGCGAGGACATCAAATCGGCGGCCGGCCGGCGCGCGCTGTGGGCGCGAGCCGGCGAGCTCGTGGCCGCGCTGCCGGACGACGCCGCGCCCGGCGATCTCAATCAGGGCCTCATGGAGCTGGGCGCGACGATTTGCGCACCTGCCGCACCGCGCTGTCTCACCTGCCCGCTCGCCGCGCGCTGCGCGACTCGCGGCGATGCGTTGCCGATCTCCGCGCCGCGCAAGCGCGCGCACGAGCTGCCGGTGCTCGCGCGCGAGGCGCTGTGGATCGAGCGCGCCGGCGAGGTCGTGCTCGCGCGCCGCCGCGCGACCGGCCTGTTCGGTGGCCTGTGGGAGCTGCCGCAGGCCGACAACCGCAACGCGATCGCCCGCGCGCTCGGCATCGCGCGCGTCGACGCCGAACCGGTCGCGTATCACGACCAGACGCTCGCGCATCGGCGCCTGCGCATCACGGTGTTCCGCGCGCCGATGCCCGCGCGGCTTGTCGGCGCCGCAGAACCGGGCTACGACGCGATCGTCCGCGTGCCGCTTGCAACCGCACGCGAGCTCGGCATCGCCGCGGCGACCACCGCGATCCTGACCAAGTACGAGGACACACCATGGAGCTCGATCCCAAAGCGCTCGCCCTCTTCACCGAAGGCTACGGCAAGATCCTCGAAGGCCTCGCCCACCTCGGTTACGACGTCCGCGACGAAAACTTCCGCGAAACGGCGCGCCGCGCCGCGAAGGGCCTCCACGAGCTCGTCCACGACCAGAGGCAGGTGAAGGAGCGCATCACCGAGCTGCTCGCGAAGACGTTCCCGGCCAAGTACACCGAGATGGTGATCTCGAAGCACAACACCGCGTTCGGCGTGTGCCCGCATCACTTGCTGCCGGTCGTGTATCGCATCTCGCTCGCGTACATCCCGACGGAGAAGGTGCTCGGGCTGTCGAAGCTGTCGCGGCTCGCGCGGCTCGTCGCGCGCGGCCCGCGCCTGCAAGAGGATCTGACGCACGAGCTCGCCGACATCCTGCACGACCAGCTGCAGAGTCAGGGCTCGGCCGTGTACATCGAAGGCCTGCACATGTGCATGGCCGCGCGCGGAGTGCACGCGCACGAGGCGCGGCTCGTCACGAGCGGCGTGCGCGGCATCTTCCTCGACAAGCTCGCGACCCGCGAGGAGTTCATCAAGCTCGTGCTCGCACCGGATAAGACGGTACTGTAGTCGAGTGAGATGCGCGCTGCTGCACGGCTTCGCGGGCGATCCGGCGGTGTGGGGCGACGTCATGGCCGCGTGGCAGCTCCCCGACATGCCGGTCGCGGTCGCGCTGCCCGGCCACGGCGAGATGCCGGTGCAGCCGACGTGGCACGACAACCTCGCCGCGATCGCAGGCGAGCTCGGCGACTGCGATGTCGCGATCGGCTACTCGCTCGGCGCGCGCGTCGCGCTCGGGTTGGTCGTCGAGGGCTTCGTCGCGCACGGCGTGTTGATCGGCGTCAACCCGGGCATCGCCGAGCTCGAGCGGCCGAGCCGGCGCACGTTCGACGCGGCGTGGGCACGCATGCTGCGCGACCACGGCATCGCGATGTTCATCTCGGCGTGGGAAGCGCAGCCGCTGTTCGCGACGCAGGCGCGCGCACCGGCCGCGCGCCGCACGTCACGCCGCGAGCACCGGCTCGCCCACGATCCCGAGCAGCTGGCGCGCAGCCTCGAGGTGATGGGACTCGCCGCGATGCCCGACTACAGCGCCGCATTGCCCGCGCATCGCGATCGCATCGCGTTGCTCGCCGGTGCCGACGACACGAAGTACGCGGCGATCGCGCGCGAGCTGCCCGCGGTGTCGTTCGAGACGATCGCGAACGCCGGCCATGACCCGACGCTCGAGCAGCCGATCGAGCTCGCGCACGCGATCGCGCGCGCCGTGCACTCACTCGAAGTACGCGCGTAGGTGCGCGGGGATTCGCGTCGGCTTGCCGCTCGCGAGTGAGACGAACACCCAGGTCGTTGCAGCTCGTGCAACGATCGTCGTGTCGCGGCGGATGGTCGTGCGGCGAACGCACGAAGCTCCGCGCCACGAATCCACCCATGTCTCGGCCACGAGCTGCTGGCCCGCGATGACTTGCGCGAGGTAATCGAGCTCGTGGCGGCGCACGATCCAGATCGCGCCGAGCGCGCGATATTCGGCCTGGGTCCAGCCGCGCGCCGCCGAGTGTGCGGTCGCGGTCTCGAGCACCCAGCGCAGGTACACGAGGTTCGAGACGTGGCCGAGCTCGTCGATGTCGGCGTCGGCGGCGACGATCGAATGGAGGTACGGCTCCGGCACGCGAAGCAATGTAGCTGATACCTTCGCGTGATGGACACCGACGCACGCGCTCTGCGGAGTCGTCTCGAGCACGGTCAGGTCGCGGCCGCCGACGCGGTGCACGAGCTGGCGGCGGCGGCGGTCGACGCGCCGGCGCGTGCCGCGCGGCTCGAAGCGTGTCACTTGCTCGGCGAGCTCGCGGGCCGCGCACTCGGTGCCGAGTGGGACACCGCGGAGGCCGCCGCGTTCGCGCTCCTCGAGGCCGCGCGTGTCGCAGACACCGCCGCCGATCGGCGCGGCGTGATCGAGGCGATGGGCCGCGCGTTTCGCAACATCTGGTTGTTGCCGTTCGTGCATCGCAGGCTCTCGGATCGCGACGAGACGATCGCGGCGGCGGCACTGCACGCCGCGGGCGGGCTCGGATTTCCCGCGCTCGAGGAGGCGGTCGCGGCATTCCTCGCCGACACCGCGCCGCCTGCCCTGCGCCGCGCCGCGATCGGTGCGCTCGGCCGGATGGGCGCGACCAGCGCCGCCGCGCGGCTCGTCCCGCTCGTCGCGAACGGCTCCGACGCGCACGAGATCGCCGCCGCGCTCGCCGCGCTCACCGAGATCCGGTCGCCGGCCGGCCGCGACGCCGCGCTCGCCGCCGCGCAGGCGGAGCTCGAGCCCGAGGTGCAGATCGCGGCCGTGCGTTACCTCGCCGAGCTCGGTGCGCTCGAGGTGCTGCCGGTGCTGCGGCGGCTCGCGCGCGCCGGCGACGCGGAGATCCGCATCGCCGCGAGCCTCGCATCGCGCGCGCTCAAGGCCGAGCGCAGCCGCGACTCCGCCGAGCGCTTCCTCGTCGCGCTCGGCGAGCCCGATCGCGCGGTGCGCGCCGTGCTCGCGCGCCGGCTGCGCACGCTGCCCGTCACCGACGTGCTCGAGCAAGCCGAGATGCTGCTCTCGGAAGACGCGGCCGGCGTGATCCAGGTGCTCGGCGAGGTGCGCGAGGCCGAGGTCACGCGCTACTTGATGAAGCTGGCCGAGCGCGCCGACCTGCCGCCGGCGTTGCGCGCGCGCGCGATCGGTGCGGTCGAAGCCGACGAGCCGTGGGAGCGCGACGAGCTCGCGAAGCTCGCGCAGCGCGCCGACGCCGACGCGGCGCTGCGCGCGGCGGCCGTGCAGGCGATGGGTGCGTTCGCGACGAGCGCCGAGCTCATCGCGCGCGTCGGCGAGCTCGCGCGCGCCGAGTCGCCCGCGATCCGCGGCGCGCTGCTGTGGGCGCTGCAGCTCGCGCGCGTCGATGATGGCGGCGCCGCCGCGATCGCCAAGCTCGTCGCGCCGCTGCTCGACGACACCGACGCCGGCGTGCGGCGCCGCGCATTGTACGTCGCCGGCAACCTCGGTCTCGCGCCGCTCGCGCCCGCGATCGCGAAGCGCTGCGGCACCGGCGAGCCGCCCGATCGGCTCGCCGCATACGTCGCGCTCGGCGAGCTCGGCATGCCGGGCGTGATCGCGGAGGTCGTCGCGGCGGTGAAGCGCGAGGACGATCCGCGCGTGCTCGGCGCCGCTTCGAACGCGCTGATCGCCGCCGCGCCGGCTCCCGACGCGCTCGCGCCGCTCGCCGGGCGCGCGCAGCAGCTCGTGACCGCGCCCGATCCACGCGCGCGCGAGGCCGGCGCCGAGATCGCCGGGCTGCTCGCCGGCGCCGTACCGGCCGACAAGCTCGTCCCGCTCGCGAGCGACGACTCCGCCGCGGTGCGCGGCGCGGCCGCGTGGGCGCTCGGCCGGCTCGCCGATCCGACGGGCGAGCGCGCGCTGCTCGCCGCGTTCCGCGACGACGATCCCGCCGTCCACGAGCGCGCCGCCACCGGCTTGCTCCGGCTCGGCACGCCCGCGGCGCTCGCGCAGGCGATCGCGTTCGCGGCCGGCGACGGCGATCCGTCGGCGCGCGCCGCGATCGCCGCCGCGATCCACATCCCGCCCGCGCACGTGCAGAAGCTCGCACCGGCGATCGACGCCGCGCTCGCGAAGGTCAGCGGCTACGATCCGGCGTTCGATTCGCTCGTGCGCCTGAAGCTGTCGACGCACGTGACGCAGTCCAATCCCGGCATGCTCGCGGTCGACATCGATCGCGAGATCGCGGCCGCCGGCTTCGGCTCGTTCGCGCAGCTCGTCAAGCTCAGCGGATTCGACACGCTCGTCAAGTCGCTGCGCACCGCGGAGTCGCTGTTCCACACCACCGCGAACGCGACCGACGCCGATCTGTCGCCGCCGATCACGCTGTGGATGAAAGTCCTCGAGAACTACGTGCACGCGTGGCTCGGCCCGCGCATGGCCGGCCTGCAGCGCGAGCCGGCCGCGCTGTTCGATTACGTCGATCGCGTGATCGGCGGCAGCTGGAGCGGCTTCTCGCGCTGGATCGAGCCGAAGTGGCGCGATCCGATCGAGGTCGGCGCCGCGAAGGTCGACGTGCCGCTGCGCGCGATCCCGAACGCGGTGCGCGAGCTGCAGGAGCATCGCCGCAAGCGCCTCGACTCGCCGCTGTCGATCACGGAGTGGGCGCGCATGCTCGTGCTGTTCGCGGTCGATCATCCGTCGTCGGGATTCCGCAACCTCATGAAGCTCGGCGGCACGACCAAGCCGTCGCCGGAGCGCACGATCGTGCTCGCGCATCGCCTCCACACGCTCGCCGCGGTGCGCAACCTCGTCACGCATCGCGCGAGCGCCGGTGCGACCACGCTGGCCGCGTTCCGGCGCGGTTACTACGCCGCGTTCGAGGACGTCGTCGCGCTCGCGTAGCCGGCGATCACTGCGGCGGCGTCGTCGCGTTCGCGACCATGAAGCTGTTCTGCAGCTCGGTGCGGAACGCCGGCATTTGCGAGTCGAGCGTGTCGAGATCGAGCTTGCCGTCGTCGGTGTCGAGCGTCGAAAAATCGATCACGCCGATCGCGCTCGTGAAGTCGATGTGGACCGTGACGTCGACCGCCGAGCCCGGCTGCAAGGTATTGTCGATGTCGAGCGAGATATTCATCGGCACGATGTCGTGGATCTTGAACCCCTGCGTCGCGCCGCTGCCACCGACGTTAACCGTGCCCTCGATGTCGTACGAGTCCTGGACGATCAAGCCGTTCAGCGCGATCGCGATCTTCGAGTACAACCCGCTCGGCGCGTCGTGGAACGAGCTGACGTCGGGATAGCCGTCGCTGTCCCAGTCGAGCGTCACACCGTCTTTCGTGGTGCGATCGTCGCCGGCGTCGGCGTCGCCGATCACGCGCAGCGTGGTCAGGCGGAACGTCGCAGACGTCACCGTCGCGTTGTTGCCGACGCTGCCGGGCAGTTTCGGATCGCTCCACCAGTGGACGTAAAAGCCGCCCTCGCCGCTGCCCGCGTCATTGCTGCCGCCGCCGCCGGAATCCGGCGTCACCGCCGGGGACGAGCCACAGGCCGCGAGCACGCTCGAAACGAGCGCGATACGGATCACAGCCTGCATGCCGCAGGAATGTGCAACGGGAAGACCACTCGACGGAAGCTGGAACTTCGCGAATTCGCGCGCGCGAGGGTGCGCGAGGCTTGCCTAGTGTGCACAGATCGTACAACTGATGGGCACCGAGCTGCAGACCCAAGACGCCGGCACCGCGCTCGCCGAGCAGACCGGACCGCGCGCGTTCCTCGTGATCCACATCGAAGATGGCGACCGCGGCTCGCGCGTCATCGACCTGCCCGAGGGCGTCGACGTGACGTTCGGCCGATCGCGTGGGGCGACCGTCCACGTCGACAGCGAGAAGGTGTCGCGCATGCACGCGCGCGTCCGCCGCACCGGCGACGTCATCGAGGTCGACGACCTCGGCTCGCGCAACGGCACGCGCGTGAACGGCGACAAGATCGAGGGCGCGCGCCGGCTCGGCAACGGTGACGAGGTCGTGATGGGACCGATCCTCGCGGTCGTCGGCGTGACGAGCGGCCTGCGCCACGCGAGCCTGGTCGCCGATGTCGCCACCGGCGAGGCGCGCCTCGCCGCCGAGGTCGATCGCTCGGTGCGCTATCACCGGCCGCTCACGCTCGCGCTCGTGCGCGTCGCGAACGACACCGTGATCGACGCGATCGCGCGCGCGCTACGCCCGATGGACCTGATGGCCGAAGACGCCGGCGACGATTTCATCGTGATCCTGCCCGAGCTCGCGCGCAGCGAAGGCGAGACCGCGCTCGCACGGCTGCTCGACTTCGCGCACGCGGCGTCGATCGCGGCGAAGTCGGCGCTCGTCGTGAGCCCCGAGGACGGCACGAGCGTCGAGACGCTCGTCGGGATGCTGCGCGCCGGGCTGCGCACCGGCCACGTGCCGCGCGAGTCCACGGAAGCGCAGGGGTCCGACAGCGATCCGATCATCGTCGATCCGGCGATGCGCCGCGTGTACACGCTCGTCGAGCGCATCGCCGACACGCCGATGACCGTGCTGATCCTCGGCGAGACCGGCGTCGGCAAGGAGCTGGTTGCCGAGGCGATCCATCGCGGGTCGGCGCGGCGCGACGAGTCGCTCATCAAGCTCAACTGCGCGGCGCTGCCCGAGACGCTGCTCGAGAGCGAGCTGTTCGGCTACGAGCGCGGCGCGTTCACCGGCGCCGAGCGGCGCAAGGTCGGCTTCTTCGAGGCGGCGGCCGGCGGCACGCTGTTCCTCGACGAGATCGGCGAGATGCCGCTCGCGCTGCAGGCGAAGCTGCTGCGCGTGCTCGAGCGCAAGGTGATCACGCGCGTCGGCGGCACGACCGAGGTTCCGACCGATGCGCGCGTGATCGCCGCGACGCACCGCGATCTCGAGGCCGAGGTGCGCGCGGGCAGGTTCCGGCAAGACTTGCTGTTCCGCATCGGTGGCTTCACCCTCGTGGTGCCGCCGCTCCGCGACCGCGCGGTCGAGATCGTGCCGCTCGCCGAGCGCTTCGCGAAGCTCACCGCCGCGGAGCAGGGCCGCACCACGCCCGCCCTCGCCGACGACGCGCGCGACGCGCTCGCCGGCTACGCCTGGCCGGGCAACGTGCGCGAGCTCAAGAACGCGATCGAGCGCGCGCTGGTCCTGTGCGGCGATCGCATCACGGCGGCCGATCTTCCGGATCGGCTACGCGACGCCGCGCAGCGCGTCCGGCCGGTAACGACCGCCTCCGACGTGCGCGGCCACCTCGCCGAGGTCGAGCGCGCCGCGATCGTCGCCGCGCTCGAAGCCGACGATCAGAACCAGACGCGCGCGGCCCGCCGCCTCGGCCTGTCGCGCCGCGCGCTCATCTACAAGATGGAAAAGTACGGGCTGAAGCCGCCGCCGATGCGCGGCGCCGGCGGCTCGTGACGGTTGCCAGATCGTGCCTGTCGACGGACCGCAACACGTGTTCCGCTGCGATACAGATCGGCGACCGCGCGCTATGTAAGTGAGCCGCGCGCGTCGCCGCGCGCCTGGTTTGACGCTTGCAAAACGCCGAGGCTTCGCGATGCGCAAGCTCGTCGTCCTCTCCACGTTCGCACTGATGCTCGCGCGTGCGGCGACATCGCATGCGGGGCCGCCGGGCCAGTGCGGCAGCGGCAGCGGCAGCGGTTCGGGCTCGGGCTGCCGCGGCTCCGCCGTCTCCACCAGCTCCGACTCGTGCTCGAGCGACAGCGGCGACGATGATAGCTGCGATAGCACCGACGACGGCGATGACAGTAGCTGCGACAGCAGCGACGACGACGGCAGCAGCTGCGACAGCGGCGACGGCGGCGACAGTTGCGACAGCGGCGACGGCGGCGATAGCTGCGATAGCGGCGGCGACAGCGGCGACTGTAGCGTCGCCGGCCGCCACGGCCATGGCCATCACGCGCTCGGCACCGGGCTCGCGTGGGCCTCGCTGCCGATCCCGTTCGCGCTGGTGCTCCGGCGCCGCGGACGCGGCCGGGACCGGCGTTGAGACCTTACGTCGTGGGCTGGCTCGCGAGCTTCACGAGCCCGCGCATCGCCGACGCGCTCGCACCGTCGTGGTTCACGTGCATCGGCTTCGCGGGCGTCGCCTCGCTCCTGGTGTTCGTGATGCTCGCGCGCCGCCGCGGCATCGATCCGTCGACGGCCGCCGGGATCGCGCTCGGCGGTTACGTCGCCGCGGTCGCCGCGGGCATCGTCGTGCCGCTCGCGATCGACGCGATCGAGCACGCGATCGCGACCGGCCATCTCCGGATCCGCTGGGCGGGGATGACGTCGTTCTGGGGCTACCTCGCGGGCGCGGCGACCGTCGCGGTGATCTGCCGGCGCGAATGCGTGGCGCTCGCGCGCGTCGGCGATCTCGCCGTGATCCCGATCGGCGTCGCGCTCGTGCTCGCGCGCATCGGCTGCTTCATGGCCGGCTGCGACTACGGCCAACCATCGTCGCTGCCGTGGGCGGTGCAGTTTCCAGCCGGCAGCCCGGCGTGGCGCGATCACGTCCGTGCCGGCCTCGTCGCCGCGGACAGTCCGGTGTCCCTCGCCGTTCACCCGACCGAGCTGTACGAGGCCGTCCTCGGGCTCGCGATCATCGCGATCGGAGTGTTCGCGGCGCGCCGCGTGCGACGCGCCGGCGAGCTGTTCCTGCTCGCCGCCGCCACCTATGCGTTCGGCCGCATCGCCATCGAGATGCTGCGCGGCGATGCCGGGCGCGGCGTCTACCACGGCATCTCGAGCGCTCAGATCTTCTGCGCGCTCGTGCTCGCCGCGATCACCGCTCGTGTCGGTTACTTCGCGAGCGCGAGGTCATCGAGCTGATCGTATCGCCCATGCGTGATGATCGCGCGCGCCATCCCGGGCGTACCCGGCCGATCACTTCGTGATCGTGCCGCACGCGATGCGATCGCCGGCGTTGCCCGCGGGATCGCTCTTCATGTCGTCGGCCTTGGCGTGGATGACGAGCGCCGTGCCGCCGCCGGTGAACACCGAGTGCGGGCCGTCTTTGACGGTGATGCCGGGCGCGGTCACGGTCGTCTTCGCGTTGCCCTTGGCATCGACGGTGAAGTTCGGCATGTCGCCGGCGTGCGCGCCCTTGGGGTTGCTCATGCCGTGCTGTTTCTTGTCGGGGTTGAAGTGGCCGCCGGCCGACTTGAAGTCTGGGCCGTCGCACTTCGCGGTCTCGTGGACGTGGATCGCGTGCTTGCCGGGCGTGAGGCCGTGCAGGTCGAGCGCGATCGTCACGCCCTTCTTCGCATCGGTGAGCGTCGCGGTGCCGATGTCGGTGCCCTTGGCATCGGCGAGCTTGACCGTGACTTTGGGGCTATCGGCGAGCGCGGCGCCAGGCAGGGCAAGCGCGAGCGCGAGGATCAGGTTGGAGAGCTTCATGGCGCCGACCATAGACCAACAGCGGCGCGCGTGCTCGCTCACGGAACGTTGCAGTTCATACGTTTCGCGTAGTGAAAGTCGACCTTGACGTCGAGCGGCACGTTGAGGTCGCGCGGGTCGACGAGCACGGCGTCGGGAGGGACGATCGCGCGCACGATGCTGGCCGGCCTGGCGATGCCGCACGCGCCGCGGCAGCTGTTCGTGCATTCGAGCACCGTGCGGCGCGCCCGCGGGACGAGGCGCGGGGTGACCACGAACACCTCGTGCGCGGTCGTCATCGCGACGCTCGGGGCTTTGCCGCCGCAGCCGTTGATCTCGTCGACGGCGAGCTCGAAGTGATTGCCGGCGCGCGTCGCGTGAACGCTCCGCCCTGCGGGAGCGGGCGGCTGCATGGCTTCCACCACGCCGCCTCGGATCGCGATGTCGAGCGGAATGAAGCCTCGTGCACGCAGCGCGCGATCGATCGCGGCCACCTCGCGCGCGTCCTCGCGCACGAGATCGTTGTCGATCGTGTCGCGGCAGCGGCTCGACGAAGGGGGCGGAGGCCCGGGCGAGGCCAGCGGTGCCGGTGGGACGAACGCGGCCGGCGGCGGAGGCTCGGGTGGTACGGATGGTACGGGGATCGGCGCGGTGGCATCCGGCGGAGCCGGCGCGACCGCCGCGTCGACGGAAACCCGCGCAGCCTCGTGCACCGGCTCCGGCGGCGGCGGGGAGCTCGCGCCGCACCCGAGCGCGACGACTACGAGCAACGTCCGCATCCCCTGCAACGTACCTCAGGTGCTATGACACCGGGCGTGAAGCACCTCCTCGTCGCATCGCTCGCCTTCGCCGCCTTGGCCGCCGCGTGCGGCTCGCATCCCGCCACGCCGACCGGCCCCGCGCCGCTCGCGCCTCCACCGGAGCCCCCGCCCGTGCCGCCGCAGCCGCCGCAACCGCCGCCACCCCCCGCGAATCCGTTCTTCTCGGCGAGCACGCTGCCGTTCGAGCTGCCGCCGTTCGACAAGATCCACGACGGCGACTTCATGCCCGCGTTCGACGCCGGCATGGCCGAGCAGCGCAAGGAGGTCACCGCGATCGCGCACGCGTCGGAGCCGCCGACGTTCGAGAACACGATCGTCGCGATGGAGAAGACCGGCCGGCTGCTGACGCGCGTCGAGAAGGCGTTCTTCAACCTGAACGCGTCGAACACCGATGATGCGATGGAGAAGATCGAGGCCGACATCACGCCGAAGCTGTCCGCGCACACCGATGCGATTCTCCTCGACTCCGCGCTGTTCGCGCGCGTCGACGCGGTCTACCAGCAGCGCGCGAAGCTCGGGCTCGATCCCGAGTCGGCGCAGCTCGTCGATCGCTACGAGACGATGTTCGTGCGCGCAGGCGCCCGCCTGCCCGACGCCGACAAGCAGAAGCTCGCGCAGCTCAACATCGAGATCTCGACGCTGATGACGAAGTTCCGCCAGAACGTGCTCGAGGCGACGAAGCAAGGCGCGGTCGTCGTCGACGACGTCAAGCAGCTCGACGGGCTGTCGCCGGAGCAGATCGGCGCCGCGGCCGAGGCGGCCAAGAAGCGCGGCCTCGAGGGCAAGTGGGTCATCACGCTGCAGAACACGACGATCCAGCCGCCGCTCGAGCTGCTGACCGACCGCGACATGCGCAAGAAGATCTACGAGGCGTCGATCGATCGCGCGCGCGGCGGCGCGGCCGACAACACGTCGGTCGTCGCGAAGATCGTCGAGCTGCGCGCGACCAAGGCCAAGCTGCTCGGCTACCCCGACTTCGCCGCCTACGCGCTCGCCGAGGAGACCGCGAGCACGCCCGCGGCGGTCAACAAGATCCTCGGCGATCTCGCACCGGCCGCGCTCGGCAAGGCCAAGGAAGAGGCCGCCGCGATCCAGAAGCAGATCGACGCCGACGCGAAGGCGTCGCACACCAAGACGTTCAAGCTCGAGCCGTGGGACTGGGATTTCTATTCGGCCCAGGTGCGCAAGGCGCGCTACGCGTTCGACGACGCCGAGGTCAAGCCGTACTTCGAGCTCGACCACGTCCTCAAGGACGGCGTGTTCTACGCCGCGAATCAGCTGTACGGCGTGACGTTCACCGAGCGCAAGGATCTGCCGCTGTATCGCCCCGACATCCGCGCGTTCGAGGTGCACGACGCCGACGGCTCGACGATCGGGCTCATCCTGCTCGACTACTACAGCCGCGACAACAAGCAGGGCGGCGCGTGGATGGACTCGTACGTCGACCAGTCGTATCTGTTCAAGCAGAAGCCGCTCGTCATCAACAACCTCAACATCGCGCCGCGCAAGCCGGGCGAGCCCGTGCTGCTCACGTTCGACGAGGTCACGACGATGTTCCACGAGTTCGGCCACGGGCTGCACGGCCTGTTCTCCGCCGCCAAGTACCCGCTGCTCGCGGGCACGAGCGTGCCGCAGGACTTCGTCGAGTTCCCGTCGCAGTTCAACGAGATGTGGGCGCGCGAGCCGGCCGTCGTCGCGAACTTCGCGAAGCACTACAAGACCGGCGAGGCGATGCCGAAGGTGCTGCTCGACAAGGTGCTGTCGGCGAAGTCGTGGGGCGAAGGCTACTCGACGCTCGAGTACCTCGAGGCCGCGATGCTCGATCAATCGTGGCATCAGATCGGCCTCGACAAGGTGCCGCCCGCTGCCGGCGTGATGGCGTTCGAGGACAAAGCGCTCGCGCACGACGGCGTCGCGTTCGGACCGGTCCCGCCGCGCTATCACACGACGTACTTCTCGCACGCGTTCGCCGGCGGCTACGAGGCCGGCTACTACGCCTACCTGTGGTCCGAGGTGCTCGCGCGCGATTCGGGCGCGTGGTTCCACAAGCACGGTGGCCTGACGCGCGCGAACGGCGACGTGTTCCGCGCGAAGATCCTGTCGCGCGGCCGCACGAAGGAGCCGAGTGTGTTGTTCCAGGATTTCTACGGCCATGCGCCAGAGATCGGCCCGCTGCTCGAGTACCGCGGACTGAAGAAGAAATAGCTCGCCCCACACTGTGAGCGCGTGTGCGACGAAGCGCGTTTGCGCGTCGCGCGTTACAATTTCTCCGTCGAGAAATCTGGATCGGATTGCTACGCTCGCCAGTCTATGGTGAGCCGACTTTCGATCGCGGTCGTGTTCACGGTGGCGGTGTTCGGTGCGCGCGAGGCACGCGCGGGCGGACCTCAACTGCAGTACGTGTGGGGAGGCGCGGCCGGCACGGTCGTGTTCATCCACGGCAAGTCCGACTGCTCGACGTCGATGACGTCGTGTAGCAGCAGCACGCGCGGACCAGTCGGCTACTGGACGAACAGCTACAACAACTACGACATGCTCAACGAAGCCACGACGAAGTACACGTGGAACGGCAAGGCACAGGTCGCGTCGTACTACGAGGCGTTCGTGATCGGCTTCGACTACGAGAAGCAGG
>DASXCY010000135.1:0-23014 GCA_036490935.1 Kofleriaceae bacterium | reverse complement strand
CGATAGAGCCGTCGCATGAAGTCCGCAGGCGGAGTCGCCTGCTTCAGGCTGTTGCACTCGTGGCATGCGGCGACGATGTTCACGTGCGAGTTGTCGCCGCCGTCGGCTTCGGCGATGACATGATCGAGGGCGACGCTCTCTGCGGTCACGAGTCGGGCGCAGTAGAAGCACGCTCCTTCGTCTCTGCGCAGAATGGCTGGTAGATAGCGACGGTTCTCGTAGAAGTCGATCTCGTCGATCGTTGGTGCCGCGATCGTCGCCGCAGTTCGAACACGCTCGATCTCGTCCGGCAGTAGCAGTCGGACCTGATGTCCGGTCCGCCCTCGGTCCTCGATGCGGACGCATCCCTTGGCAGCCATCTCGCGGATGGAGCGACGGATCTTGTCCTCGCTCATTGCAGTTGCGCGCGCAGCGGAGGCAAGCCCGATCTGTATGGTCAACGAACCCTCTGCGACGACGTGGCGCAGCAGGTGATAGTAAATCGCTCTTTGCCAGACGTTCAGACCGAGGATGCGGAACACGCGGTCCTCGATTTCCACGAGAACGCGCAGCGTGAGCTGAGGCTCGTCTGGCACCGGCCGAGCTTACCCTGGACTGCCTGGGGCTCGACGAGCGACGGGCTAAGAGATCGACGGCTCGATACTGTTCGGGGGCATCGGAGGGTCAGCTACTGGGTCCGGCACCGGGGGCAAATTTTTCGAGCCGCCCAGCAGTCCTGGGTTGCTGGGTTTCTTTTTTCGCGAACGGTTCGCGACCACGACTTGCTAAAGCTGGCATCGTCGGCGCGATGGCGCGGCGACGTCGCGACGGCAAAGACTCGGGATCGAAGCCGTGGACGCTGCGAGCGGACGCAAGTCCGATCTGCGTTCAAGCGGCGGAGATCGTCGGTGCCGAGTTGCTGTGGCACGCTCTAACCGTGTTCGGCAGATCTGACGCCGAAGAGCACCCGCGACTTTCGCTGGAGGAGAAGAGGCTTCGCGCTGGGATCCGGCGCACAGCCAAGTTACTGCGAGCACGGGTCGCGAAACTCGCTGGAGATTCGTCTCGAACTGCGCGCGATGCGTCGACGCTGCTGGCGACGACGGCCGATCGCCTTGGCGAACTGACGAAGACTGAGAGCGGGCACGCGAGGGCGCTGGTCACCAGCTGGTGCGCCGTGATCCACAAGCTTCGCGTAGGCAACGATCGCTATGCGTTCACCTACGGGCAGATCGCCGACGTAGTTCTCAGGAGCAACGACGGCTGGAAGCGGGTGCCGTGCCCGAAGCTCGTCAAGAAATACACCGGCGTGATCTATGGCAGCGATGGTCGCGATCGACTGATCGAGCGGATCAAGGCGCTGTATCTGCGCACCCGGCATCGGGTCGTTGTGCGTTCGTAGCTAGATTCGGCGCTGGATACGTCCCGCTTCGTAGAGTCCGGTCGAACGCGTCACGATACCGCGATTCGCAGATCCGGCTATTCGTCGTGACGCATGTCGATCGAAGCGACCAACGGACGGACGGCGTAATGACGGCGGCTGGCTTCCTCAAGGTGCCGCGCATCCTCTTCGACAGCGCCATCTGTTCCGCCATCGGCGTCAACGCGCTCTGGGTCTATCTCACGATTCGGCGGTTCGAGCGCGTCGAAGGATCGTTTTCACCGCGCATCGAGAGAGAGCGCGAGAAAGGCTGGCTCATCGGGTACGCGAATCAAACGAAGATCGCGCTGCTCTCCGGTCTCAGCCGTTCGACCGTGTCGCGCGCCATCAAGCTACTGACACAGATCAAGTGGATCCGCGAGATCCGGCTAAAGGACAACGGGCGGGCGTACATCGTCGGATTCGAGAGCCACCCGGAAACCAACGGTCGCGTTCACTGCGTGTACTTCGCCGACGAGTGGATCGAGAAGACGTTCACGGATTTCTCGAAGCAACTGCGCGACTGGCGGCACGACGCCATCAAGAAGCGACGGGTCGCACTGGTCGAGGCGTTGCAGCGCGTGGTGGATGCCAAGGAGGATCCGTGACGAGAGTGGGATCCTCGGAATCGGAGCACCTGCCAGACCCAGATCGATTCTCGACTTGGCTGTGCCTCCGAGACGCAACGGGGTACGGCGTTGATGCGTCTCTGACGCTGCCGGGCTGTGTCTTTGAGCATCGGTCGATTGATTCCCAGCGGCACAAGAGAGTAGAGGGACGAAATAGAGCAACAACCAGAGAGTTAATAGCTAACGCTATCAACGAACGCGCGGCATCGCTTCGCTCGCCGCGGTTCGTTGTTTCTTCTCTGGGGTCTGATCCTGAGGTCCTCGAGTCGAGGTACGCGAGCTGCGAACCCCTTGGCGCCAGCGAGCGCCGCGAGATCCTGCATAGGCGCATCGGCGAGTGCAGCAGGTTCTCGCACCGCGCTACGGCGCGCGATCTACTGCGCCAGCTTGCAGTCGTGCCAACGCACGTCACCCGGATCGAGTTCGCTGCGATCGTCAAGGACCTCTCGCTACGCGACGTCGTGCATCCGTCTCACGTGTTTGCCCGCCAGTGGCCGTGTGCCTCGGCAAGTCTTCTGTGCGAGCTGGGGATCGGCGCAGCAGATCTCCGTTGCGTCGCGCCGCGGAGGGCGGGAGGATCATCCCGTGCCGGCGGTGCATCGTGAGGCCGGAAGCGCGAGCGAAGCTTCTGACCATCCCAGAGCTAGCATCACGGCTTCGCATCGGTCGGTCGAGCGCCTACCGGCTCGCGCGGCAGCTGATACACGTTGAGATTGGCGGCAGGCTGCTCGTGCCGGAGCCAGCGGTGGACCGACTCGTCGAGGCGCGACTCAAGCAAGGTGACCTATGGGCAGTATCTACAAACGAGCGAAGAAGTCCGGCGGTTGGATCTACTACGCCGACTACTGGCGAGCGGGGCGACGGATCCAACGTAGCCTCCGCACCGGGAACTACGGCGTCGCCGAGGCGCGCCTGCGTGACCTCGAACTCGCGACGACCGATTCGGGTCCGCACGCGACCGAAGCCCTAGCTGACTGCCTCGACTACTTCACAGGGATCGCGTGCGCCGGCAAGCCCGACGCGACGCGCAGCTCGTACGAGCAGAAGGCGCGGCACCTGTCGCGGCTGATGGGCGACGTCGCGATCGGCGACCTCGATCGTGGTCGCGTCGAGCGCTACTGCGCCACGCGGATCGCCGAAGGCGCACACCCGCACTCGATCCACAAGGAGCTAGTCGTGCTGCGCGGCGCGCTCGGCAGCGCCGAAGCGCGCGGCGCGTTCCGCGGCGTGATCGCGAAGATCGTCCCACGCTGGAAGTCGCGCTACGAGCCGCGCACCGCGCACCTCACGCCCGAGCAATTCACAAAGCTGATGCGCCACATCGTGCAGCCCGCGCACACGAAGGCGAAGCCCGAGACGGTCGCGCGCGTCGAGGCGCGCCGCGCGAACCGCACGCTGTACTGCCTGTTGATCGCGCTCGCCTCGCCGCGCAAGGGCGAGATCGAGAAGATGCGGTGGGAGCAGCACGTCGATCTCGCGCGCGACAAGATCCGCATCCCGAAGGGGAAGACGAAGCCGCGCGAGGTGCCGATCCACCCGGTGCTCCGGCCGTGGCTCGAGGCGCTGCACAATGCGAGCGGCGCGGTCGTCGAGCCCTGGGGCGACGTCTGCACTGACCTCAAACGCGCGTGCCTGCGCGCCGGCGTGCCACGCGTGACGCCGAACGACTTGCGCCGCACGTTCGCGACGTGGCTGAAGCAGCGCGACGTCGACAGCGCCGTCGTCGCCGCGATGATGGGCCACAGCTCCACGGATCGCGTGTACGGCAAGCTCGACGAAGCCACGTACCGGCGCGCGATCCTGCGACTGCCGGGCGCCTCCTCGTCGGAAAGCAGCGCCGAAGCAGCGCCGATTCAGTCGCACGCCGGTGTAACGGTCACGCCGAAAAAGGGCGGGACGGATGGGACGCCAGGGACTGACGTCGATCCGGCGTCGAGTTCGGTTTCCGTCGAGGATTCAACGAACTCGGGTGTTCAGGCGGTGAGGGCAGAAGGACTCGAACCTTCAGCCTGCGGATTAAGAGTCCGATGCTCTACCATTGAGCTATGCCCCCGGCTGACTTGCGAACTTTCGATTTTCAGTGAGTCCGGGGCGACTCGAACGCCCGACCTACGGGTTCGAAGCCCGGCGCTCTATCCATCTGAGCTACGGACCCTGGTGCGCGGGCGCAGTAGATAGCGGCTAGCGGCACGAACTGTCAAGGCCGTAGCCAGTGCTGGCCGGCTCACATCGGGGCGAGACAACCCCTTGATCCGTGGTCCGCGGAAAAACCGCCGAGATCACGGCGAGGTACGTAACAATTCTCCTTCCAAAGCGGAACGCCGTTCATGTATACGTTCCCCAGATCGGCAGGGAGGCTCCGCCTTGTTTGCACGTTGGAATCGCATCGACATCATTCTCGCCGCGCTCTTCATCTTCGGAATGGGCGCGTGCTCCGGCTTCGGCGGCTGTAGTGCGTGCGGATCCGTCGGGCCGCTGCCGCAAGGCGGCTTGCCCGCGAATCAAACCGTCGAGGGCGGCGCGCAGGTTCGCGTGACACCGCAGGGCTTCACCAAGCTCACATCGATCTTGCCCGGCGCGCTCGAGAGCGCGTTCGGCAGCGGCTTCACGATCGGCGGCGGCACCGCGGCCGGCATCGTCACGTACTGCGGCGGTAGCGGCGGTCACTGCACGATCAGTGTCGGCTTCGGCAGCGCGTCGACGAGCGTCACCACCGCACAGACGCTGCGCGTCGCGGTCGACGCCAACGCCAACACCTCGCTGCCGCTGAGCTTCTACTACCTCATCGGCACGTACACGTGCAGCCTCGGCGTCACCATCGATCACATCGACGCCAACGTCGACATCGCGCTCGGCATCGACAACACGACCGGCGAGCTCACGATCAACCTCGCCGACATCAACAACCTCACGTTCACCGGCGTGCACACGAGCGGCTGCGGCGTGCTCGGCGACGTCGTCGGCGACGTCGTCTCGTTCGTCAGCGACATCCTCGACAGCTCGATCGGCCAGTTCGCCGTCCAGCTGCTCACGCCGGTCATCAACGGCCTGCTCCAGGGCCTGCTGCCGAACCCGCTCGGCCTCGCCGGCGAGCTCGACATCGGCCAACTGCTCGCGGGCGTCTCGCCCGGCACGCAGGCCGAGATGGAAGCGCGCCTCGTCCCCGGCGGCTACGTGTCGCTCAACGGCAGCGGCATGAGCCTCGGCGTGATCACCGGCATCAACTCCGACATCGATCCGACCACGCGCACCGGCAACCGCCCCGACGGCGTGCCGTACGCGAGCGAGCCGTCGCTGTGCGTGCCGCCGCTCGGCACCCCGAACTTCGGCCAGGCGCCGTACAGCTTGCCGCTGACGTCGCGCCAGACGTTCAGCCTGTCGCCGGCGGATCAGTTCAACGGCAACCCGGATCCGGGCGCCGACATCGCGATGGGGCTGTCGCAGACCACGTTCGACCAGCTCGGCCATCACCTCGTCACGTCGGGCGGCATGTGCCTCGGCATCGGCACGTCGTTCATCAGCCAGCTCAACGTCGGCACGATCGGCATCCTCGTGCCGTCGCTCGAGGAGCTCGACACCGACAACGGCAAGGCGCCGCTGTTGCTCGTCACGCGGCCGCAGCGCGAGCTGTCGTTCACGATCGGCGACAACACCGACACGTCGCCCGCGGTGACGATCCACATCTCGCACCTCGAGGTCGACTTCTACGCGTTCCTGTTCGAGCGCTACGTGCGCGCGTTCACGATCGATCTGACGATGGACGTCGGTGTGAACCTCGCGTTCTCGCAGATGCCCGACATGCCGGCGCAGATCACGCCGACGCTCACCGGCATCTCGGCGAACGACGTCCAGGTCACGGTGCTCAACAGCGAGTTCGTCAAGGAGACGCCGCAACACCTCGAGATGGTGCTGCCGTCGGTGTTCAGCCTGATCACGCCGCTGCTCGGCAACATCCCGCCGATCACGGTGCCGTCGTTTGCCGGGTTCTCGCTGAACAACCTGTCGATCCAGCACGTGACGACCAGCCAGGATGACTTCCTCGCGCTGTACGCGTCGCTCGGGTCGAGCCCGATGCTCGTACACCTGCTCGGCGGCGGCGACTTCGCACACCAGGCGCTCACCGATCTCGACGCCGACGTCGCACCGTGGACGCCGCAAAGCGCCGGCCGCGCGACGTTGCGCAGCGTCGTGACCCCGCCGCCCGAGCAGATCCGCGGCGCGCTGCTGAAGCAGCCGAACGGCAAGCTACCGGCGATCACGTTCGACGTCGATCAGACCGACAACCTCGGCCGCCAGCTCGAGTGGGCGTGGAACTTCAACGGCGGCATGTGGCACGACTTCCGCGTCGCGAGCCCGCTCGTCCTCAGCGACCCGGCGTTCGCGTGGGAAGGCCACTTCACGATCGGCCTCAAGTCGCGCGTCGTCGGCGACTACCGCACGACGTCGGCGGAGATCGATACGCCGGTGATCGTCGACTCGGTCGGCCCGCGCATCCTCACCGACAAGGCCACGTGGGACGGCGATCACTACGCGGTGCCGGTCTGGGACGTCGTCAGCGAGGCCCACGTCGACGTCGGCTTCGGCGCGTTCAACGCCGACAAGCCGGTGTCGTGGATGCCGGCGGAGCAGGCGTCGATCACGAAGCAGGAGATCGAGGACCTCAAGTGGATCGGCAACGACACGATCAAGGTGTTCGCGCGCGACGAGGTCGGCAACGTGTCGGTCGCCTACGTCGCACCGTTCCACGGCACCAGCGGCACGTCGGGCTGCACGTGCGATACCGGCCGGCCGGGCGCGGGCGGCATCGGGTTGTTCCTGGTCGTCGGCGCGCTCGTGCTGCGCCGGCGCCGCCGCGCGCTCGGTGCGGTGACCCGCCGCCGGCTCGCGACCGCGGGCATGTGGATGGGCGTCGTCGCGCTGTCGTCGACGATGCCGGCGTGCAGCTGCGATAACGGCACGAAGTCGTGCGAGATGGACTCGGATTGCAGCCAGGAGAGCTGCCCCGCCGGTCAGCTCTCGTTTTGCATCGACAACACGTGCGTGTGCTCGGATGACATCCCGCCCGGCGAGATCGGACCGTACTCGTCGATCGCCGGTTCGCCCGACGGCACGTCGTTCTGGGTCTCGGCGTACGCGCAGACGTACGGCGACCTGGTCGTCGCGCAGGTCAACGGCGGCGGCAAGATCGACCCGGTGACGTGGCAGTGGGTCGACGGCGTGCCGAACGGCCCGGTCACGGTACCGGGCTCGAAGATCCGCGGCGGGATCTCCGACAACGGGCCGAACGTCGGCATGTACACGAGCATCCAGGTCGAGCCCGACGGCACGCCGGTCGTGACGTACTTCGACGTCGACAACGCGTCGCTCAAGTTCGCCGCGAACGTCGCCGGCACCTGGCAGATCCACACGATCGACGCGGGCACCGGCACGCTGATGCCGACCAGCGGCTCGCTCGTCGGCATGTATACGTCGCTCACACTGCGCGGCGATGACGGCCGTCCGGGCGTCGCGTACCTCGCGCACGTGCAAGACGCGAACGGCCTGCACGCCGAGGTCCGCTACGCGGCGGCGCAGGTGCCGCTGCCGCAGAGCGCGGCGGACTGGCAGTTCTGGACGGTCGACACCGCCGACATCACCGTCGATCCGAACGACGTCTATCCACTGCCCGAGGGCCTCGGGTTGTGGATCGCGTCGGCGCGCAACCCGATGGATCAGACGCCGGTCGTCGTCTATTACGACCGCGCCGCGGGCGAGCTGAAGGAAGCGAAGCTCGACGCGACGAGCGGCCAGTTCGACCCGCCGGTCGTGCTCGCTGGTTCGAACGGCGTCGACGAAGGCTGGACGCCGTCGGTCGCGGTCGACGCGACGGGCGTCGCGCACGTCGCGTACGTCGACGCGACGAACGACAACCTCGACTACATCACCGACGCGCCGATGGCGACCCCGCAGATCGTCGACAATGGCTATCGCGTCGTCGGCCAGACGATCGACGGCCTGCCCAAGCCGACGTTCGACATCCTCGCCGACGCGAAGATCGTCGCGACCGGTGCCGGCCCGATGGTCGCGTATCAGGACGGCACGACGCAGGAGCTGTTGCTCGCGGACGTCAACGCACAGAGCCAGTGGAACCACGTGTCGATCGCCGGCGCGACGAACCCGTGGCCGGGCGCGTATGGTTTCTTCGTCGGGCTCATCCTGTCGCAGACGCAGATCGTGATGTCGAGCTGGGTCATCGACCAGCCGACCGACGACAACTGGGTCGAAGTGTTCGCACGCGCCGCGACCACGTTCTGAAGTAGGAATTTGCGCACGGCCGCGGGCGTTGCCATGGTCAGGCCATGGTCGCTCGTGCGCTTGCAGTCGCTCTCGTCCTCGCCGCCACTCGCATCGCGGCCGCCCAGCCGGCATGCGCCTGCGCCGAAGCCGAGGCGCCGCCGCCCGCGCACGACGCGATGTCGCTCCGCGCGGTGAAGTTCGCCGACCTGCCCGCCTGGACCGACGATCACCTGGCCGAAGCGCTGCCCGCATTCCTCGCGTCGTGCGGCAAGCTCGCCGAGCTGCGCGACGACGATCCGGTCGGCGTCGACGGTCACGGCGGCCGCGCGAAGCAATGGCGCCATGCGTGCGCCGCGGCGGCGAAGCTGCCCGCCGGCGACGACAAGGCCGCGCGCGCGTTCTTCGAGGCCGAGTTCGCGCCGTACGAGGCCGACGGCAAGAAGGGCCCGATCGGCAAGCTCACCGGCTATTACGTGCAGGAATTCCACGCGTCGCGCACCAAGCACGGCAAGTACACGGTGCCGGTGCTGGCACGCCCGCCGGATCTGGTGATGGTCGACCTCGGCGCGTTCGTGCACGACGCGCACGGCCGCCGGGTATGGGGCCGGCTCGATCACGGCGCGCTCGTGCCGTACTACACGCGCGCCGAGATTCGCACGGGCGCGCTCGCGAAGGACAAGCTGGAGCTGCTGTACGCCGACGATCCGGTCGACGTGCTGTTCGCGCAGATCGAGGGTTCGGCGAAGGCCAAGCTCGACGACGGCAGCGAGCTGTGGCTCGAGTTCGACGGCAAGAACGGCCGCGCGTACAAGGGCGTCGGCGGCGTGCTGAAGGAGCTCGGCGAGTCGGGCCCGACCGGGTTCACGATGCAGGGCATCCGCAAGTGGTTCGCCGATCATCCGGCGCGCTACGACGAGATCGCAGATCAAGACGCGTCGTACGTGTTCTTCAAGCTGTCGAGCGAGGCCGGCGCGATCGGCACGCAAAAGACCGTGCTCGTGCCGAAGCGCTCGATGGCGGTCGACCGCGCGTTCATCGCGATGGCGACGCCGGTGTACGTGGAGACCAGAGCGCCCGTGGTCGGCAAGCTCGGCACGGTCGCGCCGTGGCAGCACCTGCTGGTCGCGCAAGACACAGGCGCAGGCATCCAGGGCGCCGTGCGCGGCGACATCTATTGGGGCGCCGACCGCGACGCCGAGGAGCTCGGCGGCCGGATGGGCGGAAGTGGCAGATACTGGCTGCTTCTGCCCAGGGGCGTCACGAAGTAGCGGGAGCGGCCCTAGACTTCATGCGCGCCGACTCGAGCCTCGTGCGCGGTGCGCACGGAGAGCGGGATCACGAATGCGGTGCTCGAAGCGCTCGGCGGCGCAGCGGCGCTGTTCGTCTTCGGCTTGTCTCGATGCGTTGACGTTCACTTCACGAACGAAGGAACGTGTGCCGCGTCGAGCGCCTCGTGCAGCGCGGTCCACTCGCCTTCGCGCGCGTCGCCGGTGACGACGACGTCGGCGCCTTGCTTGCACTTGGCAACGACCTCGTCGCGCGTGCTCGTCTTGCCGTCGAGCTCGATGCCCTTCGCGCTCACGCGCACCTCGCACTTCTTCGTACTCGTGCTGGTGCTCGTGCTCGTGCTCGTTCCCGATCCGCTTCCGCTTCCGCTTCCGCCGCCGATTCCCCAGCCATTCCCACACCGAAGCCACAGCACCGCCGCGACGATCAGCGCGGTCCAGATCACGAGCAGCACGAGCTTGCGCTTGCTGCGCTTCTTGGCCTTGCCTTCCGTCATGGCGCGACGATCACCGCCCATCCGTGTTGCTCGGCCGCGCAGCGATCGACGTCGCGATGGAGGCCCTCGTACAGCGCGTGCGGCAGCTCCGCGAGCGGCTTGTCGGGCGCGAAGACCACGACGAACTTCGCGAGGTCCGGCACGCCGAGGTGGAGCGCCGCCACGCGGCACGCGCGCAGCTCGCTCGACCGGTCGCCCAGATAGCTCTCGACCACGTCGGGATTCGCGTTCGCCTCGAGCAGCGGCGCGTCGACCGCGATCGTCTTGCCGCCGGCCTCGATCGCCGTGATCGCCCCGCGCGCCGCCGACACCCGCACGATCGCCGACGACGTCCGCGGCTCGGGCGCGATGATCTGCTTCGGCGCGGCCTCGGCGGCCTCCGCGGCGTGCTGCGCCGCCGCCGCGCGGATCAGGCACGCGAAGATCACGATGAACAGCACGTCGAACAGCGAGGTCAGATCCGGCGGCATCCGCAGGTGGCGGCGCGCGCGCACTACGCCCGTCCCCGGCGCTTGGCGTCCCAGGCTTCCAGGTTCTTCTCGCACGCGTCGACCCACGCGGTCAGCCGCATCGCGAAGCTCGCCGACAGCATGATGCTGCACGCGAGCCCGGCGACCGTCGTCCACACCTTCAGCGCCAGCGGGCCGAGCAGCTTCGTCAGGTCCGTGCCGGTATACGCGAGCGAGAGTCCCAGGCCGAGCACGGTGCCGAGCAGGCCGAGCTGGCGCAGCAGGTCGACCCAGAACGCGAGCGCGGGCTCGAGCCGCTCGACGCGCATCTGCCAGCTGCGCACCTGCTTCTGCGCCCACGCCGCATCGGTCGCCTCGAGGATCGCGTGGGCCTCGTCGCGGATCGCCTGCGCCTCGAGCGAGGCCGGCTGCTTCGCAGCCCGCACTGATGTTTGGGCAGCAGGATCGAGCAGCTCGATGCCGAGCTGGTCGGTGAGCGTCTTCACCCAGCCGAGCTCGCGATGCACGTGCAGCCACGCGGCCAGGAACACGACGAAGATGAACCCGCACAGGACGATCGTCAGCGACCAGCCCTGGACGAAAGTCTCCATCGCCCACCGAGCATATCGCGATCAGCGCAGCGAGATGTCGGCGTCGCCGCGCTTCCAGCGGCCGTCGCCGTCGGCATCGACGAGGATCGGCGATGCGATCGCGAACGGCGTCACCCCGGGATGGTTCCACTTGTCGCGCTGGTAGCTGCCGGTGAGCTCGAGTGGTAGCGCGGTGTCGCCGTCGGCGGTGATGCCCACCCACGTGTCGGAGGCGCCGACCTCGATGCGGCCGGCCCAGCGGAACGTGCGCTGGCCGGCCGGGACGTCGATCGTCTGCACGACCTTCTGGCCGCCGCCCGGCGCGCCGATCGTCACGCGGATGCGATCGACCTTCACCCAGCGCGCCATCGCGACCGTGACGTCGAGCCAGATCGCGCCGTCCGCCGCGACGATCGCTTGCCCCGGCCCGACCGTGGGCGTCGCGTCCTTCGCGCTCGCGGCCTCGACGTCGAGCCACGGCCCGGTCGTCGCGACGACGCGGCGCGCACGGATCGCGCCGACGAAGGCAGCCTCGTCGAACGGCTGCGTGCGCGGATCGTCGACGAACACGTAGTTGCGCGCGGTGCCGTCGAGCACCCAGTTGAGGTCGTGCGTGTCGCTGTTGCCGAGCGGCGCGATCAAATGCCCGTGATCGACGAACGTGTAGAAGTCGCGCACGCCGTCGTCGAAGCGGCGGTCACCGGGCACGTTGAACGCGCTGTAGCCGGCCAGCACCTCGACCGCGTCGTAGTCGATCGGAAACGGCGGCGGCCACGACACGCCGTCCCACTTCGCGCCGTCGTAGAGCGCGGCGAAGCGAAACCGCGGGTGGTTGAGCTGCACGACCGGATGGCCGGGAAACGCGTGCGCGATGTCGAACACCTGCTTCGGCGTCGCCCCGGGCGGCACCGGCGGCGCGCCACCCTCGGGCTTGTCGCGATCGACCTGCACGGGATACACGCCGACGTGCAGCTGCTCCGCGGTGAGCTCGTTCGACGGGATCGCGGCGACCACGCCGTCGAGCCCGAGCGCGTGGATGTCGTCGGCGATCGTGCCGTTCACGTTGTGATCCGATAACCCGATCACCTGGATCCCGGCGGCGACCTGCGCGATCACGCGCTGCGGGTTCGGCAGCCCGGAGTCGTTCGACGCGTGCGCGTGGACGTGCAGATCGGCCGCGAGCGTGCCATGCGGCGTCCACGCGCGGTCGAGCGCGATCGGCAGCGCGACGTCACCGCGATCGGGCGACAGATCGATGTCGCCTTCCCAGCGCTCGTACTCGACGCCGCGCCACGCCCACACGTGATAGCGGCCGTACGGGATGGTCGTGCCGATCGGCAGCTTCGCCTCGCCGGCCGCGACGATGATGCCGTCCCACGTGCCGAGCACGTCGGGCCCGAACGGCACCGCGGTCGTCGCCTGGCGCTTGCCGTACAGATCGAGCGTGCCGAACCGCACCGGCTGATGGTCGGCATCGAACAGCAGCACGCGCGCGCCGACCGGCTTGCCTGCGTCGGTGATCGTGATGGCGAGCGTCGTGGTCGAGCGGGCCGGCGCGCCGTGATGGCCACACGCGACGAGCACCGCGAGCGCGACGGATCGCATCACTGTAGCCGGAACTCGGCGCCGACCACGACCGCACCGCCGACCACCGGCTCGGTGCCGAGGCCCTTGTCGTAAAATCCTAACCCGACCTCGAGCTCCGCCTGTGCGACCACCGCGATGCCGTCGCTGACGCCGGCGCGCAGGCCGCCGCCCGCGTGCAGCGGGATCACGAAGCCCGACACGCTGTCGCCGCCGAACCGGGCAAGCCCCACGCCGATCCCGACGCGCGCGAACGGCCGGAACATGCCGTTGGGCTCGAAGTAGCGGCGCACGGTCGCCGAGATCTCGACGCCGTCGCCGTCGGTGAGGCCGTGATCGCACACCATCGCGCCGGTGCGATCGCGGAAGCACGCGGCGCCACCGCCGCCGAACGTGAACGCCGCGCCGCCGTCGAACCAATCCTGATCCGACAGCTGGTAGAGGTAGTGGCCGCCGACGCGAAGACCGCCGGGTGTGACGCGGCCGCCGGTCGCGACGCCGAGATCGCCACCGATGCCCTGATCGCCGATCACCTCGCCCGCGGTAGGTTCGGGCGCGGTGGGATCAGCCGACGCCGCGCGCGCCGCGGCGATCGCCGCGAGCGCCGCTAGCCACCGCGACATACCATCGCCTGTCCGCCCGGCCCACCGACGCCCTGGCAGGTGTAGCCGCTGCCGAGGAACGTGCAGTCCGGGTCGTGCTCGCACGCGAACGCGCACACGCCGCCTTGCTCGGAGATGCAATGCGCGTCGCTCGGGCACTGGTCGTCGCTGTCGCATAGCGTGGTGCAGAACCCATCCGGCCACGGGCCGCCGGCGAGGCACTTCACGGAACAGTCGTAGTTCGACGTGCATTCCGCGCCGAGCGAGCGCGACACGTCCGAGCTGCTGCACGCGGCAAGCAGCAAGCAAGCGAGCGTCATCCGCACGCCGAGCAAGCTACCACTATCGACGGCCGGCGGCGTGCGCGAGCGCGGACACGAGCGCCTCGGCCGCGGCAGGCGAATCTTTCGCAGCGACGACGAGCGGCACGAGCGCGGTCTCGAGATCCGATCCGCCGCGCAGCGGGCCGCCGGCGAACCACGCGAGCTCGAGCGCGCGCTGCGCCGCGACCTCGCCGATCAGCACCGCGAACTGCGGCGTCGCGATGCACGCGAGCCGCGCGAGATCCGCGATCGAGCACGCCGCGAGCCGGCCGCCGCCGAGCAGCCACTCGGCGAGCGCTTCCCACGCGCGCGCATCGAGGATCGCCGCGCCCGCGGGCGCTTCCGGCACGCGCACGGCGGTCGGCGCGACCGCGCCTTGATCGGGTGGCGTGATCACGGCTTCGCGCTGGCCGTCGGCGCGTTCGAGCAGCAGCATGCGCACGAACCGGCGCTGGCGGCGCGGCTCGTGACGCGCGACGAAGCCGTCGCTGATCGTCGCCGACACGCCATCGAGCGAGTGGCGGCGCGCACCGCCACCGGGCATGAGCAACACGAGCACGTCGAGATCGAGCTGCACCGCCGCGCGCGCCGGCCGATACGGCACCGTGTCGCGGTACAGCGCGGTTCGGCCCACAATAAGAAGATAGCAGACAGGCCTCGAGGCTCGGGCCTCGGACTTCAGGCCTTCTGGGACCGTGACTTGCGCTTCTTCGGAGCTTTTGGCGCCGGGCCGAGCTCGGGCTTCGCCTTCGCCGTCTGCAGGCGGCGGATCGCCCGCAGCCGCAGCTGGCGGTCGAGCTTGGGCTTGAACGCCGCGGCCGCGATCTCGGGCACGATTCCAGCGCGCACGGCCGCGTCTTCCTTGAGCAGCAGCGCGCGGACCTGATCGGGCGAGCTGAGCGCGCGCAGCTTCGCGATGGTGGCCGGGTTGCGCAGCGCGCGGGCCAGCCGGCCGAGGATCGGCAGGTGCAGGCGGTCGTACTTGAGGCCGAGCAGGAAGAACAAGAACGTCGGTCCGCCATCGGGCGCGCCGAACGAGATGCCCTCCCACGACCGACCGACCACCATGAACGGCCGCGCGATCTTGCCCTTGTCCTTCGCGCGGGTGTGCAGGAACGCGACGCCGCCTTCCATGGCGGTCGACGACAGCGACTCGCGCTCGACGACCGCGCCGACGAACCACGGCTTGTCGGCGAGCCAACCATTGGTGTACGCGCGCGCCGCGAGCTCTTCGATCACGCCGATCGGGCTGTGTGCGCGCAGGTTCGGAATGATCGCCTGATCGGGAAGCAGGTCCTCGAGCGGCAGCTTCATCCCGTCGGGCACGTCGACGAAGCTCTCCTCGTCGCCCACGAGCTGGTCGGCGATCCATTGATCGATCGCGGGGCGTTTGAACCGCCACTGGCGATCGACCTGCTGCGCGGGAATCTTGCCCGTCGAAACGAGCTTGGTGACCGTCACCTCGTCGAGGTGGAGGTACTTCGCCAGCTCGTGCATCGTGAGCATCTGGCCGTCGGCTCCTTGCTTTTTGGACATCGCGCGCCGGGCGCATTCTACCCCCACGACGAGCGCACACCACGTTAGCGGCGTAAGATTTCGTGGTGCGCCCGCCGCGCTGGTCGCTCCACCGAGCCCGCATCCTGGTCGGGACCAAGTTCCTGCTGATCGCGGGCCTGGTGGGCTTCGTGTTCGTGGCGTGGCTCGCCGAGCTGGTCGCCGGGCTGCACCGCCCGGTCGATCTCGGCCCGCTGCTCGCGGCGCTCATGGCCGGCATCCCCGCCGTGCTGTGGCTCGGCTTCTTCTACCTGATGGATCGCCACGAGCCCGAGCCCAAGCAGCTGGTCGCGGGCGTGTGCGTGCTCGGCGCGTTGATCGCGGCGCCGCTCGCCGATTTCGTGCAGGCCAATGCCGTGCCGCCGGTGCCGCTCGCGGTGCACGGCCTGTCGTTCCTGTCGCTCGATCGCATCCTGTACGCGGTGTTCGTCGCGGGGCTGACGCAGGAGATGTGCAAGTACGCGGTCGTTCGCTACACGATCTACACGTCGCGCGAGTTCGACGAGCCGATGGACGGCATCGTGTACATGATGGCGTGTGGCACGGGCTTCGCGGTGTGGGTGAACTATCACCGGCTCAGCGGGCAAGGCCATCAGGTGTACCTGTCGACAGGCGCCGCGCAGGCGGTCGTGACGACGCTCGCGCACGCGTCGTTCGCCGGTGCGCTCGGCTACGTGATGGGCCGCGCCAAGTTCTCGCGCCGCACGGCGCCGGTGCGCGGCGCGCTGCTCATGGCCGGGTTGCTCGGCGCGGCCGCGCTCAACGGCGCGTTCGGCGTCGTCGAGAACTGGGTCATCCAGAGCGGCATGGCCCAGCACCAGTGGCGCGGCGTCGGCTGGGCCGCGCTCTGCGCCTCGGCGGTGTTCGCCGGCATCTGGATCGTCTCGCAGCGTCTGCTCGCGATCTCTCCGTTTCGCAAGGAGAGCGCGTGAGCGAGCCAGAAGACGGGACCTCGGACCTCGGACCTCGGACTTCGGACTCCGAGCCCGAGAAGTCCGAAGTCCGAAGCCCGGAGTCCGAAGTCCACACGGAGACCGACGACTTCATGCTCGCCGGCGAGAAGCCGGAAACCGCCACGCCGCCGGCTCCCGCGCCGAACCTCCCGTCGCCCGCCGAGGCCGCGCTGAAAGCCGCGAGCCTCGTCAGCCAGATGGTCGACATCGAGAGCGAGTCGGGCGCGGTGATCGCGGCGGCCGCCGCCGCCGGTGCCGCGATCGAGGCCGCGAACGCGGCCACGGATGGCACGCACGATCCGATGACGACCGTGAAGCTGTCGCGCGATCGCATCCTGCGCGCGCTGCACGAGGAGCCCGCCGCCGAGCCGCCGAAGCGCGAGTCTCGCGCGCGCCTCGACTCGGTCCCCGGCGAAGCCGAAGAGCTCGGCCCCGAGGAGATCGATCCGGTCGCGATCGCCGCCGCCGCGATCGCGAGGCTGCGCGCACGCGCGCGCACCGACTTCGCCGAGCTGCGCACGCACTACCATCGCCACGACATCGCGGTGATCGTGATCGCGCTCGTGATGATCGTCGTCGCCGGCCGGCTACACGCGCGGCTCGTCACGCCGCCGAACCAGCAGTTCGTCGAACACGGCCTCACGTTCGAGCACTCGGCGGCGTGGCTCGCGCCCGAGCCGGTGCCGCCGCCCGCGCCGCGGCTGGTGCGCGATGTCGGCGCGCCGCCGAGCGGCAAGGATGATCTGTATTCGGTCGCGCTCACGTCGACGATCGATCCGTCCGCGCGCATCGAGGTCGTGATCGACAAGAAGCCGGCGTGGTCGAACATCGTGACCGGGCTCGAGCTCGATCGCCGCACGCGCTGGGGCGAGCTGTACACGCTCGACGACAGCGACGTCGTCTCGATCGCGGGTCACGACTGGCTGCGCACCGCGTATCGCTACGCGCACGCCGAGACCGGCGACGTGCCGCGCATCGATCGCGCGATCGAGTACGCGACGATCGATCGCGACCAGATCTACGTCGTCACGCTGTTCGGCACGGCCGGCGAGCTCGAGCGCATCGAAGAGGTCGTGCGGCCGTCGCTGCGCGTGCAATCGCAGACCGGCCTGCCGCTCGTGCCGCAGACCAGCCGCGTCAGCCAGCACGCGTATCCCAACGGCGTCTCGCGCGCGTTCGATTCGACCGTGATGATCGTGGTCGCGGATCTCGTCGACGGCCGGCTGCGCCCGCGCGGCGGCGGCTCGGGCGTGATCGTCGGCGGCGACGGCTCGATCCTCACGAACTATCACGTCATCCACGACAAGAACGGCCGCCTTCACGACGTGTTCGTGATCGGCCGGTTCAGCACACCCGATCAGGCGCCGCAGCTGCAGTGCGCCGGCCGGCCGAGCCGCAGCAAGCTGCTGCCCGAGCTCGATCTCGCGCTCGTCAAGTGCGACCTCGATCTCGACGGCCGCGCGTGGAACCCCGCGACCACCGGCGTGTGGGCCACCTTGCCCGACGCGCGCCGCAGCGACGTCGCGATGGGCCAGCGGCTGTGGGTGCTCGGTTATCCCGACGTCGGCGGCGGCGGGCTCACGCTCAGCGAGGGTGAGGTCGAGGGCTGGACGGGCGAAGACGGCACCGACGGCAAGGACTTCATCAAGACCGACGCGTCGATCACGCACGGCAACTCGGGCGGCCCGGTCGTCGACGATCAGGGCCGGCTCGTCGGCATCGCGTCGGCATTTCGCACGAGGATCGCGGCGAACGGCACGGTGATCGAGACCGCGCAGGTCGGCCTCGTGCGCCCGATCGGCGCCGCGAGCTGCCTGCTCGACGTCGCCGCGACCGGCTGGACGCCGCGTGAAGGCCACACGGGGTGCGATCTCGCGCCGAGCGGCGTCGAGGCGGCGGCCGAAGGCGTGCGCATCTACACGACCGTCCTCGACTCCGCGAACGAGGCGCCGATCCGCGACGCGCTCGTGATGGTGCTGCGCCCCGGGGTGACCGCGAGCTCGATCGACACGAATCGCTTGGACGACCAAGCAATCGCGTGGGGCAAGACGAACACGCAAGGCGAGGTGCGCCTCAAGCAGCCGGTGCCCGTCCCCGGCGCGTACACCGTGATGGTCGTCGCGCCCGGCTACGAGCCGCTCGTCGGCGAAGGCGAGCTCCATCTCGATGCCAGCACGCCTCCGCAGTTCGATCCGTGGGGCAAGATCTGGTTACGCGCCCGGTAGCCGAGCTGTTACGAACGCTACATCCGATCGCCGCTACGGTGCGCGCATGAAGCCGATCGCCCTGCTCGCGTTGGCCTGTGCGACGGCCGCATGCCACGGCTCGTCGCACGCGACCGTGGATGCCACCGGCGGCGGCGCCGACGCCGCGGCCGATGCCGCGCCCGATGCCGGCAACGATGACCTGCCGTTCGGCATGCAGCGCGCCGCGTGCGACTTCACCGCCGGCGCACTCGCCGAGGACACGTTCGGGCCGAGCATCACGGGCCAGCCGATCCCGATCGACACGTTCATCGTCATGGTCCACGAGAACCGCTCGTTCGATCACTACCTGTCGCAGCTGCCGGCGGCCGGCCAGACCGGCGCCGACGTCGCGCCCGACGACGCGACGATCCCCGGGCCGAACAGCACGACCGTCACGCGCTTCCACCAGACCAGCCTGTGCGCCGCCGACGCCGGCCACAGCTGGAACGCGATGCACAAGGACTGGGACACGGGCGCGAACGACGGGTTCGCGACGACGAACGTCACCGCATCGGATCCGACCGGCAAGAACACGGTCGGCTACTTCGACGCGACCGATTTGCCGTTCTATTACGCGGCCGCGACGACGTTCGCGATCAGCGACCGCTACTTCTCGCCGACGTTGACGTCGACCGGCCCGAACCGGCTGTACCTCTACGCGGCGACGTCGAACGGCAGCATCACGAATAACGGCTCGGCCGGCATCACGGTTCCCCACACGATCTTCGGCGCGATGCAGGCCGCCGGCGTGACGTGGAAGGTCTACAGCACCGGCACGTACTCGTTCGAGGGCTCGATCTTCTCGGCGCTGCCGAAGATGTATCCGCAGAGCTTCGGCAGCATGACCGACTTCGCCGCGGACGCCGCCGCCGGCACGCTGCCCAACGTCGTGTTCCTCTATCCCGGCTCCGACGAGCATCCGCCCGCCGACGTGCAATCAGGCGAGCACGACTCGGCCGGCATTTACGCGACCGTCTCGGCGTCGCCGCAGTGGGCGCACGCCGCGATCTTCTACACGTACGACGAGGCCGGCGGGTTCTACGATCACGTGCCGCCGCCCTCCGCGTGCGCGCCCGACGCGATTCCGCCCGCGCTCGCGAGCGGCGACGTGGCCGGCGACTTCGCGCGCTACGGCTTCCGCGTGCCGATGATCGTCGCGAGTCCGTGGGCCAAGCCGCACTACGTCTCGCACATCACCGACGATCACACGTCGATCCTGCGGTTGATCGAGCTCCGCTTCGGGCTGCCCGCGCTCACCGCGCGTGACGCCAACGCGAACGGCTTGCTCGACCTGTTCGACGTCACGCAGCCGGCGTTCGCGACGCCGCCGCCGCTGCCCGCAGCGCCGGTCGATCAGGCGCGCAAGTGCTAGCCAGGCGCTCGGCCGGGCGCTAGGCGCTGTGGCCGTTCGCGACGATGCCGGCGAGCGCGTTGCGGATCGCTTCCTCGAGCGCGTTGCCGTTGAACGGCTTCTCGAGGAACGCGTCGGGCGGCTCGACGTTCGCGGCCTGCTCCGAGTAGCCCGACATCAGGATGACCGGCGCGGTCGGCTGCGTCGCGCGCGCGATCGGCACGAGCTCGTAGCCGGTGCGATTGGGCATCATCACGTCGAGCAGCACGACATCGAAGTGGCGCGAGCGCAGCAGCTCCTCGGCCTCGCCGCCGTCGCGCGCGAGCACCGCGTTCGCGGCGCGACGCTGGAGCAGGCGCTGTACGGTCGCGCGCACGGTCGGCTCGTCGTCGGCGACGAGCACGGTGAGCCCCGCGAGTGCATGCACCGACGGATGCTCGCTCGTCGTGCGGCGGCGCGGCGGCGGCGCGCTCGCGACCACCGGCAGGCGCACGCGAAACGTCGCGCCGCGGCCGGGCAGCGTCTCGACCGCGATGTCGCCGCCGAGCCGGCGCACGATGCCCAGCGCCGCCGAGAGGCCGAGCCCGTGACGGTCCTGCTTCGTCGAGAAGAACGGGTCGAAGATGCGCGCCTGCGTCGCCGCGTCCATGCCGATGCCGTCGTCGTTGATCTCGAGCTCCCACCAGCGACGGTCGGCCTCGCTGACGACGCGGCTGCAGATCGCGACGCGGCCGTGGGCTCCGCGCAGCGCGTCGATCGCGTTGTCGACGAGATCGCGGATCACCTGGACGAGCAGCCCGCCGTCGGCTTCGACCGCGAGCGTGCCCGCCCCGAGCTCGAACGCGAGCGTCGCGCCCTTCGGCATGCGCTGCGCGATCACCTGCTCGCGCTCGGCGAGCAACGCGTCGGGATCGAGCAGGCTCGTCACGAACCGGCCGCGTCCGGCGTACGCGAGCAGCTGGCGAGTGAGGCGCGCCATGCGCTTCGCGGCCTGCTCGACGCGGCCGAGCGCCTCCTTGGTGTCGGCCGACATCGCCTCGTCCTCGCGCAGGTTGCCGGACTCGGCGATCACGCTCACCAGCTGGTTGTTGAGCTCGTGCGCGATGCCCCCGGCGACCAGCCCGAGGCTCTCGAGCCGCTGGCCGGTCGCGCGCTGGCGCTCGGCCTCGGCACGCGCCCGCATCGCCGAAAGATCGGTCGCGAACGCGAGCACGTAGCGGGTCCCGCCGTGCTCGCGCAGCGCCGCCTGGATCTGGACCGGCAGCCCGCCGGCGAGGTCGACTTCGATGATGTACGCGCCGAAGCTGACCAGCGCCGGCACGAGGTCGATCCAGCGTGCCTCGATCTCGGGCGCGAACCGCCACAGTTTTTCGCCGATCACCGGCCCGACCAGGCGGTTCGCCACGCGGTTCGCCTCGACCACCGTACCGTCGAGTGCAGCGATCCAGCCTGCGAGTGGCAAGCAGTCGAAATCGGCGACGATCGGGGCGATGGAAGTCACGTGTCTTGAATCGGCTGCTACGTACCGCGGCTGAGGCAGGGATGAGGGATCGCACGGGTAGCGTCGCACCGATCGAACATCGGCTGGGTCTTCGCATACTTGCACGACGTTTAGGGGGCGTGCTAACTGGTCGTTTCGTTACAATGCCGTCCCTGGACCGTTCCGGCATCGATGCCGACGCCGATCGCGTGGTCCGGAAGCTCACGCGCGCCGGCTACAAAGCGTACCTGGTGGGAGGTTGCGTGCGCGATCTCCTCATCGGTCGCACGCCGAAAGACTTCGACGTCGCGACGAGCGCGACGCCGAACGAGATCAAGTCGACGTTCCGCAACTCGCGCATCATCGGCCGCCGCTTCCGGCTCGCGCACGTGTTCTTCGGCTCGAAGATCATCGAGACCGCGTCGTTTCGCGCGAACCCGCGCGACGATGACGTGCCCGACCTGCTGATCCGCCGCGACAACGTGTTCGGTAGCGAGACCGACGACGCGCGCCGCCGCGACTTCACGATCAACGGCCTGTTCTACGACGTGGAGCGCGAGGAAGTGATCGACCACGTCGGCGGTCTCGCCGATCTCGACGCGCGCCTCGTTCGCACGATCGGCGATCCGGATATTCGCTTCCAGGAGGACCCGGTTCGCATGCTGCGCGCGCTCAAGTTCGCCGCGCGGCTCGACTTCGGGTTCGAGCCCACGACCTGGCGCGCGCTGCTGCGCTGGCGCAGCGAGATCAGCAAGTGTGCCCCGCCGCGCTTGCTCGAGGAGATGCACCGCCTGCTCCGCGGCGGCGCGGCGCGGCGCTCGTTCGAGCTGATGGTCGAGACCGGCGTGCTCGCCGTGCTCTCGCCGTACCTCGCCGGCCTGCTCGAGGGCCCGGGCGCGCCGGCGAAGGCGCCGCCGCTCGGCGAGACGAGCGCGCCGCGGCCGACGGTCGCGCGCGTCGAGTACGATGACGACGAGGATCCGGCCGATACCGATCCCGACGATCCCGAGGAAGAAGAGGGGTCGCTGCCGGTCAATGGAGTGCCCGAGGATGCCGAGCCCGAGGATGCCGAGCCCGAGGATGCCGAGCCCGAGGAGCTCGACGACGAGGAGCGCGAGTGGCACCGCGTGTGGGCCGACCAGCCGGTGCGGCCGGTGCACGCCGCCGCAGTGCGGCTGTCGTTCGTCCAGGGCGCCGAGCTCGCCCGGCGCCGCGAGCTGGTGTGGGCCGCCCTCGCCCAGCTCGACCGCGCGATCGCCGACGGCCGCGACCCGTCCAACGCGGTCGCGTTTGGCGTGCTGCTCGCGCCGCTGATGCCGGAGGAGCTGCGCGGCGGCGACCTGCACGGCGCGGTGCACGAGCTGTCGCATCCGCTGATCCAGCAGCTGCACGTCACGCGGCGCGACAGCGAGCGGCTGCGCTTCATCTTGATCGCGCAGAAGCGGCTCGCGGCTGCCAAGAAGCGCGGCGCGGCTGCCGAGCTCGCCGGCGGACGCGAGCTGATCGACGACTCGGTGCTGCTGTTCGCCCTGCTCGAGCGCGCGGCCGGCCACGACCCGGCGCTGCCCGAGCCGATCGCGAAGAGCGACGGCTCCGGTGAGGACGACGACGACGACGATCCGGATCAGCCGCGCAAGCGCCGGCGCAGGCGGCGTGGCGGGCGGCGCAGGCGTGGCGAGACGCACGCGTGAGAAGAGGGGCATTGGGCATTGGGCTTTGGGCTTTGGCCTGAGCCCAGATCCCGGCCGTGAGAAGAGCGGCCTTCGGCTTCGGGCCTCGGGCTTTGGCCAGAGCC
>DASXCY010000134.1:0-16113 GCA_036490935.1 Kofleriaceae bacterium | reverse complement strand
TGTGGTGCTGTGGCGTCATCCCCCGACGATCCGGACCCGGGATGTTGACCGAGCCATCGCCATTCGCTCAAGCGCTGGAGCAGCCTTTTTAGTCAGACGATGACGTGCGGATACGGTGCGGCGATCGGGGTGAAGGTCATCTCCGAAAAATCGTGAAGCCGTTCCACGCCGGCAACGGGGTCGTCTCCGCGAGCAGAGCGCGCCGAGATCGAGCCTGCCCAGAGCGCGCCATGTTCGGCCCAGATCAAGCGCTTGCCGTCGATGTCGGCCCATTCCCAGGCAGGGCGCGGGACCTCGCGGCGGTCGTGAACCAGCTCGTGTTCGTCGTAGTAAACGCCCTTACCCGGTGGCTTACTCCCGGACGACGCGTGGGCGAGCTTGCGCAGCCGCCAGCCGTGGCCGATCGGGCGTTCGAACACGATGGTCCTCGCACCGGGGGTTTCGATCGACAGGTCGCGGTGCATCGTCCAGCCGTCGCGCGCGAGCCGGTTGAAGTATACGCCCCAGCACTCGCCGCCCCAGGTCGCGCGAAACGGCGCGGGGTTCGCGCGCGAGACCAGCGTCGTGTCGCCGAGCGTGTGATGGCCGTAACCGTCGTTGAGCCAGTACTCGCGCTTGGTCGCGAACAGCCCGCCGCCGTGCCAGCAGTCGCCCTTGCCGAACAGCGCGACCGCCGCGAAGTTCGGCGCGCGCGAGATCGCGGTCCACGCGCCCTGCGTCGCCGAGTCCCAGCGCCCGTTCATCGCGAAGTAGATGAGGTAGCGGCCGTCCGGCGACAGGTCGCTGCGGCGCTCGTAGACGCGCGCGCGGAGCCACTGGCCGACCGCGAACGTGTCACGCCTGCGATCCCAGCCGATCGCGCACGCCGTCTTCGACGGACCGCGCCGCAACACGACCGCCGTGCGCGCATCGCGAGCGAGCAGGACGTGGAGCCGCGGCGGCAGCATGGCGTAGAGTGTGCCCGTGCGGCATCTGTTCGTGTGCACGAATGCGATCGCGAGCGGCAAGCCGGCGTGCAGCGGGCGCGGCGGCGCCGAGCTGCTGCTCGCCGTGCAACGCCTGCTGATCGGCCGCGAAGCGCGCGCGACGGCCTGCGCGTGTCTCGGCCCGTGCTTCGACGGTCCCAACGCGGTCGTCTATCCCGACGGCGTCTGGTATGGCGGGCTCGACGAGGCGGATGCGGCCGCGATCGTCGCGCACCTGATCGATGGCGTGGTGCACGAACCGAAGCGACAACCCGCACCGGGAGAGGAAGCATGAGGAGCGTCGTCACCGTGATCTGCATGATGGCGGCGGCGTCGAGCGCGTCGGCCGGGCCGAAGGAGACCGCGCAGGAGGCGTTTCACGTGTACGCCGCGACGAAGCTAGGCGTCGCCGCGTCGGCGTCGCACGCGATGCCGGAAGACACGATCGGCAGCGACGCGTTCGATCCGAAGGTGACGATCGGCGCGGCGTGGCCGTTCATGGCCGCCAGGATCGACGGTCGCGGCGCGATGGTCGGCAAGCTCCTGCGCGGCTGGGCGACCGCCGACGGCCAGGCGATCACGCTCGCCGACAACTTCGGCGTGCTGCTCGAGCAGGCCGGCGTGTGGTCCGGAAAATCGCGCGACCAGCTCGAGAAGCTGCCCGATGCGGTGGCGTGGTCGCTGAACGACACGAGCTCGATCGGATTTTACAAGGCCAGCACGTCGCCGATCGTCAAGCTCGGCCGCGACGGTGCGGGCACCGTGACGATCACGCTCACGTACCAGGAGGGCGGCCACGGCGGCGGGCTGTCGCCGGAGATGAAGGCGATCGTCGTGGCTACCGTGACGAAGGATCATGGCGCGACCGTCGTCGTCGGCCAGCCGAAGCCGTGACGGCTACCCCGGCGAGGCCGGGCGAGGCCCAGCCAAGGCCCGGCTAGGCCAGCGCGGCGGTGAGGCGCGCGACCTCGGTGCCCGACCAGGCGTCCATCGCGCGGTCGACGGTGGAATCGAGATCGTCGGTGATGTCGGCGGTCGTGACCCACGGGAAGCTGTCGTGGACGAGCGTGCTCAGCTCGGCGGCGGAGTGACCGAAGCGCGGCGCGATCAGGCACACCGCGACGTGCTGGTCGCTGCGCGCGAGCAGATCGACCGCTTCGAGCGGCGTGCTCGGCGCGAGCGGCGTGGCGCCTCGCGCCGCGAGCCGGCGGAGCAACGCGACGCGGCGGCGGTGATCGTCGTCGAGCACGAGGATCGGACGGCGTTGCGCGGCGCGCAGCGCGGCCTCGACCGCGGATTCGATCGCGGCGCGGATCGGCGCCTCGAGCTGTTCGAACTCGATCGCGATCGTCCACCGCCGCGCCTTGCGGTGCGGATGATCGACGCGCACCGTCCGCGCGCTCGCCCAGCCACTGTCGACGCCGAGCTTGAGCTCGACATCGAAATCTCCGTCGGCTGTGGGCACACCCGCGACGCTGACGAGCGCGCCGCTCTTCGACAGGTTCTCGATGCGGCCGTGCATCGCCCCGTCCTCGCCGTAGAACACCGCGACGCCGTGCACGGGCACGCGCAACGCACGCCTTCGCTCCGACCCCACTGCCGAAAGATCAGCCATGGTCGTTCCCTCCGCGCGCGAGCATACGCGCCGCGCACGAAGATCGATCCGAGTTTTTTTGCGACGCGCTGCGACGCGATGACGATGTGCAGGCCGCTGCACACGACGATCAGATGCACGCGCGGCGCGCGCGATATGCTCGACGCGTGGCGAACACGAAGCGCGTTGTCGGGGTGATCGAGCTGGTCATCCTGCTCATGCTGGCGTGGAGCGAGCTGTCAGACCGTAGCGCGCGCGGCAGCGCGTTTGCCGCGATCAACGTACTCGTGTCCCCGTTGCTCGCGATCGCGGTGGCGCTGTTCGGTCAGGTGGTCGTGCGCGGCACGGCACGCCTGCTCGGCGATCGGCTCGCGATCATCTCGATCGGCTTCGGCCCGGTCGTGATCCAGCGCCAGATGGGCGAAATCGGACTGGTGGCACGCGCCATCCCCGTCGGTTTCAGCAACGTCATAGCCAGTACGCGACCGGACCGGCAGAGCCTGCGCCGTTTTGCGGCGGCATTCTCCGGCGTCTGCGCGCTGGCCGGCGTCACCGGCCTGCTAGCGTCGCTCGAATGGCACGGAGCTGCAGCGCTGCGCGCGACACTCGCGGTCCGGTTCGCGCCCGACGCGGTGTTGATGGTGGCTGGCGCCGCGACCACGTTGCTTGGCTTCGTGGTGGCCCTCAACGAGCTCGCGCCGCCGCGCGCCAGGCTCGACGCGCGGCGGCGGCTCGGCGCGTACTTCGAAGCGAACGACCACGTGAAGCGCGGCGCTTATCAGCAGGCAACAACAGTCGCACGCGCGGCCCTGGCCAAGGCGCCCGACGATCTCGTGTTTCAATACGTCCTGGCCCAGGCCCTATCGATGGCGGAGGATGCCGAGGCTTTCGAGCGCACCGAGGCGCTCGTCCGGCGCGAGCTCTCGGCTCAGCTCAGGCCGGCAGTCCTCAACCAGTGGGCATGGGCCATCTACTCTGCCGGGCGGACCGATTTGCGCGACGAGGCCGACCGTGCGTCGGCCGAGGCGCTAGCCGGCGCGCCTCGCAACGAGCACATGCTCGACACTCGCGGACACGTGCTGCTCTGGCTCGGGCGTAATGCCGACGCCGAGCCGCTGCTGCGCCGCGCCTTCTCTCGCGCTTCGGATCCAGGGACGCGAACGTCGTCCGCCGCCGGGCTCGCCCTGCTCTACGCCGCCACCGATCGGCCGAGCGAGGCAGCGACGTGGCTCGCGAAAGCGCGCGCCGGGCAGTGCTGTACGCAGCTCGTCGCGCGGGCCGCCGCTGCCGTCGACCCGCTGCGCCGCAGCTGATCAGTACGTCAGCAACGCGTCGAGGTGGCGGCGCTCCCAGAGCTTCGCCTCGTCGTAGTGCTCGTACATCGCTTCGTCGGCGAGGAACGCCTTGGAGTGAAACTCGCGGCGGCCGTTCTTGACGCGGATGTCGTGCACCTGGTGCAGCATCTCGTGGAACACGATCCACGCGACGAAGAAGCGCGGCACGAAGTCGCGATCGAGCGAGCGGTGGAGGCGGATCAGCCGATCCTCGACGGAGTAGCTCCCCATCTTGATCGAGTTGCGGCGGCGCGGGCGGCCCGTGCGCTGGCCCCACGTGATCGCGGCGTCGATCTTGCCGTCGAAGTAGCGCGCGTTGAGATCGTCGAAGATCACGCGCAGGTCGTGATGCTCGCCCGCCGTGTAGATCACCTGCGTCGGCTGGCGGCGCGCGCGGCCGCGCACGTAGCCCGCGTTGTGATCGATGAACTCGCCGAGCACGCGCGACGCATCGGCGTCGTTGTCGGAGACGTAGCGGGCGAGTGCACGCGTGATCACCGGGTCGGCGTCCGCGAACATGTGGTGCAAGCGCACCTCGAACCGCTTGTCCTTCGGGACGCGTCGCACCGAGATCATCGTGTAGCGGTTGTCGGTGAGCGTGACCGCGACGCGACCCTTCGTCAGGTGCGCGCGGATGCGGCGCTCGAGCGAGTCCTGCGCTTCGGTGACCTCGATCGGAGCGGTGCCGGCCTTCTTGCGGCGTAGCGCCTCGACCAGAGCGACCGCGCGACTCGCCTCGTCGCTCGTTCCGACAGCTGAGACGAGCGCGCAGGGATCGGCGTGGACGTGAGTAGCTGACAAGGGCGCTTCTTCCATATTTAAGCAGATAGCGATGAGGTGGCGTACTGCCGCGTTCGGGCGCACCGGGGGCGCTGCGTCGGCGACCGGCCCAGGACCTGATCACTGCTCCTAACTCCGCCCGGCCCGACGAGAAAAATGCTATCGCGGTCGCTTCCAAGGGATCAAATTCCTGACCGCGGGAGGGATCGGATCCGATCGCAACTGCTAAGGTTCCGCGGCCATGAGCACGTTCCTCGCAACGCACACCAGAACCCATAGTTGCGGCGCTTTACGCGCGGGCGACGTGGGTAAGCAAGTCGTGCTGACCGGCTGGGTGCAGACGTATCGCGATTTCGGAGGCTGCGTGTTCATCGACCTGCGCGACCGCGACGGCCTGACGCAGCTCGTGTTCGACGAGTCGTTCGAGGCCGCGTCGCACGCGGTGGGCCGCGATCTGCGCGGCGAGTGGTGCATCGGCGTCACCGGCGAGGTGCGCTCGCGCGGCACGATGGTGAACGACAAGCTCGCGACCGGCGCGATCGAGGTGTGGGTCAAGGCGATCGAGGTGTTCTCGCGCGCCGAGACGCCGCCGTTCCAGATCAGCGACGACGTCGACACCAACGACGCGCTGCGCCTCAAGTATCGCTACCTCGATCTGCGCCGCCCCGTGCTGCAGAAGAAGCTGATCGCGCGCTCGCACATCACGCGCGCGACGCGCGAGTACCTCGGCAAGCATGGCTTCCTCGAGATCGAGACGCCGTTCATGGTGAAGTACACGCCGGGCGGCGCGCGCAATTTCCTCGTGCCGTCGCGGTTGAACCCCGGCCAGTTCTACGCGCTCGCCGAGTCACCGCAGATCTTCAAGCAGCTGCTGATGGTCGCCGGCTACGAGCGCTACTTCCAGATCGTGCGCTGCTTCCGCGACGAGGACCTGCGCCTCGATCGCCAGCCCGAGTTCACGCAGATCGATCTCGAGATGTCGTTCGTCAACGAGCAGATCCTGCAGTCGACGATGGAGGGCCTGATCGCGACGCTGTGGCGCGAGGTGCTCGGCGTCGAGCTCAAGCTGCCGATGCGGCGCATGACCTACGCCGAGGCGATGGAGAAGTACGGCGTCGACAAGCCGGACCTGCGCTGCGACCTCCAGCTGTGCGAGGTGACCGAGGCCGCGCGCAGCTGCGGCTTCCGTGTATTCGAGGGCGTCGTCGCCGCCGGCGGCATCGTCAAGTGCCTGCGCGTGCCCGGCCCGCCCGACAAGCTGCCGCGCTCGATGCTCGACGGGCTCAACGACTTCGCGAAGTCGTTCGGCGCGAAGACCGCGTGGGCGCGGGTCCAGGACGGCGGCCAGTGGCAGGGCCTCAAGGGTTTCACCGACGAGGCGCGCGCGGCGATCCACCAGCAGTCGGGCGCGACCGTCGGCGACACGCTGATCTTCGTCGCCGACAAGGCGAAGGTCGCGAACGCGTGTCTCGGCGCGATCCGCGTCCACTACATCGGCGACAAGCTCGGCCTCGTGCGCGAAGGCGAGTGGCAGTTCATGTGGCTGACCGATCCGCCGCTGTTCGAGGTCGCGGACGGCGAGATCGCGGCGGCGCACCATCCGTTCACGTCGCCGCGCGTCGAGGACGAAGCCATGCTCGAGTCCGAGCCGGGCAAGGTGCTCGCCCGCGCGTACGACCTCGTGCTCAACGGCGTCGAGGTCGGCGGCGGCTCGATCCGTATCCACCGCAGCGACCTGCAGGATCGCGTGTTCAAGTGCCTCGGGATCGGCGACGACGAGCGCAAGCAGAAGTTCGGCTTCTTGCTCGACGCGTTTCGCTACGGGCCGCCGCCGCACGGCGGCATCGCGTTCGGGCTGGATCGCCTCGCGATGCTGATGACCGGCGCGCAGTCACTGCGCGACGTGATCGCGTTCCCCAAGACGCAAAAAGGCAGCGACCTCATGACCGACTGCCCGACCGGCGTGTCGAAGAAGCAACTCGACGAGCTGTTCATCCAGCTGCGGCCGGATCTCCCGACGAAGTGAGCGGCTCGGTGTCGTGCATCGGCACGAGGTCGAGGTAGCGCTTGCCGTCGGCGCCGACCTTGAGCATGTCGGCGAACCTCCGGTCGAACTCGATCTCGTTCCACGTCCACATGTAGCGGGCGTGCACGGGCTCGGCGAGCGTGTCGTCGATGCCGGTGAACGTGACGATGACGTTCGTGTTCTGCTCGCGTAGCCGCGGCGCGTTGATCTTGTGCAGCGGGCTGGTCTCGTCGATCGCGTGCAACGCCTGGAACGACATGTTGAACACCGGCGACGTGCTGCGCCGCAGCCCGAGATCGTAGACGCGGCGCCACGGGTGACCGTTCGCCAGCTTCTCGTCGCGCACCAGATAGAGGTGAACGGTCGCCTCGACGATCGCGGTCGAGCGCTCGTTCGCCATGCGGAACGTCAGCACGCGCTGGCCGTCGAAGTCGGAGATGATCGCGACCTTGCTGAACAGCACGCGCGCACGCGGCGTGGCGAATCGCGCGAAGATCACGCCGGTGATGAGCGCGGTGTACAGGATGCCGAAGAAGCTCTCGACCGTCGCGACCGTGTTGGCGAACACGTCGGCCGGGGCGAGGACGCCGTAGCCGATGGTGCCCATCGTCTGCACGCTGAACCAGAATAGGTCGAGGAAACCGTGCGCGTTCTGCACCCCGGCGCCGCCGAAGTAGAGGATCGCGGTGAACACCAGGTTCGCGAGCAGATAGCCGGCGCCGAACAGCGCGATGATGCGCGGCCATGTCGCCGTGCGCAGGAAGTGGTACGCGTCGAACGCGAGCGAGCTGCGCCGCACGCCGCGCCGCTCGATCAGGGGGCGGCCACGCGCGTCGACCAGCAGCTGCGGTTTCGCCATCGGCAGGCGACTATATGCCGCGCCGTGCGAGCGCACTCGCGGGGACGAAGCCGGGATCGCGATCGCTACGCATCGCGGCCGTGAGGTCGCAGGTCGCGCGCGCCGGATCGAACAGCGAGCCGTGCTCGCGGAAGTTGTAGGCCATGCACGGCCGGCACGTGTCGCGACCACCGCAGCTCGTGCACGTCGTGAAGTCGGCGCGCGACGCGGCACGGATCTCGGCGAGCAACGGTGCGCCGTGCCAGATCTCTGCGAACGGACGCTCGCGGATGTTGCCGAGCATCGCCGCCCGACGGTCGCCGCGAAAGCTCAGGCACGGGTACACGCCGCCGAGCGCGTCGACGAAAGCGAACTGGCGACCCGCGAGGCACAGGTCGTCGCGTACGCCGGGATCGCGCGGCCGCGCGCGCAGCTCGGGATGCGCGGCGAGGAATGCGTCGCGTTCTACGTCGTCGAGCCGGTATGCGAGCGGCGCGGCATCACCGGCGTACGTCTCGGTGAGATCGAGATCGGGTTGCCACTCGACACCGAGCTCGACCATGCGGGCACGCAGTGCCGGCAAAGTCGCGAGCGCGGGCCGCATCACGGGCGTCTTCACGACCACCGCGACGTCGCGCGCGCGCAACCGCTCGATCGCGGCGACCGTGCGCGCGAACGAGCCGCGCACCGAGCTCAGCTGGTCGTGGACGTCGGGCGCGCCGGCCAGGACGCTGAGCTCGACCGCGCCGACCAGCGCGGCCAGCCGATCGGCCGCGGGCTCGTCGATCGCGTGGCCGTTCGTGTACAGCGTGATCGCGAGGCCGGTGGCGCGCGCGTGCTCGAGCAGCTCGAACAGGTCTCCGCGCACGAGCGGCTCTCCGCCGGTGACGATCACGTGCATCGCACCAAGCGCGCGCAGCTGGTCGAACAGGCTCGCGAGCACCGCGGTCGAGAGCGGCTCGGCGGCGTGATCGTCCTGGTAGCAGTGCACGCACCGCCAATTGCAGCGCCACGTTACCTCGACCTGGACGTGCAGCGGGAGGACCGCGGTCGGGCGAGCGCGACGAAGCCCGCTCAGACGCACATCGTCTTGCACGATTGTCTGCTCTTGCCGCTCGACGGCCCTGGCTCGCCGATCACGACAATGACGATGATGATCGGTCCGAACACGATGATGATGACCACGATGATCAGCGCTTGCTCGACCGCAGCGGTCTCGAGATCGCCGAGTGTGATGTCGCCGCGCGGACTATCGAGCAGGCTCGTCTTGCCCCGCCGCGCTTCGGCGATCGCGCCCGCGTTCATCGTCGCAAGCTGCTCGAGCTCGTCGAGCCGCAGGTCGGGCGACGGCGCGCGCAGCACGACGAGGCGGCGATCGGTGAAGTGCGGCGGTGCGTGCTCGCGCACGTCGTCGCGGTGCTCGAGCTGGTCGATCGTGATCGCGGCCGAGGGCATGTCGAGCACGACGACGCGCTTCGCCGGAGGTGCAGCGGCCGCGGCCGGCTGCGCGACGTTCGCGAACAGCGCGCGCAGGTCGGCGAGCGTGATCGCCGGATCCGGATCGTCGAGCACGCGTGCCGGAGTGGACTGTCCGGTGCCTTCGAACGGTCGCCGACCTTGGAGGAGCCGCATCAGCTGGCCGAGCCGGGTGTCGGTCACCGACACCGATGTATCGATCAGCGGCGCGGCGTCGCGCTCGGAAGGCAACTCGAACTCGACGAAGCCCTCGGCGCGTAGCTCCTCGAGGAACGTGATGACTTGGTATGCCGCGGTCTCGATCGGCACGCGGGTGTCGGACACGTGGTGCGCGACGAGCTTCGCGATGTCGTGCTCGCCGCCCTCGATGCGATCCCAGATCCGCTCGGCGTGCGGATACAGCACGACGAAGCGATCGAGCGGTAGATTCAGCAGGACGCGCTGGCCGCCGACCTGGCCCGATGCGACGCGCGGTGATCGGATCGCGACCTTCCCTGTCGGCACGCGCGCACTATGTTGCCCAAGCCGGAATCATGTCAAGGTCGATGCGCTGGCCGCGGCGGATCACGCCTGCGCGCGTCGCGGTGCCGGCGGCGAACGTGCGCAGCGCGCGGTGCAGGTCGTCGACGCTCTCGATCGGTTTGTCGGCGAACCGCACGACCAGGTCGCCGTCGGTGAGGCCGGCGCGCTCCGCCGGGCTGCCGCGCTCGACCGACTGGACTTCGACCGCCGACGCGCCGAGGCCGTGGTGATACGCGAGCCGGCGATCGAGCGGGCGCCGCGCGGCACCGATGCCGAGCCACGCGCGCCGCACGCGGCCGTGCGCGAGCAGCTGCGACAGCACCCACGCCGCGGTCTCGACGGCGATTGCGAAGCCGAGGCCCTGCGACCGCGCGATGATCGCGGTGTTGACGCCGAGCACGCGGCCGGCGGTATCGAGCAGCGGGCCGCCGGAGTTGCCGGGGTTGAGCGGCGCGGTGTGCTGGATGACGCCGTCGATCAAGCGGGGGCCTTGCAGCCCGCGAGTTCCTGGTCTCCCGCGCAACGAGCGGCCGAGCGCCGAGACGACGCCGGTCGACACCGTCGATTCGAAGCCGAGCGGGTTTCCGATCGCGACCGCGAGCTGGCCGACGCGCGGCGCGAGCCCACCTTCGACCGGCAAGTACGACCCGATCGCGCCGGCCTCGACGCGCACGACCGCGAGATCGGTCGCGGGATCGTCACCGTGCACGCGCGCCTCGGCGACCTCGCCGCTCGGCGTGCGCACGCGAATCGCGCGTCCCGACGTCACGACATGGCTGTTCGTCATCACGTAGCCGTCGGGCGTGACCGCGAAGCCGCTCCCCGCGCCCGCCGGGCCGCGCGCACCGCCGACCTCGAGGCTGACGACGGCGGGGCCGGCGCGCTCGACGACGGAGATGACCGCGCGGGAGTAGGCGTCGAGGAGCTCGGCGTCGCCGGGGACTTCGGACTTCGGACTGCGGACTTCGGAGTTCGGAGGTGCGCGGTCGTCCTTCGGATCGAGTCCGAAGTCCGAAGTGCGGGGTCCGGGGTCCGTCGTCACGCCTTGCTCCCCAGCACCAGGTCCAGGTCCAGCCGAGCGCCGGCGCGCAGCAACGCCAGCTTGACGCTCGCGCCCGGCCGATCACCGAGCGCGGTGCGCAGATCATCCGGGCCCGTGATCGCGGTGCCGTCGAGCTCGGTGATGAGGTCGCCGACGAGGATGCCGGCCGAGGCGGCGGGGCCGCCGTCCTCGATGCTGGCGACGAGCGCGCCGGCGGCGGCCGGGTACGTGCCGACGCCGAGGTAGCCGCGGCGCACGCCGCCGTGCTGCTTCAGCTCGTCGACCACGCGGCGGAGCGTGACCACCGGGATCGCGAGGTCGGCGCCGCGCAGCAGCGTGCGCGTGTTCATGCCGACGACCGCGCCGTCGCGATCGACGAGCGGGCCGCCCGCGAAGCCGCGCGGGATCTGGCGATCCGACTCGACGTAGCGATCGAGCCGGCCGCCCCACGGCGTACGGATCTCGGGGCCGAGCACCCCGATCGCGCGCAGCGATGCGCGCGCGGTGCGACCCGGCCGGCCGAGCGCGAGCACCAGGTTGCCGACCGCGAGGTCGCCGAGCTCGCGCAGCTTGGCCGGTGTCAGGCCGCCGCCCGTCACGCGCAGCAGCGCGACGTCGGTGCCGGGATCGCGGCCGATGACCTCCGCGTCGCGCGCGTCGGCTTCGCCGGGCGCGCCGGATGTGGGCAGGCCGATGCGCGTGCGGTCGGGAACGTGAAAGCTGGAGGTGACGACGAGCTCGTCGGTCCAGGCGATGCCGGTGCCGCCGGAGCCGTGGCCGCGGGCCACGTGAATCACCGACGGCGAGGCGGCGGCGACCGCGGCGGCGAGAGCTTGATCGAGTGCGGAATAAACGTCGAGAGCGGGTTGAGCCATGAGACACAGCGTGCAGCGATCGCCGGCCGCGCGATATCCGCCGATCGGCGGGGTTTCCGTCGAAAAACCGGGCAGCTGCCGCGCCATCCGGTGATCGCCTAGCCAGATGGGTAGTCCCTGCCCGTCTTGACCTGCACGCCTGTCGTGCACACCTTGCATCATCTATGACGCGCAACCCACAAGTCCCGATCGGCTCGATCGCCGACCCGATCAAAGTCGCGCTCCTGACCGACGACCCGCTGCTGCGCGCCGGCCTGACGAGCCTCCTCGCGCAGCTCGGTTCGGCGGGTCGCCCCGCGCTCGACGTGGTCGAGCGCGACGTGGCCGAGGTCGCGCTCTGGGATGCCGGCAACGACCGCGAGCGCACGCTCGGCCGCCTCGGCGAGCTACGAGCGCTCGACGTGCCGGCGGTCGCGATCGTCCAGGATCCGGCGCACGTCGCGCCCGCGATCGCGGCGGGTGCGCGCGGCGTCGTGCTGCGCGATCAGGTCGGACCGGGCATCCAGGCCGCGCTCGCGGCGGTGCGCAGCGGGCTGACCGTGATCGACACGGCGCTCGCCGAGAGCCTCGTGCCGGCGCACCAGGTGCGCGCGACCACGAACGGCAAGGGCCGCGGCGAGCTGACCGAGCGCGAGAAGCAGGTCGTGCAACTCCTGGCCGAGGGCCTGTCGAACAAGCTGATCGCCGATCGGCTCGGCATCAGCGACCACACCGCGAAGTTCCACGTCAACGGCGTGATGATGAAGCTCGGCGCTTCGACCCGGACCGAGGCGGTCGTCGAGGCGATGCGGCGCGGGATGATCCGGCTGTAGCGCGCGAGCTACGCGGGCCTCGGCCCGCGGGAAGCCAGCCGTACACGTCGAGCGCGACCATGCCGCGATCGGTGACGGTGACGCCTTCACGTTCGAGCAGGCCGCGCTGGATGGCCGCGCCGACCGGATCGTGGATCGCGACGCGGCCGCGCTGCTTGCCGGCCTTGCCGATCACGCGCTGCCAGGGAAGGCGGAGCTCGGGTTGGCTGGTCTTCATCGCCGCGCCGGCGACGCGCGCGCCGCCAGGAATGCCGGCGAGCTCGGCGACCTGGCCGTACGTCGCGACGCGGCCGCGGGGAATGCCGCGCACGACCGCGTAGATCCGGCGATACAGCTCGCGCACGTGGGCCGCGTCGGAGGCCATACGGTACGCTAGCGCGGCGTGCGAATCTCCGTCCTCTACTTCGCGGTGTTTCGCGAGCGCATCGGGCGCGCCGACGACGAGCTGGAGCTGCCCGATGGCGCGACCGTCGCGGATGCGATCGCGGTGCTCGCGGCGCGCCATGCCGCGATCGCGCAGCTGCGCGGCAAGTTCCGCATCGCGGTCAACCAGGACTTCGTCGGCGACGCACACGTGCTCGTCGAGCGCGACGAGCTCGTGCTGATCCCGCCGGTCGCCGGCGGTTCGCGGCACGTCGTGCTGGCCGATCACGTGATCTCGCTCGATCGCTGCCTCGCCGCGGTGACCGGGCCCGGCATGGGCGGCATCGTGACGTTCACCGGCATCGTGCGCGGCACGAGCCATGGCGCAGCGATCGATCACCTCGAGTACGAGGCGTACGCGGCGATGGCGGTGCGCGTGATGACCGAGCTGTGCGACGAGATCGAGCGCGAGATCGCGGGCGCGCGGCTCGCCGTCGAGCATCGCGTCGGCCACCTCGCGGTCGGTGACGTCGCCGTCGTGATCGCGGCCGCCGCACCGCATCGCGCCGAAGCGTTCGCCGCGTGCCGCGCGATGATCGATCGCCTGAAGGACCGCGTACCGATCTGGAAGAAAGAAGTCAGCGTCGACGGCGCCGAATGGGTCGGCCTGGGACCGTGAGGGAGGGCTTGGGGCTTTGGCCAGCGAGATTCCGAATTGTTTTCTGCCCAAAGCCCAAAGCCCAAAGCCCCGAGTCCGTCACTCCATGTTCTTCAGCGCCGGGTTCTCGCTGCCCGAGCCTTCGGGCTCGGCGGAGCCTTCCGCGGAGCCGGCGCTGCCCATGGCGGAGCCTTCGGGCGGAGGCGGCGGTGCGCCGCCGGCAGGGCCACCGGGCCGCAGTGGACGCGCGAGGTGCTCGCCGCCGGGCTCGAGACGTTCGACCGGGGCGACGACTCCGCTGCCGGGCCTGGGCTCCTCGCTGGGTGGCGGCGGCGTCGGCATCGTCGGGCGCAGCGTCACATGCGGCGCACCCTCAGGCGGCGCCTGGTGGTGGACGTTCGGCCCGCACTCCAGGTTCAAGCGCTTCATGTCGCGCAGCCGATCGGTCAGCGAGATGTGGAAGAGGCCGTCCTCGCGGCGCTCGGCGCCCGACAGGTTGATCGCGTCGTACGTCTTGCGGTCGCGCTTGAGCAGCGCGTCCGATCCTTTGAACCGCAAGCATCCAGTCACCATCGAATCCATGATGTCAGGCTCGAGCTTCATCGCATAGTCGACGTGGATCTCGCCGTCGTTCGTCTTCGAGTCGAACTTCGTGACCGTCATCGTGCCGCCCTTGATGTCGGCGTGCGCATCGATCGAATCCATGATGACTTTGCCGAAGTCGATCCCGTCCGCGACGATCGCCTGCTGCGAGTGGTTCTTGAGGATCGGTTTCAGCTTCGTCTTGCCGTCGCCGAACGTGCAGCCGGACGGGCAGCCGAAGTCGAACGTGCCGTCCGCCTTCTGCCAGTTCGTCGCGAGCTTGCCGCCGCGCGCCTCGACGGGCAGATCGAGCGCGACGTCGATGTCGAGCTTGCCCGTCATCGGCAGGCCGATCAGCGCGCGCAGCGGCAGATCGTCGCCCGGTACGCCGTGGCCGCCGGCGTGCACGACGTAGCCGCGCTTGCCGAAGCCCTTCAACGTGATGTTGCCCGCCAGGTGCGCATCCTTGTTGTTGGGCTCGAGCCGCGCGTCGAAGTCGACCGACAGGTTGCCGCGCATCAGCGCGAAGATCCCGACGTCGACCTGGAGCCGATCGATGAAGAACGTGGTCGGCTGCTCGTCCGGTCTCGTCGCGCGCGTGCGCAGCGACAGCGCGTACACGTAGACGCGCCCCGGAACGAAGCCGCGCTCGACGCGCCCGATCGACACGTCGTATGACGGCGACAGCGCTTCGATCACCTTGTCCTTCGCGCGGTCGACCGGCAGCGTCATCTGCAGCGCGAACACGAACACGACGATCCCGGCCAGCGCGATGCCGGCGTAGCGCACCACCGTGCGCATGCGGGGACTCAGATCGATCGCCACATCAACCTCCCGTCCCCGAGCCCGAGCCACCGCTGCTCGAGCCCGAGCCGTCGCCCTTGGCCGGCGGCTCCTTGGAATACGTCGATACCTCGAGCGTCGCGCTGATCTTGTCCTTGTCGTGGAAGTCGCGGCGCAGCTCGAGCCGCGTCACCGCGACCACCTTCGAGCCGGTCTCGACCTCTTGCATGAAGTCCTTGAGCTCGTTGATCGAGAGCTTGTCGAGCGTGAGCGACGAGCTGTTCGTGACGAAGCCGTTGCGCGGCTGCGGCGTGTGCGGCGTGATCACGCTCTTCAGATCGAAGTGCGCCTTCTTGGCCGCGTTGTTCAAGTACGTGTCGAGGCTGAGCGGCTCGGTGCCCATCATCGCGACCGCATCGTCGACTTGCGCGTGGGTCTGGCCGCGGGCGCGCAGATCGGACAGCGCGGCGAGCGCCTTGCGCGTGTGCTCGTTGCGCACCGCCATCGAATCGAGGCCGTCGTGGATCGCGAACGACAGCCAGATCGCGAGGACGATCGGCGTCGCCACCGCCGCGACAACGACCATCCGGCGCTCGCGTGGCGAGATCCGGTCCCAGAAGTCTCGTGCTCGATCGGTGATGCTGGACATGACTACCTCACATGCACTGCGCGGTGATGGTCAGGTGGAAGCGCTTCGTGCCGTTCTCGCCGGGCTCGGTCGGCCCGCGCTGGACGTCCTTGAAGCACTCGATCTTCTTCAGCTCGGCGACGAGCAGGTCGAGCTCCTCGGGCGTCTTCACCGTGCCCGACATGTCGACCTTGGTGTCATCGATGTCGAGCCGATCGAGGTCGAGCGTGATCTTGTCCTTCGGCGGCACGTGGCCGCTGATGTCGAGCAGCACGTCGTATGCGGTCATGTGCGGCAGCGGCGACGCGGCCGCGCCGCCGGGCCCCGAACCGGCCTGATCGAGCACCTCGTCGGCGGTCTTCGGCGCGCCGTACATCTCCTGCGTCTCGTTTGCGAGCCGCGTCGCGAGCGTCTTGTCGGCCTTCTTGAGCTGATACAGGTCGGCGTACGCGCTGATCGCGGCGAACGCGGCGATCGCGAGCAGGCCGGCGCCGAACGGCACGGCCTTCGCGCGCAGGAACTCGAGATCGACGCGCGAGCCGAGCGCGCCGCTCGACAGGTTGAATTGCGGGCGGCCGCCGGCGGCGTCGTATGCCATGCCGACGGTGAGCGCGGCCGAGTCGATCGGCAGCTGCGCCGCGGCTTCGGCGCCGATCTTCGGCCCCGCGAGCGCGGCGATGTCGTCGGGCGTGAGGTGCCACGCCGGGATCGCGAGCTGCTCGGCGAGGAAGCTGCCGATGCCACGTAGCCGCGAGCCACCGCCGACGAGGATCGCGGCGATCGGCGAGTAGCCGGTGCGCGCGCGACACGCCGCGAGAGTCTGGCGCAGGTCGCG
>DASXCY010000133.1:0-13912 GCA_036490935.1 Kofleriaceae bacterium | reverse complement strand
CGCTGTGCGGCAAGGGCTACGAGGTCGGCGCGACGCTCGTGCTCGATCTCGACGACACCGTATCGCTCGCGACCGTCGGTCCGAGCCAGATCGGCTACTCGATCCGCATGGACTCGCAGCAGAACCCGTTCCACTACCTCGTGAGCTGGGTGAACGGCTGCGACCAGTTCGCGCCGTGCGACTCGAGCCCGGATCAATTCGCGACCTACCACTTCGACGTCACGCACGCCGCCGGCATGACCGCGCGCTGCCCGGGCAGCATCACCGAGGACAGCCCGACCGAGACCGAGTGCAGCTTCGACTTCGAAGGCGGCCCGACGTACTCGACGTTCGGCATCGCCGCGTTCCCGGCGTGGACGCAGACCGACCTCGGCATGTGGGGCGACGTCCACGTCGTGCTCTACGACAATGCGGCGACCGGCATCGCCGCGCGTGTCGACTCGGCGTGGAACGGCGGCTACCTCGCGTTCCTCGAGAGCGAATTCGGCCCGTTCCCGTTCGGCAGCGAGCTGCGCCTGCTCACCGCGCCGACCTACTGGAACGGCTTCGAGCACCCCGGCAACATCGTCTTGAACGACACGCTCGCGATGCAGACGCAGGCCGCGTCGGGCTACGCCGACACCGTGCAGCACGTGATCGATCACGAGATGACGCACATGTGGGCCGGCGATCAGACGACGCTCGCCGGCACCTACGACTTCGTGTGGAAGGAGTCGATGGCCGAGTACCTCGCGTACGTCTGGGAAGACATGCAGGACCCGGCGACGGGCGCGACCACCGCGGCCGCGTGGAAGAAGTTCGGCAACGGCGACATCTATTACCCGGTTCCCGACGATCACCCGGAGCTGTTCGACTACTACAGCTCGGTGTACGGGCCCGGCCCGATGATCCTGTTCCGCCAGCTCGAGGTGATGAGCTCGCGCGCCGCGGTGCTCGCGGGCATCCAGAGCCTGCTCGGCCACCCCCACGCGATCTCGGTCGACGACGTCGTCGCCGCGCTCCAGGCCTCGACCGGGATCGACCTCACCGCCTACAAGACCGGCTGGATCGAGGGCACCGGGAACCCGGCCTGGCCGCGCTTGCAGCTCGCGTTCACGCCGGATACCGGGACCGGCACGAGCTCGCTCGCGATCGTGGTTTCGAACCCGAGCGCGACCGTGCGGCCCTGCAAGTTTCACGTCGCGCTCGACGGTGCGAACCCGGGCGAGCAAGCGCTGGTCGCGATCGACGCGACCGCCGGCTTCGCGCAGACCATCACCGACGTGCCGACGCCCGGCTTCGCCGTGACGTCGCTCGAGCTCGATCCCGCGAGCGAATGCCTCGTGTATCTCGATTCCGCGACGCCGAGCGTCGCCCCGGGCGCCGCGTGGGTCGCGCCGCCGATCTCGCGCTAGCGAGAGAGCTTTTCGCAGAGCGTTTTGATATCCATGCGGGGCTAACTCAAGGAGCCTGACATGCTTGGATCTCGAAGCCTTTGGTGTGTGATCGCGCTTGGCGCGATCACCGGTTGCAGTCACATCCCCGGCGGCCACAGCGTGCCCAGCGCGCCGTCGGTTCCCGGCGGCCTGCCCAGCGGATCGGGCGAGGTCGATCCGAACACGTGTGGCAACTACGCCGCATCGGACGCCGGCGCCAAGCTGAAGGCGTTCTTGACCGCGACCAAGGATCTGCAGGCGACTGCGATCGAGACGATGAAGGTCGTGAAGAACAGCTGCGTCATCATGGGCAACGACCTCGGCATGCCGCCGGACCAGCTGGCGGGCGACGACACCAAGGCGATCTGCAACGCGGTGTTCGCGACCATCCAGAACAACCTCAAGGCCGACCTCAAGGCCGGCGCGAAGCTCTCGATCAAGTACACGCCGGCGAAGTGCACGGCGGACGCGAGCGCGAGCGCGAGCGCATCGGGCGCGTGCGCCGGCGGCGCCTCGGCCGGCACCGGTGGCAACAGCGCCGGCGGCGAGTGCGCGGCGACCGCGTCGGTCAACGCCGCGATCCACGTCGACTGCACCCCGCCCGATCTCACGATCGACGCGTCGGCGAAGATCGTGACGAACAAGGATCAGATCGCGGCGACGCTGAAGGCGCTGCGCGACGGGCTGCCGGACCTGCTCAAGCTGAGCGTCCGGATCAAGCCGCTCCAGGACGCGGTCGCGGTCTGGGCGAAGACCGCCGCGGACCTCAAGGACATGGGCCCGAAGTTCGTGCAGTCGTTCGGTGACCAGGCGATGTGCATCACCGGTCAGCTGGCCGCGACGATCAAGGCCGCGACCCAGATCCACGCCAGCGTCGACGTCTCGGTGTCGGTCTCGGCGTCGGCGTCGGGTACGGTCGGCGGCTGATCGCCGCCGGGCTGGCGTTGGGCGCTTTCTTGGTGTAGCAACCCAGCCATGAAGACGCTCACGGAGTTTTCGACGTTCGTCTTGCGCAAGGCGGCCGAGGCGGTCGCGAAGGCGCGCGCGTCGGCTCCGCCTCCGCCGGCGGTGGAGGCTGCACCCGCGGCGCCCGCGCCCGCGGAAGCGTCCGCCGAAGCGTCCGCCGAAGCGCCCGCCGACGCGCCCGCCGACGCAGCGCCGGCCGAGGGCACGGAGCTTGCTCCCGAAGCGGCCGAAGCAGCTCCCTCGGAAGCGGAAGCCGTAACGGAAGCCGCAGCGCCGGCTGCCGCGGGTCCCGATCCGATCGCGGAAGCGGTCGCGGCCGATCTCGGCGTGCAGCCGGATCGCGCGGCGCGGCTGATCGAGGCGGTCGACATCATCGGCGACCGCATGGACCAGGTCCGCAACGTGCGCGTGTATCAGGGCGAGAAGGGCACGATGGATGCGGTCTCGCGCGGCGAGTTCCACTACGTGATCGATCGCGTCGCGGCGCCGGCGCGGCGCAGCCGCGATCGCGACGGTGATCGACGAGGCGGCCGCGATGATCGTCGCGGCGGCGGCGGCGGCGGCGGTGGTGGTGGCGGTGGTGGCGGTGGTGGCTTCGGCGGCTTCGGCGGCCGCGGCGGACGCGACAAGCCGCGCGGCCTGGGCAGCCTCAAGGCGGGCGCGTCGAAGGACGACCGCGACCCGCGCGATGATCGGCCGGGCCGCGGCGAGATGCCGCGCGCCGGTATCGGCTGGCAGCTGACGGCGGCACCGCGCGACTTCAGCGATCGCGGTGGCGGTGGGCGCGGCGGTCCGCGTCGTGGTCCCGGCGGTCCCGGTGGTCCGCGTCGCGGTCCCGGCGGTCCCGGCGGTCCCGGCGGTCCGCGTCGCGGTCCCGGTGGTCCCGGCGGTCCCGGCGGTCCCGGTGGTCCCGGTGGTCCCGGCGGCGATCGCCGCGACTTCCGCGATCGCAGTCGCGGCCCGCGGGGACCGCGCGACGCGCGCCCGATGCCGGGTGACGAGGCTCGCGAGCCGCGCGATCCGTCGCTCGCCCCGCCCTACGCCGACGCGCCGGGTGGCCCGCCTGCGCAGCCGCGGCTGGGCCCGGATGGCCAGCCGCTGCCGCCGCGCGCCAAGCGCCCGCGCAAGCCGATCGGCCCCGACGCGAACGGCCTGGGACCCGATGGAACTCCTTGGGATCCCGAGCGTCGCGCGAAGCGGGTTGCCGAGCACGGCCCCCAGGAATCGGCGACGAATGCCGTGAATAGCGCCGCACCTGCGCCCGTCGAAACCGCGACCGCCCCCGCCTCGCCCGCCGAAACTCCGACCGAATAGTTAGTGGCCTTCGCCACAAACTGGAAACGATGCAGCGGAGGTGGTGTCGTCGTCTTATGATCGTGACGGAGGATCCACCATGTCCCGCCGAATGATGTGCGCCGCAGTCCTCACGCTGGCCGTCGTCTCGGGTACCGCGTGGGCGTTGTCCAACTCGGTCATCTCCGCGTTTCGCGGCCAGCTCGTCATCAGCAACGGGGACCTCCCCGAAGGCAAGAACGATCGCGACACCATCTCGAAGATCAAGGTCGCCAACCAGAAGGAGCTCACCGGCGAGCAGAAGGGCGACGTCACCTCCTGGTACTTCCACTACACGGCGTTTCTGACCCGCGGCGGCTCGACCACGCTGAAGATGGAGTTTCTGAAGGACGGCAAGGCGCTATCCGCCGACAAGCAGCTCGACAGCATCGACCCCAAGAGCAGCGTGCTGACGGGCGACATCAATATCGACGAGGACGAGGGCGTGACGAAGGGCAAGACCTACACCGTCGAGCTCGTCACGGCAGGCGACCAGGTGGTCGCGAAGACCACCCTGACGTTGAAGTAGATCGCCGCGCTAACCCGCCTTTACCCTTCGCGTGACCCGCGATCACCTCACGCACGGCTTATGCTGGGTGCGTGGCGGATTCCGAACGCGAGGCGCCGCGGCGCGCCGTCACCGAGGTCGTGCCGCTGCAGGAAGCGTGGGACGGCGAGCACACGAACCCGTCGCAGATGGGCGGCGTGCAGCTGGTCTGCGTCGCGGGGCCGGATCTCGGCCGCACGTTCTCGGTCAGTGGCACGAGCGTCGTGATCGGGCGCGGCGCGGTCGATGTCGCGCTGCACGGCAACGATGTCTCGCGCAACCACGCGCGCATCGATCTCGACCACGGCGAGTTCGAGGTCACCGATCTCGGCAGCTCGAACGGCACCTGCGTCAACGGCAAGCGCATCACCGCGCCGTCCTCGCTCGAGCTCGGCGACCGCGTGCAGATCGGCTCGTCGATCCTGGTGTTCCAGCGCCACGACGAGCTCGAGGCACGAATGCGCATGCTGCAGCGGCTCGAGGCGATGGGCACGATGGCCGGCGGCCTCGCGCACGACTTCAACAACGCGCTCACCGTGATCCTCGGTAACCTCGAGCACCTGCGCGGTCACCTGCCGAAAGATGCCGAGCTGATCGCGATCGTCGACGAGATGAAGGACGCGGCGTCGTCGGCGTCGGAGCTCGCGGCGCGGCTGCTCCGGCTCGGCCGCAGCGAGCCGCAGTCGCACTCGATCGTCCGGCTCGGCGGGCTCGTCGACCGCGCGGTCTCGACGATGCGCCGCCAGCCCGGCCCGAAGCTCGCGATCTCGGCGCAGATCCCGAGCGACGTCGCCGTGCTCGGCTCGTACGAGGAGCTGCACCAGGTGCTGATCAACCTCTACCTCAACGCGCGCGACGCGATGCCCGACGGCGGCGTGTTCCGGATCGGCGCGCGCCGGCTCGTGCTCGACGCGCAGCACGCGCACGCGCGCCAGCTGCCGGGCTCGGGCGACTACGTCGAGCTGTCGGCGAGCGACACGGGCAGCGGCATGGACAAGGACGTCGCGGCGCGCATCTTCGAGCCGTTCTACACGACCAAGCCGGCCGGCAAGGGCACCGGCCTCGGCCTCGCGATGGTGCACGGGATCGTGCGTCGCCACGGCGGCTCGATCGACGTCGAGTCGATCCCGCGCAGCGGCACGACGTTTCGCATCGTGTTGCCCGCGGCGCAGTAACACGCGTGTCGACACTCGTGTCGCGCGCGCGGTGATCGCACCGCGGCATTACGGCGAGTTGGCGCGCGGCCGCGCCGGTCCCGGCCTTGCTAGGACTCCGGCGCAGTAGCGAAGCGATGAGCGGGACCATCGACGATGTCTCGACCGCGGACGACGGCGCGCCGCCGGTGCCCGTCGCGGTGCTGGTCGCGCTCGGCGCCTCGGCGCGCCTCGTGGTGCTCGACGTGCGTCGCGAGCTGGCGCTCGGTCGAACCGCGGAGCTCGACGACGACCGGTTGTCGCGGGACCACGCGACCGTGCGCTTCGAGCGCGGGACGTGGGTCATCGCCGACCGCGACAGCCGCAACGGCACATTCGTCGACGGCGAGCGCGTCGCCGGCGAGGCGCGCCGGCGCGGCGATGTCGTGCTGCGGCTCGGCCACACCGTGCTCGTGCTCGTGGCCGACGGCCGCGGCTATGACGCGATCGCCGACGGCGGCCCGCACGTGGTCGGACCCGAGCTCGCGCGCGTGTACGAGCAGGTCCGCGCGCATGCCGGCGAGCCGTGTTTGCTCGTGCAAGGCGAGACCGGCTCGGGCAAGGAGCTGGTCGCGCGCCGGTTCCACGACGCCGGGCCGCACGCGACCGGCCCGTTCGTCGCGGTGAACTGCGCGGCGATCCCGAAGGGTGTCGCCGAGCGCTTGCTGTTCGGCTCGCGCGCCGGCGCGTTCTCGGACGCGATCGACGCGCCGGGCTATCTCGCGAGCGCACAGGGCGGCACGCTGTTTCTCGACGAGGTCGCCGATCTCGATCTCGCGGTGCAGGCCAAGCTCCTGCGCGCGGTCGAGCTGCACGAGGTCACGCCGGTCGGTGCGACGGCGCCGGTGCGGGTCGAGCTCGGCGTGATCGCCGCGAGCCACCGCGAGCTGCGCTCCGAGCTCGCCGCACGCCGGTTTCGCGATGACCTGTACTACCGGCTCGCGCGCGTGACGGTTCGCCTGCCGCCGCTGCGCGAGCGCAAGCTCGACATCGCGCGTCTGGCGGTGCGCGAGCTCGCCGCCGCGGATCGCGAGCTCGCCGCACACGCGCGGCTCGTCGAGGCGTGCTGCATGCGGCCGTGGCCCGGCAACGTGCGCGAGCTCCACGCGGCGATCCGCGCCGCCGCACAGGCCGCGCGCGAAGCCGGCCGCGCCATCGTGCGGCCCGAGGACCTCCCGCGCTTGCAGTGAAGCGCGGAGTTATCGCCCGAGCACGCGCTTCACGGCCGCGACGACGTTCGCCGGGTTGATGCCGAGCTTGTCGAGCACGATCTCGCCCGGCGCCGACGCGCCGAATCGATCGATGCCGACCGCCTCGCCGCGATCGCCGATCAGCTCGCGCCAGCCGAACGTGGCGCCGGCCTCGACCGAGACGCGCTGCCACCGCGCGCTCGGCAGGACGCTCTCGCGGTACGCCGCGCCTTGCGCGACGAACAGCTCCCAGCACGGCAGCGACACGACGCGCACCGCGAGATGCTCCTCGGCCAGCGCGTCGCGCGCGGCGAGCGCGACCGAGACCTCGCTGCCGCTCGCGATGATGATCGCATCGCCGCCGTCGGCCAGCACGTAGCCGCCACGCTCGGCGCCGGGCGCGCCCGCCTTGGTCACGATCGGCAAGTCCTGGCGCGACAGCACGAGTGCGGTCGGGCCTTTGCCGCCGGCGAGCGCGAGCTTCCAGCCCGCGACCGTCTCGTTCGCGTCGGCCGGGCGAAACACCGAGAGCTGCGGCATCGCGCGCAGCGCCATCAGGTGCTCGACCGGTTGGTGCGTCGGGCCATCCTCGCCGAGGCCGACCGAGTCGTGCGTCCACAAGAAGATCGACGGCATGCGATTGAGCGCGGCGAGCCGCACGGCCGGCCGCATGTAGTCGCTGAACACGAAGAACGTCGCGACGTACGAGCGCACACCGCCGTGATAGATCATGCCGTTGCCGATCGCGGCCATCGCGTGCTCGCGGATGCCGAAGCGCAGGTTGCGGCCGTCGCCGGCGCTCTCGAAGTTGCCGCCCGGCACGATCGTCTTCGTCGAGCCGCCGAGGTCGGCGTCGCCGCCGACCAGCCACGGGATCTTCGCCGCGAGCGCGCTCATGATCTTGCCCGACGCCGACCGCGTCGCGATCGCCGAAGATTTGGACGACCCGTCGAAGCTCGGCATGCTGTCGTCCCAGCCGGCCGGCAGCTCGCCCGCGATCGCGAGCTCGAGCTGTGCCGCGAGCTCCGGGTTCGCCTGCTTGTACGCCGCGAATCGCTGCCGCCACGCCGCGTACGCGGCCTCGCCGCGCCCGACCGCCTCGCCCAGGTGCGCGCGCACCTCGTCGGGCACGTAGAAGAACTTCTTCGGATCCCAGCCGAGCGTCTGCTTGGTCGCCGCCACCTCGGCGTCGCCGAGCGGCGAGCCGTGCGCCGCGCTCTTGCCCGCCTTCGGCGAGCCGAACCCGATCGTCGTGCGCACGACGATGAGCGACGGCCGCGCGGTCTCCGCCTTGGCCGCGGTGATCGCCGCATCGATCGCGGCGAGATCGTGGTCGCCGTCCGCGACGTGCTGCACGTGCCAGCCGCACGCCGCATAGCGCGCGCCGACGTCCTCGCTCATCACGAGCGACAGCGGGCCGTCGAGCGTGACCTGGTTGGCGTCGTACAGATAGATCAGCTTGCCCAGGCCGAGGTGGCCCGCGATGCTCGCGGCCTCGCACGCGACGCCTTCCATGACGTCGCCGTCGGACACCAGCGCGTACGTGAAGTGATCGACGACGCCGTGGCCGGGCCTGTTGAAGTGCTTCGCGAGGTAGCGCTCGGCGATCGCCATGCCGACCGCGTTCGCGGCGCCCTGGCCGAGCGGGCCGGTCGTGGCCTCGACGCCCGGCGTGTCGTGCCACTCGGGGTGGCCCGGAGTCTTGCTTCCCCATTGCCGGAACTGCTTGAGGTCGTCGAGCGTCACGTCATAACCGGTGAGATGAAGCAGCGAGTACAGGAGCATCGAGCCGTGGCCGGCCGACAGCACGAAGCGATCGCGATCGAACCACTGGGGCGCGTGCGGATCGTGACGCAGGTGGTGCTGCCAGAGCTGGTAGGCCATCGGCGCGCAGCCGAGAGGCAACCCGGGGTGGCCCGAGTTCGCCTTCTGGACGGCGTCGATCGAGAGCGTACGGAGCGTGTTGATCGAGAGCGTGGGAAGGTCGGTCGTCATCGCCGAGCGGAAGCTAGCACGGTGGTACGATGCGCCCGCATGACCGGAGCCAAAGCCTTGATCGTCGCGGGCATCTGCGCGTGCGGCGGCTCGCCGCCCGCACACCCGGTCGCGCCTCCGGTCGCGCCGCAGCCGGAGCCGCCGCGGCCGCAGCCCCCGCAGCCGCCGCAGCAGCCGCCACCGCAGGTGTCCCACGACCGCGCTCCGGAGTTTTACCCGCCGGAGTGGACGAAGGTCGGCGTCGGCCAGACGATCAGCTTCGGCACCTCGGTGATCGACCAGGACCTCGACGAGACCGCGGTGACGGTCTCGAAGCTGCCGGCGTCCGCCAAGTTCGACGCGATCACGCAGACCATCACGTGGACGCCGACCGCCGCCGACAAGCCGCACGGCGAGTTCGTGCTGCACGTCCATCAGGCGGCGGGCGATACCGACCGCGCGTTCGCGATCGAGGTCGTCGACGCGAAGCAGCCCGAGCCGGTCGCGGCGGTGCAGGCGCCGGTGATCGAGACGCTGCTGCTCGTCCACCAGCCCGAGCGGCTGGCCCAGGTCAACGAGGTGTGGCCGCTCGAGCGGCTGCTCGAGGTCGGCGCGAAGACGTTCCAGCTGCAGTTCCCGCCCGGCCGCCGCGCCGAGGTCAAGACGAAGCTCGGCGCGAAGGCCGCGTTCGAGCAGATGCTCTCCGGCCTCGCCGAGACCGCGAACAACCCGCGGCTCGATCCGAAGTCGCCGCAGTTCGACAAGGCCGCGTTCGGCGATCCGAAGAGCTGGAAGCTGGTCGCGTTCCGCCCGCGCATCGACAAGGCGTGGACCGAGCTGCGCGTCGTGTATCAGGCGACACGCGCGAAGGAACCAGTGTTCGCGATGTTCCGGCTGCGCCCGGTCGTCGAGTACGTGCCGGCGCTACCGCGTCCGGAAGCCGAGCGCACCGCGAACAACACGATCTTCCTCGGCATGGTCGCGAAGCGGCTGATGAAGGACGGCGGGCCGAACCCGGCGTTCGAGAAGGATGTCAAGGCGCACGCGAAGGCGGTCGCCGACCTGATGACCGACATCATGACGTTCGACGACACGAAGACGGCGCCGTACCTGCACGGCTTCGAGATCGGCATCGCGACCGAGGCGCGCATGGGCGGCGGCTCGACGCGCAACGCCGATGGCTCGTACAAGAGCGGCGACGGCTGGGGCTGGGCCGCGATGAAGCCATTCCAGACCGCCGATGGCAGGGGCCAGGCATACGTCGACGTCGTCATCCCCGGGTTCTGGACCGAGGCGGTGGCGAGCGCGGACAACACGACGTGGGTGCCGAAATGCGCGCCGCGGTTCGACGCGAAGGATCCGGCGCACGTGCCCGGCTACGAGGTGCTGTGCCGCAAGACGATGGGCCTGGTCGATCTGCCCGGCCTGGAGGGCGGTGTCGTGAAGAATTCCAAGCTCGAGGCGAACAACTTGTTCATCGATCACAAGCTGAAGTTCTCGGTCGAGAAGCTGCCGCTCGAAGACGGCCGCCGCGATCTCGGCGAGGAGAACGGCATGACGTGCAGCCAGTGCCACATCCGCAACTTCGGCATGCACGACTACGGGGATCCGGCGGCGACCGATCCGACGAAGGGCACGCCGCGCGCGCCGAACCACGCGATCGCGACCTTGAACTTCCAGATCGTGCCGACCCAGCGCTGGGAGGCGTTCACGCTCGAGTTCCTGCAGCACCAGCAGTGCCGCGGCAAGCAGATGCTCGCGCACTACCTCGGCGCGGACGCGGCGAAGGGGCTTACCTGTCCGCTCTCTAAATGAGATCCCTGTCGTACGCTTACGACCACGCGTACGCGCAGGAGTACGATCGTCGCTGGCACGGGTAGCTCGATGAGCGACAGGAACAAGCTCCCCGTGATGCAGGTCGGCGGTCGGACGGCGTTCACCGACGGTGGTGCCGCGCCGCGCTGGGTGACCGCGGCGCGCGTCGTGCTCGTGCTCGCGTTCGCCGCGACGATTCCGACCGTGCTCGGCGTGCGCCACGGCAACCGGATCGTGTGGACGGTGTGCATCGCGCTGCTGCCGTTCTTCTGGATGACGTTCGGCTATCACCTGTGGCGGCGCATCTGTCCGCTCGCGGTCGCGGGCCAGCTCGCGCGGCTCGCCGGAAAGCCGGGCACACGCAAGATGGGCGACTGGATGGGACGCAATTACCTGTACGTCCAGCTCGCGCTGATGATCGCGTGCCTGTCGCTGCGCCTGATCGCGACCAACGGCAGCGACGTCGCGCTCGCGGTGTTCCTCGGCGCGATCATCGTGGCGGCGATCGTCACGAGCGCGCTGTACGGCGGCAAGACGTGGTGCAACTTCCTGTGCCCGGTCGGGCTCGTCGAGAAGATCCACACCGAGCCGGCGCGCTCGGCGAGTGGCGTCGCGCCCGCGCTGACGTCGCAGTGCGCGCCGTGCGTCGCGTGCAAGAAGCACTGCCCCGACATCGATCTCGAGCAGGGGTACTGGAAGGAAGCGCTGGACCGGCCGCGGCGCGTCGCGTACTTCGCGTGGCCGGGCATCGTCGTCGCGTTCTACGTCTACTACTACCTCGCGACCGGCACGTGGGACTACTACTTCAGCGGCCACTGGGCGTACCAGCGCGAGCTGCTCGGCGGCGCGCCAGGCTTTTACTTCGCGCCCGAGATCCCGCGCGCGGTCGCCGCGCCGGTCGCGCTCGTCGCGTTCGGGCTCGGCAGCTTCGTCGTGTTCGGGCTGATCGAGCGCGCGCTGCGCGCGTGGCGGCTGTCCCGGCTGCCCGACGAGGCGAGCGCCGAGCGGCGCGAGGCGACGGCCGCGCGCGTGCGGCACGGCATGTTCGCGTTCGCCGGGCTCGTCGCGTTCAACGCGTTCTACTGCTTCGCCGGCCTGCCGACGCTGGATCGGCTGCCGGCGTGGGTCGTGGCGGGCTGGAGCCTGGTCGTCGTGTTCGCGTCGACCGCGATGTTCATGCGCCGCGTCGTGCGCCGCGAGGACGCGCACGTGCAGGAGAAGTTCGCGCAGAAGATCCTGCGCAAGTGGGAATGGGGCGACGCGCCGCCGAGCGACGACCTGAAGGACATCTACCTGCTCCACACCGAGCGCACGAAGCAGCGCGAGGCGCGGCTGCGCGCGTACAAGGAGACGGTGCGCGAGATGGTCGCCGATGGCCTCGTGTCGCGCGGCGAGCTCGTCATCCTCGACAGCCTGCGCGCGCAGCTCGGCATCACCGACAAGGACCACGCGAAGATCCTCGGCGAGCTGTCGGCGGAGGAGCGCCAGTTGTTCGATCCCGCGTATCAAGGCTCGGTCGAGCAGCGCATCGCGAAGCAACAGTATCGCCACGAGCTCGAGCGACTCGTCGTCGAGGCAGCGCGGCAGGGTTCGGCCCCGGCGCCCGCGACGCTCACCGCGCTGCGCACCGAGCGCGGCACGACCGAGCAGGAAGAAGCGGCGCAGCTCGCCGAGATCCTCGCGCCGGGCGGTCCGATCGCGGCGATCTATCACACCGAGCTCGCGGAGGCCGCGCAGCTCGTGGCCGCGGCGGAATGCGCGCACGGCACGGGCGACGGCAGCTCGGAGTCGGCGAGCCTCGCCCTGCTCCGCCACCTCGCGCTCGACCGCGCGCGCGAGCACGTCGTGCACGCGCTCGGCGTGCTGTCCGCGATCACGAAGCGACGCGAGGTCGTGGAGGCCCGGCACGCCGCCGAGCGCACGTCGCGGATCCGGATCGATCTCGCGAGCCTGGAGTCGGTCGACGCGGGCCTGCGCGAGCCGATCGCCGAGCTCGAGGAGCGGATCGCGCGGGCCGAGCACGCGCCGCTCGCGCTCGCGCCGTTGCTCGCGATCGCGCGCGACCAGTCGCGTCACGTGCGCGCCGCGATCGCGGTGCTGCTGTCGCGGTTCGAGGACGACTCGGCGCGCGCCGCGCTGCTCGACTTGCTCGACGATCCGGAAGCGATCGTCCGCGAGGCCTCGGTGCGCGCGATGGGCGCGAAGAGCCGGCTGACGCGCGAGCTGCTCCAGAGAGTGCTCGAAGATCCCGACGCGCGCGTGCGGCACGCCGCGGTGCGCGCGGTGAGCGGCACGACATCGAACGAGCTGCCCGCGCTCGATCCCGGCATCCTGGCGCAGACCAAGCAAGGTGTCGGCAAGGCCGGCGTGTACGCGACGCTCGACGCGAATGCCGCGATGACGCAGCTGACGACGATCGAGAAGATGATGCTGATCCGCCAGGTCCCGATCTTCGCCGAGCTCGACGCCGATGATCTCGAGGAGCTCTCCGGCATCGTCGAGGAACGCCGCCTCGACGCCGGCAAGGAGCTGTTCCACGAAGGCGACGTCGGCGATGCCGTCTACTTGATCGTGAAGGGCGCGGTCCGCGTCGTGGTCGGCGCGGGCGAGCGCGAGAAGGTGATCAACGAGCTCGGCCCGGGCGCGTGTCTCGGCGAGATGGCCGTGCTCGACGCCTCGCCGCGCTCGGCCACCGTGCGCGCGACCGAACGCACGCGCGCGCTCCGCGTCCCCGGCGAAGGCTTCAAGCGCGTGCTCGCCGAGCGGCCCGAGATGAGCCAGGCGATCGTCGCCGAGCTGGTGCGCCGCATGCGCGGCTTGGTCGCGAAGGCGGCAGGGTAGCCGGCCTCGGCCCGATCAGGGGCCGGTCATCGCCTTGGTCATGCAGTCGGTCATCGCCTTCGTGATGTCCGCCATGCGGCTGGCTTCCTCGCTGGTCGGCTTCCAGTTGCGCATCTCGTCGTCATCCTTCGACCAGTCCTGACCCCACCGCATCATCTCGTCGGAGACCTTCTGCGCGCACGCGCTGTCCTTGCACGTGCACATCTGGTCCTTGAAGTCGCTCATCTTCGCGAAGACGTCGTCGACCGGGCCACCGCCGAGCTTCTTCTGACACGCGCCGAACGCGTCGCCGACCGCGTGGACCTTGCCGGCGACGTCCTCGGGCGGCGCCACCGTGCTCGCGGGCTGGAACAGGCCGTGCGCCTTTGCATCGTTGCGGATCGCCGTCGCACATGCCCGGTCGGCACAGCCGCACATCTTGTCGCGCAAGCCCTCCGCCTCGACGAGGTACTGCTCCCAGTCGCCGTCGAGCTGCGCCTCCTGCTCGGCGAGCGCGTGGGCCGGATCGAGGGCGAGCTGGGTGCGGCACGCGCGCAGATCCGGAATCGCGGCCGCGTGCGCGACGCAATCGAGCATCGCGGCCGGCCAGGCGTCGGCGGTGCAGCGCCGCACCTTCACCGCGTCGATCGCCTCGAGGCG
>DASXCY010000132.1:0-178416 GCA_036490935.1 Kofleriaceae bacterium | reverse complement strand
CGAGATGTGGCCCACGCGATTCACGAACGTGACCAACGGCGTCACGCCGCGGCGGTTCATGGCGCTCGCGAACCCGAGCCTCGCGTCGCTGATCACCGACGCGATCGGCGACAAGTGGCTGCGCGACCTCGACCGGCTGCGCGACCTCGAGAAGCACGCCGGCGACGCCGCGTTCCAGGACAAGTGGCGCGCGGTCAAGCAGGCGAACAAGACCGCGCTCGCGAAGTGGGTCGCGGACACGCACGGCCTCCACGCCGATCCGCAGGCGATCTTCGACTGCCAGTGCAAGCGCATCCACGAGTACAAGCGCCAGCACCTGAACCTGTTGCACATCATCGTGCTGTGGGATCGGCTGCGCCGCGGCGAGGACATCGGACCGGCACGCACGTTCGTGTTCGCCGGCAAGGCGGCGCCCGCGTATCGCGCGGCGAAGCTGATCATCCGGCTCGCGCACGGCGTGGCGGACGCGATCGGCGCCGATTCGACCGCGCGCGACCGGTTGCGCGTCGTGTTCGTGCCGGACTTCAACGTCAAGACCGCGCAGCGGATCTACCCGGCGGCCGACGTCAGCGAGCAGATCTCGACGGCGGGACTCGAGGCGTCCGGCACCGGCAACATGAAGTTCACGCTCAACGGCGCGCTCACGATCGGCACGCTCGACGGCGCGAACGTCGAGATCCGCGAGGCCGTCGGCGCCGAGCATTTCTTCCTGTTCGGGTTGACCGCCGAGGAGGTCGTCGCGAAGCAGGCGGCCGGCTATCACCCGCGCGACGTGCGCGACGTCGAGCTGTCGCGCGCGATCGCGACGATGGGCGATCTCGGCGAGGTCTACGCGCCGCTCGTGCGCGACCTGCGCGAGCGCGATCCGTTCCTCGTGTGCGCCGACTTTCGCGCCTACTGCGACGCGCAGCGCGCGGTCGACGAAGCCTGGCGCGACCGCGCGGCGTGGACGCGGTCGTCGATCGTGAACGTCGCGCGCGCCGGAAAGTTCTCGTCGGATCGATCGATCCGCGAGTACGCGAAGTTGATCTGGAACGTCGGCCGTCTCGCGTAGAGGCCGCGTCCGCGTCCGCACCCGCTTGCCGATGCCGATGCCGATGCCGATCACGAGCGCGAGCGACGTGCCGGCGGCGATGTCCGACGCGGTTCAGTCCGACCCGTAGCGCCCGTCACCTGCGAGCAACTTCGTCCCATCGCGCGCGACGTGTGCGGCTCCGCCTCCGGCCAAAGCCCAAAGCCCAAAGCCCAAAGCCCGCTTCAGACCGTCAGCCCCTTCTTGTAGGCGAGCAGCTCCTTCTGCGTCTTCAATAACAGCTGGTTCGTCTCCAGCAGCTCCTTCGTGCGCATGCGGACCTGATTCGCCAGCCGCTCGCGCTCGCGGGCCTCGGTCTCGAGCATCTCCTGGTACTTCACCTGGACGACGGCCTCGTCGGTGACGTTGCGCTGGATCTCGAGCGCGCCGACCGGGTTGCCGGCCTCGTCGGTGATCGGCACCGCCGACAGGATGAACCGCAGCTTCTGGGTCTCGCCCGCGATGTTGCCGCTGATCTCGTCGAGGCGGACGTGGCGGTTGTCGGCCCAGCACTGCTGCGCGATGCACTCGTTCGCACAGATGTTGAGCTCCAGCACCTCGAAGCAGTGCTTGCCCTTGAGCCCGCGGGCCACGGCGCGGGGCAGAAGTGCGAAGAACGCTCGGTTGAAATCGACGATCCGACGCTCCGCGTCGACGATGAAGTAGCTGTCGACGATCGCGTTGGAGACCCGCTTGAACTCCGTGAGAAACTGCTGGAGCGCGGGCGCGACGTTGTCCATCCAGCAATGGTAACCTAACGCTCGATGCGCGGGGGGCCGAGCATTTCGGTCAAGATGATCCTGACGACGACGCTATTGATCGTCGTGACGGTCGTCGGTTCCGGAATTCTCAACGTCATGAACGTGCGGCGCTCGTTCGACAAGACGGCGCAGCAGCAGGTCGGCAAGTTCGTCGACAGCCGGCGCGCGCTCGGCGAGTCGGGCACGCGCGTGTTCGCGCGCTCGATGCAGCAGCTGCTCATCGATCACGGCAGCGACGAGGAGATCGAGAACGTCGTGCAAAGCACGGTCGCGGGCGACAACCGCGACGGCCCGAACGGCCAGCGCGATCTCGGCATCGCGCTCGCGTACGTGCTCGACCTCAACAAGAAGATCATCACCCACTGCATCGAGGGCGCGAAGGTCGACTGCAAACGCTTCGACCCGCACTCCGATCTGTCGCCCGCGCTCGGCCAGCTCACCGTCGACAGCTGGACCAAGGCGATCGATCAGTGGAAGCAGAATGCCAGCGGCAAGGGCGAGGCGCTCGTCGACATGGAGCTCGAGAGCTCGGGCACGAAGTACCAGGTGTTCGCGTTCCCGGTGTTCGTCGGCGCGCCCGCGACCGCGGCCGGTGCGCTCGCCGATGCGGCGCCGCAAGCGCGGCAGGGCTATGTCGTCCTCGGCTATGACCTCGCGCCGGTGTCGTGGTTCGAGCACGAAGCCGAGGCGCAAAAGGCCGAGGCCGCGAACAAGGCGCTGGTCTACACCGCCGCCGTCGGTGCGCTGTTCGCCCTGATCGGCACCGTGCTCGCGATCTTCCAGGGCCTCTCGATCTCCAAGCCGATCAAGCAGCTGGCGTGGAAAGCCGACCAGATCGCGCGCGGCGACCTCGAGGCGCGCGCCGATGTCGGATCGGGCGACGAGATCGGCCTGCTCGCCGAGAACTTCAACTTCATGGCCGACCAGATCACGTTGTTGCTGCAACAGACGGCCGAGAAGGCGAAGATCGAGCAGGAGCTCGAGGTGGCCAAGGCGATCCAGGAGACGCTCGTCCCAAACGATCAGCCCGTGCAGAAAGGCACGCTGACGTTCGCGGGCTTCTACCAGCCGGCCGCGCAAACCGGCGGCGACTGGTGGACCTGGGCCGAGCTCTCGGCGGGCAAGATCCTCCTCGTCATCGGCGATGTCACCGGCCACGGCGTGCCGTCGGCAATGATCACGGCGGCCGCGAAGGCGGCGTGCGATGTCGCGCGCTTCGTGCACACCGACGACGTCACGGTGACGCGCCTGCTCGAGATCATGAACCACGCGATCTTCGAGAGCGCCCAGCGCCGGTTCGTGATGACGTGCTTCGCGTCGATCGTCGATCCGAAGGCGCGCACGATCACGTACGCGAACGCCGGCCACAACTTTCCGTATCTGTTCCGCCCCGGCGAGGGCAAGGGCGAGTTCGGCTCGCTCATGATCCGCGGCAACCGCCTAGGTGACGACCCGGCCTCGAAGTACGAGGCCAAGACGACGGAGCTCGTGGCAGGCGATGTGCTCGTCTGGTACACCGACGGCATCGTCGAATGCGAGAACGCGACGGGCGAGGAATACGGCGAGAAGCGATTCCGCGCGTCGGTGCGCAAGGCCGCCGCGCTCGACGCGCGCGAGATGCGCGATGCGGTGATCGGCGATGCCACGACATATTTCGCCGATACGCCGCGCAAGGATGACATCACGATGGTCGTAGGCAGGATCCATTGAGGGCCGCGTTCGCAGCCGTCGTGATCGTCGCGGTCGCGCGCGTCGCGGCCGGCGCCGTCGAGGACGATCTCCGCGACGGCGACAAGTACTTCGATCAAGGCGAGTGGAAGAAGGCCGCCGCCGCGTACGACCGCGCGATCGGCAAGGCCCCCGGCGAGGTGTCGGCGGAGGCGTACGGCAAGCGCGCCGCGATCTTCATCATCTTGAAGGACATGAAGGGTGGGCTCGAGTTCATCGAGCACGCCAAGGCGCGGTCATCTGATCTGGCGAACGCGCCCGCGCTGCTCGAGCAGGAGGCGCTGATCCTGTGGGAGACCGGAAAACGCGACGACGCGATCAAGGTCGCCGAGAAGGTCGTCGCGCTGCGCCCCACGACGTTCACGAACCAGAAGATCATCGGCGAGTACTACTCGTCGCGCGATCCGGCGAAGACCGCGACCGCGTTCGAGCAGTACCTCGCGCATCGCCCGGCCGAGCTCGAACCCGGCGACGTGCTGCCGCGCATCCGGCTCGGCTTCGCGTACCTCGCGAACGCGCACCGCGACGTCGGCGACGGCGAGGATCCACAGGCGCTCGCGCTGTACAGCAAGGCGGTCGATCAGTTCGAGCTCGTCGAGCGCAAGTTCGGCAAGAAGCCGAACGCGCAGGTCAACGCCGACAACGGGCTGTGCGCCGCATACGAGGGCCTCGGCAAGTGGGATCAAGCGACGACCGTGTGCGAGCGCGTCACCGCGGATCCGGCGCGCGTCGATCCGACGGGCTCGGCCTGGTATCACCTCGCGAAGTCGTACCTCGCGCGCACCCAGACCAAGCGCGCGCGCGTCGCGGCGGGCGAGTTCGCGAAGCTGCGCAAGGGCGAGGCCCGCGCGCAGATCTTGATCGGCGACACCTACTTCGCCGAGCGCGACTGGACCGGCGCGCTCGATCACTATCTGTCCGCCGAAAAGCTACTGAGGTCGAACCAGCAGCGCGACCAGATCGCGCTGTCGATCCAGCTCGGCAAGACGTATCGCCGGCTGCCGGCGCCGCCGACCGGGCCGAACACGAACCTCGACAAGGCGATCGACAAGCTGTCGACCGCGCAGGCCGCGAACCCGGCGAGCCTCGAGCTCGCGACCGAGCTCGGCGGGGCCTACCTGGACGCGCGCCAGGATGCCAAGGCGTCGGCGCTCGCCGATCGCGTGCTCGCGGTGCCGGCGGTTGCTTCGGCGCCCGCCGATCGGCGTGCCGCGGTGCTCGTGATCGCGGGCAAGGCGATGTTCAATCAGCAGAAGCTGCGCGAGGCGCGCCAGCGCTTCGAAGCGGCGCAGCAGCTCGAACCGAAGAACATCCAGATCCAGCGCGCGCTCGTCGAGACGATCGACGAGCAGGCGTTCGAGATGATGAAGGAGCCGAAGTCGGCCCAGTCGCTGCTCGAGCAGGCGCTCGCGGTCGATCCGCAGTCGCCCGCCACGCGCACCGATCTCGCGATCCTCGCGATCGATCGGGGCGATTGCGACGCGGCACGCCCCGAGCTGGTCAAGCTGCGCGACACGCGCGGCGCCGACGTCGTGCTCGTCCAGCGGCTCACCGCGCGCGCATATCTGTGCGGCGCGCACCCCGACGTGAAGGCCGCCGAGCAAGCATTCGCCGGCGCCGAGAAAGAGGCGAAGAAGGCGAACGCGCAGCTCTTGCTCGCCGAGATCTATACCGAGTGGGCGCCGCTCGAGTGGGACACCAACCTCGACGACGCCGTCGACAAGCTCGAGCTTGCGGTGCAGATCGGCGGCCAGGAGCCCGAGCTCGCGCCGGCGGCCAAGCGCAACCTCGCGCTCGCGCTGTATCGCCGCGGCTGGAAATTGCTCGGCGCCGGCAAGGCGCCCGAGGCGGCGTCCGATTTCGAGCGCGCGACGCGCGACCCGTCGGTGCTGAAGGGCACCGAACCGTATGCATTCGACTTCTCGTACGCGCTGGCGTTGCTCGATACCGGGCGCGCGCAGGACGCCGTGAAGCTGTTCCGCTCGCTCGCCAGCCGCGGCAACCAGGCCGCGTACCTGAGGGGCGCATACGCGAAGATCGGCGCGCAGTTCTTCGCCGCGTACGCCACGTATCGCACGGCGACCGGCGCCGCGCGCCAGAGCGCGTGCGGCGAGCTCGCGCGGATGGAGCCCGAGCTCGGCGCGCGCGCGCGTGACCTGGTCGCGTCGTGCTGGGAGGCGGTCGCGTACGACGAGTGGAAGGCGGGTAACCCGGGCGCCGCGAATCGCGCGCTCGCGACCGCCGATAAATCGGCGAACGCGGATCAGAAGCGCCGCATCGGCCTCGATCGCGCGGCGCTCGCGCTGGGCAAGGACAAGCTCGGCGAGCTCGAGTCGCTCGGCGGCAATCCGCCCGAGGCGCTCGTCGATCTCGGCATCGTTTACGATCTGATCGGCCGGCCGCGCGACGCGTACGACGCGTGGCAGCGCGCGCGGGCCAAGGGCGTCGTCGCACGCGATCTGCAGAAGTGGATCGACGCGAAGAAGAGGATTTATGGGTATTAAGCCCTGGGCTTTGGGCTTCGGGCTTTGGGCTTTGGCCAGCGCCGCGATCGTGCAGGCGCAGCCCGCGCCGCCGAAGCTGGTGCTCGGGATCTACGCGCCGTCGGTCGAGTTCGGCACGGCGCAGGCGCGCCTGGCGTACGTGCAGGGCCTCGCGAAGGCGATCGAGCAGAACGTCGGCGTGCCGGTCGAGGCGCAGTCGTACGCGTCGCTCGCGGCGCTGCGCAAGGACAACGTCGACTTCGCGATCGTCGAGGGGCTGTGCCTCGCGGTGAACCCGGGCTGGAAGCTGCTCGCCAACGCGAACATCGGCGGCGGCACGTCGCGCGAATGGGCGCTGTTCTCCGGCGCAGGCGACACGATGCAACAACTCGCCGGCAAGAAGCTCGCGTACGTGCAGACCGGGTGCAACGACACCGGCTTCGTCGACAACGCGATGCTCGAGTCCGAGGTCGATCCCGCGTTCTTCAGCGGCCGCGTCGCGGAGCGCGAGCTCGGCGGCGCCGTCGCCGACGTCGCGTCGTACAAGACCGCGCAGGCGGTATTCGCGCCGGCCGACGCCGCGAAGGGTCTGAAGAAGCTGTTCGCGACCGGCGCGGTGCCGAACCCCGGGTTCGTCGTGCTCGCGCCGAAGCTCGCGCCCGTCATGGCCGAGAAGGTCGCGGCCGCGGTCGTCGGTTACGGCGGTCACGGCGCGATCTCGGGCTGGACGAGCGCCTCGCGCGAGCCCTATCAGGTGCTCGCCTCGCACCTCGGCCGCGCGGTCAAGAGCGGAGTCCTCGCGGCCCCCGAGCCGGTGCGGTTCGACGTCAAGGACGTGTTGATCGAGCCGCCGACCTTGCGCGACAGCGCGCTCGCGACGGTGCGGCATCACTTCGTGCGCGCGGTCGGCGCGCGCATGGACTGACCGATTCCGATCAGCGACCCTGGGTCATGCGCAGCATCACGAGCGGCGTCTTGAACAGGATGCCGAGCTCGGTGACGAGAAACGTGCCGAGCCGCTCGAGCGACGCCGTGTACGCGAGGTCGTAGAGCAGCTTGATGCGCATGTCGTCGGCGAGCGAGCCCTTGGTTTCGTCGAGCTGCCACGGATTCTGCAGCGTCGACGCGAGTGCGCCGATCGCGCTTCCCTCCGGGATCGAGCCGGTATAGCCGAGCGAGATCTGCGCGAGCCCGGTGATGCCAGGCTTGACGTCGCGCATGCGCTCCTCGAACAGCGGGATCGCGTACGACAGGTCCGCAAGCAGCTCGGGCCGCTCGGGGCGCGGGCCGACGATGCTCATCTTGCCGCGCAGCACGTCCCAGAACTGCGGCAGCTCGTCGAGCCGCGACTTGCGCAGGAACTTGCCGACGCGCGTGATCCGCGGATCGTCGGCACCCGCGACGACCACGCCGGTCTTCGCCTCCGCGTCCGGCACCATCGTGCGGAACTTGTGCATGTGAAACTCGTCGAACTCGAGCTTGCGGACCCCGGCCTCCCGCTTGACGGAACGCAAGCCGCCGGCGCGGCGCTGGCGGAACAGGATGGGACCGGGAGAGTCGAGGTAGATCGCCGCGGCGATGATCGGCATGAGAGGCGCGGTCACCGCGAGCCCCACGGCCGCTCCTACGACGTCGATCGCCCGTTTGGCGAGACGAACCGTGGACAGCATGAAGGACCGTAGCATGCGTCCGGAATGCCCGGTGCTATCCTCGGCGCCGCGTGGCTCCGATCCTCCTGAGCGTGCCCGGCCTGTTGCGCTACCGCTCACTAGCAGTGCGCGCCGTGGCGGAAGCGGCACGGTTGGTGTCGGGGTCTCGCGTGCGAGATCAGGATGATTCGTTGGCCCACGACGTGCGAGACCCGTTCGACACCGCCGTCGTGTCCGCCTTCGCCGAGATCTTCAACAACATCGTGATCCACGCGTATCACCGCAAAGGTGGTGGCGCGATCGAGATCGCGATCATTCCAAGCGAGCGCGATCTGGTGATCGAATTGATCGATCACGGCGACTCGTTCGACCTCGAAGGTGTGGCGCCACTGCCCACCGAGCTGGACGACACGAGCCTCCCCGAAGGCGGCATGGGCATCCACATCGCAAAGACGATGCTGGACGAGATGACCTACGAGGCTGGGCCACCCAACCTCTGGCGCCTTCGCAAGGAGCTGACGTGCCGATCCAACCGTACGACGTGACGACTAGTAACCGCGAGATCAACCTCACCGTTCGAGGCTCGCTCGACATCAACAGCGCGCCGCAGCTCGCCGAGGAGATCGAGCGCATCGTGTCGGGCAAGCCGCACCTGGTGCGCTGCGATCTGTCGCTGCTCGAGCTGATCGACAGCTCCGGAGTCGCCGCGCTCGTCAAGCTCTACAAGGGTGTGCGCGCGGGCGGCGGCGCGGTCGCCATCACGGGCGCGCGCGATCAGCCGCTCGCGATCTTCAAGCTGCTGCGCATGGACCGCGTGTTCGATCTGTGACCGGTGATGCGCGTCCTCGCGATCACGAAGATCTTTCCCAACGCCGCCGAACCGCTGTCGGCGCCGTTCAACCGCCAGCAATTCGCGGCATTGCGCGAGCGCTGCGAGCTCGACGTGATGGCCACGATCCCGTGGTTTCCGGGCGCGGGGCTCGTCGCGCGCTGGTCGAGCGCCGGCCGGCTCGCGCGCGTGCCGCGCCGCGAGACGATCGCCGGCATCGCGGTGAGTCACCCGCGCACGATGTTCGTGCCACGCCTCGCCCATGCGGCGTGGGGCCCGCTGTACGCGGCGTCGATCGCGCCGGCGCTCGCGCGCTATCGCGGGCGCATCGACGTCGTGCTCGGCTCGTGGGCCTATCCGGATGGCTTCGCGGCGGTGATCGCGGCGCGCCTGCTCGGCGTGCCGGCGGTCGTCAAGCTGCACGGCTCCGACGTGCACCTCAACACCGCGGGCGCGCGCCGCATGATGGCGTGGTCGCTGCCGCGGGCCGCGCGGATCGTCGCGGTGAGCCGCCCGCTCGCCGATGCGGTCGTCGCGCTCGGCGTACCGCGCGAGCATGTCGCCGTCGTGATGAACGGCGTCGACGACGAGCTGTTCCACCCGCGCGACCGCGCCGCCGCGCGTGCGGAGCTCGGCTTGCCGGCCGGCGGCAAGCTCGCCGTCTACGTCGGCAATCTCAAGCCCGAGAAGGGGGTGCTCGATCTGGTCGCCGCGTGGCCGCGCGTGACCGGCGCCGAGCTCGCGATCGTCGGCGGCGGCCCGCTGCGCGCCGAAGTCACCGCGCGCGCCGCGGCGCTGCCGGGCGTGCGTGTCGTCGGACCCGAGCCGCTCGCGCGCGTGCCGGCGTGGATGGCGGCCGCCGACGTCGTCGTGCTGCCGAGCCACAGCGAGGGCACGCCGAACGTGGTGCTCGAGGCGTTCGCGAGCGGCCGGCGTGTCGTCGCGACCACCGTCGGCGGCGTGCCAGACCTGTTCACCGACCCCGCGCTCGGCATGCTCGTGCCGCCGCGTTCGCCCGAGACCCTCGGCGACGCGGTCGCCCGCGCGCTCGACGAGCCGTACGATCCAGCCGAGGTCGCGCGCCACGGTTCGCGCGGGAGCTGGTCGGCCAGCGCGGCCGCGCTCCACGATGTGCTCGTGGAGGCGGCGGCGTGAAGCATCTGCTGTCGCAGGTCAGCGACGACTGGTATGCGTCGGAAGCCTCGACGCGGTCCGGCCTGGTCGAGGAGCTGCAGCGCATCGTCGGCCGGATGCGCGCGCGGCCGATCCGCGTGCTCGCGCTCGCGACGGTGCTCGCGGTCGGCCTGACGGTCGTCGTCGCACGCCATCGCACGCCGGTCGATGCCGAGATCGTGCTGGCGCTCACCGAAGGCGAGATGACGACGAAGCACGACGCCGTTCCCGTCGAGGATCTGCGTAATTACGTCGACGGCGTGCTGATCACCGACGCCAAGCTCGGCGACCTGATCGAGCGCCGCAACCTGTTCCCGCTGCGCCGCAAGCTCGGCATGCCGTTCGCGATCGAGCAGCTGCGCGGCGAGATCGACATCGCGATCTGGAAGAACACGTTCACCTATTACGACGACGCCAACGATCACGCCGAGCACTCGGCACGGATCGGCATCACCGTCTCGGACGTCGACGGCGACCGCGCGATCGAGCTCGCTCACGATATCGCCGCGATCGTCATCGACACCGCACAGCAGCGGCGCCAACAGGTCAACGAGCAGCTCGCGTCCGACATCGCGGCCCGCCGCGACGGCTTGATCGAGCGCCTCGATCGCTTGACCCACAGCGCGGCGGCGAAGCAGGCCCAGCTCGTGCGCGCGCACGCACGGCGCGAAGAAGGTGTGGCGCAAGCGCTCGATCTCGAGCTCGTCGAGATCGATCACGAACAGAAGTCAGCCGAGAACGATCTCGCCGACATCGCCACCAGCCACGACGCGCTCGCCGACCGTATCGCCGCGGCAGGACTCGATACTTCGCTCGCGATCGTCGAAGAGCATCGCCCCGAGCGCCCGGCGCACCGCGGCTTCGAGCTTGCAATGGTCGCCGTGGTGCTCGCCGTCGGTTCGCTATTCGGGTCTGCGCTCCTGCTGGGAGCGTTCGATTCACGCGTCCATGACGACGAGGACGTGGCGCGGCTCGGACTCCCGGTGCTCGGGCACGTTCCCGGCTTCGCAGGCGACCGAGCCGGGTCGCTCGCCGCACGTGGCGTGTCGCGTGCCCGCGCACCTTCGTTCAAGAGATGGCGAACTCCCAGCTGACCGCACGTGACCGTTTGCAACGCCTCGTGGATCTCGGCGGCAAGACGCTGAGGTACTGGTGGCTCGTAGCCCTGTTCGCGGTCGTCGGCGGCGCGCTGTCGCTGACGTTCGCGCTCGTGCGCACGCGCAACTACCAGTCGTGGGCGACGTTGTTCTATCAGGAGCGCATCCAGTCGAGCCTGCTGTCGAACCGCGAGGAGGTGGCGCAGCGCAACATCGCGGATCGCTATCGCGAGCTGCTCTACGCGCGCGCGCAGCTCGAGCCGATCGTCGACGATCCGGCGTTGAACGCGTTCTCCGACACCGACACCGAGCTCGCGATCGACAAGCTGCGCAACCAGATCCACTTCGAGGCGCGCGGCGCGAACGCGTTCCGCATCGTCTACGCGGATTCCGATCCCGATCGCGCGCAGGCGGTCACCGCGAAGCTCACCAACCTGCTGCAGTCTCGCGACGAGACGCTGCGCAACGACCAGGCGGCGGCGACGGTCAGCTTCGTCACGACGCAAAAGGAAGAGGCCTCGACCGAGCTGCGCAAGCGCGAGCAGGCGCTCGCCGAGTTCCTCGCGAAGCATCCCGAGTTCGTCCAGGACCCGAACCAGCAGGGCGAAGGCGCGGCCGTGCGCGCGATCCGCAACCAGAGCAAGACGCCGACCGGCAATCCGCGCCTTTACGCGCTCGAACGCCAGCGCGAGCGCATCCAGGCGCGCCTCGACGCCGGTCCCGACTCGCCGCCGATCCATATCGCGGTCGCGGCATCGCCGGAGAAGATCGCCGCCGAGGCCGTGGTCGCCGACGCGCAGCGCGAGCTGAGCTCGGCGTCCCGCGAGCTCGAAGAGGCGATGGGCAAGTACACCGAGAAGCACCCGGCCGTCGTCAACGCGCGCGATCGCGTCGAGGAGGCGCAGCAGCGGTTGCGCCACGCTCAGGCCGCCGTGCCGCCCGACATCGAGACTCCGATCGTGCCCGCGACGCCGGCCGATCGCACGAAGTTGCAGAAGCAGCTCGCCGAGCTCGAATCGCAGATCTCCGACGAGCAGAAGCGCTCGGGCAAGTCCGGCCAGACCTCCTCCGACGCGACCACGAACTGGGTCGTGCAGCTCGAGACGAAGTACGCCGACGTGCGGCGCGCGGTCAACGAGGAGCGCGAGCGCGTGCAGTCGCTCGCCGACAGCGTGTTTCGCGCGCAGATGGACGCCAGCACCAAGGCGGCGGAGACCGGCGGCCGGCTCTCCGTCGTCGATCCCGCGTTCAAGCCGGTGCAGCCGACCGGCCCGGGCAAGACGATCTTCCTGCTCGCCGGCATGATCGTGTTCCTGTCGCTCGGCGGCGCGATCGCGGTCGGCCTCGCGGTGATCGACGATCGGCTGTATCGCCGCGCGGACATCGATCCGTTCTCGCTCGCCGTGCTCGCGGTCATCCCGCCGCCGGCGCGCCGCAGGAAAGGACGCGCGTGAGCGAAGCCCGCAACCTCCCGTTCTTGACGCAACCGATGGTCGCGGTCGAGTTCGGCAAGACGACCGCGCTCGTCGCGCCGCTGCAGCGGCCCTCGCCTGCCGGCCCGCCGCCGGAGCTCGCGCTGACGCAGCACGTGCTGCCCGAAGACGAGCCGACCGATCCGCGGCTCGAGCTCGTGCTCGATCCCGATTCGGTGCGCTCCGCCGCGTTCCGCGTGCTGCGCCATCACTTGCTCGAGCTCGGCCGGCCGCAGGTGATCGTCGTGTCGAGCCCGCACGCGAATGAAGGCAAGACCACGGTCGCCCTCAACCTCGCGCTCGCGCTCGCCGAGTGCGGTCGCGCGAAGGTGCTGCTCGCCGAGACCCATGTGAACCGGCCGCAGCTCGCGGCCGCGTTCCGGTTGATCCCGCCGTGGTGCTTCGCCGAGCAGCTCGCGGCGCATCGCGCTCAGCCGCAGCTGCCGTGGAGCGTCGTCGAGATCGCGCAGCTCTGCCTGCACGTCGCGGCGATCAACCCGCGCCTCGAGCAAACCCAGCTGCTCGACGCGCCGGCGTTCGCGATCGCGATGGACCGCCTGCGGCTCGCGAAGTACGACCACGTCGTCGTCGACGCGCCGCCCGTGCTCGGGTCGGCCGACGTCAACCTCATGGCCGACGCCGCCGACGCCGTCGTGCTCGCTCTGCGCGCGCGCCGCACCACCTCGCGCGACCTCCGCCGCGCCGTCGAGCAGCTCGGGTCGAGCCGCATCGCCGGCACGGTGCTCGTGCAGTGACTACTTCGCCAGCTCGGCCTTGCGCTCGTTCGCCTCGTCGACGGTCATGTGCGAGTAGGCCTTCGCCCTCGCGGGCGCGCTGTAGCGGTCCCATTCCTGCGAGGTGATCGGCGCGGCCTCGGCCGCTTGCGGGGTGAGCGTGACGCCGCGCGACTTCGCCTCCTCGATGCGCGCCTCGGTGACCTGCTGGATCACTTTCAGCATCGCCTCGTCGACCGCGAACATGCCGGCGGCCGGCGAGTAGTCGGCGCCGCACTGGTTCGAGCCGCCCATCACCGACATGCCCTTCGCGGAGTGCACGTGATAGAGGCCGAGGCCGGGCGTGAGGCCGTGGCCGTTGCCGGCATCGAGCGAGCCCGCGAAGATCTTGTTGCCCTGCCCGTCGGTGATCGTGATCGGGTTGTGATCGAAGTACGAGAACAGCCACAGCTGCTCGGGCGTGGTCACGGTGAAGTCATTGTCGATCCCGCCGCCGTCGTGGCCGGTCGCGAAGTGATGCTCGGCGTAGCCCTTGCCGTCGTGCTCGTACGCCGCGACCGCGAGCTGGATCGGCTTGTCGCTCTGCACGCGCACGTAGCGGTCCGACATGTTGAGCACGTGGATGCCGTGCGCCTTGACCGTGCCGTCGTAGATCGACTTGCCGCCGTCGAGGTCGGTCACCTTGACGTGCGCGTTGTCGTCGGTCGTCACCAGATCCAGATCGTTGTTGCCCTGCGTGAGCGCGCCGACGAACGTGTAGAAGTCGGTTCCGGAACCGCTGCCGGTGACCGACGGCACGATGAAGCCCTCGTCGTAGTAGACCTCGACCCCGACCGGGCTCTTCGTCGACGAGATCTCGACCGTATCGTTGCCGAGGTCGGCGAGCGCCTTCGCGTCGAGCACGAGCCGGCCGCCCGCATCGAGCGACTTGCGCGCGAGCAGCTTCTGCGTCTTCGTCGCGTGGATCGCGACGTCGGCCGCGTCGTACGCCCACACCACCATGCGCACGTCGGGCGAGTACGTCGCGCGCGGCATCTGCGTGAAGAAGTGGTTCGAGCGGAACCGGCCCTCCTCGTCCTTGACGAAGTAGCCGACCGCCTCGCACGTCGACGGCGTGCCGACGAGAATCGCGGCCTTCTTGTCGGACAGCAGGCCGAACACGCCGGCACCGGTCGGGATGGTCTTGCTCTCGCCGATGCCGATCGTGCCCTCCCAGATCGTGCCCGCCTTGCGCTTGGTCAGCGGATCGGCGAGCGACACGATGCGCACGCGCGTCTTGTCCTGATAGCCGTGCACGACCGCTTCCGAGGCCGTGTAGAAGTACGTCGTGTACATCTGGTCGCCGGCCTTCGCGGGCGGCGGCGGCGCGGGCGGCTTCGGCTTCGGCGGCTCGCCCGGCCTCGACGGCGGAGTCGGCGTCGCGATCTGCAACGGGCCGGCCTGGACGTTGGAGCGGCTATCGCAAGCGGCGAGAAGCAAACACGGAAGGAGCCAGGAGCGCATGGCCCGTAGCAACGCGCGGCACGCCGGATCGGTCTAGTGCGGGCAGCGGGCGGCCAGATCGAGCAGCTGCCGCCGGGCGGCTTCCCAGGTGGCCTCGTCGTGCGGCCAGGACGGCGCGCTTCCGTCGGAGGCATCGCCGAGCGCGCGCGGCACGAGGTGCGCGGCGAGCGCGGCGGTCTCGTCGGGCGCGCAGCTCGCCGCGAGCTCGAGCAGCGCGCGATCCTCGAGCCCGCGACGCAGCGCGGCGAGCCGCAGCGTCGGCAGGCAGCCGCCGGGCGCGGGCAGCGCGAGCACGCCGTCGAGGTTGCCGTGATCGTCGCCGGCTTCGAAGCTGGTCGCGTCGCGCGCGGCGTCGAGCGCGCGCTTGCCGTTGTGGCGGTCGTGCCAGTACAGCGCGTCCCACGCGTACCAGATCGGGATCTGCCAGCGCCACGCGATCCAGCCCCACGTGCGCAGCCCGGGAGCCTCGGCGTCGAGCACCATCGAGCCGGCGTGTGGCGGCGCGCCGTTGTAGGTCCAGCGCGCGAACCGATCGCCGAGCCGCGGGTGCAGCGTGATGACCAGATCGACCGCGTTGCCGTACTCGACGTGCGGATCGTCGGTCACCGCGAACAGAAACCGGCCCGGACCCGCGCCGGCGTCGTGCGCCGCGTCGCCGAGCAGCCGCACGTTCGCGCGCGCGGCCACCGTGTGCGGTTCGTCGATCGGGATCGCGAACGGCACCTGGCCGGTGCCGGCGGTGCGATCGATCCACGCACGCACCGCGCCGTGCACTTCGCCCGGCGCATCGCCGACGACCGCCGGCACGAACGGCGCGCCGGCCAGCAGCTCGCGCCGCGCCGGCCACGCGTCGGGTGGCAGATCCGGCGACAGCAGCACGCCGTGCGCGCGAAACATCGCGATGCACGCGCGCTCGGCAGCGCTCGGCTGCGTGTTGGTGCCGCCGAGCTCGTGCGCGTCGTAATACGCCCACACCGAGAGCGGCAGCGGCGGCAGCGCGACGGGCGCGATCGTCAGCTCGACCGGAATGTGGCGCGCGCCGACGACCAGCTCGCCGTTCGCCGACGCATCCGCCGCGATCTCGAAGTACGCCGGATCGGTCGCCGGCGCGGTCGCCGCCACGAGCCCGTCGGGATAGCTGCCGGCGCCGTGACTGCCGCCGTACATCGCGGTCGACGGCCGCACCGCCGCGTACGCGACCGTCGCGTAGCCCGCGACGCGCGCGCCCGGCAGCTCGAGCGCCACCGGCCCGCCGTCGCGATGCCACACCTCGATGCCGAGCGTCTCGCCGCGCGCCGCGACCAGCGCGACCCGCCTGCCGTCGAAGTACGGCGACTCGCGCGGCGGCGGATCGTCGCTCCGGAGCCTCGCCGACTCGCCGACGATCTGAAACGCCGGTCCACGATCGCCACGGCATGCCGCGAGCGCCAGCGCACACGTGACGAGCGCGCACTCGGCACGCCTCTGGCTACGGTTCGCCGACCAGTGGCCGCGCCCGTACCGATCGTCGCCTTTGCCAAGGACTGGCACGAGGACCCGACCTCGAATCACCACGTCCTGCGCGAGCTCGCACGGTCGCGCCGCGTGCTGTGGCTCAACTCGATCGCGACGCGCAAGCCCGCGCTGGGCAGCGCGCGCGACCTCGGCAAGATCCGGCGCAAGCTCGGCGAGCTCGCGCGCGGGCCGGTCTGCGTCGAGCACGACCTGTGGGTCGCGACGCCGATCGTCCTGCCGTTTCCGCATAGCCGGGCCGCCCGCGCGGTCAACCGCCAGCTGCTCCGCGCCACGATCCGCGCGCTGCGCGCCCGGCTCGGCATCGGCGCGTTCGACCTGTGGACGTTCTTGCCGAATGTCGCAGACTACGTCGGAACGCTCGGCGAGCAACTCGCCGTGTACTACTGCGTCGACGAATGGTCGCTGTTCGGCTACCTCGACCGTGCGCGCACCGAGGCAGCAGAGCGCATGTTGCTCGGCAAGGTCGACGCGGTGTTCGCGATCAACGACGCGCTGGCCGGCAAGAAGCGCGCGGTCAATCCGCACACGTTCGTCTCGCCTCACGGAGTCGACCACACGAGCTTCGCGCGCGCCCTCGATCCCGCGACGCGCGTGCCCGCCGACCTGGCGGCGCTGCCCGAGCCCCGGATCGGCTTCTACGGCACGCTGCGCGATTGGGTCGACCTGCCGCTCGTCGCAGACCTGGCGCGCATGCGGCCGCGGTGGTCGTTCGCGCTGCTCGGCCAGCAGCTCGGCGACGTGTCGGCGGTTCGCGGCGTGCCAAACATCCACCTGCTCGGCCAGAAGCGCCACGACGAGTTGCCCGCTTATTGCAAGGGTTTCGCGGTCGGCATGATCCCGTATCGCATCGACGAACGCATGGCGTTCGTAAATCCGCTCAAGCTGCGCGAGTACCTATCCGCGGGACTCCCCGTCGTGTCGACCGCGGTGCCCGAGGTCGCGCGCTACGCCCATCTCGGCGTTCGCGTGGCGAGCGACGCGCGCGGCTTCGCGGCCGCGATCGAACGCGCGCTCGCCGACGACGACCTCCACGTGCGCGCCGAGCGGTCGGCGGCGCTGGCGGCCGAAACCTGGTCGGCGCGTGTCGCCGACGTGACGCGCACCCTCGACGGACTGCCCAGAAGGAAGCATTCATGACACAAGCGAAGTTTCGAGCCGGCCTGGTCGGCGCAGGCAACATCTGCGAGTTCCACGTCGCCGCGATCAAGGATCTCGGTCTCGACGTCGAGCTCGTCGGCGTGACCGATCTCGATCACGCGCGCGCGACCGAACGCGCCGAACACTGGGGCACGCACGCGTTCGCCGATCTCGACGCGCTCGTCGCGGCCGGCGCGAACGTGATCCACGTGCTGACGCCGCCGTCGGCGCACGCGCAGGTCGCGCTCGCCGCGCTCGAACGCGGCTGTCACGTGCTCGTCGAGAAGCCGGTCGCCGAGTCCGTCGAGGACGCGCTCGCGATCGATCGGCTCGCGCGGCGCAAAGGGCTCGTCGCGTCGGTCAATCACTCGCTGCTTTACGATCCGCAGGTGCAACGCGCGATCGAGCAGGTGCGCAAGGGCGCGCTCGGCGACGTCGTGTCGGTCGACATCCTGCGCGGCTCGGAGTATCCGCCGTACGAAGGCGGCCCGCTGCCGCCGTGGTATCGCGACGCCGGCTACCCGTTCCGCGATCTCGGCGTGCACTGCCTGTATCTCGTGCAGGAGCTGCTCGGCCCGGTCGAGGACGTCGACGCATCGTGGCGCTCGCTCGGCGGCGATCCGAACCTCGCGTTCGACGAGTGGCGCGCGATCGTGCGCTGCCAGCGCGGCTTGGGCCAGTTCCAGCTGAGCTGGAATACCAAGCCGATGCAGTCGCAGATGATCATCCACGGCACGCGCGGCGTGCTGCGCGTCGACCTGTTCGCGATGTTTCACGGCAAGCGCGGCGCGACGCCGCTGCCCAAAGCAGCGGAGCGGCTCGTCAACGCGTTCACCGATTCGGTGCAGCCGCTCGTCGACGTGCCGATCGGCGTGTGGAAGTTCGCGCGCGGGAAGGTGCGCGCGTATCAAGGCCTACGCGATCTCGTCGCGGACTTCTACCACCGGCTCGCCGCCGACGCGCCGCCGCCGGTCGCGATCGAGGATGCCGCCGAGGTCGTGCGCTGGGTCGAGCACGTCGCGCGCGCGGCGGAGGCCGATCACGCCGAGCGCCGCGCGAAGTTCACGCTGGCCGAGCGCGTGCCGTTCCTCGTGACCGGCGCGTCGGGCTCGCTCGGCCGCGCGGTCGTCAAGCGCCTGCTCGGTGAAGGCCACCGCGTGCGCGCGTTCGTGCGCCGCATTCCGGCGCGTCCGATCCACGGCGTCGAGTACTGCTTCGGCAACCTCGGTGATTCGCGCGCGGTCGATCGCGCCGTGCGCGGCGCCGACATCGTCATCCACGCCGGCGCCGCGATGCGCGGCGGCTGGCTCGAGCACAAGGGCGGCACCGTCGCCGGGACGCAGAACGTGATCGGCGCGTGCCAGCGGTTCGGTGTGCGCCAGCTCGTGCACATCTCGTCGATGTCGGTGATCGACTGGGCGGGCTCGGCCGGCCACGGCCCGGTCACCGAACGTGCGGCCCTCGAGCCGCGGCCCGACGAGCGCGGCGCGTACACGCGCGCGAAGCTCGAGGCCGAGCAGCTCGTGCGCGCCGCGGCGACCGCCGGCTTGCCGTGCGTGATCCTTCGGCCCGGCCAGATTTTCGGCGGTGGCATCCCGCTCATCAACGGCGCGATCGCGCGTTCCGCCGGCGGCCGCTGGCTCGTGCTCGGCGATGGCAAGCTCGAGCTGCCGCTCGTCTACATCGACGACGTGGTCGACGCGATCACGCGCGCGATCGAACGTAAGCTCGTCGGCGGCGAGGTGATCCAGCTGATCGATCCCGCGCAGCTCACCCAGGCCGAGGTGCTCGCACTCGCCGGCGGCGCGCGCCCGATCGTGAGGGTTCCGCGCCCCGTCGTGTTCGCGCTCGGCAGGCTCAGCGAGGTGCCGCTCGCCGCACTCGGCAAGCCGAGCCCGATCGCCGCGTATCGCCTGCAATCGGCGCTCGCGCGCCTGCACTACGGCAGCGATCGCGCGGCCTCGCTGCTCGGCTGGCACCCGCGTGTCGGCGTGCGCGAGGGCATCAAGCGCGTGCTTTGATCGCCCGCGCGACGCGCATGCCGTCGAGCGCGGCGGACACGATGCCGCCCGCGTAGCCGGCGCCCTCGGCGCACGGATACAGCCCGGCGAGATCCGGCGACTGCAGCGACTCGCGGTCGCGCGGCACGCGGACCGGCGACGACGTGCGCGACTCGACGCCGACGAGCACGGCTTCTTCGGTGAGATAGCCGCGCATCTGGCGATCGAACGCGGCGAGCGCCTCGCGCAGGCGCGCCGCGAGCGGCAACCCGGTGACGGCAAGCACCTCGCCGACGTCGGTCGCGGCGAGGCCGGGCTGGTAGCTCGTGCGCGGCACCGTCGACGAGCCGCGGCCACGCGCGAAATCGGTCGCACGCGTCGCCGGCGCGCGCAGCTCGCCGCCGCCGGCCGCGGCCGCCGCGCGCTCGAGGCGGCGCTGCAATTCGACACCGGCGTGCGGGTCGCCGCCGAAATCAGCCGGCTCGATCGACACGACGAGCCCCGAGCTCGCGAACGGCGAGTCGCGGCGCGACAGGCTCATCCCGTTGACGACGACGCCGTCGGGCTCGGTCGCCGCCGGCACGATCCAGCCGCCCGGGCACATGCAAAACGAGAACGCGCCGCGGCCGTCGCTCGGCGTGAACGCGAGCCGATACGCGGCCGCCGGCAGCCGCGCGTGGCCGGCCGCGTGCCCGTACTGGATGCGATCGATGAGCGGCTGGGGATGCTCGATGCGCACGCCCATCGCGAACGGCTTGGCCTCGAGCCGCACGCCGGCGCGCTCGAGCATCGCGTGAACGTCGCGCGCGGAGTGGCCGGCCGCGACGACGACCGCGCGGCCGACGACCTCGGGGCCGAGCACGCTGGATTCGGGCCCGTCGGCGAGCCGCACGCCGATCGCACGGCCATCGCGCACGACGAGCTCGATCGCGCGCGCGCCGAACCGGATCGGTACGCCCACGCTCGCGAGCCGCTCGCGCAGCGCGGTGATCACCTTCGGCAGCTTGTTCGAGCCGATGTGCGGCCGCGCGTCGACGAGGATCTCGGCGGGCGCGCCGTGCAGCGCGAGGATCTCGATCACGTCGCGCACGTCGCCGCGCTTGTGCGCGCGCGTGTACAGCTTGCCGTCGGAGTACGTGCCGGCGCCGCCTTCGCCGTAGCAATAGTTCGAGTCCGGATCGACGACGCCGTGCCGGGTGAGGCCTTTCAGATCGCGGCGGCGCGCCTGTACCGGCTTGCCGCGATCGACGATCACCGACGGCACACCGGCGCGCGCGAGCTCGTACGCGCAGAACAGCCCGGCCGGCCCGGCGCCGATGATCACGACCGGCTCGCCGGCGGTCTCGCGCGGCAGCACGGGCGGCGGCTGCGGCTCGGCCGCGCCGAGGACGAGATGAAACCGGACGCGGCCGCGGCGCGCGTCGATCGAGCGCTTCTTGACCTCGAGCGGCGGCAATCCCGCGGGCGCGACGTCGAGCATCGCCGCGAGCTTCGCGACGAGCGCGGCCGCGTCGTCGGGCTCGTCGAGCTCGAGCTCGACGCGATACTCCTCATCCGGGGCGAACACCGTCGCGCAGTCTACAGCGTCGCGCCGACCTCGGCTCGCACGCTGGCGTCCCAGTGCGCGGCGCCGTCGCGCGACAGCCGGCGCGGCACCAGCGGCAACACCGTGCCGAACCAGCGCCCCCACCGCACGCGCACACCGGCCTCGATCGCGACCTCGCGCACGTCGCCGCCGGCGCCGAGCTCGACGCCGACCGGCACCGCGACGCGCTCGTCGGCATCGATCGCCAGGTGCATGCCGAGCTGGGCTACCGCGAGCGTCGCGCGCTGGTCGCTGAAGTCGATCCGGCGCGCACCTCCGCCGACGTCGTACATCCCGCCGAGCCGGAGCCGCACGAGCGCGCCCGCATCATTCGCGTCGCCCGCGATCCCGCCATCGAGCACGAGCATCGGCAGCACCCAGCCACGCGCGCGTGCGCCGGTCGAGAACAGCGGCCGCGGATCCGCGCCGTCTCGCGCGAGCGTCGCCGGCCACGCCGCCGGCGCGGATTGCCCGTCGCCGCCGCCGCTGGTGACGTACGGCGACCCCCCGGTGAGCTCGAGCGCCTGCACGCCGAAGAGCAGCGGCAGCGCGGCGAGCGTCTTCGCACCCGACACGTTCGTGACCTCGACCGCGCGCATGTCGCTCCAGCGCCAACCGGTGCGTACCGGCATGGAGCGCTGCTGCAGCATCGCCGTCAACGTGTCGCCGTCGACCGGGCCGACCCAGCCGGCCGCGACGTGAAACCGCCATTCGCCGAGCGGCGCGTCGCCGGCTCGCACGAAGAACGTGTCGATCCACGCGTGCAGGCTCTCGCCGGTGAGGTGCCAGCCGCCGCGATCGCCGCGCAGCTGCGCCCCGATGGCCGGCTGCGTCTCGGCGAGCGAACGCGCGAGGTCGGCCGGGAGATTTGCGATCTCGATCTCGTCGGCGGCCTCGAGGATCGTGCCGTCCTGCTCGATCCAGGCGCCGTCCTGGTCGACGCGCAGATCGTTTGCGTCGACGGTTTGCGTCCAGCGCCCCCGCGCGTCGCGGAAGCGCAGCTCGGCCTGCGGATCGATGCGGCCGCGCCAGCGATCGGTCGTGCGCACCGCGAAGCCGCTCGTGTTGCCCGGGCTGCGCAGGCGCGGCTCGAGCGGATCGGCGAGCTGGCGCGTCGACGTGCACGCCGTCGCGCCGACCAACCAGAGCAAGACGATGCGCCGCACGTGCTTGCCGCGCGCATACCACGCGGTTCGCCACGACGTACGTTCACCTCCTGAAAACCCGATCGATCGTCAGGGCGCGAACGCCGCGGCCGGCATGTCGACCGCCGAGCGGTCTTCCTTCGCGATCAGCTGCGCCTTCGCCGCGACGCCGGGCAGCACGTTGGCCGCGAAGTACTGCGCCGCGAACCGCTTGCCCGCGTAGAACGCGCGGTCGGGATGGTCGGCGGGCAGCTTCTCGGCCGCGGCGTCGGCGATCACGGCTTGATCGAGCAGCAGCCAGCCGAGCGTGGTCTCGGCCATCATCTCGAGGAAGCGGTTCGCGACCGAGGGCACGAGCTCGATCTTGCCGCCTCCGAACCACTGCATGAACTTGCCGCCGGTCGCCGTCAGCGCCTCCATCGCGTGCGCGAGCGTCGCGACGCCGTCCTTGAGCGTCGCGTGGTCCTTGTGCGCCGCGACGAACGCGCCGACGTCCTTCGCGTACGCCTGCACGTTCGCGCCGCCGCGCTGCATCAGCTTGCGCCCGACGAGGTCCATGGCCTGGATGTGGTTCGTGCCCTCGTAGATCGAGAAGATCTTCGAGTCGCGGCAGTACTGCTCGACCGGCCAGTCGCGCAGAAAACCCGCGCCGCCGTACACCTGGATCGCCGATGCGCAGATCGCGAACGCCTGGTCGCTGCCGTACGCCTTGATGAGCGGCACGAGCAGGTCGACCTGGCCCTGGTGATATTCCTGCTGCGCTTTATCGCCACCGGTCTTCTCGATCGCGTTCACGCGATCGACGTGCATCGTCAGCTTGACCGCGAGCGCGCGCAGCCCCTCGGTCTTCGCCTTCATGTCGAGCAGCATGCGGCGCACGTCGGCGTGCTCGATGATCGGCACGCGCGGCGCGGTCGCGTCCTTCCAGTGCTTGATCGAGCTGCCCTGCTTGCGGTCCTTCGCGTAGGCGAGCGCGTTCAGATACGCCGACGACGCGATCGCGAGGCTCTGGATGCCGACGCCGATGCGCGCGTAGTTCATCAGGTGGAACATCTGGGACATGCCCTTCTGCTCCTGCGTGCCGACGAGCTCGCCGATGCAGCCGCCGCCGTCGCCGAACGCGAGCTGCGCCGTCGCCGACGCCTTGATGCCCATCTTGTGCTCGATGCCGGCGGTCGCGACGTCGTTCGGCGTGCCGTCGGGTCGCAGCTTCGGCACGATGAACAGCGACAGCCCCTTCGTGCCCGGCGGCGCATCGGGCGTGCGCGCGAGCACCATGTGCACGATGTTCGGCGTGATGTCCTGATCGCCGCCGCTGATGAAGATCTTCGTGCCCTTGATGTCGTAGCGACCGTCCGGACGGCGGACCGCTTGCGTCGTGTTCGAGCCGACGTCGCTGCCCGCGTGCGCCTCGGTGAGGCACATCGTGCCGGCCCACGAGCCGTCGAACAGCTTCGGCACGTACGTCGCCTGCTGCTCCGGCGTGCCAAACGTGAGGATCACGTCGGCCGCGCCCTGCGTGAGCGCCGGGTACATGTTGAACGACGTGCACGACCCGCACATGAACTCGTCGACCATCATCGCGAGCGTGAACGGGCCGGCCTGGCCGCCGTGCTTCTCCTCCATCGCGAGCGTGCGCCAGCCCGCCTCGGACAGGGCCTTCCACGCCTCGCGAAACCCTGCCGGCGTCTTCACGTGGCCGGCCTCGAGCCGGCAGCCTTGCTCGTCGCCGCCGGCGTTGAGCGGGCCGAGGTACTTCTGCGCCCAGGCGTAGGCCTCCTCGAGCACCGCCAGCACCTCGTCCTTGCCCCAGTTCGCGTAGGGCGGCTTGCCGATGATCTCGTCGAGCCTGAACTGCTCGAACAAGAGGAACGCCACGTCGCGGAGGTTGGCTTTGTAGTAATTCTGGGCCGCCATGAATGAACCTTCATTCATTTATGGATCCGATAATGCGTCGCGTCAACCGTGATAGGTTGCGCGCGTGGTGAAGGTGACCGGTCTCGCGCTGGTGGTCGTCGCGCTGGCGTCGCCGCGCTGGCACGACCATGCGGCCGGGCTCGATCCGCACGATGACCTGCCGCTGGTCGTGCTCGCGATCGTGGCGATGCTCGCGTGCGGGGTCACGATGTTCGTGCACGCGTGGGGCTCCGCGATCGTCGCGTACTCGACCTGCCTGATCGCGCTGCTCGTCGGCTACTTCTGGCCGCACGGCGATCGCGGAGGCTCGCCCGAGCTGCTGCTCGTCGTCGGTTTCGCGCTCGCGCTCGTCGGCATCGCGAACACGCCGGTCGACGGCAAACGCGACCGCGCGAAGTGATAGCGTCGCGCGCATGCTGAAGGACCAGGTCATCGTCGTCACCGGCGCGAGCCGCGGCATCGGCGAGGCGATCGCGCGCGCGTGCGTCGAGGCGGGCGCACGGGTCGTGCTCGCGTCGCGCAAGCAGGCCGATCTCGATCGCGTCGCCGGCGAGCTCGGCGAGCGCGCGCTCGCGGTCGCCTGCCACACCGGCAAGGCCGCGGAGGTCGACGCGCTGTTCGCGCGCGCCGTGGATAAATTCGGGCGCGTCGACGGGCTCGTCAACAACGCGGCGACCAACCCGTACTTCGGCCCGCTCGTCGACACGCCGGATGCCGCGATCGACAAGACGATCGAGGTCAACGTGCGCGGCTACTTCTACGCCGTGCGCGCGTTCGTCAAGCACGCGCGCTCGCGCGGCGGCGCCGGCTCGATCGTCAACGTCGCGAGCGTCGCGGGCACGCGCGCGGCACCGATGCAGGGCATCTACGGCATGACGAAGGCCGCGGTGATCAGCATGACGCAGACGCTGGCGTTCGAGCTCGGCGGCGGCGGCATCCGCGTCAACGCGATCGCGCCCGGCCTGGTCGAGACCAGGTTCGCGTCGGCGATCGTGCAGAACCCGATGCTGCGGGATCATGTCGTGAAGCGCACGCCGCTCGCGCGCCACGCGCAGCCCGCGGAGATCGCGGGCGCGGCGGTGTATCTGCTCTCCGACGCCGCTTCGTTCACGACGGGCACCGTGCTCGTCGTCGACGGCGGCTTCACGTCGAACTAGCAGCCGTTCGAGGACTCGTGGCACACGAACGCGGCGACCGAGGCGATGACGGTCGTGACGAGCGCGGCGCCGAGGAACACCTCGATCATGTCGCGGTCGACGTGATGACGCGTGCCGAGCGGGAGCTGGTCGACCGTCGTGCCGATCAGCACGCACGGCGGATCGCCGCGGAACCTGTCGTTCGCGAACGGCACGACGTCGGGGCAGTTCGCGATCATCTCCCGCACGGTCAGCACGCGCGGCTTGCCGTCGACCGTCACCTGGAACACGCGGCCGGCGTCGAGCTCGTAGGTGCCGCCGTCGTCGGTCGCGACCGTGGCGCGGCCGTGCTGGCGCAGCTCGGGCACGTGGTGCAGCAGCTCACGCGGCGTAACGCCGACGTGCTGGGTTACACAACCCGCCGCGACCCACACCCAAAGCTGCTTCATGCCTCGTCATTGTAGCGGCACACACCGCGATTTCCTCGTCGCCGCGGTACGGTGTGGCCGCGTGAAGCTAGCCTCGATCATCACTGCGCTCGCGGTCGCCGGCGCCGCCGCGTGCGGCTCGGATGCCGTCCCGCCGCTCGCGACCGCCCAGCCCGGCGTCGTGTTCGCGTATCCGACGAACGGCATGGTCGACGTGCCGCTCGGCGCGGACGTCATCGTCACGTTCTCCGATCCGATCGTGCAAGGCCAGCTCGCGTGCAACGACCCGGCGACCGGCCCGTTCTGCATCGTCGGGCCGGACGGCCCGGCGACGGTGATGCCGCAGGTGTCGATGGACGGCCGCACGATCGTCGTGCCGTCGCCCGGCTATGACGAAGGCGCGCAATACCAGATCGTCGTCGGTAGCGCGCTCGAGCCGACCGCGCAGAACCTGCCCGCTTCGGGCGCGCTCGTCACGTTCACGACGCGCTCCGCTCGCGCGCGGGCGGCGCCGCCGGCGCTGGTCGCGGTCAACGGCGGCGATCCGGCGAACCCGGAGTCGTTCCGGCCGATGTACGAGGCCTCGACGATCCGCCTCGTGTTCTCCGAGCCGCTCGATCCGCGCACCGTCGCCGACGGCCCCGGCTCGATCGAGCTGTTCGACGGCGGCGGCAACCCGGTGCCGATCACGATCGTCGCGAAGGACGTCCATGTCTCGATCGATCCGGTCGACGATCTCACCGCCGGCCAGACCTACACGCTGCGCCTGAACAGCTCGATCGCCGACCTCGGCGGCCAGCAGCTCGCGCCGACGCAGGTGCAGCTCACGCCGCACGACTCGGTCGGCAGCGGCACGATCCCGCAGCTGCTGCGCACGCGCCAGATGGGCGATCCGGGCACGGCCTCGCCGCGCGCCGGCCTGAAGACGAACACGATCGTGCTGAACCATCCGCTGATCGGCCAGCAGACGCAGCAGATCTTGCCCGCGACGATGGCGACCGAGCTCGGCGATCCGCAGGCGCTCGACGGGCCGATCGCGTTCACGATGCGGCGCGGCCAGCGGTTTCACGTCAGCGGCCTCGACATCGCGTTCGGCGGCGCGGTGCCGTCGGGCTTGTCGACCGGCGAGATCGAGATCGAGCTGCTCACCGACGGCGGCGGCCGGATGTACCGCAACCCGAACCAGTCCCCGGATCAATCGCCCGAGAACGACCGCGCGCCGGTGTACGTCGACTTCAGCCTCGATGTCGCGGTGTACGCGGTCGATCCGGCGGGCAACGCGGTCCTGTCGCAGACCGTGCTCGGGCTGCAGGCGGCGGGCATCGCGACGCCGACCGAAGGCGTGCTCGACATCGAGACCGCGTCGGCGATGGACCTCGGCCTGCTCGGGCTCGCGCAGGCGCCGTCGAACCTGGTGCTCGAGCTGATCACGGATTCGACGGCCACGCCGCCGTCCGACACCACGCCGCCCGCGCTGGTCTCGACGTTCCCGGCGGCGAGCTCCGACCAGCTGCCGGTCGACGGCGGTATCGAGATCATCTTCAGCGAGCCGATCGATCTCGATCGCGCGCGCGCCGGCGGGCTGCAGCTCGAGACGGCGGCCGGCGCGGCGGTGCCGGCCGTGATCGAAAGCCACGGCGCGGCGGTCGTGCTGCGCCCGCTGTCGCGGTTCGCGTACAAGACGGGCTATCAGGTCACGTTCACCGACGTGCGCGATCAGGCGGGCAATCAGCTGACCGGGCAGGTCGCGATCCCGTTCTCGACCCTGCCGCTCGCGACGTCGCAGGTGCCGCTCACGGTCACCGCGGCGCATCCCGGTGCACCGTGCGCGTTGACGAACGGGCGCTGCAACGGCGGGATGGCGACCGACGATCCGTATCCGGCGTTCACGCTCGCCGCCAACGACGTCGCGCGCTTCGACTTCAGCCAGCCGCTTGCCGCCGGCTCGGTGCAGCTCGGCACGCAATGCAACGCCGGCGACGTGCGCGTCGAGCAGGTCGACGGCAGCGGCGCGTGCTCGGCCGCCGTGCCCGGCACGCTGCTCGTCGAGGATCGCGCGATCGTGTTCGTCCCCGACGTGCCGTGGACGCCCGGCACGGCCTATCGCGTGACGCTGGTCTCGGGCGGCAACTCGAGCTGCAACTCCGGCGAGGTGTGCGGCCTGCAAGACGCCGCGAGCTGGGATCCGCTGAACGGCACGACCAACGGCGACGGCGGCGGCGCGAACTACGTCGCCGACTTCACCGGCGCGCCGCCGACTACCGACACGATCGTGTTCGCGACGACGTCGCCGTTCACCGACGTCAACGGCTCGGGCTACGTCGACGGCGCCGAGCAGCCGGCCGACGCGAACGAGGCCGCGATGCGCATCATCGGCACGAGCGGCTCGGTGTCGAGCGCGCACTTCAACGGGCCGGATTGCATCGCGTCGACGCCCGACACCGAGAACTGCATCTACTTGCAGGGCGCGATGCCGACGGCGATGCAGGCCGCACAGACCAACTGCACGCTGCCCGACGGCTCGAGCGTGGCGTCGTGCGTGCCGGTCCAGCTCGCCGCGGAAGCGATGTACGGCACCTCGATCAACATGACCGCGAGCGTCATCATCAGCATCAGCACCGACACCGGCACGGCGGTGATGCGGCTGCGCCTGCCGGCGAGCGGCGCGATCACCGGCTACATCTACGACGACAACGGGCCGACGTTCACGGTGTCGCTCGATCTGTACATGGACGCGCCCGACATGAGCATCACGCTGTCGAGCCACGACCTGCACTCCAAGCCGCTGTCGTTCACGCTGAACGGGCCCGTGACGTTCTTGCCCGACGGCCGGATCGCGATCTCGGCGGCCAACGTCGCCGACGTCCCGGTGACGGTCAACGTGTCGACGCCGCTCGGCGACGGCGCGGTCGACATGATCATCCCGCAGGGCTACATGCGGCTGCAGCTGGTGTCGCCGCCGGTGAGAGGAGCGCCGCTGTGAAGGCGCTGGTGCTCCTCGCGTTGCTGGTGCCGACGATCGCCTACGCCGGCGACGGAGATGGCGACGAGGCGACCGCCGATAGCGTGGTCGTGAAGGTCGCGCCCGCAAAGCCCAAGCCGAAGCGCCTGTACGTGCGGCTCGGCGTCGCGTTCATCGACCCGCTGTCGTCGTCGAGCCCGCTCCAGCTCGCGAACGTCGACGGCGCGGCGAGCCTCGCGGTCAAGAACGGCCCGATCGCAGGCTCGGGCTCGACGGTCGATTCGGCGACGATTCCGGCGGCGATCATCGGCTACACGTTGCCGGTGCTGCACGACCGGCTGTCGATCGAGACCGTCCTCGGCACGCCGGTCCCGGTGAAGTTCCAGGCGACCGGCACGCTCGCGAGCAAGTCGCTCGCGCCGACCGCGCTCGGCCTGCCGACCGGCGTCCCGGCGCTCGGCCCGCAGCTCGGCGAAGCCCAGGGCGTGCCGCCGGTCGTCACCGCCGTCTACGCGCTGCGCGATCACGGCCCGCTCGTGCCCTACGCCGGCGCCGGCGTCGCGATGCTGTTCGCCTACGACGCCAAGGTCACCAACCGGGTCCTGACGATGGCCGGCTCGCCCGACATGTCGATCTCGCCCGCGCCCGGCCTGGTCTTCCAGGGCGGCCTCGACGCCCGCATCTGGAAGCGCATCTACGCCCGCATCGACGTCAAGTTCATCCTGCTCGAGACCCACGCCGAGGTCGATCACATCCGCATGCAGACCCCCGACCTGCCCCTCTTCGGCACCGTCGAGGTCGGCAGCGCGAAGATGGACGTCTGGGTGAACCCGCTGATCATCCAGGCCGGCCTCGGCACGAACTTCTAGACCCGTCGAAATATCTCCGCTCCGAGAAGGGGCCCGATTTCGTCAATCGCGCGCCTCTCCGCTGATTGGTCGAACCAAGGATCTGGACACCGTTCAACGAGCCGACGTTTGTCGCTTGGTCGCCACTCTTACATGTTCGACTGGATCCCTCTCTAACTCGGAGATCGCCGAGACGCGAAATTCCTTATCATCAACCGCGAGAATCATCTCTATTGCAGTCTGCCTCATGTAGGGATCCTCGTCGCGCATGAATCTCTCTGCTAGTGCTCGTGCATCGGGAGGTCTACATGAAGCCAATGCGGCTAACGCTCTTCGACGAGCATACGGATCGCTGTCCGACAAGCCCATTCTTACTATATCATCGCCACCCGCCTTAGCTTGAGCCGCCACAACATAGACCTGCCATCTGCAATCGGGCAGTGGCGATTTCGCCAGCAGACGCAGGGAGGGCAGCCATTTGTCCACGTTGCAAGGAGCAGCATCGATCAGCGTCTCGTCCTCGGCGGAGGCTGCCCACAATTCCGCTAAGCGCGCAATCGCTCGTTTTCCCAGTCCGGGCTCCTCCATTTCGACGATCGCGGCACGTATCAGTTCGGTCCAATCTGGAAAATCCGACTTCCAGTTAGACTCGCTTTTGTCTGCTGAAGATTGCCACTGCAGCCAGGCGTCGTACAACTCGTCGAATGTCCGATGACTCATGGTTGAGACTTTTGCGGGCCGGGTTTCGCCGGAACTATATGTGCGTTGTTGTGGCTATCGTAGTGAATGGTCCCGCGTGTCGTCGGTTGTCTATTACCGGATTGATCGACATGCGTGCCAATGTGCTCCGAGCAGAGAACGGAGTAGCGTCGTGACGCGCACGCGCACGCGCAACAGCACACCTTCGGTTTCATCGTTGGCGTAGGAACCACGACGCTACCGCGGCTGCTGTGCGCACTTCTCGTCATGCCGCGTTTGCTGTAGAACGCGTCGCAGACGTGGCGACGCCGCGATCCACGCGCTTCGACCACCCATCAAACCTGCTGGAGAGCCATTAGTTTTGATTGTCGCGAGCGACGTCTTCTCCAAATGTGCCCCACCCATCCGAGTGGGCACCATATGGTCGCGCGAGCTCATCCAGCTCCCGCTGCGCCTGGACAACACTGTCATATGTTACCAGCATCACTTTCGAGCAGTAGACAGTCCATTCGTCACCTTCGGCATCGATATCTGTCTTGTAACCGCGCTTCAGGGCGAGAGTCGCAAAATCTTCTGCTACCGACCGATCAGGTGCTGCGACCATGAAGTCCACACGAATCGGTCTAGAGGTATCGATTCCGTCACTCTCTATGCGACGCAGCGCGTCTCCATCGGCGTCGTTTGGATAGCTGGCATTCGACATTACTTTGTCACGTACTCATGAGGATACGATTGGGATCGTTCTGGCATATATCACATCTTCATCGAAGAGGCGAAGGGCTCGACGACGACGCTGGAGGGTTATCGGACGACGAGCTGTCGGGCACGTCTGAACTGCTAGCGCCGAGTGCACCAGGTAGGCGGTGCTATCGGTTCGCCAGGCCGGCTTCGATGGTCGCGGCGATCGTCGGGTCGAGCTCCATCGCGACGGCCCAGGAGCGGGCGATCTCGAGGTAGCCGCTGTCGTCGAGATCGAACTGGGCGAGGGCGTCCTTGGGCGCGAGGTGGGCGAGATCGCGGAGCAGCGCGATGTAGTCGCTCGCGCGCGCGACCTTGCCGCCGGGGACGACGACGCGATCGACGAAGCCGGCGGCGGGGGCCTCGGCTTCGGAGGCGGGGACCACGCCGCCGCGGGCGCGCAGCATCGCGTGGTAGGCGTCGCGCGACTGCGGATCGCCGAGGCGCGGCACCGGATCGCGCGCGAAGTACGCCTGCTCGCGGATGCGGAGCGCGAGCGCGCGGGTGAGCAGGGCCTCGCGATCCATCGTGCCGATCGTGTCGGCGAGCGTCGCGACCGCCGCGGCCCGGGCGCGCCGCGTGACCTCGACGTGGCTCTCGCCGGCGCTGCGCAGCCGCGCCGCGCGCAACGCCATGCGGCGCGCGCGCCAGCTGTCGGGTGGAGGCGGTGCGGGCTCGACGCCGGCGACCGACATCGCCATCGTCGCGGCGGCCGGCGCGGCACGCGTGCGCGCGCGCTCGAGCGTGACGCGGAACCGCGCGGCCTGCTCCGGCTGTGGGCTCTCGGCGACGGCGCGCTCGGCGAGCGCGGCGGCCTCGTCGAAGCGGCCCATGCCGAGATACGCGCGCGCCAGGTGATCCCACGCGCAGGTCTGCCACGCGCGATCGTCGCCGGCGGCGCGCCGCAGCTGATGCGCGACGCGCTCGGCCGCCTCGTGGTCGCCGACCTCGTCGAGCACGTTCGCGTAGGCGTGCAGCGTGTCGGCGTCGAATGCGTCGGGATCGAGCTGGAACGCGAGGCCGTAGGCTTTCGCGGTGCGCGCCGCATCGCCGGCCGCGTAGGCGATGCTCGCGTAGCCGAGCCACTGGTCGGCGCGCGCGTACCAGCGGCATGCGTACTCGAGCACCGCGAGCGCCTCGGGCGCGCGGCCGTGGTGCGCGAGGATCGCGGCCAGGATCTGCGCGCCACGTTCGGGCTCGGCGCGCACGAGGTGGTGCATCGCATCGAGCACCTTGCCCTCGCGCGCGAGCGCCAGGCCGAGGTTGCGCTGCGCCTCCGTGCTCGCCGGATCGAGCGCGACCGCCCAGCGCGCGAGCTTCTCGGCGCGCGGCAGATCGTCGCGCTGGAGCGCCTCGACCGTCGCGGTGGCGAGCGCGCCGAGCTCGATCGGCAGGTCCAGGCCGGCGAGCGACGCGAGCTGCACGTCGCGCCACGCCGGCGCGGCGGCGCCGAGCCCGCTGCACAGGACGGCCAGCGCCGCCGGTGCGCGCCCGGCCTCGAGCAACACGCGCGCGGCGTGGACGCACGGCACCGCGCTGCGGCCCTCGGCGAGGTAACACGCGGTGTGCAGCGCATCGATCGCGTCCTCGGCATCGACCTCGCGTGCCGCGAGCTGCGCCGCGATCGCGTCGGCCCATTCGTCGGCCCCGGCGAAGCCGGTGTGCGACGCCAGCCACGCCGCCTGCGCGGCGACCCCCGCCGCCCAGCCGTCGGGACGCTCGCGATGCAGCCGCGCGATCGACGCCGACAGCACCGCCGTCTCTTCGGGCCCGAGGATGCGCGCCGCGACGACCGGGTAGTCGCGCACGAACCCGGCGACGTCACCGCCGCTGCGCTCGTCGATTCCGACCGCGCGCTCGACCGCGCCGAGCCACGTCGCGCCGATCCAGCGATCGACGCGGCGGAGCAGCGGATCGAGCGCGCCGAGCAGCGCACGCGCGTCGCGATCGCCGAGGTGCGCGCGGTGGCGGCGAACGAGCGCGAGCGCTTCGCTGGCGACGGTGCGCAGCGCACCCGCGATCGTGCTCGGCGGCGCGGTCGTCATCGCGAGGTAGCGGCCGAGCGCCTGCGCGGCCGTGTACGCCGCGGCCTGCGCGAGCGCGGCGCGATCGTCCTCGGACGCCTCGGTGAACGCGACCTCGAGCCAGCGATCGACGAGCCGGTCGCCGCGCTGCAGCTCGTCCGAGAGGTCGAACCCCGACGGCGCGGCCTTGCGCGGCGGGCCGAGCTCCGCGAAGGAGGCGTCGATCGCGCGCCGGCTGCGCGTGTCGGGCGAGAACGCGTCGAGCCACGCGAGGTCGAACTCGATCGCCTGTTGCTTGCCGAGCGCGCGCGCGACGAGCCCGCTCTTCGCGGCGGTCGGAATGAAATCGGCGGCATCGCGCGCCATCCGCCGCGCGAGCGTCGGCGCGCCGATCGCGATGCGCTCGCCGAGCGCGGCTTCGATCACGTCGATCGGCGTCGCCGCCATCACGAGGCCGAGCCGCGCGAGCGCGACGTCGTCGTCGCGGCCGGGCTCGGTCAGCTCGACGCGCCACAGCTCGTCGAGCCCGCGCCGCCATTCGCCGGCCGCGAACAGCGCGTGCGCGGCCACGAGCCGCGAGGCCGGCGCCGCCAGCTCGCGTCCCAGGCCGTGATGCACCCACGCGAGCGGCGCCTCGTCGTCGCGGCCGGTCGCGACGAGCGCGTCGAGCAACAGCGCGAGATCGGTCGCGTCCTCGGGCTCGACGCGCGAGAAGCCCTCGATCGCACGCGCGTCGTCGCCGCGGAAGTAACCTTCGCGCGCGTAGCACGTCGCGACGAACTGCGGATCGGTGCGCCACGCGTCGAGCAGCCGGACCTGCGCGGGCCACGTCGCGTCGCGCCCGGCCAGCCGGCTCGCCCGTAGCGCGATCGCCTCGCCGAGCCGGCCCGCGTGGAGCAGCGCGACCGACGTGCGGAGGTCGACGTGGATCTGGTCCGGGTACCACGGTAGCTGTGGATCGAGCGGACAACCGTGCTGCGCGGCCGAGCGCAGCGCGCGATCGAGCCACGCGCCGACGCGGCCGGTGCGACGATGCACGTCGAGGAGCGCGAGGTGCGCGCGCGGCTGCTCGTCGTGCAGCGTGACGGCGCGCTCGAGCAAGCGCTGCGCCTCGTCGATGCGGCCGGACTCGGCGAGCGCGTTCGCCGCGCGCTCGAGGTTGTCGAGGCTCGCCGGCCGGCGCAGCGCGGCCAGGCCGATCGCGGCGACCGACTCGAGCGTGCTCGGCGCGGCCGGCACGCGATCGCCGCGCGGATGATCGGGCTCGGCCGCGAGGACGTGCGTCGCGAGGTCCTCGCGCAGCGCGAGCTCGAGCAGCCGCAGCGCCGGCACGCGAAACGGTTGCGGCAGCCGCGCGACGAGCGGCCGCGCGAGCGAGCGCCGGCCTTCGGTCGGCACCTCGGCCTCGAGCGTCGAGTCGATCGTCATCTCGACGATCGGCGATTCGTCGAGCACGTCGGTCTCGGAGACATTCGCGCCCTCGTCGGTCTCGTCGTCGAGCTCGCGCTCGGGCTCGTCGCGGACGACCGCGAGGCTCCACGTCGGCGCGGCGGCGACCGGCAGCGTCCACGCGCGCGCCTGTTCGGCGAGCGTCGGCGCGATCACGCGTAGCACGGCGAGCACGCTATCGCTGGTGACCTCGTCGAACGGCTTCGGCAACATGCCGAGCTTGCGCGCGGTGAGCCACGCACCGAGGACCTGCTGGACCTGCTCTCCGAGGTTGCGGCCGAGCGCGTCGAACGTCTCGGGCTTGCCGTCGCGCCCGATCGCGTGCAGCCGCACCATGCCCGGCTTGCCGAGCGAAAGCTCGAGCCAGATCAGCTCGTCGCGGCGCGTCGGGCCGAAGAACGCGTCGGTCGGGCGCGCGCCGCGGCCGGCGTGCAGCGGCGCGAAGTGGCCGTCTTGCGGAAACAGCGGCATCGCGTCGGCGTCGAGCACGCTGAGGCGCGGATGGCGCTGGCAGGTCTCGACGAGCGCGGTCCACATGAGGATCGAGGCCTCGCGCTCGTACGCGGCGTCGGGCCCGTCGATCGTGACGACCGGGACGAGCACGGCGATGCGATGCGGCTTGGGCAGCGCGGGCATTACACGCCGAGCTCCCCGGGCTGCAGGCGGCGCGCGCCCTGGCGCTCGAGCTGCGCGACGGTTTGCGCCTGACACGGCTCGCCGCGCACGTAGAAATCGGTGCCGGGAAACGGCCCGTGCACGATGCGCGCGCCGGCCGCCTCGATCGCCTTCGCGAGCTTCGCCTTGTCGACGTAGCCGAGCTCGCCGGCGAGGTACACGGTCGCGCCTTGCAGGCCGCGCGACAGCCGGCGCATCACCGCCGCGATCGGCGCGAGCGTCGCGACATCGGGCTCGGCGTCGTCGGGCGCGGGCTTCGCGAGCGCGATCACCGCCGCCAGGCCGCGCATCAGGGCTTCGATCGCGGGCCGCGAGCCGGGCGCGCGCTCGACGAGCCAGCGCTCGTGCGGCCCGGGAAACGCCGGCAGCGGCGCGTCGTCGACGAGCTCGGGCGGTGGCGGATCCTCGCCGAGGATGCGCCCCGCGAGATCGGGCCGGCCGGCGCGATAGCACGCGAGCGTGCGCGCGCACGCGAGCTCCGGCGTGTGGGCGCGCGCGGTGGCGGCGCGCTCGAGCGCGGCGAGCGGCCGGCCGTAGCTCGCGAGATGCAGCGCGCCGAGGTCGGGGCAATGCAGCGTCTGCGCGGCGGCGGCGAGCTGCTTGACGCGGCCGCGGCGCGCGAGGTCCTCGAGGTAGAGGTCGCGCACGAGCCGCTGCGACTCGGGGTGCGCGGCGACCAGCTCGCGCGCGCGCGCCGGATCGCCGGCGCCGCGCACCATCCAACCCCACAGCGTGTACAGATACGCTTCGCCGTGCCGCGCGAACCGCGTGAGCGCGCCCAGGTCGTCGGCGGCCTGCGCGGACTTCACGGCGCGATCGGCGGGTGGGAGCGTCGCGGTCGCGCGCGCGACGCGCAGGCCGCGCACCGTCGGGATCACGCCGGGATGCTGCAGGTGCCACTTCGCGCGGGCGCGCAGCCGATCGACGCGGCGATCGGATTCGATGCGGCGCACGGCCGCCTCGAACGCCGGCAGCTGCGCCTCGCCCGCGAGCGCGATCACCGCGAACAGCATCTCGAGCTGCTGATCGAGCGCCGCCTCCTTCGCGCGCACGAGCAGCAGCGGCACCGCTTCTTCGCCGAGCACGGCCGCGACGAGCCGGATCGCGCGTGCACGGTGCGACGGCGGCATGTCCTCGAGGCAAACCAGCAGCACGCGTGCGAGCGCCGGGCTCGCGAACGCCTCGATCGCCTCGCCCCACAAGCCGGGCGCGCGCGCGAACACGGCCGACGCGCCTTCCCATTGCACGTGGCGCAGCGCGTGCGGCAGCTGCTCGCTCGCGATCTTGCCGGCGCTGGTCGCGGCGTCGGCGAGCTTGACGAGCGCCTCGTCGGCGAGCTGGATCGCCTCGACGGGCCAGCGCGTCGCGGGATGCTGCGCGCACAGCTGGCGCCGGCCGAGCGACGCGATCGCCTGCTCGCGCACGAGCGGCGGCACGGCGTCGTCGAGCGCGATCGCGGCGAGTCGGCGCGCGGTCTCGAGCGACGGGAACATCGCGAGCCACGCGCAACCGCCGGAGCGCAGCTCGGGTGCGTGGCGCGGCTCGATCATCCAGTAGCCGACCTCGGCGAGCGACGGGTCGGCGCCGAGCCACGGCTCGCCGTCGTCGAGCAGCCGCCCGAGCCGCTCGCCGGTCACGCCGTCGAGCACGCCGCCGTCGCTCGGCACGAGCCGAAGCACGTCGCGCACGCGATAGCGCAGACCGGGCGGCACGGCGTCGAGCGCGCCGAGCGTAACGGGTGGCTCCCCCACGACCGCGAGCTTACACTAGCGCGATGCTTCGTCTGGCCGCCCTGCTCGTTTGCGTGGCGTCGGTCGCCGCCGCCGATACCGGCTCGATCCACGGCACGGTCATCTTCGAGGGCGAGCCGCCGGCCCAGCCCGTGCTGAACCGCAAGGCCGAGCCGAAGTGCTCGCAAGGCCGCGCCGACGAGGCCGTCGTGGTGACGCACGGCAAGCTGCGCGACGTGCTCGTGCGCGTCGCGAACGGCACGACCGGCACGCACGACGCGCCCAAGACGCCGGTCGTGATCGACCAGCACGACTGCATGTACGCGCCGCGCGTCGTCGGGCTGGTCGCCGGCCAGCAGCTCGTCGTGCGCAACAGCGACGGCGTGTTCCACAACGTGTGGGGCACGCTCGCCGGCAAGGAGCTGTGGAACAAACCGCAGCCGGCCGGCGCGCCGGAACTGCAGCTCGACCCGGCGGCGGCCCACCCCGGCGACGTGATCGACCTCAGGTGCGGCGTCCACGCGTGGATGAAGGCGTACGCGGTCGTGCAGGACTCGCCCTACTTCGCGGTGACCGACCAGGACGGCAAGTTCGCGATCGACGGGCTCGCGCCCGGCACGTACACGCTCGAAGCCTGGCACCCGGTCCTCGGCGCGCGCTCGATGCAGGTCGTGATCGGCAAGGGCAAGCGCGGGCAGGTCACCGCGCGGTTCAGCTACAAGGCGAGTGACTAGCGATGGCGGCGATTTCAGGCTCGTGTTTGTGCGGCGCCGTGACGTTCTCGGTCGCGCGCAAGCCGCGCAGCGTGACGCAATGCAACTGCGCGGCGTGCCGGCGCTACGGCACGCTGTGGGCGTATTACCGGCGCGACGAGGTGACGATCACCGCGCCGCGCGGCGGCCTGCGCGACTTCCGACGGCGCCCGCGCGGCCTGCGGTTCCGCCACTGCGCGCAGTGCGGATGCGTGGTGTCGTGGGAGGACGAGGCCGGTCACGACGCGCGCATGGCCGTGAACTCGCGGCTGCTCGATCACGCCGTCATGGCGCGCGTGCCGATCTCGGTCCTCGACGGCGACAAGACGTGGCGCGTGCTCGAGCGCTACGTGCAACCGAGCGCGTGGATCACCGCGGGCGCCCCGGCCGGCAGCGCCACAGCGGTTCGCCGCCGAGCGCGCGGTGGCCGCGGCGCATGAAGGCGCGGACGCGCGGCTCGCCGCCGAACGCCTTGACCTGCGAGCGGTACTCCGCGACCGCGGCGAGCTTGCGATCCTCGTCGGCGGCCGCCAGCGCCGCGGGTGCGCACGACCATTCGAGCGTCGCAGCCTCGGGCAGGTAGTCGTCGATGCCGGGACCGCGTGCCGAAACCGCGACGAGCTGGAGCAGCGCGCCGACGCGCGGGCTCGCCCACGCGGGCGCCGCGAGCGGACGCCACATTCGCCGGCGCGCGACGAAGTGCGCGCGCCGGCACGCGCGACCCAGCGCGTACGGATCCTCGTAAAATCGCACGCGCTCGAACGCGCCGCGCACCAGCACCTCGCGCAGCGCGGCGAGCGCGACCTCGACGTGATCGACGTGATGGCCCACGCCGAGCGGTACGTACAGCTCGGCGCCGCGCTCGATCAGCTCGCCGATCGCGGCGCGGATCGCCCGCAGCTGCGCGAAGTCGTCCATCGCCGGCGGCGTGCGAAACACGTGCAGCGTGCGCGCGAGCGACGGCTTGCGCCAGATGCGCTCGGGCAAATCGAGCCAGCGATGCTCGGCGCCGAGTGCGGCGAGCGCGCGCTCGTCCTCGGCGCGCCGCACCGAGTAGTCGCCGAACACGCGCTGCGCCGGCGGGATCGACTCGAGCGGCGGCCCCGCGGTGAAGCACGACAGCACCGTGACGCGCCGGCCGGCCGCCGCCTCGCGCCCGATCGTGCCGCCGAGCGACAGCACCGCATCGTCGAGATGCGGCGAGACGACGACGAGCTCGGCTGCGGACGAAACCGACCGAGGCGTAGCGATCGAACGAGTGCGAAGCACGAGCTACCTTGGGCTGAGAAGTGCCGCGAAGCGGCCATCCATTTGAAGTCTACATGAAGGCCGCGATCCGCCACGTCTTGCCATCGTCACCCTGCCCCGTGCGCTGCATGCTGACGGCGATGCGCCCCCTCGCCGCCGCCGTCCTGCTCGTCAGCTCCGCCGCGCACGCCGACGTCACCGCCGAGGTGACCGCCGGCGCGGGCGCGCAAGCCGATTCCACCGCGTACGCGACCGCGAGCGCGCTGCTCGCCGCGGAATACTCGCATCCGTCGGCACCGCTCTATCGCCGCGGCCTTGCCGCCGTCGACGACGACGGCGGCGTGTGGATCTGGACCGGCGCCGGCGACGGCGAGCGCGACGGCATCCGCGCCGACGTGTCGGCCACCGCGCTCGGCTCGACGGAGCTCGGCGCCGCGCACGCCGCTGCACGCGGCATCGGCTGGGAGCTCGATCTCGGCGTCGCGTATCAGCCGGTCGGCGACCTGCGCGAACAGTTCTGGCGCTCCGGCCGCGGCATGATCGCCTCGTCGTTCGGGTTTCAGATCCCCGCGATGGTCACGTTCGGCAACGCGCTCACGCGGTTCTCGATGGGCGACATGACGGTCGCGTTCACGTCGCACACGCTGCGCTCCGGCGGCGAATCGATCGATGGCGGGCTCGACGCCGATGTCGCGGTGCACTTCATCCGCTGGCACGAGCGGCGCTACGCACTCGACCTGCTCGACATCCACGTCGGCAGCTACGAGAAGATCGCGAGCGCGTCGCTCGACTCGACGACCGGCGTGTCCTCGACCGATTTCGGGATCGACGGCGCACGCCTCGACTTCCAGCTCGCGCCGGCGCTCACCCTGACCGCATCCGCGGGCGCCGACAACCTGGCGCCGATGGCGGCGTTCTCCGACACGACGGACACCGACGGAACGATGACCGCCACGCCGGTCCCGAGCGTGTGGTCGCCGCGCTACTGGCTCGAGCTCGACGAGCACACCGATGCGAGCAAGGTCAGCGCCGGCGCCGGTAGCTGGGCGCGCCTCGATCCGACCGGCAACGCCGCCGATGCCGGCCAGCTCGCGTCCGCGAGCTACGACCGCGACTTCGGCCGCTTGCACGTCCACGCCTCCGCCGAAGCCGGCCGCCTCGTGCGCCGGATGATCGGCGCGCTCGCGCCGCAGGGCCTCGCGCCGGTCGGCACCCGCATGTGGATGGGCCGCGGCGAGCTCGCCGGGAGCCTTCGCGTCGCGCGCGGCTTCGAGCTCACCGGCACCGCGTGGCTCGAGCGCTCCGATCGCGACGACCCGCGCTGGCTCGTACCCGCGACCGGCGCGATCGCGACGCACGCCGGCGCCGATCTCAGCGCGCGCTGGCAGCTGAAGCGCCACCACCGCGCCGCCGCCGGCGCACGAACGTGACGATCAACAGCGCGAGGCCGCCGAGCAGTGGCAGCACCGCGAGCACCGCGATCACGATCCACGCGCCGACACCGGCGCCGATCGCGATCGCGAACGGCTTGCCGCCGTCGGATTCGCAGGTCAGCTGATACTTGCCGCCGGCGTCGACCACGACGGCGAACAGGTTGTGCCCGCTGTACCCGGCGAGCGAGTAGCTGACGTGACTCGCCGGCTTGTCCAGCTCGAGCCCGGCGAGCCGGCAATGCACGTCGAAGGCTCCGTCGCCGCTGTCGATCACGCGATCGCCGATCTTCGACTTCGTCTCGAGGTACAGCGTGCTCGGCCCCGCCGGCAGCGCGACCTCGGCGGTGCCCGGCATCGCGACGCGCTGCATGCCCTCCATCGTCGACGTCGCGCTCGAGAGCGCGATCCAGAACAGCGTGAACGCGAACAGCACGAGGAATCCGCCGAACAAATAGCCGTACCAGGACTTCATGATTACTCCGCCGCGAGCTCCGCGAGCTCGGCGTCGCTCAGCGCGCGATCATAGATCTGCAGCTCGTCGAGTACGCCATCGAACACCTCCGAAATTCCCACATTGTCGTCACAGCCGATCTTCATGGCATTGGCATCATAGGCCAGCGGAGTCGACTGCGTATCCGAACCGCTCGGCACGCCGTCGATGTACACGCGCCTCGTCGCACCGTCCCAGCTGATCGCGAGGTGCTGCCAGGTGCCCGGCACGATGGTCTCGACCGGAGTGTAGAGCTGCACGTTCGAATTCGTACCGTGGTTGCTCGTGAAGGCCAGCTGGCCGGTGTTGTAATCCTCGAGCTCCCACGTGTTGTCGACATTGCCGCTGATGTCGACGCGCTTGGAGGCGTGGCACTCCGCGGTCGCGCCCAGCGCGGTCTGATTTGCCCAGATCGACACGGTGAGCGCCGGCAGATCCAAGTGGCCGCCGACATCCGGAATCGAGATGCAGTTGCCGACGCCGTCGAAGCGGTAGCCCTGGCCGCGATGCCCCGGCGCCGCCACCGGGCACGCCGCGCCCGCGCACGTGCCGACCACGCCGCCGATCACGTCCTGAAACGTCTCGCCCGACGTGTCCTCGAGCGGAAACCATGCGACGAGCCCGGCAATGCCCGCATCCGGCGCCCGCGTCATCGCATCGACGCGGACCGGCACCGCGGTGAAGTCGAGCCGCCCGCACGAGGCCAGCACGGCGAGTCCGATCCAGCGCCTCACGGCGCGATCGTAACTTATTGCGCGACCGCGTCGAGCCGGGCGCGCGCCCAGCCGGCCTTCGCGACCGACGTCTCGTAATCGCCGTCCTGCGGGCGATCGCCCCACTTCGCGAGGTCGGCCTCGGCCGACTTCAAGTCCGCCTGCGCCGCCGCCGGATCGATGTCCTGGGCCGCCTGCGCCTGCTCGACGAGGATCTCGACCTCACCGGAGGGATCCACGCGCAGGTAGCCGGTCGACACCGCGTAGCGCGCCGGTGCCTTCGTGCCGATCGTGAGCACGCCTGGCCTGAGCGCGGTGAGCAGCGGCACGTGGCCAGGCAGCAGCTCGAACTCGCCGAGCTCGCCGGGCGCCTGCACGCTGTCGGTATCGGTGTGCGCGACCACGCCGCGCGGCGTCACCAGGTTCACGCCGAGGAACGTGGGCAACCCGCCGGCCACGCTAGCTCCGCTTCGCCAGCTCGGCGGCCTTCGCGCGCACGTCGTCGATCGTGCCGGTCATCTCGAACGCCTGCTCGGGCAGGTCATCGCACTTGCCGGCGAGCACTTCCTCGAAGCTGCGCACGGTGTCCTCGCGCGACACGTACATGCCCTTGAGGCCGGTGAACGTCTCGGCGACCGTGAACGGCTGGCCGAAGAACTTCTCGATCTTGCGCGCGCGAGACACCGTCACCTTGTCGTCCTCGCTCAATTCATCCATGCCGAGGATCGCGATGATGTCCTGGAGGTCCTTGTAGCGCTGCAGGATGCGCTGCACCTCGCGCGCGACCTGATAGTGACGGTCGCCGACGACCGCGGCCGACAGGATCGACGACGTCGAGTCGAGTGGATCGACGGCCGGGTAGATGCCCTTCTCGGTGATCGCGCGGTTCAGCACCGTGGTCGCGTCGAGGTGAGCGAACGCGGTGGCCGGCGCCGGATCGGTCAGGTCGTCGGCGGGCACGTAGATCGCTTGCACCGACGTGATCGAACCGTCCTTCGTCGACGTGATGCGCTCCTGCAACGTGCCCATCTCGGTCGACAGCGTCGGCTGATAACCGACGGCGCTCGGGATGCGGCCGAGCAGCGCCGACACTTCCGAGCCGGCCTGCGTGAACCGGAAGATGTTGTCGATGAACAGGAGCAAGTCCTGCTTCATCACGTCGCGGAAGTACTCCGCGACGGTGAGCGCCGAGATGCCGACGCGCGCGCGCGCACCGGGCGGTTCGTTCATCTGGCCGTACACGAGCGCGGTCTTCGACAGCACGGTCGAGCCATCGCCGAGCTTGGCTTCCTTGAGCTCGTGATAGAGGTCGTTGCCCTCGCGGGTACGCTCGCCGACGCCGGCGAACACCGAGTAGCTGCCGCTCTTCTTCGACGTGTTGTTGATCAGCTCCATGATCAACACGGTCTTGCCGACGCCGGCGCCGCCGAACAGGCCGATCTTGCCGCCGCGGCGATACGGTGCGAGCAGGTCGATGACCTTGATGCCGGTCTCGAACATCTCGACGCTGACCGCCTGGTCCGTGAACTTCGGCGGCGAGCGGTGGATCGGCAGCCGCTGCTTCGCGGTGACCGGGCCGGCCTCGTCGACCGGGTCGCCGATGACATTCAAGATGCGCCCGAGCACCTCGGGACCGACCGGCATCGAGATCGGCGCGCCCGTGTTCTTGACGTGCTGGCCGCGCACGAGGCCGTCGGTCGTGTCCATCGCGACGCAGCGGACCATCTTCTCGCCGAGGTGCTGCGCGACTTCGATCGTCAGGTTGTCGTCGCGCTGGTCGATCGACTTGTTCGTGAGCGTGAGCGCGGTGTTGATCTCCGGCAGCTCGGCCGACTCGAACGCGACGTCGACGACCGGGCCGATGACCTGGACGACGTGACCGGTGGTTGCAGCTTGCGTGGCCATAGTTACCCTTTCAGAGCCTCGGCGCCGCCGATGATCTCGAGCAGCTCCTTCGTGATCGACGCCTGGCGAGCGCGGTTGTACTGAAGCGTGTAGCGGTTGATCATCTCGCCGGCGTTCTTCGTCGCGTTCTCCATCGCCATCATCTGGGCGCCGAAGAACGCGGCGATCGACTCGAGCGCCGCGCGGAAGATCTGGATCTCGACGTACAGCGGGACGAGCCGCGACAGCAGCTCCTGCTTGCCCGGCTCGTACACGTAGTCGATCGCGTCGCCGGTCGTCTTCTCGGGCACGACGGGCAGGATCTGCTGGACCCGCACGATGTTGGTGCCGGCGTTCTTGAACTCGTTGAACGCGAGGTACACGCGATCGACCTTCTTCTTGAGGAAGTCGTCGATCACGCGGTTCGCGGTGTCGCGCGCGGTCTGCAGCGCGATGGCGCTGGTCTGCGGCGCGAGGTCGAAGCTGCCGATCCGCGCGTTGCGGCGCGCGAAGTGCTGGTTCGCCTTCTTGCCGATGATGCGGAGCTGGACCTCGCTCGCCGCCGACAGCTCGTTCGCCGCGTAGCGCTCGACCGCCTTGATCACGCTCGAGTTGAACGCGCCCGCGAGGCCGCGATCACTCGTGATCACGATCATCTCGGCGCGCTCGAGCTTCCCCGGAGCATCAGAACGACCGAACAGCTCGTGCGCGTCCTTGCCGGCGACGGCGGACAGCTCCGAGACCACCTTCGCGAGCGCCTGCGAGTACGGGCGCGCCGCGACGATCGTCTCCTGCGCGCGCCGCAGCTTGGCCGCCGCGACGAGCTTGAGCGCGCGCGTGATCTTGCGCGTGTTCTTCACGCTCACGATGCGCTTGCGGATGGCCTTGAGGCTCGGCATCGACTGCTACTTCTTCTCCTCGACGGAGAACTGCTTCGCGAAGTCGGTGAGCGCGTCGCGCAGCCGCTTCTCGAGGTCGCCTTCGAGCTTTCCGGTCGACCGGATCTCGTCGAGGATGTCCTTCTTGCGGCTCTTCATGAACGACAGCAGCTCTTGCTCGTAGCGGCCGAGCACGCTCACCGGATAGTCGTCGACGAACGTGCCCATGTTGGCGTACGGGCCCTTGTCGAAGTTGGTGCCGGCGTAGATCACGATGACCTGCTCCTCCATCGGCATCGGCACGAACTGGCCCTGCTTGAGCAGCTCGACCAGGCGCTCGCCGCGCGACAGCTGCTGCAGCGTCGCCTTGTCGAGATCGCCGCCGAACTGCGCGAACGCCGCCTTCTCGCGGTAGCTCGCGAGCTGGAGGCGCAGGCTGCCGGCGATCTTCTTCATCGCCTTGGTCTGCGCGGCACCGCCGACGCGCGACACCGAGATGCCGACGTTCACCGCGGGCCGGACGCCCGAGTAGAACAGGTCGGCCTCGAGGAAGATCTGGCCGTCGGTGATCGAGATGACGTTGGTCGGGATATACGCCGACACGTCGCCGGCCTGGGTCTCGATGATCGGCAGCGCCGTCAGCGAGCCCGCGCCCTTGTCGTCGCTCATCTTCGCGGCGCGCTCGAGCAGGCGGCTGTGCAGATAGAACACGTCGCCGGGATACGCCTCGCGGCCCGGCGGGCGGCGCAGCAGCAGCGACAGCTGGCGATACGCGACCGCCTGCTTGCTGAGATCGTCGTAGACGATGAGCGCGTGGCGGCCGGAGTCGCGGAAGTACTCGGCCATCGTGACGCCGGTGTACGGCGCGATGAACTGCAGCGGCGCCGGCTCGCTCGCGCCGGCGAGGACGACGGTCGTGTACTCCATCGCGCCGGCCTTGGTGAGCCGATCGACGACGGTGGCCACCGTCGACTGCTTCTGGCCGATGGCCACGTAGAAGCAGAAGACGCCGTTGCCCTTCTGGTTGAGGATCGTGTCGATCGCGATCGCGGTCTTGCCGGTGCCGCGGTCGCCGATGATCAGCTCGCGCTGGCCGCGGCCGATCGGGATCATCGCGTCGATCGCCTTCATGCCGGTCTGCATCGGCTCGTGCACGCTCTTGCGCGCGATGATGCCCGGCGCCTTGATCTCGACCTGGCGGCGCGCCTTCCCGACGATCGCCTTGCCACCGTCGACCGGCAGCCCCATCGCGTTGACGACGCGGCCGAGCAGCTCCTCGCCGACCGGCACCTCGACGATGCGGCCCGTGCGCTTGACGACATCGCCCTCGCGGATCGTCTCGAACTTGCCGAGGATCGCGACGCCGACGTTGTCCTCTTCGAGGTTCAGCACCATGCCCTGAACCTTGTCGTTGTGCGCGCCCTCGAACTCGAGCAGCTCGCCGGCGAGCGCGCCCGACAATCCGTACACGCGCGCGATGCCGTCGCCGGCACTCAGCACCGTGCCGGTTTCCGTGACCGAGACCTTCTTGTCGTAGTTCTCGATCTGCTTGCGGATGATGTCGCTGATCTCTGCGGCGCGGATGTCCATCGTTGTCGTCCTTCTTGCTGCGCTCTACTTGGAGAGCGCGTCGCGAACCTTCTGCAATTCGGTGCGCAGGCTGCCGTCGTACACGGTGTCGCCGACCTTCGCGACGACGCCGCCGAGCAGCTCGGGATCCTCGCGCTTGGACACGTTGATCTTCTTGCCCGACAGCTTCTCGAGCACGGCGACGAGCTCCGACAGCTGCGCGGGCTCGAGCGGTCTGGCGCTCACGACCTCGGCCGACACGCGGCCGGCCTTGGCCTCGATCATCTTGTCGAGCTCGCGCACGATCATCGGCAGCGCGTCGATGCGCTCGTGATCGAGGAGCAGGTAGAGCAAGCTGCGCGTCGTCGACACGACGCCGATGCGCTGGAGCAGACCGTCGATCACCTTCCTGCGATCGCTGCGCTGGATCGCGGGGCTGGTCAGCGCCGACGTCAGCTCGTCCGACGACTTCATCGCGGTCGCGAGCGCGCGCAGGTCGGCGGCGATCTTGTCGAGCCCGCCCTGGTCCTGGCCGATCTCGAACACGGCCTTCGCGTAGCGCCGTGCGACGCTGCCCGACAGCATCAGCGCCCGCCCAGCCCGGCGATGCCGGAGACGAATGACGTGACGAGCCGCTTCTGGTCATCCGGCGTGGACTTGTCGCGCACGAGCGACGCGGCGGCGGCCGCGGCGGCGGCCGCGACCTCGGCGGTCAGCTGCGCGCGCGCGGTCTCGATCTCGGCCGCGATGCGCTGCTCGGCGTCGCGCTTCATCTGCGCGGCCTGGCGCTCGGCGTTCTCGAGGATGCGCTTCTTGTCGGCCTCGGCGTCGGCGCGGATGCCCTCGACGAGCTTGCCGATCTCGGCGTCGACGCCGGAGATGCGCCCTTCGTACTCGGTCAGCTTGCGTTTGGCCTCGTCGCGCAGCTTGGCCGCCTCGTCGAGCGCGGTCTTGATCTGATCGTGACGCTCCGCCGCGACCTTGTGGCCGGCGGGCGCGAGGTACTTCGCGAGGATGAGCAGCAGGATCCCGAAGTTGAGGAGCGCCAGCACGAACGGCGCCGACATCGGCTCTTCTTCGCCCGGCACGGTCTCGCCGGTCTTCGGATCGACCATCTTGCCGTCGCCGAACTGGCCGCCGTACTCGTCCTTGCCGCGATAGCTGAAGTTGAGGAAGTTGAACTGCGAGGTCGGATCTTCGATCTCCGGCTCGACCTTCGCCGCCTCGGCGTTGCGGCGCTCGTTCTCGGGATGATCCGCGTGCGCGATTCCGGCAAGGGCGAGCAGCGCGAGCAAGATCAGCCGCTTCACGCGACCTCCCGACCGAGCAGCTTGCTCGCGATCTGACGCGCGAGCGAGCTCGCCTGCGGCAGCAGCTGCAGGCGGGCCGCGTCGGTCTCGGCGCGCATCTTCGCGGTGGCCTCGTCGACCGACTTCTGCGCCTCGGCGCGCGCCTGATCGGTGACTTCCTTCTCGTGCGCGATGCCCTCGGCGCGGACCTTGCGGCCCTCGTCGTTCGCCCGACCGCGCGCGGCGGCGAGCTGCTTCTCGTAGTCCGCGAGCTTGGCCTCGGCCGACGCGGTCATGCGCTCGGCCTCGGCGCGAGCGCCTTCGATGCCGGCCTTGCGGCGCTCGCGAAGCGCGAGGAACGGTTGGAACAGGAGCCTGTTCGCGGCCACATAAAGGACCAGGAACAGCGCGAACTGCACGAGCACGGTCCAGTCGATGTCGATCAGCGGATGAGCGGCGAGCGCGACGGCGGCGTGCTGCATAGAAACCTGTCGAGAAATCAGGGCTTGGGGCCGGGTGCTTATAGTCTTCGCATCCGACGGTGTCAACCGTGGGATGCCCGCGGTTTTCGAGCGGCTGCTGCGACAAGGCGCCGCGATCGATGGTCCGCTCCGCTACGCTCGCGCGATGCGGATTTGGCTGGTCCTCGCGGTCGTTGCCGGCTGCCAGCAGCACGGCGGCGGCGAGCGAGAATCGGCGCCAGCGCGCAGCAGCGATGTCACCGCGTGGGTCGGTGACGCACAGCGCGCGGCGATCGGCGACCTGACGGGCGACGGTCGCGCCGAGATCGCGCTGGCAGACGCGCGACGCCTGCGCATCGTCGACGCGAGCGGCCGCGAGCTGGCGTCGACGGCGGCGCCGGCCGGGATCCAGGTGCTCGGCATCGCGCGCGGCCTCGTGCTCGCCGGCTGGGGTGAGACCCGCGAGCATCGCGGCGCCGCCGCGCGCGTCTCGATCTATCGGCTCGACGGCGGCAAGCTGGTCGAGGCCAGGTCGTTCGAGCCGCAGACGTCGCGCTCCGAGATCGTCGCGCTCGTGCCCGCGCCGGATGGCACGCTGCTCGTCGCGTATTACGAGAGCAAGTACCTCGTGCGCGTCGCGCGGATGGCGCTCGCGGACGCGGCGACGAAGCTCGACGACGTCGCGACGCTGCGCATGGCCGCCGGGTTCGCGTACGCGGCCGGCGAGCTCGTGGTCGCGCGCGTCTACGGCGACGAGCTGCACAGCGAGGGCGACGCGTTCGTGCTGCACGCCGATGGCACGCGCACGGCGATCCCGACGACGCGCGGCGCGCGCGCGATCGTGGCCGGCGAGGGCGAGGAGGTGTTCCTCGCCGACGGCTGGAACGAAAACTACGCGCAGGTCGCACGCGGGCTCGTGACCCGCGACTGGCGCGACAGCGCGGGCGCGTGGCACAGCGAGCTCGTCGAGGACCTCGCGAGCGAGTACAGCGCGGGCAAGCTCGTCGCGGCCGACCTCGACGGCGACGGCCACGTCGAGCTGATCTCGAGCGGCAACAAGTACGTGCGCGTGTTCCATCGCAGCGGCGCCGGCTGGACCGGCGAGACGATCGATCCGAACGCCGCGCGCGACATCGCAGTCGGCTCGCTCGACGGCGAACTCGGCGCGTCGATCCTCATCGTGGGTGACAAGAGCGAGCTCGTGCGGCCGCGCTAGGCGCCCGTCCAGCTTTCGACGACGACGCCGGGGATGCGCTCGTAGTGGCTGCGGTTGGCAGTGACGATCGCGGCGCGCCTGGCGACCGCGATCGAGGCGATGTAGAGGTCGGCGTCGGCCATGCGCTGGCCGCGGCTATCGAGCAGGGATCTGGCCTCGCCGAAGATCTGCACCGACAGCTCGTCGAGCGCGAGCGTCGGGAGCGTGACGAGAAAGCTGTGCACGAGCGCGCGGTTCTTGTCGGGCGCCTTCGACTTCGCGGCGCCGTAGTACAGCTCCGAGGCGGTGATCCACGTCGTCGCCACCTCGTCGGAGGTGACCGCGCGGTGCGCGATCACCGCGTCGTTGCCGCGCAGGATCGCGATGCACGTGTCGGTGTCGAGAACCTTCACAGATCGACCTCGCGGCCGAGGCTTCGGCGCTTGGCGATGCGCTCGGCGTCACCGCCGTCGTCGGATTCCCACTTGCCGGCGAGCTCGCGCCACGCGGTGAGCTGGGTCTCGTTCGCGGTGGTCGCGCGCGACCGGCCGCGCAGCGCGACGTCGAGCAAGTAGATGATCTCTTGCGTCAAGCTGCGGCGATCGCGTTCGGCGGCCTTGCGGAGGTCGCGCAACACGGCATCCGGCAGGTTCTTGATCGTGAGCGAGGCCATGGAACCATCATGCCACCGTTTTGCAACCGCCGTCCTCGGTGATTTTATGATGGGGAATTAACAACTCCGACGCACGGCCTGCATATAGTCGCCCCCGATGATGAGGCTGAAGCTGGGGCTGGTTCCGCTCCTCGCAATCTTCGCGTGCGCCGAGGCGACAACGCCGGATGTCACCGCCGACGACGTCGCGCGACACGCGTCGGTCGGCCGCGCGCACGTCACGCTCGCGCACGGCAGCTCGACGATCGTGCAGACGAAGGAGACGCAGTGGACGCTGGCGAAGACCGGCGTGCAGGACGACACCAACGATCGCGTGACGTGGACGATCACCGGCACGCAGCTGTCGAAGCACGCGAAGCGCATCGTCGTCGACGGTCACCTGAGGATCAACAACAGCGGCAACGGCGACGCGACGATCGGCAACGTCGTCATCGTGCTGCAGGTGCCGGGCGGCGTGTTCGGCTGGCGTCAGGTATCGGCCGACATCGCAGACGCCACGCACGGCGATGCCGCGACGCAGGTCCACGTCGATCCGGACATCAGCTCCGAGTTCCGCAGCACGTACACCGAGAACTCGGCGTCGGGCTCGCTGCAGTTCACCGACGCGCACACCGACACCGTGTTCTCGCTCGTGCCCGAGGTGACGGTGCCCGCGCACGGCAACCTGGATCTCCTGTTCGCCGCGTCGTACGACAACGGCGTGCTCGGACTCGCGACCAACGCGAAGGTCCGCGCCGAGGCGCTGGTGAGCTTCGGCAACGCGGCGATCGAATTCGGCAGCGCGCACGACATCGACATCAACGGCAACGGCACGATCGATCCCGACGAGGAGTGGGTCCGCACGGTCGGCGGCCGCTTCGAGCAGCGCGTGCCCGGGGCGACCGCGACGAACGCGAGCCCGAAGCTGACCGACACTGCCGGAGACATCACTTCGACCGACACGGTGACGTTCTCGAACGTGATGTTCGCGCTCGGCGCCACGACTGGCACCGCGACCGCCAACTTCGACGGCGGCGCCGACGGCGGCGAGCTCACCAACTGCGCACACCTCACGGCTCCCGGCCTCGTGACGACCGTCGACGGCTACACGTTCCCGACCGTCGACGCGATCGCGCTGCAGGCCTGCGACACCGAGACGATCGCAGCCGGCAGCGGCAGTGGCTCCGGTTCCGGCTCGGGCAGCGGCAGCGGTTCCGGCAGCGGCTCCGGCAGCGGCTGCACCGACGGTGCGCCCGGCTGCGGCTGGAGCGACGGCGACATGCTCTCCTACTCCGAGGACTCGTGGGCAGGTGTTCCGTCGCCGACCGCGGCGACGACGTTGCTCGAGGACGATATGGCCACCGTCTACGCCAGCAACTTCGGCGCGATGGTCGTCGGTCTGGTCACGGGTGGTTTTTCGATGACGTTCACGACCGCTGCTGCCGTTCTCGGCTATCTCCCGGCCGGCGGCGGCCTGGGCCCCCTGGACGCGAACCTGTCGAATCCGACCACGTCATCTTCGGGCGCGTTCGGTGGTGATGTCGTGACGCTCGAGCTCAACGTCGATTTCTCGAAGGCCGGGCTCATCAACGGGACGGCCGGAATCCCGCTCGGCTCGCTGACGCTGTGCAGTGTGAGTAGCGCACCTGCGCTGAACGGCGCGCACGTCTCTGACTTGCTCACCGCGGTCAACGCGTTGCTCGGCGGCGGCAGCTCGAGCTACGGCGACATTCCGACACTCGATGCGATCGCGGTTCAAGTGAACAACGCGTTCCTCGACGGGGTTCCGAGCTCGTTCGCGCAGACCAGCTTGATCGCGGGGACGTGTCCGTAGCTCAGGGCCCTGTGTAGTGCCAGATCACCCCGTTCGCGCCTACCGCAAACACGTCGACGGGCACGGCCGGAGAACCTTGGCTTCCCGCGATGCCGAATACGTCGGCGCTCGCATCCGGCACGGTCGTGAAAGTCGTCCAGCTCTGACCGTCCGAGGTGCTGGCCAAGACCGCGCTGCCGCCGGTGAACACTTCACCGGATCCGTTTCCCCACACCGTGCGAAGCAACGTGTTGCACTGCGGGCATTCCGGCGTTGGAGCTCCGTCGTGGTAGCGAACAACCAGGCCCGGCGACGTCCCACCACCGCCGACGACGTACGTCTCGCCCGTGCTCGCGTCGCCCCACACGCCGTACAAGTCGGGGGCGCTCATCACGTAGCCGGCCAGTGTCGACCACGTCGCGCCGTCGTAGTGCAGGATCGTGCCGCCCGCACCGACTGCATAGATATCATCCGGGCCAGTGCCCCCCGCAGCGTAGAGCGCGGGTGCGCTCGGGATGATGTCCGTCGTCCACGTCTGGCCATCGAATCGACGAACAAAGCCGCGCCCCGTCATGTTGCCGACGGCCACGACGTTGGTCGCCGCCGTGCCCCACACCGCGGCGAACGGATATGACCACGAGCTATCGACGATCCAGTTGCCGTCGTAGTGCAGCACCACTCCACCATCGCCCACGGCGAACACGTTGTTGGAGTCGGTCCCCCACACCGAGTTGAGGCTGATATCGCGCGAAAACGTGGGCAGTGACGGCGCACTCCAGGTCGATCCGTCGTAGTGGAGCAACATCGCCTTCTGGCCAACCGCATAGGCATCGCCGACGCCCGCGACCCAGACCGCGTTGAGCGGCTCGCTGGCCGACGTCATCGGATTCCAGCCAGCGCTACCGCAACCCTCGATGTCGTCGGTGCAAGGTGTGCAAACGGCGCTGATACAAACCTGATCGTTCGCGCACGAGGTGTACGTTGCTTTGCCTGCGCACGCCGCGACGTTCGCAGCCGACCCGCAGAAGACGGGCGCCGGCGCACAGGCGAGGCCGTCCGGACACTCCGCCCCGGTTTGCGGGCAGTAGGTCGTGTTGGCCTGGAAGCATGCAGCCAACGACAGCAGCAGCGCCGCCGGGCCCGCGATCCCTCGCATACGCTCATTATGCCAGTGATAGGATCGGCGGTGCCTGCTGATGATCGGAACGATGCTTCACGATCGCTGGCGCATCCTGGCCGAGCTCGGCCGCGGCGGAATGGGCGAGGTCTACCTCGCCGACCACATCGCCGCGGGGCGCAAGGAGGCGGTGAAGATCTTGATGGCGTCGCTCGCGCGCGATCCGCAGTTCGTCGCGCGGTTCCGGCGCGAGGCGCGCGCGGTCAATCGGCTGCGCCATCCCAACATCGTCGCGATCTACGACTTCGGGCGCCTCGAGGACGGCCGCTTCTACCTCGCGATGGAATACGCCGACGGGCCGTCGATCTTGCAGCTGCAGCGCCGCGAGCGCGTGCTCGCCGTGCCGCGCACGCTGCACCTGCTCGGCCAGCTCGCGTATGCCGTGCACCACGCGCACTCGCGCGACGTCGTGCATCGCGACCTCAAGCCCGGCAATCTCATGGTCGTCGGGCCCGACGAGACACTGAAGGTGCTCGACTTCGGGATGGCGAAGATCGTCGCGCCCGATCTCGCCGAAAGCGCCCAGCTCAGCTCGACGAACGTCATCTGGGGCACGCCGCGCTACATGGCGCCCGAGCGCGCGATGGGCATCGGCGACGATCCGCGCAGCGACCTGTACTCGATCGGCTGCATCGCGTACGAGCTCGTCGTCGGCGCGCCGCTGTTCATCGGCGACTCCAATGCCGTCTTGCACGCGCATGTCACGCGCGAGCCGCCGGTGCCGAGCACCGCGCGCCCCGAGGCCGGCATCCCGCCCGAGCTCGACGCGGTCGTCACGCGCTGCCTCGCGAAGAAGCCGAACGAGCGCTTCCAGACCGCTGCAGAGCTGTATGCAGCGCTGCGCCGCGTGCCCGGCTATCCGCAGCCGAAGACCGATCGCCGCCGCCACTTCGTGCCGGTCGAGCGCGCGCCCGATCAGCTGCCGCCTCAGCCGGCCGAGTACGGTCTGGCGCGCGGCGCGCTGCGCCAGCTCGCCGAGGCGATGCTCGATGCCGGCGCGATCACGACGCGGCTCGTCACCGGCGTCGCGTACCTGCGCGACAACGAGCAGACGCTCGCCCGCTGCGAGGCGGCGCAGGATGCGCTCGAGCACGAGGCCGAGGCGGTGCGCGAGACCGTCGGCGATCGCGAACGCACGCTGCGGTTCGCGCGCGGCGAGCTGCAGCTCGCCGCGGAGTCGGTCCCGGCGCCCGAGCTCGACGACGCGCTGCGCGAGCTCGAGACGCGGCTCGCCGCCGCCGCCGCCGATGCCGATCGCCTGCGCGCGCTCGAGCAGGGGCTCGCGTCGGTGTGCGCGCTGCGCACCACCTCTCTCGACGCTGTCAAGGGCGCATACGACGCCCTCGAGCGCGTCGTCGACGACCTGCTGCCGACTTACGGCTCGCATCCCTCGGTCGAGCCGCTCGCGCACAAGCTGGCGCTCGTCCGCCAGCGCCGATACTCTGATCGTGAGGGATGATCGGCCAGCTCCTCGACGGCCACGAGATCGTCCGTCCGCTCGGGACGGGCGGCATGGGCGAGGTCTATCTCGCGCGCGCTGCCGACGGCACGCTGCGCGCGTTGAAGGTCGTGCGCGCCGATCGCGCGACCGCGCAGACCGCGGGGCGATTCCGGCGCGAGGCGCTCGCGCTCGGCCGCCTGCACCACCCCGGCATCGTGCGCATCCTCGACGCCGGACGCACCGAAACCGGCGAGCTCTATCTCGGCATGGAGTACGTCGCCGGGCCGGATCTGCAGTCCGCGGTGCACGCCGACGGACCGCTGTCGGTCAGCGATGCCGCGCGGTTGCTCGCGCAGCTCGCGGCCGCGCTCGCTTACGCGCACGCACGAGGCGTCGTCCATCGCGACTTGAAGCCGACGAACGTGCTGCTCGACGGCGGCGATCCGGCGCGCGCGAAGATCATCGACTTCGGGCTCGCGAAGATCGTCGCCGACGAGGGCCTGACACGGTTGACCGAAGATCAGCAGGTGCTCGGCTCGCCGCTGTACTGGGCGCCCGAGCAAAGCTCGACGTCGCAGGTCGGTCCGGCAGCCGATGTCTACGCGCTCGGCGGCATCGCGTACTTCGCGCTGTCTGGCGCGCCGTTGTTCCGACCGCGCCCGGCGATCGCGCTCGTGTACGCGCACGCGAACGAGCAGCCCGAGCCGCTCGCCACGCGGTGTGCCGGCGTCGACATCCCGCGCGCGCTCGACGAGCTCGTCCGTGCGTGCGTCGCGAAGGCGGAGATCGATCGGCCGAACGCCGACCGCGTCGCGCGCGAGCTCGGCCAGCTCGTCGCCGCGTTGCCGCACGTGCCCACGCGGAAATCGCAGCCGCGGCTGTTCACCGCGTCGCCGACGTCAGATCTCGAGCAAGCGCTGACGAGCCAGATCCGCCAGGTGATGCTCGATCTCGCCGGTCAGCTCGGCAAGCCGATCGACGACGTCGACGCCGTGCAGAACGAGCTGTCGGAGCGCGAGCTCGAGCTCGCGATGCTCGAGTCGGAGGTCGAGGTCTCGCTCGATCCCGACAGCGAATCGGAGAAGCGGCTCGCGGCGATGACCGCGATCGTCGACGTGCTGCAGCGCCGGCTCGCCGACGCGTTCCGCGCGCTGTTCGCCGCGCTCGATCGCGATCGCGCGCACGCGCCGCGCGATGTCGCGCCGCTCTACGCCGAGCTCGACGAGCTCGTCGCGCGGATCCACCAATGACGAAGATCGACCGCACCGTCATCGATTCGCGCCGTCCCGAAGGCGGCGGCGAAGACACTACCGTGCAGAAGCTCCAGCTCGGACCGGGCCTGCGCATCGAGCACTACGAGCTGATCCGCGAGCTCGGGCGCGGCGGCATGGGCCAGGTGTTCCTCGCGCGCGATAACCGGCTCGGCCGGCGGGTCGCGATCAAGTTCCTGCTCGGCGGCAAGTCGAAGAAGTTCCTCGAGCGTTTCCTCGTCGAGGCGCAGGCGACCGCGCGATTCCAGCACGAGCACATCGTCACGATCTACGGCGTCGACGAGTACCTCGGGCTGCCGTACATGGTGCTCGAGTACGTCGAGGGCACGACGCTCGCGCAGCTCGCCGACGGCAAGCGGCTGCCGGCCGGCCGCGCGATCGAGCTGATCGTGCCGGTCGTCAAGGCGCTCGCCCGCGCCCACGCCGAGGCGATCGTGCATCGCGACCTCAAGCCCGACAACATCGTCGTCACCGCGACCGGCACGGTGAAGGTGCTCGATTTCGGCGTCGCGAAGCTGTACGGCGAACGCGCCGCGACCGAACCGGGCACGTCGTTCGTCGGCACGCTGCCGTACATGTCGCCCGAGCAGCTCGGCACCGACGAGGTCGACCATCGCAGCGACCTGTGGGCGGTCGGCATCATCCTGTATCAGCTGCTCGCCGGTAAACATCCTCTCGATCCGGTGACGCAAGGCCGGCTGCTCGGCGCGGCCGCCGCGCTCGACGAGCCGATGCCCGCGCTCGCCGACGACGCGCCCGGCTTGCCCGATCGGCTGCTGCAGGCCGTCGCGCGCTGCCTCGCGAAGACGAAGGCGGAGCGTTACGCGAGCGCCGACGCGCTGCTCGCCGATCTCGAGCCGCTGCTGCCGATGCGCGCGGGGCGCAACCTGGTCGCCGACGAGAGCCCGTATCCCGGCCTGCACGCGTTTCAGGAGGCCGACGCGAACCGGTTCTTCGGGCGCGCGCAGGACGTCACCGCGATGGTCGCGCGCCTGCGCGATCATCCGCTCGTCGCCGTCGTCGGCCCGAGCGGCGTCGGCAAGTCGTCGTTCGTGCGGGCCGGCGTGGTGCCCGCGCTCAAGGCCGCCGGCGAGCCGTGGGAGGTGTTGATCGTGCGGCCGGGGCGCGCGCCGCTCGCCGCGCTCGCCGGCGCGCTCGAAGGGCTGCGCGACACGCGCGACAGCGATCCGCTCGTCGATGCGGGCGATCCGGTCGCGCGGCTGCGCGCCGAGCCCGGCACGTTCGGCGCGCGACTGCGTGCCCGCGCTCGCCGCAAGCGCACCCAGATCCTGCTGTTCGTCGACCAGCACGAGGAGCTGTACACGCTCGTGCCCGATCCGGCGGAGCGGCTCGCGTTCACCGCTTGCCTCGCCGGCGCCGGCGACGATCCGTCGGGCCCGCTGCGCGTGCTCGTGTCGATGCGCTCCGACTTCCTCGATCGCGCCGCCGAGGATCGCGCGTTCGTCGCCGAGCTGACGCGCGGCCTCGCATTCCTGCAGCCGCTCGGCCGCACCGGCCTCGAGCAGGCGCTCGTGCAGCCGCTCGAGACGCTCGGCTTTGGCTTCGAGCCCGGCGTCGTGCACGCGATGCTCGACACCCTGCAGGCGACTCCGGGCGCACTGCCGCTGCTGCAGTTCACCGCGTCGCGCCTGTGGGACCAGCGCGACCGCCAGCGCCGCGTGCTGACCGGCGAGGCCTACGTCGCGATGGGCGGCGTCGCCGGCGCGCTCGCGACGCACGCCGACGAGGTCCTCGCCGCATTTCCCGCGCCCGATCAGAAGCTCGTGCGCGCGATCTTCCAGCGGCTCGTCACGCCGGAGCGCACGCGCGCGGTCGTCGAGACCGCCGAGCTGCGCGAGCTATCGCCGGATGTGGATCGGATCGTCGGCCGGCTCGTCGAGGAACGCCTGCTCGTCGTGCAGACGCGCGGCGAGGCCGAAGGCTCGGTCGAGCTCGTCCACGAGTCGTTGATCGGCAGCTGGCCGACGTTGCAGCGCTGGCTCGACGAGAATCATGACGACGCCGCGTACCTCGCGCAGATCCGCGCCGCCGCGAAGCAATGGGATCAGAAAGGCCGCGCGGCCGGCCTGCTGTGGCGCGGCGAGGCGATGACCGAGGCACGGCTGTGGCGCGCGCGCTATCATGGCGAGCTGCCGCCGCGCGAGCGCGAGTTCCTCGACGCCGTGTTCGCGCTCGCGACGCGCGCGTCGCGCATCCGGCGCGGCATCGTGATCGGTACGCTCGCGTTTCTCGGCGCGGTGATCGTCGCCGGCGGCGTCGCGCTCGTCCATATCCGTAACGCCGAGCAGCAGGCGCTCGAGGAGAAGGCCACGGCGCAGACCTCGCAGCGCGAAGCCGAGCAGCGCAAGCGCGAGGCCGAACAGGCGCAACACGAGGCCGACAAGGCGCGGCTGGCCGCCGAGTCCGCGCGCACGCTCGCCGATCGCAACGCCGCGGCTGCCGAGGCCAACCTCGCGAAGTACGAGAGCGAGCACAGCGAGCGCACCGTCGCGCAAAAGCAGGCGAAGGCCGCGCAGAAGACCGCCGACACCGAGCGCAAGCTGCTCGACAAGCAGCGTCAGGACGCGCAGCGCAAGCAGGACGAGAAGCTCGGCAAGATCACCACCGAGCTGAAATAGCCGCGCCGATTCGATCCGCACCGACCACCGGCGCGACCTGCAGCGACTCGTAATGCGGCTCGTTGCCGCGCACCATCACGACGCCGATCGCGATGGCCGCGACGCCCGCGATCACCGCGCCGCCGCCCGCGTAGTACTCGAGGCGCCCGTTGCGCAGCAGATCCAGTCGGCTCGCGGGCACCACGCTGCAATTCGTGCAGCCCGGCGGCACGCGCGACGGCGACGGAAAGCACGCCTGCATCGTGCACTCGCGCGCGTAGTACGCGTCGTACGCGTCGCGATCCGACAGCCCGTGCCACGCGAGTAATCCGCCCGCGATCCCGGCTGCCGCGCCGCCTGCGACCAGCGCCCACGGCTTCCACGTGCTCCACCGCCGCACCAGCGTGCGCTCCGCCGGCAGCAAGTGCAGCTCGACGACGAGCACGGTCGGCTTGCCCGGCGCGAGCGCGATCGGCGGCGCCTTCACGTTCGTCGTCTTGGTCTCGAACCGCGGCTTCGTCGCGACCACCTCGTGCTCGCCGGCGGTCACGCGCTGCGTCGCGCCGGTCACCACCGCGGCGCCGTCGAGATGGATGTCGCAGTCGGCCAGGTTGCAGCGGACCTGCAGCTCGGCGACGCGCTTCTCGAGCGTGTCCTTGTACGTCTGCGCCTGCTTGAAGTGGCTCGCGCCGATCGCGTCGGCGCCGAACTTCATCGCGGCGAGCACGTCGTCGTACGCCGCGACGTCGCGGCCGAGGTTGAACTCGCACACCGCGGCGTTGTAGTGGATCGCCGGGTGGTCCCAGAACGCGAGCGCGGCCTTGTACTGGTCGAGCGCGTCCTTGTAGTTGTCGTCGGCGAACAGCTTGTTGCCGGCGTCGTACAGCGCGAGCGCCTGCTTCTGATTCTCCGCGGAAACTCCCGCCGCCCACGGCTTCGGCGGATCGGCGAACGCGACGTGCGTCGCACACACCGCGATCACCGCCGCGACGAGGAGCCTCACTCCCCGAGCTTACTTCACCGGTGTCGGCTTCGGCGTGGCAGGCGGCGCTGCCGCCGGTGCGCTCCCCGCGCGACCGGTGCCCGCCGTCGCCGCTTCCATGAACGAGCGGCCTTCGAACACGACGCCCTTGTCGATCTGGAGCACGGGCGTGTGCATGTCGCCCTTCACGCGGCCTGGCGCGTGGATCTCGATCGAGCGCTTGGCCTTGATGTTCCCGACGACGGTGCCCTGGATGATCACCTCGCCGATGTCGATCTCGGCCTCGACATGCGCGCCCTCGCCGATCACCAGCGTGTCATCGGAGAACACCTCGCCCTTGAACCGGCCGTCGATGCGAACCGTCCCGTCGAACGTGAGCTTGCCCTCGAACGTCGCACCGCGCCCGAGGAGGGTCGTGATCTCTCCGGCCGCTTGCGGCCTCGCTGCTGCTTGCACCATGGCGGCTCAGCCTATCACGCCGCTACTGGATCGTTCCGACGCACGACGCGATATCGAAGAACATGAACGCGAGTGCCTTTTCCTGCGCGGTCAGCGGCTTGGGCATCGTGCACAGCGGATCGTGCGCGCCGCCGACGAGCTCGCACGAGCAACCACCCGGATACGGCGTGCCCGGCGTCGACGTCGAGTCCGCCGACACGTGCATGTCCGAGAACACGACCTTGCCGCAGCGCATCGACGGATCGGCGTCCTGCGGCGTCGTGAACTGGAAGTTCATCGTGCTCGCGTAGTGCCTGCCGCTGGCGCCGGTCGTGTCGAGGAACACCCACTGCTCGCCCTTGGTCTCGTCGACGCTCGTGCACGTGTCGCGCGGTGCGCTGACGAGCACGTCGTCGCGCATCGCCGAGCCCATCACGTTCACCATCCACGTCGCGAACGACATGCCCTTGGGGTTGTCGGTCTCGTCGATCGTCGCGTGCAGCGGATCGTCGGGCGGGTTGCCGCCGAAGTTGAACGTCGCGACCGCTTCCCAGTCGGGCAGGCCGTGCATCGCGTTGGTGTCGTCGCCGCCGATCCAGATGTTGTGCCAGTGCGACGCGAACACGCGGCCGCCGATGCCGGCGTAGTCGTGCACCGCCTGCAGCGCGGCCTGCGGCTTCGTCGCCGGGTACTGATCGCCTTCGCACGACAAGATCAGGATGTCGTAGGCGGACAGGTTCGTCGTGCTGCCCCACAGCGTCGCCGAGTCGGTCATCGGATCGGTGCCGCCCGCCCAGCCGGCGGCGAACGTCGACGCGCCGACGCCCGGGCTGCTCTTGTCGGTGAACAGGTTGATTTGCCCCGAGCCGGTGCTGCTCGAGATCTCTTTCGGATCGATCCCGAGCTTCAGCACGAGACACTCGAGCGCGTCGGCATCGCCGGTCGAGATCGCGATCTTCGGCAGGTCGACGCCGGTCGAATTCGGCGTGAGATCGGTGCGGCTCTTCGGCAGCGTCGTGTCGGCGACGTCGACCGGCGAGTCCTGACACGCGGCGACCGCGGGCAGCGCGAGCTGGCGCCGCCACTTGCCGACCTGGATCACGAGCGGCACGCCGGTCGTCGCCGGCATGTTGTCGAGCTCGAAGTGGCCGGCCTCGTCGGTGGTCGTCTGCACGAACGCGCCGCCCGGCAAACCCGCCGCGCATTGATCGCACGACACGCCCTGCGTCAGCGGCCCCGGATCGCTCTCCGGCACGTAGACGTTCACGCCGTACAGCGGCAGCGTGCCGTTCGGCGCGTAGACCGTGCCCGACACGCTCGTCGGCGGCAGGTTCTTCAGCGAGCAGTCGTACTGGAAGCACGCGAGGTTGTCGGTGCAGGCATCGGCGGGACCCGATCCCGCATCGGTCGCGCCCTCGTGATGATGTCCGCAGCCAACGACAACACTGACAAGCACGAGCCCGAGAATGCGCACGAGATAATGATACTCCGACTAATGTACGAGCTTGCGGTCGAGATCGATCTCGCCGTTCGCCGGCCACTGCAGCTCCATCTCGTAGTCCTGGTAGCCCTTCAACCGGAGCTCGAGCTTCTTGGCCGAGTCCATGTCGATGTCGGAGATCGTGGTAGGGGTGTGCCCGCGCGGCTGGCCGTTTATATAGATGTCGGCGCCCGCCGGCACCGTGTTGATGACGAGCTTGCCCATCAGCTCCTTCAGCCCGGCGGTGATCGCTACCTCCCCGCCCTGCTTGGGGATATCGACGGTCTCGACGTACGGCTGATGGCGCGGATAGGTGACCTGGATCTCGTGGCGGGTGCCCGGCGGGACCGCGTCGATCGTCATCGGCGTGATGCCGGCGAGCCGCTGGCCGTCATACGAAACTTCTGCGCCCGGTGGGTTCGAGGCGACGCGAATCGTCCCCACCGGAGGGGCGCTGTCCCGACTCGCCCGCATGATGAAAAACGTCACACCGCCGGCGACCGAAACGGCCGCGATGCCGGCGAGCACGAGCAGGATCCAGCGACCGCCGCGCTGCACGCGGTACTGCGACGGCATCTCCTCGGCCTCGAGCAGCCGCATCTGACCGGTGAGCGACGTCGGCTGCGGCGGCGGACCGAACGGATGCATCGGGTTCGGATAGAACGCGCCCGGCGTCACGTTCGGCATGCCCTGCGGCGGCGTCTGCGGATGCGGATACGGCATGCCCTGCGGCGGCGTCTGCGGATGCGCGTACGGCATGCCTTGCGGCGGCGTCTGCGGATACGGCGCGTAGCCGTAGGGCGCCGGCTGCGGCTGCATCGCGTACGGCGGCTGCTGCTGCGCCGGCATCGGCTGGTGCGGCTGCATCGGCAGCGCGAGCGGCAGGCCCGACGCGTCGGTGGCGTATTGCTGGCCGTTGTGGACCGGCTGCGGCGGCAGCTCGGGAACCTGGTGCTGCATCGTCGGCGCGGTCGCGTGCGCCGTCGCGGCGAGCGCGCGCCCTGCCACCGGCGACGGCTGCTGCGGCAGCGTCGACGCGGACGAGTCCTCGCTGCGCGTCGACCGCGAGGCCGGCACCGGCATCGGCTCGGCGGGCGCGGCGCCGATCATCGCCTGCAGCACGTTCGGCGCGCCGCTCGCCGGCGTCTTGCGCGACGCGCGCGGCTTGCGCAGCTCGCTCACCGCCGGCGCGTGGATCTTCGCGGCGAGCGCCGCGGGTGCCGGCGCGCGCTTGCCCGACACCTTGCGCATCGGATCGCGCCGCACCGTCGGGCCATCTTCGTTCGAGGTCGAGAACGTCGATTCGTCCTCGATCGCGTCGCCCGTGTCGAGCTCCATCGTGCCGTCGCCACCGTCGGGCGCGACCGGAGGCCCGGCGCTGATCATCGTCGCGTCGACGCCCTCCTCGCTCGCGATGTCCATCATGAAACCGCCGCCCGGCGCGGTCTGCGTGATCACCGTGCTCTCGGCGATGTTGTCGAGCTCGCCGCCGAGCGTCGGCTCGCCGTCGTGCTCCCACGCACCCGCACCGACCGGCGTCTTGACGTCGAGCACCGCCGGGTTGACCTCGCGGGTATCCTCGTTCGGCTGCCGCGACCTGATCGGCGCGCGCGCCGGCGGCGACGAGCCCTTCGCGATCGCGGGGACCCTGCTCGGCGGCGGCGCGACGTCCTTGATATCGGCCTGGCGCGTGACGCGGCCGCCCGACGCCAGCGGCGACGGCCGCTGCTTGGGCTCGGGGTCCTTCGGTTTCAGATCGGCGACCCGGAAGATCACGCTGTTCTCGTCGCGGATCTCGTCCTTCTCGTGCACGAGCTCGGACGGGTTGACCGTGCCGCCCGGCCCGTCGCGCAGCTCGATCTCGTATTCCGGAATCTCCTCGGGCTCGCCGAGCACGCGCTTGATCAGCTGCGCGACCTTCGCCGCGGTGAACACCGGCGAGTACGCGTGCAGGAACCGCTCGAGGTCCGACGCCAGATCCGACGCGCTCTGGTAGCGATCCGCCGCATTCTTCTGGAGCGCGCGCATCACGATCTTTTCGAGCTGCGGCGGCACTCCGCGGCGCAACGTCGACGGCGGCGCGATGTCCGCTTTGCGGACCATGTCGAGCAGCCGATGCAGATCCTCCTCGAGGTACAGCATCTGCCCGACGATCATCTCGTACAGCACGATGCCCGCGGAGAAGATGTCGGAGCGGTAGTCGATCGCGTCGCCCCACGCCTGCTCCGGGCTCATGTAGTAGTACTTGCCCTTGATCACGCCGGCCGCGGTCTGCTTGGCCTTCATCGTCGCCTTCGCGATGCCGAAGTCGACGAGCTTGACCTCGCCCGCATAGCTGACGAGCACGTTCTGCGGCGACACGTCGCGGTGCACGATGCCCAGGCTCTTGCCGCCGTGATCCTTCTTGCGGTGCGCGTGGTCGAGCGCCGACGCCATCTCCTTGCCGACGAACGCGCAGACGTCGAGCGGCAGCTCGATGTCCATCTCCGACGCGCGGCGGAGCAGCTTGTACATGTCCGCGCCGTCGACGAACTCCATCGTGATGTAGTACGTGTCGCCGACGCGCCCGAGGTCGAACGTCTGCGCGATGTTGCCGTGGTTGAGCTGCACCGCGATCTTCGCCTCGTCGACGAGCATCTGGATGAACTGCTCGTCCTCCGCGAAGTTCGGGTGGATCATCTTCAGCGCCACATACTTCTCGAAGCCCGCGATGCCCTTGGTCTTCGCGAGGTGGATCTCGGCCATGCCCCCGACCGCGATCTGGCGAACGAGCCGGTAGGGCCCGAACTGCCGCTCAGCCATTCGGTGACTCCGGCTCCGTCACCGGGCGATCCTGCGACTCCGCCTCGGGTCCGTGCTTCAGCATGTCGGAGCCGCCCGGGTGCACGAACACGCCGACGAGGCGCAGCGGTGCCTTCGCACCGCGATCGAACGTGCACACGACCTCGGTCGCGATCCCGTACGCGACGTTGACGACGTAGGTCGCCGCCGCGTTCGCGACGAGATACAGCCCGAGCCCCGCGCCGTAGGTCTTGCGATCGATCTGGTTCGGCGACGTGATGCACTTGTCGATGTACGAGAGGATCGTGTTCTTGGCGAGCCGGCCGAACCGGTCGCGCACCGCGACCGCGAACATGTCGTCGGTCGCCGCGTAGCGGATCGACACCGGGCGCGGCGAGCGCGCGCTCGTGCGGTCGTGCGGATCGACGTCGGCGAACACCGACTTGCCCTCGGCGTCGACCGGCGCGTCGTAGAGCGCGTTCATCAGCAGCTCCTCGCACACCGAGCCGATCGCGCCGCGCACCTGACGGCGCATCTTCGCCTCCTCGGCGAAATTGAGAACGGTGTCGATCGCCTTGCCGCGGCCCTCGAAATCGCGCAGCCGCGCGTAGTGCACCTCGGTGCCGGCCGGCAGGTACTTCTCGATGCCGAAGATGTCTCCGGTCAGCAGTTTTTGCGCGGTCACCATCACGCCGTGATCGAGCTCCTCGCCGACCACGACGTGGTTGATGCGGTCGTCGCGCAGATACGCGGTCAGGTCGCCGAGCGAGGCCTTCGGCGTCACGATCGTGACGTGCGCGCGGTCGCGCAGCCGCGGCACGAGCGGCGAGATCTCGTCGACGTTGCCGCTCTCCGGCGCGAAGAAGATGTAGCGGTGCGGGATGAGCTCGCCCGCGATCGCGCTCGGACTGCGCGCGGCATCGACCTCGGCTCCGGCCTTCTCGAGCGTCGAGACGATCCGGCGGAGCTGATCGAGGTCGGAGGAGATCGCGAGGACGCGCCGCTTCGACACCAGCGTGTCCGATCATATCATTAGTACTGGAGTAAGGCGGAGAGGTACGCCCGCATGCCCGCGTAGGGATTCGGCAAGTACTCCAGGTGCGGTTCGTAGCTGAAGAACGCGTCGGGCTGGTAATAGTGGCCTGCGAGCGCGTCGTAGAGCGTGGCGCGGAACGACAGCTTCTTGGCCGGCTGGTACGTGACACCGACCGACAGCTCGGCGATCGGCGGCAGGCGATCGAGCACCAGGTCGGTCGCTGCGACCGAGACCGGCGGGGTCATCAGGGTCAGGTTGCGATACTCCGCGAGCCGGTTCGGATCCTCGGCCGAGCCCGCGATCTTCAAGTTCGTCGTCGCCGACAGCTTGCCGTCGATGAGGTTGAATACAGTCGCGAGGTTGAACCAGTTCTGCGGCAGGTTGACGAGCACGCCCTCGTCGGAGGTGATGCCGTACAGGTACGTGTAGCCGAATTCGACGCGATGGCCGCCCTGCACGTAGAGCTTGCCGAGGAACTCGAGCGAGTACAGCCCGCGCTCGCCGGTGTTGGCATAGCCGCCCGATTCGACCTGGATGAGGTTCTGGAGGTACGTGTAGCTGCCGTCGACGCGGAACGAGAGCTCGCGAATGCGGCGGTCGCCCTTGAAGATTCGCGCGTTGATCTCGGCCTGCGCCGCGGTCGACTTCTCGACGTTGAGCTGCGGCTTGCCGGCGATCTGCACGGCCTCGCCGTTGGAGCTCGTGTCGTTGAACACGGGCGGCCGGAAGCCCTGCGCGACGTTGAGCTTCAAGTGCCAGTTGGTGATGAAGTTCCAGACGATCGTGCCGGCGTACGTCGCGTCGAGCGGGTAGCTCAGCGAGCCGAGCGCCGACGGCGCCGCCTGCAAGCGCGCGCCGACGTCGAAGATCAGCTGCTTGTTCGGCCGCCATTGTGGATCGACGTACGCGCCGAACACGGTGCGGTCTGCCGAGTACGCGAACGGGATCGAGCAGCCCGGCACGGGCACCGGCTCCAGCTTCACCGGGTCCCAGATGCGCGGGCACAAGATCGGCAGCCGCGTCAGATCGGTCGGCGCGGAGAACGTCGCGTTCGAGCCCGGCTCCCATTCGTTGAAGCCCTCGCCGCCGTACAGGACGCGCAGCGAGCGCGCCACCTCGATGTCGCCGTCGATCGAGCCGCCGGCGCGATAGCTCGTGAGGTCACCCGTGAACGAGAGGCCGCCGGGCGCGAGCAGCGACGGCGCGAGCACCTGGAGCGGATCGAAGTTGCGCACGAACTGCTGGGCGTAGACGCGCGCGGTCAGGCCGGCCTGATCGCCGGCCAAGCGCGTCCGGTACTCGGCGACCGCGTAGCGATCGAACTGGTCGCTCCGGTTCAGGTTCGACGCACACGTCGGATCGTTCGGCGTGTTCGACATGCCCGGCGCGGTGATCGCGCAGGTGTCGCGCACCGGCTCGCCGGACAGGCCCATCGGCTTGTACTGCGAGCCGAACGGCGCGAACAGCCGCAGCTGGAACTTGTCGTACGTGATCTTGCCGTCGAGCGTGACGACGAGCGATTGCTTCTCGTCGGTGGTCTGGAGCGGGCCGTACTGGTTCGGCGAGTTCGGCTGCGGCAGCGGATCGTGGAAGTAGAGGATCGGATTCTCGAGCGCCGGGCCTTGATCGGTCTGCACGCTGGCGTGCGCGAACACCTTGACCTTGCCACCGAGCAGATCTGACTTGCCGGCCATGACGTACGCGCGCGCGTAATTGCGGTCGCCGGGCGCGTCGCCGAGGGTCGCGCCCATCTCGACGCCCTCGACGTCCTCGGCGTCCTTCGTGATCACGTTCATGATACCGAGCAACGAGTTCGAGCCCCACAGCACGCCGCCTGGGCCGGTGATCATCTCGACGCGCTTGATGAGCTCCATCGGCTGCGAGTTGTTGATCGACGGGACATTCACGAATGGATCGAACAGCGACAGCCCGTCGTGCAGGAACTGCACGGCTTGCACCTGGCCGCGCACGAGCGGCGTGTCGAAGTTCGAGTGATAGATGCCGACGTCGTACCAGCCCGGCACGGTGTCGAGCAGCGTGCTCAGATCCTGGAACTGGCGATCGCGGATCTCGTCGGCGGTGACGACCGTGACGATCGCGGGCGCCTCCTGTACGGTCGTCACGCCCTTCGCCGCCGACTGCACGATGTTCGCGAGATCGAGCGCCTCGTCGGCAGCCGAATTCTCGGCGGCGTTGCCCGATTCGATCACCACCGACGGCACTTCGATGTCGTTCGCCGGCTGGGCGTGTGCAACCCCGGTCAACGCGACGAGCACGAGCACGGCGCGCCTCATTGCTGCGCCTTGATGAAGTCGACCCGATCGTTGATCGGATCGGACGGGTTGGTGGTGCCGAGCGGGCGATCGCTGCCGACGCCGACCGCCTGGACCTGCGCCTGCGGTACGCCCTGGCCGACGAGGAACTCGAGGATCAGCGCGGCACGCCGCTGGGCCGTGACCTTGTCGCGCCGCTTCTGCGCGACGACGACCGCGGGCGCGGCCGACTTCACGCCGAGCGGCACGTGCACCTCGACGCGCACGCTGAGCTTGCGCGCCTTGATGATCGCGGCGACCTGCGTGAGCAGCGTGCGCGCGGCCGGCGTCAGCTTGCCGTCGCGGCCGAACGTGATCGGCTGGCCCTTGAGATCGATGCGGTCGGTACGCTCCTCGGGGCCGGTGGTCTGGCGCACGTCGGGGCAGCCGTCCTCGTCCTCGAACCCGTTCACGGTCTCCGGATCGTTCGGGCACTTGTCCTGCGAGTCCGGGAAGCCGTCGTTGTCGTTGTCGAGATCCGGGCAGCCGTCCTCGTCCTGGAAGCCGTCCTTGTCTTCCGGATCGTTCGGGCACTTGTCCTGCGAGTCGGGGATGCCGTCGTTGTCGTTGTCGAGATCCGGGCAGCCGTCGGCGTCCTGGAAGCCGTCCTTGTCTTCCGGATCGTTCGGGCACTTGTCCAGCGTGTCGGGGATGCCGTCGCCGTCGTTGTCGAGATCCGGGCAGCCGTCCTCGTCCTGGAAGCCGTCCTTGTCCTCCGGGTCGTCGGGACAGCTGTCGGCGTCGTCGGGGATGCCGTCGCCGTCGCGATCGTGCGCGCCGGGATGTGCGGCGCCGGCGGGCTCGGGCGCCCACACCAGGCCGGTCGCGACGTGCACCTCGTCGCCGCGCGCACCGAATTCGCCGGCGCCGACCATCAGGCTCGCGCTGACGTCAGCCGACACCCGCACGTCGATGCCGCCGGTGAACAGCGTGGTCAGATCGCCGCGGCTCACACCGGGTGCGTACACGACGTAGGCGCACGGCTTGGTGTTGTAGAGGTAGCAGCTGCCGTACGTGAGCGAGTCGGGCAGTGGCACGAACACCTGGCCGGTGACCGCCGCCGACAGGCGCGGCGTGAGCTCGAGCTGGCCACCGAGCCCGGCGACGACCTCGGAGCCGACGTCGAGGAACGCGCGCGCGTCGTCGGCCGTCTGCATCGCGGGGTCGTAGCTCTCGAGCACCGTGCGCTCGCGGATGCGCATCGCGACGTTCGCGAGCACGCGCGTCGTGCCGCCGCGGTCGGCCCGCCACTCGGCCGCGAGCTTGGGCTCGAACACGAGGTTGCGATCGCCGAGCAGCATGTTCTCGTCGCCGAACGGCAGGAACACCGAGCCGACGGCCGCGACCGCGAGGTGCGGGTCGCGATAGAGGGAGACCTTGAGGCCGAGCCGCGCGTCGAGCGGGCCGGCGAGCTCGTCGCCGAGATACGCGTTCGAGTTGGACGGGCTCGCCGACGGATCGAGGTTGGTGAGCGGACGCAGCGAGAGCAGGCCGGTCGAGGCCTTCGCGACCGCGCCGCCGGCGCCATACAGGCCGCGTTCGCCGTACCCCGGGCCGGTCGCGGTGCGATAGGCGGCCGCGTCGATGCCGATCGCGACGCGATCGGACACCGACATGCCGAACGCCATGTCGGTCATGACGAGGTAGTTGAGGATGTTGCTCTTGCCGGTGCCGATGCCCGGCACGGCGATGTCGATCGGCGAGCGCGCGTAATCGACGAGCAGCTGGAACGACAGATCGTGCGCCGGCAACAGGCGCGCGCCCTCGAGCGAGAACAGGCCGTTCGAATCGTACGAGCCGCGAAACAACGCGACATCGACGCCGCTCGTCGGATCGGCATGCGCCGAGCCTGCGGCCGCGACGACCAAGCAGATGGCGGCTACTCGGTGCACGTCTTTCCGAACGTGTGCGTTTTGCGCATCACCTGGACCGTCACGATGCCCGGGATCGAGGCCGCGTTGAGCTGACCCCACTGGCAGTTCACGGTGTCGGTGATGCCGCCGGTGCCGCCGTAGACCGGGCCATCGCCGACCGACGCGCCCGTGAACAGGCCCGTGCCGTTCACGCCGGTCGCGGTCGCCGAGCCATCGATCGTGGTGCGCATCGTGTCGGCGGCGGCGAAGTAGTAGTCCGAGCTCGGCACCGGATTGCCCGACTTCGTGATCGTGGCGCCGGCCTGGTTCGCGAGCGGATCACCGGTGCAGCCCGGATCGATGCAGTGCGCGCGATAGACCGGGGCAAAGATGCCGCCCGCGATCGACGGCCCACCGGTGGTCTGCCACGACGTCGTGGTCGCCTCGGTGACGATCCAGTCCTCGATGCCGGTGATGGCCATGCCGGTGCCGCTCTTCGCGAGCGCGATGCCGACCGCGTTCGTCACGCCCGGCGGACCCATGTTCGCGCCCGCGATATCGTCGATGCCGAGGCCGATCTCCGGGCCCGACGGCGACGCGATGTCGGCGATCGCGAACCGACCCATGTCGTCGATGCACGCCGAGCCGACCGTCAGCGGCGTCGCCGTCATCGGATCGGTCGCGAACGCGATCGCGTCGTAGGCCTGGATCGCGATCGCGCACGGGCCGGTGGTGGCGCCGGTCGTGCACTTCGAGCCGGTCGCGCCGGTCGCGACGAACGGCTGGTTCGTGGCGAAGTCGTAGATCTGACCGCACACGGTCTGCAGCGAGCCATCGGTCCGCGACGGTGCCGGGCACGCCGAGCAGCCGCCGCCCGAGATGCCGACGCAGATCGTGTTGCCCATCGAATCGACGACCGGCATGGTCGTCGACGGATCGCACATGATCGTCGGCACGCACACGTTGCCTTCGAGCATCGTGCCCGACCCGCACATCGCGGTGCCGGTCGTCACGTCGGCGGGCTGACACGTGCCGTCGCGTTCGATCGTGCCGTCACCGCAGTCGGTGCTCGTACACGCGCTCGCCGCGGCCGCGAGCGCGGCGACGAGCAGGAGGCAGATGGTTTGAGGTCCTCGCATGTGCCTCCTAGAAACTCGAGTTGTCCTCGTCGAGATCGGGGAAGATCGCGACGTTGGCCTGGATCGCCGCGTTCGTCGCGTTGGTCATGTGAACGTGGATGACGCCGCGCGTCGCCATCGTCGTGGTGCCGAACTCGAGCAGCGTGCCCGGTTCCGGCGCGCCGTCGGCATTCGTGTACAGCGCGTAGCCGGTGAACGAGTCGAGGTGGTCGGGCACGAAGAACTGCGCGCCGCCGACCGGCGCCTGGTTCACCGGGTTCATGCCGTCGACCATGCCGTGCGTGACGCCGCTCAGCGGCGAGGTCAGCACGCGGTCGGTGCCCTCGAAGTAGTTCGGGTTGTCATGCCAGAACTTCTGGCACAGCTGCAGCCGCTTCTGGTTCGACGTGTCGTCGGTGCAGCTCGGCGGCGGGATGCCGTCACTGGTGCAATCGGCCGCGACCGCCGGGTACGTCGCGGTCGACGCCGACGAGATGACCTCGAGGCCCATCCCGCCACCGAGCGCGGCGATGTTGTCCATGCGCTGTTGCGCGGTCGCCGCCTCGACCATCTGCGCCATCGTCGCGCCGGCCGGCGGGTTCGCGAGATCGATCCCGCCCGCCGCGCTGTACGTGTAGCCGGTCTGGGCCGCGACCAGCGCGGCGTACTGGCTGACGTGCACGCCCGGAAACGGCACGTGCGGCGGCACGTCGATGAAGCACGGCGAGCCGAGGTCGACGATCGGATGGATCTCGAACGTCTGGACCGCGTACAGCCGCCCGACCGGATTGCCCGACCCGTCGGTGCCCTCGTCGAACGCGTAGAACGTGAAGTGCGCGTCGGTCGGCAGCTGGCCCGGCCCCGGCGTGGCACCGATCGTCGCCTGCACCGGCGTCGTCGGCGACAGATCGAACTGCACGTTCGATCCCTGGAAATCGTCGACGCAGCCGCCGAGCGTCGCGACCAGCGCGACGCTCACGGCAAGCACGATCGATAGCCGATGCACGGCGTCCCCTTGCCCGGCATGTTATCCGAAGTCGCGCGCGACCGCGACACCACGTGGGTTGATGTAGCGTGGGGCATGCGCACCGCCAGATTCGGGATCGCGGCGTGGGTCGCTCTCGCTCTCCCATTCGGCCGATCGGCAAGTACCGCGTCGAGGTCAAGCTCGGAGACAAGCTCGTGACCACGGCGCACTTCACGATCCGGTAGTCAGCGCGTCATTGCGCCGGATCGTCGCGACCGGAGCCGCGGTTGCCGCCGAAGCGGTCCCAGACGTTGATGCCGCCGGTCGGAGGGACGTCCCCGCGCGGGCGAACGTCGCGGACGCGCGGCGCCGCCGGGTCGAGCTTGCCCGGGATCGTGCGCGAGAACTCGCGCGGGTCGCCGGTGTCGGTCTGGACGAGCAGGCGGAGCAGGCCGCCGTGCTCGACGAGCTGCGCGTGCTCCTCGTTCGCGATCTTCGCGAAGCTCGCAGCATCGATCACGTCGCGGCCGTCGATCGCGAGCACGATGTAGTGCTCGGCGAGCCCGAGATCTTGCAGCGGGCCGTGCTCGAGCTTGGTCACGACCGCGCCGTGCTCGAGCTTCGGGAACCGCCAGCCGAGCTCGGGGAAGAAGCTGACCACGGTGGCACCGAGCGCGCTCGCCGCTTGCGCGTAGCCCTCGGCGGCACCGCGCAGCTGCGCGACCGGCACGTCGACCGATGCGAACGCGATGTAGCGCCGGCCTTCGGACGTGTCGAACGCCTCCCAGTAGCGCGCGCCGATCTGTGGCCCGTTACCGCGCGCGAGCGCGTGCGCGACCGCGCGGCGGCCGTCGTGGACGGCGCGGCGTGCCTGCGTGCTCTGCGGATCGCGGCTGTACGCGGCCAGCGCGGCGTCGCGCGCCGGCACCAGCTGCGCCTGGATCGCGGTGTTCCACGCCGGGTCGCGGATGCTCCGGCCGGCCTCGGCGGCGAGCGACTCGAGCGCGGCGTCGCCGGCTTCGTCCTCCGCCTCCTCCTGGCTCGCGAGCAGCGACGACGCGCCGCTGCACGTGATACGTGCGCCGGCGCCGATGCAGGACGCCGAGCCGGGCGCGAGCTCGGCGCGGATCCACGCCGGCCGCGCCGCCGCGCTGCTCGCCGCGACCGGGCCGAGCCCGTACGGCCCGGGGTCGACCGTGTGGTTCGAACGCACGTAATACAGCGCGCCGGCCGCGAGCACGGCGGCGACCAGGATGCCGAGCAGGATCGGCACGGCGGCGGAGCGGCGCGGCTCGTCGCTCTTCGGCACCGCGACGAGGCCCGTCGTGCTGCGCTTCTCGATCTTGCGCGCGCGCAGCTCGGCGATCGTGCGCGCGAGGTTCTTCGGGATCTCGGGCAGCGGCAGCACGGGCAGCAGCGTCATCGCCGCTTCGCTCGCCGTGCACTGCATGACCGACTTGCACTGCGGGCAATGCAGCTCGGGCGCCGTCGCGAACTTGATGACGGCGTGGTGCTCGGTGACGTCGATGAGCTGCGCGGTCGTCGTGCCGCACGTGCCGCACGCGTAGGGGAGCGTGAAGTCGGCGACCTGGCACTTCGCGCCGAGATCGTCGCGGCCGCACAGCCTCTCGAGGAACGTCGGCGCGACGCCGATCAGGTACATCTGCTCGACGAGCGGCGCGACCTGCGACACGAACCCGCGCCACTCCGCGGCACCGGCCGGCTCGACGCGCGCCACGCCGGTCACGTCGACGACGACCGTGCCTTCGAGGCCCTCGGCGAGCTTGTCGCGCGGAAACGTATTGTCGAGATCGCCGGTGAGGCGCAGGTAGGTCGCGCGGCCTTCGATCAGCTTGTCGACGCGCAGCTTCGCGTCGACCGTGCCGACGCGATAGTCGAGCTTGGCGGCGAGGAACTGCACGACCACCGGGTCGAGCTCGAACTGGCCCTGGCCGAGCACGTACGAGAAGTACGTCGAGCCGTCCTCGTCGAAGTACATGCTCTCTTTGCAGCTCGGGCACGGGCGATCGGCGAGCTTCATCGAGCGGATCGCTTCGTAGTCCTTGGCGAGGTCGAGCAGCACGCGGTGCTCGGAGTCGCAGTAGTCGCAGCGGAACGGCGCGTAGAAGCTGAACACGCGGCCGCCGGCCGTGAAGTTCGCGACCATGTTGAGCTGGTCGACGACTTTCGGCGCGCACTCGATCAGCAGCAGCTCGACCGCGGTCTTCTTCGCGGCGCCGACGAAGTCGACCCACTCGCGGATTCCGAACGACGAGATCTTCTTCACGCCGCCGAGGTCGAGCACGAGCGTGTGACCTTCCGCCGAGCGCGCGACCTTCTTGCCGTCGAACGCCTCGTCGATCGTGCCGGTGAACTTGAGCAGCGTGACGCCGGCGTCGGCGAACTTCTCGATCGCGAGCTTCGGCGGCGCGGCCTCGGGCGGCGGCGGTTGCGGGATCTGCGGCTGCGATTTGCGTGCAACTTCCATCATCAGCTCCCGGCGCTCCAGAAATGCAGAGACTTGGCCTGGGTCCGCAGCTCGCGCAAGTTGAGATCGAGCTCGAGCACGGCGGTCACCTCGGTGTAGCGCCGCGGCGCGACGTCGAAGAACAGCGCGGTCGACGCATGATGACACACGACCAGGCCGAGGCCGGCGCCGCCGTGCGAGCGATCCTGCTCGCCGCCGGCCAGGCCGCGCGCGAGGCCGTCGAACACGTGCCGGCGCTCGAGCCGCCCGAACGGATCTCGGACTTGCAGCACGAGCCGCGACCCGTCGGACGCGAGCCGGACAGCCGGACGCTCGGTGTCCGAAAGCCGGACGTCCGCTTTTCGGTCGGACGCGTATTTCGGACGGCCGGACGGATCGACCGGCGCGTCATACATCGCGTTCATGACCAGCTCGTGAACGAGCTCGCCGGCCATGTCGCCGACGCGCTTCGGTACTGTCAACTTGCCAACAAACTCCTGCACGCCGGACACCGCGGCGTCGCGATCGGCCGTGGACCGGACATCGAAGTCCATCGCGGTGAAGCCCCAGTCGACGTACGCGGCGAGCGGCGGCGGTTGTCCCGCATCGCGGAGCCGGCGCGCGATCATCGCGACCTCCCACGAGCGCGGCGGCGAATCGAAATCGCGGCGCGCGAGCACGTGATCGATCGCGGAGGTCTCGACAAGGTAACGCAACGATCGCTTGACCGGCTCCGCGGTCCACAGCACGCCGCGCAGCTTGCCGCCGCCGGCGCGCACGTGCTCGGCGATGTAGTCGCCGTCGAACGCGTCGCCGCACAGCACGTCGGCGCCCGACGCGAGCGCGGCAGTCGCCTGCGTGGGCTCTTCCACGACGGTGGCGCTCGCACCCACCGACAAGAACTGCCGCGCGACCTTGCGGCCCACGAGCTTGTTGCGTTCGAGAATGACGGCGTGCATTGCCCGCGCAGATCCACCGTACCACGCACCCGATCGCGCGAAACCTCGACGAGACGGCGGCTTCGTCCGTGCCGGTAATCGTGGTAGGCCGTGCTACGATCGTCACGTGAGGGTACCCAGAGGTGCGATACCGCTGCGAGACGCGCTGCTCGACGAGGCGGTCGCGGACGTCGATACGACACTGCTCGACTGGTACCTCGCACTTTCCCTCGTAGAACGACTACGCGCCGCCAGCCGATCCGCGGCGACGCTGGAGCGCTTGGCACGTGCCGCGGCCGCCGACCGCTGATCTCGAAGGCCTGCTGCGCGCGCTGCTCGATGGCCATGTCGAGCTCATCGTGGTCGGCGGCGCAGCTGCCGTGATCCACGGCGCGCCCGTGACGACCCAGGATCTCGAGATCGTGCCTCGGCGCGATGCAGGCGATGCCGAGCGCTTGCTTGCCGTGTTGACCGAGCTAGGCGCTCGATTCCGCCCCGTGCGACCCGATCGCGATCCCGAGCTACGAGTGCGCGTCATCGACCTCGAAACCTTGATCGCGATCAAACACACGACCGGACGGGCACGCGATGCCGTCGTCGTACCGCTCCTGCTCGCGCTGCGCGATCGCGGAGGCGGATCGTGAGGATCGCCGTCGGCTTCGGGCTCACGCTCGCGCTCGCGGCGATGTCGACCGCGCGCGCCGACGAGCTGTACCAGACGGTCGCGACGGCGAAGTCGCGGGCGGAGCTCTCGCAGTTTCTCGTCAAGTCGGCGGAGAAGGCGGCGAAGGCGCATGACTGGGCGCATGCGATCCCGCTTTACGAGGCGCTGGCCGTCGCGCGCGGGCCGGGCAGCGCCGAACAGAAGCAGCTCGCCGCGATGTGGACCGAGGCGAACCAGAACGAAGAAGCCGTCGAAGCGTGGGCCGCGTATGCCGGCGCCGCGAGCGACGACGCCGCGAAGCAGGCAGCGCTCGCCGAGTCCAAGCGGCTCGCCGCGTCGCCCGATCCGTTCGCCGACAAGCTCGTGCTCGCCGATCTCGCACCCGAGGCGCGCGAGGCGTTCGCCGCCGGTCGCGCGGCGTTCGCGCGCAAGCAATACGGCGACGCGCTCGTCGACTTCCACATGGGCTACGCGCTCGCGCCCGACCTGCCCGGGTTCCTGCGCGAGCTCGGCTCGACCTACGACAAGCTCGGAGCGACCGATCGCAAACGCGAGTTTTACCGGCGCTATCTCGTGCAGCGCCCGTTCGGCGCGAATGCCGACATCGTGCGTGCCGAGCTCGCGAAGGCTAAGGACCTGCTCGGCACGCTGCTCGTGTCGTCGTCGCTGCCGTGCACCGAGCTGTGGCTCAACCGCGAGCGGATCACGGCCAAGTTGCCCGAGAAGGGCCTCGTGGTCGCGCCTGGCAACTACAAGGGACTGTGCTTCAACCCCAAGTACGAGATGGCGCTGTTCGAGTACGCGACCGTCGAGCCGGGCAAGCCGGCCTCGATGACGTTCCGATGGGCGATCGTGGCCAATCAGCTGGAGCACCCGTTCGGCCGCATCGCCCTCGAAAACCCGAAATCGCCGGGGACGATGATCGATCTGGGCATCACGTCGCCCGAGGTCGGGGTCGCGGTGCCCACCGACGGCCGGAAGCTGAAAATGATCCTCAAGGACGATACCGGCACCCGCACCGAGGAGCGCATGGTCCAGATCGAGCCAGGGCAGCGCATCGTCGTAACGTGGTAGGTTCCGCCCCGGTGGCGTCCGAGCGGCCATCTCAGGAAGGGAAGTTGTCTCCGGGAGCACCGAACGATCCGGTGCCGTTCGGTGAGTATTACCTTCTCGGGCTGATCGCCCGCGGCGGAATGGCCGAGGTCTATCGCGCGCGCCCGCAATCGGCCGATCGCAAGCTGTTCGCGGTCAAGGTGATGCGCCCGCAGCTCGCGCGCGAGGCGCGCTTCATCGACATGTTTCACCGCGAAGGCAAGCTCGCGATGATGCTGCGCAACCGCTGCATCGTCGAGACGCTCGAGATCGGCCAGGCCGATGGCCGCCACTACATCGCGATGGAGTACATCGGCGGCCGCGATCTGACGCAGGTGCTGCGGCGCTGCCAGGAGACGCAGCAGCGCATCCCCGTGCCGCACGCGGTCTACATCGCGGCGCGCATCGCGGAAGGGCTGCACTTCGCGCACACGCTGGCGGGCCCCGACGGGCGGCCGCTCAACATCGTCAACCGCGACGTCTCGCCGTCGAACGTGCGGCTGAGCTACGACGGCGACGTCAAGCTGCTCGACTTCGGCATCGCGCAGGCGCTGATGAAGTTCACGAGCGAGATCGGCATCCTCAAGGGCAAGTTCAGCTACATGTCGCCGGAGCAGATCCGCGGCATGCCGCTCGACGCGCGCACCGACGTGTTCTCGGCGGGAATCATCCTGCACGAGATGCTCACCACCGAGAAGTTGTTCCGCGGCGACACCGAGTTCGCGCTGATGGAAAAGGTGCGCAAGGCCGAGGTGCCGCCGCCGAGCAACTTCAACCGCCGCGTCACCGCGGAGCTCGACGCGATCAGCCTGCGCGCGCTCGCGCGCGATGTCGCCGACCGCTACCAGACCGCGGCGCAGCTCGCGGCCGACCTCGACGCGCTGATCGCCGGCTATCGGTTCGATCCGAAGGAGCTGCGCCAGTTCATCCGCCAGTTGTTCCGCAAGGAATACGCGAAGGAGCTCGAGGAGACGCAGCAGGCGCTCGATGCCGAGCCGGCGTTCGCTGGCGCGGGCGTGGCATATCGCGCGGCGAGCGACCTCGAGCCTTCGATCACCGCGACGCTCAGCTCCGTCGAGATCATCGCCGACGAGCCCGAGCCCCCGCCCGAGCCCAATCCGCCCGACAAGACGCGCGGCTTTTGGGGGTCGCTGTTCAAGCGCAAGAAGTGAGTGCTACGCTAGCGGCATGCCGCCCGCACAGCAGCCGAACATCTCGAGCCTCATCGGCCACGTGCTCGCGATCCTCATCGGTGGCGCGGCGCTCCTCGCGGGCGCCGAGACGATGCTGCACGACCTGCCGTCCGTGATGACCGCGACGCTCGTGCTCGCGGGCTCGCTGCTGCCCGTGCTCGCGTGGCTGTCGATGCGCGGCTCGCGCGCGAGCTGGTCGTTCACGATCGCGATCACGGCGGTGCTCGGCGTGATGACTCTGTTCGGCGCGCCGAAGGTGTGCAACTTGATCCATATCCCGCTGGCGGTCGCGGCGATCGCGCCGGTCCTGTGCATCCTCGCGGTCACGATGCTGTCGACACTCGGCCCCGACTATCGCGGCGCCGGCACGAGCGACAAGTAGACCGCGAAGGTCGCGAGCCAGTGCTCGCCCATGTAGTCGCCCGTCGCGACGTGCGCGAGGCCTGCGCCGGCATGGGCGTCGGCGGCCTCGGCGAGCCGCGCGCGCAACGGGTCGGCCGGCGACAGCGCACCGGCGATGGCGCGCAGGCACCACGCGCGCGACAGGTTCAGCCCGTCGAGGTGCGCGAGCTTGGGATCACTGCGGTCGCCGACCTCGACCGGCGCGAACGCGGGCTCGACCAGGAACGCGTGCAGCCACGGCGCGAAGCGCGCGGCGGGCAGTACACGGCGCATCAGATCGGCCTCGACGAGCGCGGGCGACAGGAAGTCCTCGCCGCTCGGCTCCCACCCGATCGGCGCGTCGCGATCGCCGGCGTAATACGCGAGCGCGCGTGCGACGAGCGCGGCCTCGAGCGGCGCGTCGCCGGCGTCGCGCGCGTAGTCGAGCGCGAGCGCCATGCCGAAGGCGGTGTTCGCGTGCACGCCGGTGCGGATCGGATACCGCTGCTTCGGCAAGAACGCGCGATAGCGGTGCGCGAGCTCGCCGGCGAGCGGCGCGAGGGCGGCACGCCAGCGCGCCGCGTCGTGGTCGTCCCAGCCGTGCAGCGCGCGCGCGAGCTCGAGCAGCCACGCCCACCCGTAGGTGCGCTCGAACGCGCCGCGATTCGGTGCCCGGAAGTACGCGAGCTCGGCGGCGAGATTCGCGGCCGTGAGCGAGCGATCGAGCGCCGCGCGGATCGCCGCGGCCTCGGGCAATGCCGGAGACGCGCGCAGCACGCGCGCGAGCAGCCAGTGCCCGTGCACCGCGGAGTGCCAGTCGAGGCAGCCGTAGAACGCCGGGTGCAAGCGGCTCGGCGGCGCGACATCGCCGTCGCCGTCGAGGACGTGGGACAGCGCGTTCGGATACTCGCGATGAACGCAGGCCAGCGCGAGGCGCGCGAACCGCGAGGCGGCGTCGGGCTGGAGCGTCACGGGATGCGCAGGATCTTGTGGAGCTGGAGCGACACGCGCCAACGCGGCCGCGCGTGCACGAGCGCGAGCGTTCGCGCGAGGTGATGATCGTAGCGATCGTCCATGCACGGCTGCACGAAGTAATGCTCGCAGCGGTAGCGCGCGGCGTAGCGATCGAGCGCGGCCTCGTCGACCGTGTCGTCGACGACGACCTTGACCTCGCTCGCGACAACCTCGGGCGCGAGCGCGATCGAGCCGGTGTGAAACTGCGGCTTCGGCGAGATCGTGAGCCAGTCGACGGGTCCGGCGAGCGGACGCGTCCCGTTGGACTCCATGTGGATGCGAAAGCCCGCCGCGGCGAGCGCGGCTGCGAGCGGCTCGTCCCATTGCAGCGTCGGCTCGCCGCCGGTGACGACGACCATGCGCGAGGTGTGGACGTCGAGCTCGACGAGGCGCGCGGCGATCTCGCCGGCGGCGTGGCGCGTCGCACCGCGGGGCGCGAAGTCGGTGTCGCACCAGCGACATTCGAGATTGCACGCTGCGAACCGCAGGAACACGCACGGGCGTCCCGCGTGCGCGCCCTCGCCTTGCAGCGTGGGCCCGAACATCTCCTTGACGAGGTACACGAGCACGCATGCTATAGCGCAGCTGTGAAGCAGTGCGTATGGCTCGTCGCGCTGGTGGCGTGCGGCAAGGACGCGCCTCCGAGCACGAGCACGAGCACGACGGAGAAGCCGTGGACCTGCGAGCAGATGCCGTTCGCGGAGAGCACGCCGGTGCCCGAGGCGTCGGCGGCGGCGTGGTGGAAGCTCGACGGCAAGGACGTGCTCGTCGCGGTCGGCGATAGCGGCCAGCATGGCGCGTACGGCGTGATCGATCCCGAGACCGGTGCGACCGGCGAGCAGGGCGCGCTGCCACTCGGCGACGCCGGCGACGATCTCGAGGGGCTGTCGGCGCTCGGCGACCGGCTGTACGGGCTCACGTCGGCCGGCTGGATGCGCGTGTGGAAGCGCGACGGCGACGCGTTCGCGCTGGTCGACGGTCCGTACGCGATCGGCGACGGCAAGATGATCTGCGACAAGCAGCGCAGCAACTGCGCGCGCGATTACGAGGGCCTGTGCCTGCGGCCGAAGCCCGCCGCCGGTGCGTCGGCGTGCGCCGGCTACGCGGCATCGCGCACCGACGGCGCGCTGTACTGCCTCACGCAAGCCGAGCAAGGCTACCGGGTCGATCCGGCGCGCAAGATCTCGATCGTCGCGCACAAGGGCGTCGTCGCCGACTGCACCTACGACGACGCCGGCGCGCTGTGGGTCGGCAACAACCTGTTCGGCAACGCGCAGATCTATCGCGTCGACGGCGACGCCGAGCCCGAGCACGCGAAAGTCGTGCCGATCGCGCAGATCGGCCTGGGCTTTCCGGAGGTCGTCGCCGTCCGCGGCGACGTCATCTGGCGCATGTCGGATGCCGGCGGCGCGCCGAGCCTGATGTCGAAATTTCGCTGCCGGCCCGCCGCCCGCTAGACTTAGCCAGTGCAGTGCCCGTATTGCAACGGCGACTCGACCGTCACCGAGACGCGCGTCACCGCCGACGGGCTACGCCGCCGCCGCGCCTGCACGGTCTGCAAGCGGCGGTTCACGACGTACGAGAAGCTCGGCGCGCCGGGCCTGAAGGTGCACAAGCGCGACGGCCGCGTCGAGCCGTTCGACACCGACAAGCTGCTGCGCGCGCTCGAGCGCGTCGCGGCGCATCGCAGCGGCGTGCGCGCCGACGATCTGCGCCGCATCGCGCGCGACATCGAGGCGACGCTCGTCGACAGCGGGCGCAAGTCGGTGCCGTGGAGCGACATCGTGCCGCTCGTGCTCGATCGCCTGCGCAACGTCGACCCGATCTCGGCGAACCGATTTGCCGCGAACTACGCCGACGAGACCGGCGCCGTGCGCTTCGATCAGGCCGCGACCTCCGCCGATTCGCCACAACTCGGCCTGCCGCTCGCCGACGACGACGAAAATTAGATCGTTTACGCTCCACGGATGCTGCGCCGCTCGCTCGTCCTCGCTGCACTCTGTCTCGCCGCGCCCGCATACGCCGACGACACCGCGCCGTACACGCCGCCGGATTTCATGGCGCAACCGCCGCCGCTGCCGCCGGATGTCGACGCGAGCCACGCGTGGCGGCTCGATCTCGCAGAGGCGCTGCGCGTCGCGCTCCATCAGAACTTCGGGATCGTCGTCGAGCGTGAATCGCTGCAGATCGCGCATCTCGGCGTCACCGTCGCCGGCGGCACGTTCGAACCGGTGCTGAACGGCACGTACGCGCACAGCACGTCCGACACGCCGCCGCTCGTGCTGCAGGCCGGAACGGCCGGCGAGATCCTCACGTACGGCGACGACAACTGGTTGCTGACCGCGTCCCAGCGGCTGTCGACCGGCACGAAGCTGTCGGTCAACTTCCTGTCCGATCGCGCGAGCTCGTCGGCGGGCACCGCGGTCGAGCCGCTGATCTACAACTCGTCGCTGTCGCTGTCGGTCACCCAGCCGCTGCTGCGCGGATTCTCGACCGATCGCGTGATCCCGCGGATCGACATCCTGCGCGCACGGCTCGGCTCCGAGCGCGAGCGCGAGCAGCTCGCGGTCGCGGCGATGACGCTGGTCGAGCAGACCGAGGACGCGTACTGGGACGTCGTCGACGCGCTGTACAGCTACGACCTCGATCGCAGGTCGCAGCAGCGCGCGGTCGACCAGCTCGCGCTCACGAACCGGCAGATCGCGGCCGGCCTCGCACCGCCGTCGGATCTGATCGGCGCCGAGAGTACGCGCGCGCAGCGCGATCTCACCGTCGTGCAAGCGGAGCTCACCGTCGAGCAGGCGTGGGATCGCCTGCGCGCGACCTTGAACCTGCCGCGCGACGAGTGGTCGCGCCCGATCCTGCCCGTCGAGGCGCCGCGCTTTCAGGTCGAGTCCACGACGCCGGAGCAGCAGCTCCAGATCGCGATCGCGAATCGCCCCGAGCTGGCCCAGGTCGCGATCGATCTGCAAACCGAGGAGCTCGCGGTGCGCCAGGCCGAGAACAACAAGCTTCCCGAGATCGACCTGTCGCTGAATGCGGGCTTGCTCGGCCAGGACGACCGGTACGGCGGCGCGCTGCGCGAGTTCGGGCGGGCCGACGCGAAGCAGTACGGGATCGGCGTGAACGTCACCTGGACGCCGCTCAACCGCGCGAACGGCGCGGCCGCCGAGATCGAGCGCGCCCGCCAGCGCGTCGCGGTCGTCAACCGCGACAAGGCCGTGCAGGACACGTGGTTCGCGGTGCGCGATGCGGTGCGCAACCAGGCCAGCGCCGAGCGCCAGGTTTACGCGGCGGCCAAGTCGCGCGAGCTCTCCGAACAGACGCTCGACGTCGAGCAACGGCGGTTCGTCGCCGGAACCTCGTCGAACTTCGTCGTCGCGCAACGGCAAGAGGAGGTCGCGACCGCGCAGCTCGCCGAGCTCCACGCGATCCTCGCGCACGAGAAGGCACGCGCGGCCCTCTTGCACGCGACCGGCAAGCTGCTCGACGACCGAGACATCCGCCTCGACGTGCGCGAGTAGCTATTCGGCGTGCAGCGCCTCGATCGGATCGAGGCGCGCCGCTCGCATCGCGGGGTACATCCCGCTGCCGACGCCGACGACGACCGAAACGCCGAGCGACAGGATGATCGACCACGACGTCACCACGGTCGGCCAGTCGGCGTACGCCGCGACGCCCCGCGCGATGCCGAGCCCGAGCGCGACCCCGGCGAGCCCGCCGAACATCGCGAGCGTGAACGCGGTGACGAGGAACTGGAACCGGATATCGGCGCGGCGCGCACCGACCGCGCGGCGCACGCCGATCTCGCGCGTCTGCTCGAGCACGCTCGCGAGCATGATGTTCATGATGCCGATGCCGCCGACGAGCAGCGAGATGCCCGCGATGAGCCCCATCACGAGGTTGAACAGCTGCTGCGTCTGCTTGCTGTGCTCGAGCAGCGCCTCGGGCACGATGATGTCGTAGTCACGCGCGCCACCGTGCAGGCGATCGAGCAAGGTGCCAACCACCGCGCCGGTCTCGCCCGCCGGCGCATTCGCGTCGAGCCGCACGACGATCTCGCCGAGCGGCGCCTTCAGCGGATCGTGCTCGAGCTTGCGCAGCGCGGTCGTGAACGGCAGGAAGATCGCGTGCTCCGTCGACGCGACCGCGACGCCTTCGATCGCCGGCGTCGCGTTGCCCTCGGGCGCGAGCACGCCGATCACCTCGCACCACAGGTCGTTGATCTTCAGATCCTTGCCGAGCGCGGGCTCGAAGCCGAACAGGTCGCGGCGCGCGCCGGCGCCGATCACGCACACCTGCGCGTGGTGTTTCTCGTCGAGCGCGTCGAGAAAGCGGCCCTCGGCCAGCGGCAGCGGCACGACCTCGCGATGGCGCGCGCCGACGCCGAACACCTCGGCCTTCGTCTTCGTGCCCGCGGCGAGGATCTGATAGGGCTCGACCTCGAGCTCGGGCGCGGCGAACGACACGCCCGGCACCGCCTCCTCGATCGCCTCGACGTCGCGCGGCGACAGGCCGATCGACTTCTTGCGGATCTCCTCGAGCTCTTCCTGCTTGAACGTCTTGCCGCGCACGACCACGTTGCGCGTGCCGAGCCGATCGATCAGCGCGAGCGCGCGCTTCTCGGCGCCGGCGCCGATCGACAGCATCGCGATCACCGCGCCGACCCCGAACATCATGCCGAGCATCGTCAGCGTAGTGCGGAGCTTGTGCTCGGCGAGGCTGCCGAGCGCGGTCGTGAACGCGTCGACGAGGCGCCTCACGGCGGCCCCGGTTTCGCTGGCGCCGGCGCGGCCGAGCCCGCCGCGCTGCCGGCCGCGTCGTCGGTGCGCGTCGGATCGCGCAGCGCGATCACGTCGCCGTCGATGAGGCCGGACTTGATCACGATGCGGCCCGCGGTCGCGGCGCCGAGCTCGACGGGCACCGACTCGAAACCGGTCGGCGTCTTGCGGAACACGACGTTCTTGCCCTCGTGATCGATCACCGCCTGGCGCGGCACGACGAGCGCATCTTCCTGATCGAGCACGAGCGTCGCCTGCACGCGCTGGCCCGGCTTCATGACGTCGCGATCGGTCTGGTCGAGCGCGATCACGACCGCGAAGTACTGCACGGGCGAACCGGGCTGGCGTGGTTTGGCCAGCTTGTCGACGAGCCGGATCTTGCCGGCGTACGCGTGATCGGGCCTCGCCTCGACGACGATCTCGGCGGGCTGCTTGTCGGCGAGACCGCTGCCGTCGACCTCGAGCACGAACACCTCGGCTTCCATCGTGTCGAGCAGCGGCAGCTCGCCGATCTCCTGGCCCGGCCACATCGAGTCGCCGAGCTTGGGGATCTCGCCGCGCCAGTTGCGCTTCAGCACGAAGATGCCGTCGTGCGGCGCGACCAGCTGCATGCTCTCGAGCGCGGTCTTCGCGTGGCTGATCGAGAGGTCTGCTTTCTCGCGCTGGACCGCGATCACGGCGTTGTTCGACTTGGCAAGCCGGCCCTGGATCTGCTCGGCCTTCTGGGCGTGATCCTGCTTCGCGGTCGCCAGCCGCTCGTCGACCTCCGATTCGATGATCTGGTTGCGCGAGAAGATCTCCTTGTCCTTGCTCTGGAACTTGCGCGTCTCGGCGAGCTCGTCGTTCGCGAGGTCGGCGTCGGTCTTGCTGTCGGCGGCCGCGGTCTTCGACTTGATCTGTTGCTCGCGCAGCTGCGCATCGGCCGACGCGCGATCGGCCTCGCCGTCGCGCAGCTGCTTCTCCGGCGCGCTCGGATCGAAGCGCACGAGCACGTCGCCCTTCTTGACGGCCGTGCCATCGGGCGCGAGCCACGCGACCTTGAGCGCGCCGAAATCGCCTTCGCTTTGCGGCGCCGCGATCGGCGTCGCTTTCACCGCGCGCAGGTTGCCGTCGGCATGAACGCGGCGCACGAACTTCGTCCTCGTCACCGTGACCGTCGACAGATCGCGGCTCGCCACGCGGCCGCGCAGCAAGTGGCCGACCCCGAGCCCGACCGCACCGAGCACGAGGATCCCGATAAGGAAGCTTCGCCGCTTCGCGGCGCCCTTCCCCCATGCCCCCAACCCCTGCCCCGCCTCCGTCCTCTTCCCCCGGGTTACCACGCGGCCTCCGGATCGACGCGCGAGACGCGATCGCCGGGCTCCAGCCCGGATTTCACCTCGATCGCGGTCGCGGTGCGCCGGCCCAGCACCAGCGACACGCGCTCGAGCTTGCCGCCTGCCTCGCGATACGCGACCGGCCCGCCGGAGGTGACGAACACCGCCTCCGCCGGCACCTGCACGACGGCCGGCAGCTTCTCGGTCTCGATCTGACCGCGAAACCGCATGCCGGGGCGCAGCGGCACGCTCGCCGCGTCGAGCGCGATCTTGAGCTTCACGATCTTGCTCGGATCGGTGCGCGACTTCGCGCCGACCGTCTTCGCGATCGACTGGATCGTGCCGTGCAACAGCGCGTCGGGTAGCGCGTCGAGCCGCAGCGTCACGGCCTGCTTCTCGACGACGCGCGCGACGTCGACCTCGTCGACCTGACCGGCGCCGATCATCTTGCCGAGCCCGACGATCTGCATGACGTCTTCCATGCGCCACACGCTGTCGCCGACCTTGTGCTTCTCGCCCTGCCAGTTCGTCGGATAGACGACCGTGCCGGCGCGCGGTGCCTTGACCTGCATGCGCTCGATGTTCTCGCCGAGCTCGGTCACCCGGTGCTTCGCGTACGCCGCCTTCTCGGACAGCCGCTGCAGCTCCTCGTCGTCGCTCTTCTTCGCGCTCGCGGCGTGTTGCTTCGCGGCGTCGAGCGCGAGCTGCGCCGATTCGGCGTCGAGCTGCACCTGCTTTTGCTCGACGGGCGCGACCAGATCGGGCGGCGCGTCGGCCTTGAGCTGCGCCTTGCGCAGGTCCGCCTCGGCCTGCGCGAGCTTGAGCTCGTCGTCGCGGCGCGCGAGCGTGGCGTCGTCGCGCTTCTTCTCGTACGCCTTTTGCGCGGCATCGGCTTCGTTGCGCATGTCCTCGAGCGAGCGCATCTGCGCCGAGGCGTCGAAGCCGATCACCGGATCGCCGGGCTTCACGTCCATGCCTTCGGGCGCGAGGTTCGCGATCTTGAAATCCCACACGTCGGGCAGCGGCGGCGGCTTGATATCGGTCGAATCGACCGCCTCGAGCTCGCCGACCACCTCGACGCCGAGCACGAGATCGTCGCGCTTGACATCGACGAGCTGCGAACCGTCGGCGGCCTTCGTGCACGCGGCGACGGCAAGCGCGAACACGATCGCCCGCGTCACGGCGCAGCTCCGACGCGCACCTTGTCGCCTTCGCTCACGCCGGCGGTCACCGCACAGCCCTGCTCGTCGCACGCGCCGAGCTTGACCGCGCGCGTCTCGCCGCTCGCGAGCCGCACCGTCGCATCGACGGACTCGCCGGTGCGCGCGATCGCGCCGCGCGGCACGACCAGCGTATCGACCGGCGCGTGTTTCACCTCGACCTTGACCGACATGCCGGGGCGCATGTGCGCGGCATCGGCCTTCGCGAGCTCGAGCGTGACGTCGAACGTGCGGCGCAGCGAGCCGCGCCCGCTCTCGGCGCGCGCGACCGGCGTGATCTGGTTCAGCGCGCACGCGATCGGCTCGGCGGGATACGCGTCGAGCGTGCAGGTCGCGGTATCGCCGATGGCCACGCGCCCGTCGTCGACGTCGCTCAGCGCCGCGTGGACCTCGAGACCCTTGTCCCAGTCGGGCAGCGACAGGATCGCCATGCCGGGCTCGACGGTATCGCCGACGTGAAACTTGCGGCCTTCCCACGGATGCGTACCGACGACGAGCACGCCGTCGCGCGGGGCAGTGATCACGAGCGCCTTGATCGATTCGTCGGCGGCGTCGATCGCGCGCTTGGCCTTGTCGACCGCGATCTGCTTCACCTGCAGCTCGAGCGCGGCCTCCGATTTCTGCGCGACCAGATCCTGCTGGGCCTTCTGCACGGCGATCTCGGCGCGCTTCTTCTCGAGCTGGCGATCCTGCGCGTCGCGCGCGGTCAGCAGATCGGATGGCACGTTCGCCTTGACGGTGGCTTTCTCGAGCTCGATCTGGTGGACGCGCAGCTCGGTCGTCTTGGTCGCGGTGTCGAGCGCCTGCAGATCGACCGCACCCTTGAACGTCATCTCGGCATCGATCAGCGCGAGCCGTTTCTGCTCGAGCTGGTCGGCGAACGCGGAGTTGTCGAACTCGAGCACGCGGTCGCCGTGCTTGACCATCACGCCGTCCTCGGCCATCCACCGGATCGACAGCTGCCACGCATCGGTCCGCGGCACCGACAGATCGATCGCGCTCACCGCGCGCAGCTCGCCGGTCAGCAGCACGCGGTCCATGACCTTGCCGCGCGCCACCGCGGCCGTCCGCACCGGCTCGGTCGCGCCGTGCTCTCGCGCGTGCCCGCCGCAGGACCAGAGAACAATGACCGCCACGGCGCCGCGGACGCCGAGCAAGACGCCAGAAGAGACATGGGGTTTGCCTTGGGCTCTGCTCGGCGGTTCCCTTGGCGTCTGCGGCGCCCTGGCGGTAACTGTTCTTGTCATGCCGCCACGTCCTTGCCGCGGCCGTCGGCGACGATCTTGCCGTCGAAGATGCGGATCGCGCGCGGGCAGCGGGCCGCGATTTCGGGCTCGTGGGTGACGATGAGGATCGTGTTGCCTTCGGCGTGGAGCTGCTCGAACAACGCCAGGATGTCCTGCGTCGTCGCGTTGTCGAGGTTGCCGGTCGGCTCGTCGCACAGGAGCAACGATGGCTCGGTGACGAGCGCGCGCGCGATCGCGGTGCGCTGGCGCTGGCCGCCCGACAGCTGGAACGGCTTGTGGTGGATCCGCTTCTCGAGCCCGACCCGCGCCAGCGCCTTCGTCGCGCGCACGTTGCGCTCGCGCGCCGGCACGCCGCGATACACGAGCGGCAGCCCGACGTTCTTCTGCGCGCTCGCGCGGTGCAGCAACTGGAAGCTCTGGAACACGAACCCGATCTGGCGGTTGCGCAGGCGAGCGCGATCGTCGTCGGACAGCCCCTGCACGTCGTGCCCGCCGAGCCGGTACACGCCGCGCGACGGCGTGTCGAGGCAGCCGAGGATGTTGAGCAGCGTCGACTTGCCCGAGCCCGACGATCCGACGATCGCCACCATCTCGCCCGGCTCGATCGCGAACGCGACGCCATCGAGCGCCGCGATCCGCTCGTCGCCCATCTGGTAATAGCGCGCGACGTCCTGCAGCTCGATCAGCGGCGGCACCGGCGACGAGCGTATCAGGTCACTGCGCGGCCGGCTGCTGCGCCGCGCCACCGGCGGCACCGCCGCCGCCGGCGCCACCGGCACCGCCACCGCCGCCGCCGCCAAATCCCTTGATCAAGTTTGCAATCCCGCCGGCGCCGCCGAACGAACCGAGGATGTTCTGCAGCATCCCGCCGGCGCCCCCGCCACCGCCGCCACCGCCTTGGCCGCCTCCCGCCGGGGCCGCCGCCGCCGACGGATCAGCGCCCGCCTGCGCGGCCTGTTGCGCGTGCCGGTGGTGGTGCACGGTGACGTCGACGACGATTCCGCCTGTGACATGAGCGAGCTCGAGGCTCGCGATCGTGGGTAGGTCGTACATGGTTTGCTCCTAGTGGCCGGCTTTGGCCTGCATCATCTGTTGCATCATCTGCATGGTTTGCTGCGAGCCGTCGGTTTTCGCCTGCGCCAGGTTCTGCCCCATGCCTTGCACGGCCTGAGCGAGCGCTTGGATCCCCTGCGCGAGCACGGGATCGACCTGGTTTGGCGAGTGGGTCTGGCGTCCGCCGGTGACGAACGCCAGCGCCGCGAGCTCGATCGGAGCTCCGCAATGCTCCGTGGTGCTGCGCGGCCCGGCAAAGCCGGGCCTTTCGATCGAAGAAATCGCGTCGCGCATGGCGTTGCCTACGCGTTGACGCGGATGACGTTCGGCTGCGCCGGCGGTGGAGGCGGCGCCGCGGCCTGCTGCGAGCCACCACCTCCGCCCATCATCATCATCATCATGGGCAGCATCATCTGGCTCGAGCTGCTGCTGTTGTTGGTGTTCTGCAGGCTGCTCAGCGAGCTGGTCAGCTGTTGCAGCTCCATCTGCATCTGCGTGGAGATGTCGTTGCCCGTCGAGGCAACGCGCGCGGCGCCGCCGGCGACACGCGCGAGCTCGGACGAGTCGATCGGAACGAATTGGGACTGGCTCATGGGATTCCTTGGTGGATGTGGTCGACGACAGCTAGAGCAGCCGGCATGCCAGCTAGCCGGCGCGTGATCGCGCGATGTTGCGACCGCGCGCCTGTCTACAGCGGGAGGCGATCCGCGAAGACAGCTCGTGGCGAGCTCGCGACCAGGCGATCGCGATGCGTCGCGTCGAGTGCACCGGTGTACGGCTCGATGCCGAGCGCGCGCCGGAACCCCGCCTCGGCCGCGGCGAGCAGCTCGCCGCAGAGCGCGTCGAGCGCGCCGAACGTCTGCGCGGGCGTGCCGGGCGCCGCCATCGCCGGCGCGATCCGCCGAGCCAGCTCGCGATAGGCCGCGTCGTCGCCGTCGGGCAGGATCGGCGCGACCTGCTGGCCGAGCACCGCAAACCACGCGCCGCGCGTCGGCCGCGGCGTGCCCGCGAGATCGGGCGGCTCGACGAGAAAGAAGTCCGAAGGCTCGAGCGGCGCGGCCAGCACCAACTTCGCCGCGACCGAGCCCTCGTCGGCGAGCACGAACCGCCGCGCCAGGCACAGCAGCCACATCAACTGTTTGAGCTGCAAGTAATGCGCGCCGAACGCGTGCGCACCGGCCGGCAACACGCCGGCACGCGGGGTCTCGCCGGTCATCACCTCGAAGAACGCGAGCAGCATGCGATCCGAGCCCGCGCACGCCTCGGTCGTGCCGACGAGCGTTCCGCTCTGCTCGGCGAGCTCGAGGATCACCGATGCCGTCAGGCGCGGCGGCTGCCAGCGCTCCGCGATCGCACGCACGATCATGCGCTGCGCCCACAACCCGACACCTTGTGCCGCCTTCGCGAGCGCCGCCGCGTACGCCGGGCACGTCTCGCCGCGCAGGATGTACGTCCACGCGAGCGCCGAAGCGAGCTGACTGACCCGCCACGCGTCCACCAACCCGTCGCGCGGGCCGTACGCCGCGCGCAACGCGCCGAGCGCGTCGAGGATCTCGTCCCAGTGCGCGCCGGTCTGGCGCAGCGCACCGGTGTTCATCGGCCGGCCGTGGCGTGCACCGCCGTACGGACACGCCTTGAGCTCGAGGTCGCCTTCGCGCAGATGCTCCGGCGGCGTTCGGCTCTCTCGGATCGGCCGGCCCTCGACGTCGCGGTGGAAGCGCTCCTCCACCATCCGCAAGACGAGCAGGGTCACGGTCCGATGGTACCTCTCGGCCTCGCTCGCGAGGCCGAACAAGAGCCCTGCTCGAGCAGCTGTTGCGCCGTTCCTAGAAGCCCTTGCCGCCGCAGCCGCCGCCGCTGCCGCTGACCTGCACGTACGTCGGGGGCTGCTGATACGGATAGGCGGCGGCCGCACCGCCGCCGCCCATACCGCCCATCATCATCATCATCATCATCATCTGCATCGTCTGGTCGCCGCCGCCGTTGTTGTTCTGGGCGAGGTCCTGGATGGACTGACCGATCTGCTGCAGCATGAACATCATCTGATCGTTCGAGTCGCTGCTCGAGCCCGAGGCGACGCTGGTGGTGCCGCCGCTGACCTTCGCGAGGTCCTGCGAATCGATCGAAGCGAAGGCGTCTTGGTTGTTCGACATGACTGGTTTCCTTGGTGGATGGTTGAGATGCGTGACCATCGCTAGAGCATCGGTCGTGCCACGCACCTGATTGCCTGATCTGGGATACATGCGCTGCGCACCGCGGGTGACGAGTCCACAGATCGTCTCCCGGCGGACTCGCAGGTGGGAGCGCGGTCCGAAACCAAAAACGGCCGGCGGGAGGCCGGCCGTTTCTCGACGACAAATTGCGCTCAGAACAACACGCCGAGCTGCGCGCTGCCGGTGATCGAGCTGTCAACCGCGCTCCACATCCCGAACTGCTGCGCGAGCGTGCCGGAGCCTTCGAAGTCGTACGAGACGCGCCGCCACTCGATCATGCCCTTGACGAACAGCTGGTCGGGCAGCGGGATGACGAAGTCGCCGTCGAGCGTGAGGCCCGACGCGCTACCCGAGCCGTACCAGTCCTCCGACATGATGTCGCCCGCGTCGAGCACGTACATGTACTTCGCGCCGAAGCCGATCGATGACCGGTCGGTCACGTGCAGATCGACGTGCCCGCCGGCGCCCAGGTACGACACGTTGGTGTCGGGGAGCTCGATGTCCTGGGGCAGGTCCTCGATCACGTGCGAGTCGCTGCCGTAGTTGACCTCGGCGTCGATCGTGACGATGTCGAGCGGCCAACGGTAGTGCACGCCGAGCTCCCACGCGGTCTGGTCGAGCACGAAGTCGCCGTAGCCGGTGTCGTCCATCGCAGTCAGCACCGAGCCGACCGAGTGCGCGAGCGAGAACGTGAAGCCGAGGCCCGACAGCCCGCCGTCCATCTTCTTCACCGGCAGCGGATAGACCGCGGCCTGCACCATCACGCCCTTGATGTTGCTCGCCGGATACTCGGGGCCGGCGATGTCGGCGTTCGGGTCCTGCTCGAAGCTGATGCCGCGCGACGCCACGAACCCGCCGGCGCTGATCATGAAGCGCGGCGTCGGCTTCGGCACGTGCACGGTCTTGTTGTCGGAGACGATCGCGGCGTCCTTGCTGGTGGGGCCGAACAGCGTGACGAGATCGCTCGTGTCGCTGTCGAGCGCGACCGTGGGGCGGTCTTCCTTGTGATGCCTCGGCTTGCGATCGTCGTCGCGGTCGGCGTCCTTGTCGGAGTCCGAGTCGCGGTCGCGATCGCGGTCGCGGTCGGAGCGGTCGGAGTCACGGTTGTGGTCCGAATCGCGATCATGGTCGCGGTTGTCGTGATCGTCGCGGCTGCTTTGGTCGCGGTCGCGATCGCGATCCGAGTCGCGGTCGCGGTCCGAACCGCGGTCGCGGTCGCGATCCGAGTCGCGGTCGCTGTCGCGGTCGCTGTCCCGGCGATGCCGCCGGCCGCTGTCGCGGTCGCCGCCGCGGTCGTCGTCGCCGTTGTCGTCGTCGTCGCGGTCGCGGTAGTGGTCGCGGCCGCCGAGGCGCGCGCCGAGCAGCGGGCGCTGGACCCGAACCTCGGGCAGCTGGCTGTGCGTGTTCGCGGCGGTCGGATCGCCGTCGATCCACTCCATCACGTCGTCGAGGCTCGCCGCGAGCTGGTGGCCGTTCTCGGTGCTGACGCCGTGGTCGCCGAGCTTGACCGTCACCGAGTCGACCTCGTTGCCGGTGCTCGCGTCGCGCACGACCACCGTCATGATGTGGTGGCGGCCTTCGTCCTGCACCCAGCCTTCGATCACCGCGTCGACGCCGGCGGCGCGCGCGGCTTGCTGCCACTGCTGCGTGCCATGACCTTGCGCTTCCGCGCGGGCCGATTCCCAGCGCTTGGTCGCGACGACGTCGTACTGCTCGCCGAGCAGCGACATCACCGTGTTGCGCCCGGTGTCGGCGAGCTCGCGCGCGCCGTCGAAGTCGAGCACGACGACGCGACGCGGCTTGGCATCCGCCGACGCGGCCGCGCACAACACGGCGGCGCCGAGCATCAGGCGAACGAGGTGAGATTGGATCGAGCGCATGGCGAGCTCCTTCGCTGGCTTCAGTTGCCGTACTGGTAGGGGCAGTTGCCGCCCGAGTAGCACCACGAGTGGGCGCCGTTGCACTGGTCGGTCTTGTCGTTCGCGATCTGCGCGACACCTTCGTGGTTCACGCAGCAGCCGACCTCGCGGGCCGGGCAGAAATCGAGTTGCGCGTTGTTGCTGATCGAGATCGTCCCGAGCGGCACGCCGATGACGCCGGTGTGCGCGAGGTTGCCGAGCTGCGTCAGCGACGCGTTATTCGTGATCGTGAGGTTGTGATCGATCGACGAGATCGTCGACGTCATCGAGGTGCCGAGGTCGAGCTTCGCGTTGGTATCGATCGTCAGCGACCCGTGCACGTATTGCAGCGCGCCGACCGACAGCGTCGTCAACACCGCGTTGGTCCGCACGGTGAGGTCCGCCACCGACGTCATTTCGTCGAGCTCGACCGAGGTCAGCGCCGTGTTGTTCTCGATGTCGGCGCCGCCCTCGAGCCGCTGGACCTGATGGAGGTCGATCGAGCCGAGCTTGCCGTTATCGAGGAACGTTGTCTGGTTCGTCACGTACTGCACCGAGCCGAGGCCGGCGCCGACCGTGGCCAGCGCGGCGTTGTGCTCGATGCGCAGCGAGTCGATGCGGCTGGTCTGCGTCGCGACGTGATCGATGCTCGCGAGCTGCGCGTTGTCGTGGATGTACACGTCGCCCGCGACCTGCAGGTCGAGCTGGGTGTCGAAGCTGGTGAGCCCGGTGTTCGCGAGCTCGAGGCTCTGCACGCCCTGGAGCTGGCCGAGGTTCGCGAGCGAGGTGACGGCCGAGCCGGTCACGATCAGCTTGCCCTGCAGCGTCCAGCAGCCGGTCGGCGCGCCGTCGGGCGCCGCGTTGCCGTCGACCTCGAGGTCCTGGACCACGAGCTCGGGGTTGGTGCAGCTGGTCGCCGAGCCGCTGCCGGCGTCGGCGCCGTAGTGGTAATCAGCGTGCGGGACGTCCATACACGCGGGGGCGAGCAGCGAGCACGCGACTGTAAGAAGGGTGGTGCGCATGGTCATCTCCTGTTTCAGGATGCGTGCCGTCGGACTCATCGACTGGATCCCGTGGGTTGCATCGTCGTCGGGGTGGTGGTGGGTCCGCACGTGTCAACCTCGGGAAGCAGGGCGGACATTGACGCGGTACTGCTGGAGGATGAGGCCGCTCAGGAACTGCAGCTCCGCGACCGCCTCGTGGTAGTCGGCGATCGCGCGACCGCGATCGAGGCGCGCCTGGATCAGCTCGTCCTGGCGCTGCATGACCTGGAAGTTCGTCGAGCGATTGACGAGGAAGTTCGAGCGCTCGGCGCGTACGTTCTCCTCGGCCATCTCGATCGCCTTGTCCGACAGCGCGACTCGCGCGCGGGCCGCCGTCACCTGATGGACCGCGGTGACGACCGCGGTCTCGATCTGGCGCTCGGCGTCGGCGCGGTCGATGTCGAGGCGATGCTTCTTGATTTCGGCCGCCATGTGCTGCCGGCGCGCCGCGCCCGACAGCTCGAACGACACCGAGAGCCCCACGCTGACCTGGAAGTTGTCGCCGCCGGCGAGGCCGGAGAGCGAGCCCCCGGTGTCCTCGCCCTGGCCGATCAGCGCGCCGCTGAAGCTGAGGTCGACCTGCGGCTTGCGCTGGTCGCGCGCGACGTTGGCGTCGACCTCCGCGATCTTCTTCTCGATCTCGATCGTGGCGATCTGGCGGTTCGCGACCCGGCTGCGCGCGAGCACGTCGTCGACATCGAACTCCTCCTCGCCGATCTCGAACGGCTCCGAGGGCTTCATCACGATGGCGCGCTGGCCGAGCTCGAGGCCGGCCTGGCGGCGCAGCTCGAGCGACTGCTTCTCGACGACGAGCTGCGACGCCAGCAGCGCGGCGCTGCGCGTGGCGATCTGGTATTCGACCGCGTGCAGCGCGCTGGTCGGCACCGAGCCGGCCCGCATCTGCTCGTGCGTCAGGTCGTCCTGCTTCTTCGCGAGCTCGAGCGACTGCTGGCGGACGTCTACTTCGTATGCGGCATACGCGAGCTCCCAGTAGCCGGTGACCAGATCGCGCACCAGCTGCTCGGCGGCGAGCTGCGCCTTGATCGTGGATTCGGTCGACGCCAGCTCCGCCTTCTTTTGCCCCGCGAGCGCGACATCGGGGCCGAACCCGCGCGCGAGCGGTTGCTTGAGCTGCACGCTCAGGCTCGCGACGTTCTGATCCATGAACTCGTCGGGCATCTGCGAGCCACCGGTTTGCGACTGCGATTGCGCCAGCTGCTGCTGCAGCGTGTCGGTGATGTTGTATTCGCTGGTGGAGTGCTGGACGCCGAGCTGGAACTGCAACGAGCCCCCGGTGGGCAGGTTGCGCGACAGGCCGATCGTGCCGCTCAGCTTGTCGTCGGCGACCACCGAGTACGGCGGCGCCTCGACGTGGTCGGCCGTGGCGTCGCGCGAGTACTGCACGTTCGCCGCGAAGATCCACGCCTGCGAGCGATGCTCGCCCGCGGCCGTGTGCCCGGCCACCGTACGATCGTTGCGTGCGCGCGCGAGGTCGGGCGACAGCCGGACCGCGACGTCGATCAGATCATCGATATGGATCGGAAGCACCGCTTGCGCCTCCGGACCGTCGGACGGCTCAGCGTCGTCGTCATCGCTCGGTTGTGCACCGGGCTGCGCAAGCGCGACGCGCGGCGCCACGAGCGACCACAGCGCGAGGGCGAGCATCGTGCGGCTCTTCATGGGTGGCGACAAGAGCAGCCACCGTGCCGATCACGATCACCTTCGAGTCTTCGGGGTTACACGACCAGCCACCGCGGGGACTCGTATACCGCGGGTGACGAGTCGCGATCCCCAGCCCCGGGTCGGCACCGGATTCTCGACCGGCCGCGCGGAGTTGGACGCGTTCGCCGCTGGTCCCCCCCTTGCTATTTCGACCCATCGTCATGACCAGCGCGGCGATCGAAGCACCGACGTTCCTGCCGCATGATGATGTGGAAGAGCGGTCGACCAACGTCGTGCGCGCACGCGGCAGCCGCCCGCGCTCCGACTCGGTGATCACGTCGGCGCCGCGCCTGCCGGAGCCGCCCACGCCGGTGCGTGGGTCGCAGCCGCAGATCGCGCACGCGCCTGCGCCTGCGCCGCAGCAGGTGCAGCAGGCGCAGCCGCCGCAGCAACCTCCGCAGCAGGTCGCGCCGTACGTGCAGTTCGAAGGCGGCGCGAGCTTCGATCCGAACGCGCTGCCCCTGCCGCCCGATCTCGCGCCCACCATCTATCAGTGGTTGCGCCGGCTCGCGTTGCAGGCGGATCTCGCGGGCGCCGACAAGCTGCTGCGCGACGCGTTCGTCGAGATCGCCGCGGCCCTGTCGGTCACCATCTACTATCCCGGGCCGGATGGCCTCGTCACGCTCGGTCAGGGCGACGAGCAGCCGAAGGATCCGCAGCCGATCATCGCGGTCGCGAGTGCGCGGCGCGCGCTGGTCAGCACGCACACCGCGCTGCTGCCGGTCGCGACCACGACCGAGACCGTCGCGGTCGTGCAGCTCGCGCGCAACCCGCATCAGCCCGGGTTCGAGCTGGTCGATCAGCTCGCGATGGCGGCGCTCGCGCGCGAATGCGCCGGCGTGATCCATCACCTCGTCGTCCAGCACCTGCAGCGCGCGCGCGAGCACAAGGCCGACCAGGCGTCGCTGTATCGCCCCGAGGCGCTCGAGAGCCATCGCCGGCGCGGCGCCGAGGGCGTGGTCGCCGAGCTGTCGCCGGGATGGGTGCGCTGCGCGTATCCGGTCCTGTGCGTGTCGATGGCGATCGCGCTGCTGTTCGCGACGTGCACGCACGTGCCGACGTACTCGAGCGGTCTCGGCGTGGTCGTGTTCCCCGGCACGCCGGTGACCGCGCCGACGAACGGCACCGTCGATACCTTGTACGTGCAGTCGGCGCAGCAGGTCCGCAAGGGCGACCTGCTGGTCAAGCTCGCGTCGGCGAAGGAAGACGCCGACCTCGAGCAAGCGCGCAGCGAGTACGAGGCCGCGGTGCAGCAATACCTCGTCGATTCGAGCGACGAGACGATCAAGAAGACGCTCGTCACCGCGAAGGCTTCGCGCGAGCGCGCCGACGCGTCGCTCGAGCAACGCACGGTGCGCGCGCCGTGCGACGGCACCGTCAGCGACGTGCGCATCCGCGTCGGCGCGCCGTTGCAGTTCGGCGAGCCGATCCTGACGGTCGTCGCGCCCGGCACCGAGCCCGAGCTGTGGGCATTCCTGCCCGGCTCGGATCGGCCGCGGCTGCAGCCCGGCATGGACCTGCAGGTCGATCTCACCGGCTACACGAAGTCGCGCGAGACCGCGAAGATCTACGACGTCGGCCGCGACGTGATCGGCGCCGCCGAGGCACGCCGCACGCTCGGCGCCGAGATCGCGGACGGCGTGAAGCTGTCACAGGACGGCGGCTCCTACGTGATCGTCAAGGCGCGGTTGCCCGCGCGCGAGTTCAAGACCGACCACCACGTCTACCGCTACCACCAGGGCATGCCCGCGAAGACCGAGGTGCGCGTCGAATCGAAGCGCTTCGTCGTCACGCTGCTGCCTTCTCTCGAGAAGTACCTCTGATAGGAGGCACCATGTCGACGCAAGCACAAACTCCGAACCAGCAAGTCGCCGAGAGCTACCCGGCGCTGCGCAGGCTCGGATTCTTGAAGAAGAAGCAGAGCGTGCCGTTCGTGCAGCAGCTCGAATGGACCGACTGCGGCGCCGCTTCGCTGTGCATGGTGATGGCGTATCACGGCAGGGAAGTGAAGCTCGCCGAGGTCCGCGATGCGATGGGCATCGGCCGCGACGGCGTGTCGGCGAAGGCGATCCTCGACACCAGCGAGCGCTACGGCCTCGCGGGCCGCGGCATCAAGGTCGACATCTCGCAGGTCAAGCTGCTCAAGCCGGCGACGATCCTGCATTGGGAGTTCAACCACTTCGTCGTGTTCGAGCGCGTCGTCGAAGGCGCGGTGCGCATCGTCGATCCCGCGACCGGCCCGCGCGACGTGCCGCTCGCGCAGTTCGCGAAGGCGTTCACCGGTGTCGCGATCGAGCTCGTCGTCACGCCGCGGTTCACGAAGCAGAAGTACGAGAAGGGCCGGCTCAAGCGCTACGTGCAGGAGCTGCTCAGCGAAAAGGGCCTGTTCTCGCGCGTGATCGTGATCTCGCTGTTCCTGCGACTCGTCGCGCTCGCGCTGCCGCTGATCACCGGCATGATCATCGACCGCGTCGTGCCGCGCGGCGACTACGACCTGCTGTACGTGTGCCTCGCGACGATCGCCGGCATGACCGCGTTCAACCTGATCTCGGACGTCGTGCGGTCGTTCGTGCTGCTCCACCTGCGCATCGCGCTCGACACGCGCATGACGCTCGGCTTCCTCGATCACATGGTGTCGCTGCCGTTCTCGTTCTTCCAGCGCCGGTCGACGGGCGATCTGATGATGCGCGTCGACTCCAACGGCACGGTGCGCGAGATCGTCACGAGCAAGAGCATGTCGGCGGTGATCGACGGCCTGTTCGTGCTGCTTTACGCGGGCGTCATCTTCTATGTCTCGCCCATGCTGGGCGTGATCACGGTCGTGTGCTCGCTCGCGGAGTGCAGCGTGTTCCTGGTCGCGCGACCGATCTTCGTGCGGCTGCTCGCCGCCGACCTCGACAAGCAGGCCAAGGCGCACAGCTACATGGTGCAGATGCTCGGCGGCATGGAGACGCTCAAGTGCGCCGGCGCCGAGCGCCTCGGCCTCGAGAAGTGGAGCAACCTCTACACCGACGAGCTCAACGTCAAGATGCAGCGCGCTCGCGCGCAGGCGTACGTCGATTCGATCCGCGGCGCGGTCGCGTCGCTCGGACCGATGTTGATCCTCACGATCGGCGCGACCAGCGTGATGACCGGCAAGATGACGATGGGCATGATGCTCGCGATGAACTCGCTCGCGACGTCGCTGTTCGGCCCGCTGTCGGCGCTGGTGTCGAGCGCGCTCGAGCTACAGCTCGTCAAGAGCCACATGGACCGCATCGACGACGTGCTGCAGACGCCGCCCGAGCAGGATCGCGATGCCGTGACCGCGCCGCCGCGGCTGCGCGGCCACGTCTGCGTCAAGAAGCTGTCGTTCAAGTACGGCGAGCAGGCTCCGCTGGTCGTGCAGGACGTCTCGCTCGACATCGCGCCCGGCACGGCGGTCGCGCTCGTCGGCCCGAGCGGCTCGGGCAAGTCGACGCTGCTCAACCTGCTCGCCGGCCTGTACAAGCCGACGCACGGCGAGATCGCGTACGACACCAAGCCGCTGCACGAGATGGATGTGCGCGGCGTGCGCCAGCAGATCGGCGTCGTGCCGCAGCACCCGTTCATCTTCGGCGGCACCGTGCGCGAGAACATCGCGCTCGCGTCGCCGGGCGCGCAGCTCGATCGCATCTCGGCCGCGGCGAAGGTCGCGTGCCTGCACGATGACGTCGCCGAGATGCCGATGACCTACGACACGGTGATCTCCGACGGCGGCGCGTCGCTGTCGGGCGGCCAGCGCCAGCGCGTCGCGATCGCCCGTGCGATCCTGCGCGACCCGACGCTGATGCTGCTCGACGAGGCGACGAGCGCGCTCGACAACGCGACCGAGGCGCGCGTGATCGCGGGTCTCGAGAAGCTGCGCTGCACGCGCATCACCGTCGCGCACCGACTCTCGACGGTCCGCAACGCGGACTTGATCGTCGTCATGGACAAGGGCCGCATCGTCGAACAGGGCAACCACGACCAGCTCGTCGCCAACAACGGGCTGTACGCGCGGCTGCTCGAGGCGTCGCGTCCCGTTTCCCCCAACCAACCGGAGGTTCCTTATGAGCTCGCAATGGCTCGCAACGCGGCTGCTGCCGCTGCTGCTCCTCGCGGCAGCGTGCAGCGCGCACGACATGGCGCCTGAAGAGCTCGATCCGACCCAGGCCGAGCACCCGGCGGAGCGCGCGCAAGCGCCTGCGCCGATCGAGCTGGTCGCGGTCGTGACGTCTCACTCGGCGAAGGTGATCAGCGCGGACTTCGAAGGCCGCGTCGAGAAGCTGTTCGTCCACAACGGCCAGCGCGTGAAGGCGGGCGACGTGGTGGCACAGCTCGACGCGACGGAGCTGCAATCCAAGCTCGCCGAGTCGCAGGCCGAGAAGGCGTCGGCGCAGGGCGAGGCGTCGCGCGCGTATATCCTCGCGGCGAGCGCGCGGCGCGCGGCGCACAACGAGGAGCGGCTCGTGCGGTTCGGCGCGTCGGCGCCCGAGGCGCTGAACAAGGCGAACTCCGATGCGGCGGCTTCCGCCGCGGAGGGTGCGGCGGCGGGCGGCAAGATCAAGGAAGCGAGCGCGTCGATCGACGAGCTGCAGAAGTTGATCGCGGCCGCGGAGGTCAAGGCGCCGATCGACGGCCAGGTGTCGATGGTGAAGGCGAAGGAGGGCGAGATCGCGCACAAGGGCACGCCGATCGCGCGCGTGTTCGACCCGCACGACCTCGTCATCAAGTTCGCGGTGCCGCGCGAGATCCTGCCGCTCGTCAAGATCGGCGAGTCCGTCGAGGTCCAGATCGGCCCGCGCACGCTGATCGCGAAGGTCAAAGCGAGCTTGTCGGAATACGACCCGACGGTGGGTTTCACGCCGTTCGAAGCCGAGATCGATCCATCCAAGCTCCCCGCCGACATCCAGGTGGGCGACGCAGGGCACGTGCACATCAAAGGAGTCGCGCTATGAGCGTGGTACGATCTGAAGAAGTCGTGGATAGCGCAGAGCTCGAGACCCCGACCTGGGTGACCTCGTATCAGGGCCTGCCGCGAACCGTGAATGTTCGCCGCTGCCGGCTCGAGGTCGTGGCCGGCGTCGATATCGGCAAGGCGATCGAGCTCGCGCAGAGCTCGATCCAGATCGGCCGGACCGGCGCGGATCTCAACCTGAACGACGCCAAGGTGTCGGGCCTGCACTGCGAGCTGCGCCTGCAGCCCGAGGGCTACCGCCTGAAAGACCTGGGCTCGACGAACGGCACGTACGTCAAGGGCGTGCGCGTGGTCGACGCGTTCATCGCGCCGGGCGCGACGATCCAGATCGGCAAGAGCGCGATCGCGTTCGTGCCGCTCGACGACGCGGTGGCGATGCCGCTGTGGTCGGAGGCGCGGCTGCACAACCTGGTCGGCGGCAGCGCCGCGATGCGCCACATGTTCGAGCTCATCAACCGGTTCGCGCAGAGCGACGCGACCGTGCTGATCCAGGGCGAGACCGGCGCGGGCAAGGAGCTGGTCGCGGACGCGATCCATCAGTGCTCGCCGCGCCGCAACGAGCCGTTCATCGTCCTCGATTGCAGCGCGATCCCCGAGCAGCTGTTCGAAGCTCAGCTGTTCGGCCACGAGGTCGGCGCGTTCACCGGCGCGGTGAAGTCGACCGCCGGCGTGTTCGAGATGGCGCACGGCGGTACGCTGTTCCTCGACGAGATCGGCGAGCTGCCGCTCGACGTGCAGAGCAAGCTGCTGCGCGCGGTCGAGACCCGCAAGGTGCGGCGGCTCGGCGGCGCGAAGCTGTTCGCGAGCGACGTGCGGCTGATCGCGGCGACCAACCGCGATCTGGCGGCGGAAGTGAACCGCGGGACGTTTCGCAGCGACCTGTACTACCGCCTGGCGGTCGCGCGGCTCACGGTGCCGCCGTTGCGCGAGCGCCGCGAGGACCTGCCGCTGCTCGTCGAGCATTTCTTGCGGCAGCTGAGCGTGTCGTCGGGCCACTCGGATCCGCGGCTGCCGAATGACTTCATGTCGCGCGCGCAGAAGCATACGTGGCCGGGCAACGTGCGCGAGCTGCGCAACGCGGTCGAGCGCGCGCTGCTGCTGCCGAATCACCCGACCGGCGGCTTCGAGGCGCCGCCGAAGAAATCCGAGGAAGGCTTCGCGCACGTCGACATCGACGTGCCGTTCAAGGTGGCGAAGCAAAAGCTCGTCGACGAATTCGATCGCAAGTACCTGGCCGCGCTGCTCGAAGCCCACGACGGCAACATCTCGGCCGCCGCGCGCGCGGCGGGGATCGAGCGCATGTCGATCTACAAGATGATCCGGCGCCTCGGCCTGGACAAGAAGGACGGCGACGAGCGCCGCGCGCCCACCGCCGACGAAGACGAGAGCGAGGGCGGCAGCGGCGGCGACGAGCCCGAGACCGGGCACGAAGTATAGGCATCTTGGGCCAGTCGGTGATGCGACGATATGAGGTCGCGCATCGTAAGCGGCTGGTGCTGTCGCGGCATCATCCCGTGCACGTGGTGCTGCGAGTCGCGCGAAGCGTACCGTGGCAGCTGCGCACCGGGCCGGTCTCTCACGCGATGCGGAACGTCCTCGCGCATTACCTCGGCCGCGATGATTTCCGCGTGTGCCATCTGTCGATCCAGCACAACCACCTGCACTTTCTCGTCGAGGCAGCGGACACCCGCGCGTTGACGCTACTATCGTCGAGCTGGAAGCTGCACGGCCTCACCGACCCATTCGAATGCCCCGGCCCGCAGTAGGTCCACGAAAGCGGCGACGGTGACCGAGTGCAGATCCATTGGCTCATCGAGGTCGGCGTGTTCCCCGAGACGGCGTCGCGTGTGTGCGCTGCGATCGAGGCTCGTGGCGATCGCTGGACGCGCTACGTGGACGGCATCGCCGAGGCGGAGCTGCCACCGCGCGACGCCTACGTCGTGTTCTGGGGCTCTCTCGCAGCGGCTTATCGAGATCGAGTCGCCGCGTCCTGGCGTCCGGGTGCGATCGGCGACATCGAGCAGTTCCGCGTCGCGAGCTATGCGCCCCGGCTCGGTCCGCTGTTCGTGAACACCGACGCGGTGACGACGTCGGTGCGAGGCTTGGTCGAGAACCGGCGGGACGTGCTGGCGATGCTGCACCAGCCGCGACGCGTGTTCGTCCGTCCCGATAGTGCACTCAAGCCGTTTGCGGGTCGCGTGCTCGACGCCGCCGCAATTGACCGAGCGGCCCTCGACTACGGCTTTTACTACGACGACGATGCGTTACCGATCGTCGTCGCTCCGGCGCGCCAGATCCAGCGCGAATGGCGTGTGGTAGTCGCCGAAGGCCGAGTCGTCACCGGCTGCGCGTATACGGCGGAACGACGCGGCGCCGAGGAAGCGCTGCCCGTACCGGTTCGCGAGATCGCTAGGGAAGTTTCGAACCTCGACTGGCAACCTGCGCCGATCTACATCGTCGACGTCGCCGAGGTCGATCACCAGGTCCGAGTGCTTGAGCTGAACCCGTTTTCAGGTGCGGACTTGTATCGCTGCGATCCGCATGCGGTGGTCGAGGTGGTGTCCCGGGTTTCCGAGCGGCTCATCGCATAGCGGGCATCTGGCTGACGACACCTGCGACTCGGCCGCTTCTAGCCGGCGGCTTGTTCGTAGGCACGCGCGTAGCCGCGAGGTGGCAGGTCGAAGATCGGTGCGAAGTCGTCGTCGAACAGCACGGCCTCGGCGGTGAGGTCGGCGATGTCCTCGACCGCCAGGACCTCGATCGCGACCTCGAGCGCGAGGTCGCGCCGCGCGTAGTGCAGGCTGGACAAGAAGGACGGCGACGAGCGCCGCGCGCCCACCGCCGACGAAGACGGGAGAAACCGTACAAAGAAACAGACTTTGTGCTTGCGATCGCCTCGCGGATCGCGCCAGCGAAGCTCTGCGGCGGCGGGGGGCGTGAGGACGCGACGCAAGATCTCCACGCCCGTCGAGCCATCCTCTGAACGAAAATGCGCCGGCGGGCCCGCGACTTCACGCTCATCGAAACGTGTCACAAGCAACCCAGCGCGAAAATCGTCTACTACTCCTCGCGCACCGGCGTTGGGACCTATGCACCATTCGCCGACGACACCAAAACTACGGAGCATTACTTTGGCTCCTTGTTGTCAGATCCTTTGCGCTTGTTGCAGTCTTGACAGTTGACCTCGAGATTGCTCTTGTCGTTGGTTCCACCGTTTGCCAATGACTTTTTGTGATTGATGTCAGCCTCATTCTCAGGCCTTGGTGCGCCGCCTTTTGCTTGCTTCGGATCAACGAGGTCGCTGGTACCACATTTTGTACCGATCAGTTTTCCATCGTGCGCTGCCTGGATCTCATCGCGAACTTCCTGCTTGACCTTCGGGGAAGGTTTACCCGTTGCCAGCGAGATGTTGCTCGCGCCGACCGGCGGGCTTTGTTCGTGGCCGCCAGTTTCTCGGCGCTACTGTGCCGCGCCATCGCGAGGATCTCGCGAGCGGGCCTGCGATGCGGGCGCAGCTGGATCCGAACGCCAGCGGCATCACGTTCACCGGCAGGCGCGGCGCGCCGCGCTGGAAGCCGCCCGCCGGCTACGCACCGTTGCCGACCTCACCGCCGACCAAGGCGCTACTATCGTCGAGCTGGATCGTCATCTGGCCAGACGGCACGATCCGGTTCGAGTGTCGGGTCACGCTAGGCCAGGTGTTCGACGATCCTCTGGCCAAACACGAGCCTGTCATTCACCGCGAACACCTTCAGCCGGACAAAGCGGCAGCGCTGGTCACCGCGCTCGAACGCACCAGCCTGTTCGCACCAGCTGCTCCGAACGAACCGGATCACGCACCGGGCGCCGACTGTGGAGTCACCGAGCTACAGGCACGTTCGGGATCCAAGCACGCTAGGCTCCGGCATTGGGGCTGCGACGCGAAACCGACCGCGCTGTACAAAGATGTGATTCGAGTGCTATCGGCGTTCATCGATGAGGCGCCGTGCCGATTGCGGTGCGACCTCTTCGGAACAGACTGCAAGAGATGACCGACTGCGGCAGTCCGAGGCGAAGCTCGCCGACGAGAGTGTCGGAGAGTCTGGAGGTCGTCGACCACCTCACGGCGTCGAGCTTCGGTTAGCCGGCGGCCTGCTCGTAGGCACGCGCGTAGCCGCGAGGTGGCAGGTCGAAGATCGGTGCGAAGTCGTCGTCGAACAGCACGGCCTCGGCGGTGAGGTCGGCGATGTCCTCGACCGCCAGGACCTCGATCGCGACCTCGAGCGCGAGGTCGCGACGCGCGTAGTGCAGGCCGGGTAGCTCGCCGGCCTGGTATTCGATGTCGAGCTCGACCTCGAGCTCGGGCTTGCGCCGCACATCGAGGTTCCACACGACGACGTCCGAATCCATGGCGCCGCCGTCATCGCGCGTCGCGCGCGGCGCGTCAACAAAACCGAGGGATACGACTGGGGTAGCGACGGCTCGCGACGGCTAGAACCGGCCCACGGCGCCGATCCCGAGTGTCGGATCGCTTGCAGTACCAACGATCGTCGGCGTGACCCACACGCGCGGCGATGGCGCGTGCGCGATGCGATCGGGCGTCGACAGCACGTAGATGCCGTGGATCGCCATGATCGCCGATGGAATCGCGAGCACCAGCGCGGCCGTCGTGCCCGCGCTCCGCACGTGATCGACCGGATCCGCCGCGGCGGCTGAAAACGCGAGCCCCTCGATCGCGAGCTCGGGAATACCGAACGCGACCTCGGTCACGCCGGCCGCGTGGCGATCCGCGCGGCGCTCGTCGTCGGTCGCGCCTTCGCCGGCGCCCCCGAGACCCGACATCCCGTGCAACGTGCCTGGGACCGACGTCGCCATCAGCACGCCGCCCATGGCCGAGAATCCGTCGGCATGCTGGTCGAGGCCGAACGCGAGCAGCGTCGCGCCGGCGGTCATCGCGAGATGGTTCAGCGCGAGCTCGCGCGCCGAGCGGCGCAGGCTCGGCGGGCGGCGTTCCCGCGCCAGCTGGTGGTCGTTCCACAGTGTCACGCCCTGCGCGACGATCGTGCCTGCGATTGCCACCACGCCGCCGCCGACGGCCACGCGTCCGAGCGTTTCCTCGGGCTCGTCGGCACGCGCCGCACGCGAACCCGACAACGCCATGATGACCAGCACGACCGACCACTTCATCGCGGCTCGACGGGTTCATGCGGCGTGCCACGCGTATGTCGAGTCGATCCGTGCGCCTCGCGTCAGAAAGTCGACGCCGGCGCTACAGCACCACGACGCTCGCGCCCGGCACGTACGCGTCGGCGCCGACGTAGATGTGCGTCGTCGGCGAGCCGCCCGGGCCCGTCACGGTGATGCCGACGACCTGGTTCGTGTAGACCTCGAACGCGCCGGTCGCGTCGGTCGAGGTGGAGCCGGCGGTCACGGTGAATGCGGTCGCGCCGGCGGTGCCGTACACGATCGATGCGTCGCTGTTCGGATCGAGCGTGACCGTGGCGCCCATCACCGGCCCCTTCGTGCCGGTGTTCGTCCACACGCCGACCATCACGACGCCCGCGTACTGCGCCGGCGGCACACCGGCGTATTCGAACGACGGCAGCATCGGCATCTCGAGCTGGCCCGGTTGCGCGCATGCGGTCGCCGCCGTCGTGTTGACGCACGTCGAGATCGTGAACGAGTTCGCCGGATCGGTCATCGCGATCGCCGGGCACGTGCCGGCGAACGACGACTGGAACGCGCTCAGCTGCGTGACGCCGCCCGTGGTCTGCTCGAAATCCGGGCCTTCCTCGAACACGATCGGCGGCAGCGAACCGCTGAACAGCGTGGGCCGAACGTCGCCGTCGTAGGCGCCGCCGTCGACGGGGGTGCAGGTCTTCGCGGTGAGGAGCGCGACCATGTCGATCACCGCGACGGTCGGCGTGCCGAGCTGATCGCAGCTCAGGTTGTGCTTGACCGTGACGGGCAGCTGGTTGGTGCCGCTCGTGTACTTGCCGCCGCCGTAGAACACCGACTCCTGGAGCGCCGGATCGTCCTTGCACGTGCCTTCGCGGCCGCGCAGCACGACGCCGTCGAGGCCGCCGCTCGGAATGCCGAACGAGAACTTGCCGCGGATCTGCGACGCCACGTCGTCGAGCGACTGCGGCGTGGCCCCGAGATCGACGCACGACACCGGCGCGCTGGCGTCGAGGACTTCGGTGTAGCCGATGTCGAGCGAGTCGCGCGTACCGGCGACGACCGGCATCAGATCGACCGCGGTGACGCACGACAGATCGACCTGCTGCGTCGTCGTCGGCAGGTCGAGCGTCATGTCGACCACCGGTTGGGCGCACGCGGCGAGCAGCACGGCACAGACGGCGTACTTCATCAGAACCCCCGGATGCTGGTGGGAGTGCGGTGCGAGTAATCGTACGCGGCGATGCCGCCGCCGATCGCGGTCGCGACGCCGAGCACGCCGGCCCACACGTACCAGTGCTGGTACCAGCGTTGCGGCTCGGCGTTGCCCTGGTCCTTGACGATCACCGTGTCGACATCGACGAGGTTTTCGGGCTCGAGCGCGGCGGCGACCTTGCGCGCGATGACCGCCGACGTCGCGTCGGTATCGAACTGCAGCGGCTTGCTGACCTTGCGCGCCTGCACGTCGTACAGGCGCATCGTGATGTGGTCCTCGTCGCCTTCCTCGACGACGAGCATGCGTGTCACGCCGGTCAGCTTCGCGAGTGCCCTGGTGCGCTTGAGGCGCGGCTTGCCGGCCGGCGCCGCGACCGTCTCGTCGACGAGCTTCGACGCGCGGTCGAGCTTGTCTTCCTGCTCGAGCGCGATCGGCAGCTTGTACGGCTTGTCGGCGACGATCTCGACGAGCTCGGCGTACGGCTTGCGGCCGTCGGCCGACACCATCACCAGGTGAATGCCGACCGGCAGCACCGACTTCTGCGTCGTCGACTTGGCCTCGCCGCCGTCGACCGTGTAGCTCGCCGAATCGGGATCGGCCGCGACCTTGAGCACACCGCGCTCGTCGGGCTCGACGTGCGCCTTCTTGATCATCGCGCGCACGCGCGGCGACGCGAGCCGCTTGTCGATCGACCAGCCCGGATTGAAGCGGTACGCGGCGCGGAACTGGCGCAGCGCCTCGTCTTCGTCGTTCGACGCGGCCGCGACGATGCCGCGCCATTGCGCGAGCTCGGCGAGCGCAGGGATCGGGTCGCGATTGGCGGCCTCTTCGAGGATGCGATCGCGGTCCTCTTCGATCATCTTGATCGCGGACGGAAAGTCGCTGTCGGCGTACGCGTTCTTGATCGCGTCGAGATCCGCGACGAGCACGTTGCGGCCTTCGAGCGTCGCCTCGAGCTTGTCGGGCAGCTTGTAGAGCAGGCCGCGCGAGCTGAGCACGCGACGCACGCGCATGATCTGGCCGATGTCGCCGAGCTTGGCAGCGGCGTTGACCATCACGACCTTGTCGCCACCGCCGCCGCTCGCATCGTCGTCGGCGTCGGCGTCGGCGTCGGCCTTGGGATGATCGGCGCGCGCGATCCCGACGCTCGCGAGCGCGAGCGCGGCCGCGGCGACGGCGGTCAGCGCAGCTCGCATGCGCCCTCCTCCATCTCGACGGTGAGCGTGAGCACCTGGCCGGAGCCGATCGTCACCGAGCACTCGCGCGGCGGATCGACGTCGTTCTTGAGGTGCACCTGATACGTGCCCGATGCGACCTTGAAGCGCGCGCCCGGCGCCTCGCCGCGGTCCGAGCCGACGCGCACGTACGCCCACGTGCCGTTCATCGTGTTGACGCGCAGCACGGAGTCTTCCGCGCGCGCCTTCATGACCGGCGCGAGCCGCGCGCGATGGACCGCGAGCTTCGGCGCGGGAGCCGGCGCGGGCATCGCCGCGACCGGAGCCGGAGCCGGAGCCGCCGCGACCACGGGCGCCGGAGCGGGCGCCGGCTTCGCCTCCTCGATCGGCGTCACGGTCGGCTGCACCGCCGCGACGATCGGCGCCGGAGTGCGAGCCGGCGGCGGCGCGCTCGCGAGCGCGTCGGGCGACGACTGGATCGCGATCGCGGCCATCACACCGGCGACGGCGGCAAGTCCGAGCACGGCGAGCGGCCAGCGGTAGGCGCGCGCGAGCGGTCCGAGCAGGCCCGGCGTCGCGACCGCGCCGGCATGCAGCGATCCGCCGTGCACCGACGCCAGCTCGGGCGCGGCGACCGCCGGCGGCACGGCGAACAGGTTCGCGGCCTGCGCCAGTTCGGGCGGCAAGCTCGGCATCGGCGGCGGCGCGCCCGGAACCGGCGTCGCCACGTGCGGCGTCGGCGCGATCGACGCGGCCGAGCTCGACATCGGCTCGCTGCCGCTCTGCGAGCCGAGGCGCGGCGATGACATCCGCGCCGGCGAGCTGATCAGCGAGCGCGTGATGATCGTGAGCGGGCGATCGGTGTGCTGGGTGCGCGGCTCGGGCGCGACCTCGGGGTTCGCCTCGCGGATGATCTGCGCGAGATCGTTCGCCGACTCGCGCCACGCGTTCGCGAACCGCTCGTCGACCAGCGCGTCGATCAGCTGCTGCATGCGCGCGTAGCGGTCGCGGGGATCGTTGGCGAGCGCGCGCATGATGATCGCGTCGAGCCCGACCGGGACCGACGGCTTGACGACGCGCGGCGGCGCGATGCGCACCTGCTCGAGCTCGCGCACGTCGGGCGTGACCTGGTGACCGATCGGGTGCTGGCCGGTCACCAGCTCGTAGAGCACGACGCCGAGCGCGAACACGTCGGAGCGCGGCGTCAGCGCCTCGCCGCGCGCCTGCTCGGGCGCCATGTACGCCCACTTGCCTTCGACCATGCCGGTGACCGCGTTCTCGCGGCGCGCGATGCCGAAGTCCGCGACGCGGACTTCGCCCGAGCTGGTGAGCAAGAGGTTGCTCGGCGAGATATCGGCGTGGATCACCGCGCCGCCCGGCCGCGCGTGCGCGAACTCGAGGCCGGCGGCGGCGGACTGCACGATGTAGGTCGAGACGCCCATCGGCAGGATGCGCGGCGCGCGCGCCTTCATGAGCTGGCGCAGGCTCGGGCCGTCGACGAACTCCATCACGAGGAACACGTCCTCGCCCTCGCGGGCGAGATCGAGCACGCTCACGATGTTGCCGTGCGTCATGCCGACGAGCAGCTTGGCCTCGCTGATCAGGCGCTCGACGAACACGGTGTCGTTCGCGAGCTCGGGGAGCAGGCGCTTGATCGCGACCGGCTTCTGGAAGCCGTGCGATCCGATCGCGTGGCCGGCGAACACTTCCGCCATGCCGCCGCGGCCGAGCAGGTCGCCCAGCACGTAGCGCCCTTGCCGTTTCGGCTTGGACGCGGACGTCTCCCGCGAGGAAGCCGAAGCCTCCCCTATGCTCGTGGTCCCGGCCACGTAGGCGACTATCTGCAACTGGCAGGCCGCCGCTAACAGATCGATCACGAACGCATTTCGAAGACTTACACGTGGGGGGTTTGCACGGCCCCAGAGGATCGGGGGAGAGTCTCCCGGCACATGGAGACGCCCTCCCCCACGAGCCAACAGGTGTTCGCACCCGGCGTATTTGCCGGGCAAGTCGCGCTGGTCACGGGCGGCGGATCCGGCATCGGCTTGGCGACCGCACGCGAGCTGGTTCGGCTCGGCGCGAAGGTCGCGATCTGCGGGAGAACACAGGACAAGCTCGACGCGGCGCGGGCGTCGCTCTCCGGCGAAGCCGGGGCTTTCGATCCCGAACACGTGCTCGCGCGGACGTGCGACATCCGCGAGCCGGAGCAGGTCGAGACACTCGTCCGCGAGGTCGTCGCGCGGCTCGGCCGGCTCGATCTGGTCGTCAACAACGCGGGGGGACAGTTCCCATCCCAGGCGCAGCACATCTCGCCGAACGGATTCCTCGCGGTCGTGAAGACCAACCTGGTCGGCACGTTTCACGTGTGCCGCGAGGCGGCGAACCAGTGGATGATCCCGCAGCGCGGCGGGCGGATCGTCAACGTGATCGCGAACATCTACCGCGGGTTTCCTGGGATGGCGCACACCGGCGCCGCGCGCGCGGGAGTCGAGAACCTCACGATGACGCTCGCCGTCGAGTGGGCGCAGTTCGGGATCCTCGTCAATGCAGTCGCGCCCGGCATCATCCTGTCTTCGGGCACGGCGCGGTATCCGCCCGAGCTGCTCGCCCGCGGCATCGCGGAGACGCCACTCAAGCGCGCCGGCACGTGCGAGGAGGTCGCGGCGTCGATCGTGTTCCTCGCGTCGCCGGCTGCGCAGTACATCACCGGCACGACCTTGCGCATCGACGGCGCGCAGGCGCTGTGGGGCCGCAGCTGGGAGATCCCGTAGTGGATCTGGGATTGGCGGGGAAGGCGTGCCTCGTCGCGGGCGGCAGCCGCGGGATCGGGCGTGCGATCGCGGTCGCGCTCGCACGCGAAGGCGGGCGCGTCGCGGTGGTGGCACGCGGCGAGGCGGACCTCGCGGCGCTCGAGCTGCCGGGGGGCCCGCACGTCACGATCGCCGCCGACGTCGCGACCGCCGACGGTGCGGATGCAGCGATCGCCCGCGCGGTCGGTGCGCTCGGCGGGCTCGACGTCGTGGTCGCGAACGTCGGCAAGAGCTTCGCACGCGATGCGGCGGCGATGGACGACGCGGATCTCGGCAAGTCGCTCGATGCAAATCTGTGGAGCGCGGCGCGCGTCGCCCAGCGCGCGGTGCCGCACCTCGCGGCGCGCGGCGGCGGATCGATCACGATGATCGCGTCGATCTGGGGACGCGAGGCCGGCGGCGCGCCCGGCTACAACGTCGCGAAGGCCGCCGTGATCGCACTCGCGAAGGCACTCGCGCACGATCACGCGAAACACGGCATTCGCGTCAACAGCGTCGCGCCGGGCTCGACGCTGTTCCCGGGCGGCGGCTGGGACCGGCGCATGAAGGCCGACCCCGCCGCGATCGCCGACCTGATCGAGCGCGAGCTGCCGTTCGGCCGGTTCGGCACGCCCGAAGAGATCGCGGACGTCGTCGCGTTCGTCGCGTCACCGCGCGCCAGCTGGATCGCCGGCGCGTGCATCGTCGCCGACGGCGGGCAGTCGCACGCGTACTAGACCAGCGGCCAGCGCAGCCACGACAGCACGCGCGCGAGTGGGCCGACCTGACGGCGCGCGTCGCGATAGACGGCGTCGGCGGCGTCGCGCATGCCGTCGAGATCGTCGTCGGCAAGCCCGACGCCGTAGCGGGCGCGCTCGAGGATCGTCGCGCACCGCTCGAGCTCGGGGAGGTCGACGCGGCGCGCGAGCTCCTGCGGCTGTTCGGCTTCACCGGCGCGCCAGCCCGCGTCGCGCAAGCCGACGAGCGCGAGCTGCCACGAATTCGAGACGCGCTGGTCGACGGTCTCGTCCCAGTACGGGCGGCGAAAGTGGCGCAACGTGACCGCGCGGCGGATCGGACGCAGCGCGAGCAGCAGCAGCTGACCGGCGAGCGCGCCGCCGGTGACCAGCACGAGCCAGCGCAGCCAGCCGATGCTGTCGTCGCCGGCGGGATGCGACGGCATCGCCGCGGTGTGTGCGCCGACCATCGCCGGCGCGTGCGGCGCGGGCGGCGCGGGCGGCGCGGGCGGATGCATCGACGATGGCGGCACAGGTGACGGCGGCTGCGCCGGCGCGATCGGGGCGGGCACCGGACGGGGCGTGACTTGCGACGCATAGCGAGGCGCCGGGGCGTCGTGAATCGCGTTGTCCTGCTCGACCGGGTAGTGCTCGCCCGGGGGCGCGATCTCGGCGAACGTCGTCGGTTGGCCGTCCCAGTGCGACGAGACGACCGGGACGTCGCCCGACACGCCGACGGGGTCGCTGTCGTAACTCGCGTGGACGGCGTAGGACGAGCCTTCGTAAACGAACTGCGCGACGCTCGCGACACTCGGACACGCCATGCACTCGTTCCACGTGTCGACGCCCGAGTCGTGCCCGCGGCCGAGATCGAGATACTCGCGCACGCGGCTGCGCTCGTACGTGTCGTCGCCCGGGCAGCACGGGATGCCGAGCGCGACGCCATCGTGCGGCACGTGATGCTGCGTCTTCTCGACGCGCCACATGCGCGGCGCGACGAACGCGGCGAAGCCGAAGACGGCGGCGGTCATCGCGATCGACCATGCCGTGCGCACGAGCGGCCGCATCGGCTTCTCGCGCTCGACGCGCGCGGCGCGCGGCTCGGCGATCGGCGTCGGCGCGACGCGCTTCCAGATGCCGGCGCGGCGGGTTTCGCGCGCGCGCAGGAACACCAGGCCCGCGATCGCGAGCAGCGCGAACAGCAGCACACCGAACGTGTCGAGCGTGCGCGCGCCGCGCGTGCGATCGAGGATCGTCAGCATCCACACGACCGTCGGGAACCACAGCGCGGCGAGCGACCAGCGCTCGGCGAGGCTCGCGTACGAGCACAGCACCGCCGGCACGAACGCCATCCAGAAGTGATCGGCGCTGGCGCCCTCCGGTCCGAGCGGCACGCCGACGTACGCGACCGTGAGCAACACGACGAGCACGAACCATGCGCGCACGTCGCGCAGCGCGACGCTCGTGCCGAGCGCCGAGCCGAGCAGCGAGCCGAGCGCGAGCGGGATGATCTGGTCGGTCGAGACGACGACGCCGTACAGCACGAGACCGGCGGCGAGCAGCGCCCAGTACAGCGCGACGACCGGGGCGGCGAGCCGATCGCGATCGCGCGGGCTCACGACGCTGCCTCCAGCGCGATGCGGCCGTGCACGCGCCGCGCGACGAACACGCCGGGCGTGCGTAGGCCCGCAAACATCGAGATCGATTCGGTGAGCAACTGGCGATCGCGTCGCATGGTCGCGACGCGTAGTTGATCGGCGCGGCGCCGGCCGAAGCGGTTCTCGCCCGAGCCGATCGGATACGGCAGCGCGAGCGCGCTCGCGACCGACCACGCCGGCTCCTCGACGGGCCAGCACCACTCCGGCACGACGATCCACGTCACGTCGGGTTGCTCGCCGACACGTTGCGGCGCGTGACACGACACCACGACGTTGCGCACGCCGCGCGTCTTCAGCTTCGCGGCGAGCGGCATGGCCGATTGCCAGCTCGCGCGCGCACCGAGCTGGATCGCGTCGCGCAGCGCACGCGCGGCGAGCGGCCGCTCGACGACATGCGGGCCGTTGCCTTCGTCGATCGTGGCGACCATCGTCACGCGCGAGCCCGCCTCGGCAAGTTGCTTGCCGACGCCCAGCCACACGCGCACGAGTGAATCGAGGAGCTGATCGACGCCGTGACACGACAGCATCTCGGCGCCCCACAGGTGATCGTCGAGCACGACGCGCACGCGCGGCTCGGCCGGCGGGATTTCGTCCGGAAGCCGGACGATCAACTGGTTCGCCTGCAGCGACCTCACCCAGTGAATGCGGCGCGTGTCGTCGCCCGGCGCGTACTCGCGGATCCGGAACGTGCCCTCGGTGGGCATGTGCTGCGTCGGGCGCGCGAGCTCGGCATCGCCGCCGCGGCCGAGCAGCTCCTTCACGCCGTCGATCTCGCACGGCTTGGGGCGCACGCACACGCTGGCCTCGCCGCAAAACACGATCGGGCCGCGCACGAGGCCGAACACGTCGCCGAGCCACCACGCGAGCGGCGGCGCGCGATGGTCGCCGCGGCGCGCCGGGCCGAGGTCGGACTCGAGCTCGAGCTGGCCGCCCGATGCCTCGGCGCCGACCGCGTAGCGGCTCGTCGTGCCGTGGCGCACCGCGCGCCCGGTCACGAACAACCGGGTGCCCGCCGGAATCTTCAACCCGCGCACGCGCACGACCTCGCGCAGCGCGTCGCCTTCGACCGCTTGCTCCGGCAACAGCGAGCGCTCGATCACCGCGTCGCGAAACGGGCGCTCGCTGCCCGCGACGATCGCCGTCCACGTCACCGCGATCGAGACGCTCGCGAGCCCGAGCACGCCGAGCACGCTCGCGCTCGCCCAACCGCTCACCGCCGCGACTCCGATCGCGCCTGCGCCGGCCCACATCATCGTGCGGCCCGCGCCGGTCAACACCTGCAGGCGCGACCACGACGACGCGTGTTGCGGCAACCGGCGCGCCGCGACGAGCGCCTGGATCCAGCGCACGGTGAGCGCGGTCATCATCACGAGCCACAGCGCGAGCAGCGCCGGCGCGACGGTCGCGAACACGCGATCGTGGTTGTAGGCCGCGATGATGAACGCCGTCGCGACGAACGGCGGCACGAACAGCGAGATCGCGTCGCTGCGCGGGCTCACCTCGCACCTCCGAGCGCGGCGATGGTCGCGCGCAGCCGCTCGCGTACGGTGACCGCGTCGACGCCGAGTCGGTGGCGCAGCACGTCGGGCGCGACCTCGAGCAAGTCTTCCATCGTCACGAACTCGCGTCCCGCGAGCATCGCCTTCGCCTGCGTCGCGCGCACCCACGCGAGAGTCGCGCGCGGGCTGATCGCCGCGCCTTCGCTCGTGCGGCGCAGGCCGTTCACGAGATCGACCGCCGCGCGCTTGATCGCCGGCGTGACATGGATGTGCGGCACGGTCTCGCGCCACTCGATGAACGCGTGCCGCGAGATCACCGGTTGCACCGCCGCGAGCGCCGACCGCGCCGCGAGATGGACGTCGAGCACGCGCACCTCGTCGTCGGGGGCCGGATATCCGATCTCGACGACGATCATGAAGCGATCGACCTGCGCCGCGGGCAGCGCGTACGTGCCGTCATGGTCGATCGGATTCATCGTCGCGAGCACCTGGAACGGCTCCTCGAGCGGGTGCGTCACGCCGTCGACGGTCGTGCAGCGCTCCTCCATCACTTCGAGCAGCGCGGACTGGGTCTTCGGCGTCGCGCGGTTGATCTCGTCGGCGAGCAGGATGTGCGTGAAGATCGGCCCGGGCCGGAAGTGGAACTGCTTGTCGCGCACGTCGAACACGTTCGCGCCCGTGATGTCCATCGGCAGCAGATCGGGCGTGAACTGGATGCGATTGAAGCGCGATTCGATCGACGCCGCGATCGCCTTGCACAGCTGCGTCTTGCCGACGCCCGGCACGTCGACGAGCAGCACGTGGCCGCGCGCCGCCATCGCCGCGAGCACGCGTTCGATCACGTGCCGCTTGCCTACGATCACCGACTCGACCGCTTCGATCACGCGCAGGTATTCGGAGCGAATGCGCTCGACGCGCTCGCGCAGCGGCGACTTCGCGACCGGTTCCTGCTGCGATGCGACGTGAGCGTCACGGTACGGAATGGGCTGCATCATGGCGTTCTCCTCGCGACCTTCGGCCTCGTGGTGGTGGGGCAGCTCGCCGATGAGCCAACGCACCAGCGCGGACCCGGATCTACGTTCCGGACGCGCTTCGCATTCCTCGTGCCAGAGCCCGGCGTACGCATCGGCCAGGCGCCGGCGGATCGGCTCGTCGCCGGCGATCCGGTACAGCAGATCGAGCAAGCCGGCGCGGGCCTCGGACGGCACGAGCGCGGCCAGGGCCTCGGGCGTCTCGCGCGAGGCATCGTCGGAACACAGCTGCGGTCGCGCGAGCGCGGCCAACCCCTCGTTCGCCCACGCGAGCTCGTCGGGCGAGAAGTCTCCGGTGGCGGCGAGCACGCCCAGTACGACACGCCCGATCGCGCGCGGGTCCACGCGATTCGACGCGTGCCGCGGCGCGGCGCTCGGCGTGACCGGCACCTCGTGCGCGACGAACAGGTCGTCCTCGTCGGCCATAGCCACAATTACAGCATCTGGGATGCGTGAATTCCCGCCCAGGTTGCTTTGCCACGGCTGACATTTCGGCAGATCCGAATCGCCTGGCACGCGCCAGATCGGCGTGTCAGCGTTACGGCTTCACGCCGGTCGATGCCGACGGATCGAACTCGGCCTTCGACACCGCGAGCCCGCGCAGCACGAGCGTGAGCACCGCGCCGGGACCAACATAGGTTTTCGGGAGGAAGAGGAAATAATTCTTCGTCCCGTCTTCCGGAGCCGCGCCGTGCGCCTGCGTGCCGGGATTGCCGGTGCACATCCGCATGCGGTCGCCCGGCTGCAGCACGAAGCCCGGATCGATCACGCCGAGCAACGACTTCTTGTTCGAGCCGCGGCGCCCCACGGTCATGCCGCAGCCGCGCGTGCTGAACGGGCTCTTGCCCGTGTTCTCGAGGATCACCCACTCGGTGTTGAGTGCATCGCTCGATTCTGCCGCCTTGATCTCGACGAAGCGGATCGCCATGCGCGCGGAGCATACATCTCCGACGAGGCGTTGCAATCGGCCGGGATCCATCGATAATGGCCCGGCGATGGGCAAAGAGGTGATTCGGGTGGTCGCGGCCGTGATCGAGCACGACGGTCGGTACCTGATCACCCAGCGCAACGCGAACGCGGTGCTCCCGCTGCTGTGGGAATTCCCCGGCGGCCGCATCGAGCCCGATGAAGACGAGACCGGTGCGCTGGTGCGCGAGGTGCGCGGCCGCATCGGCGTCGAGGTGGTCGTCGGCGCGAAGATCGGCGAGCACCTTCACGAGTACACGACGTACCAGGTGCAGCTCGCGATGTACTCGTGCAAGTTGCCGTCGGAAGCGCGGCCGTATCCCGCCGCGGTCGCCGACCTGCGCTGGGTCACTTCGCGCGAGTTCCTCGATTACGATTTCCCGCCGGCCGACGAGAAGACGATGTCGAAGTTGCTCGGGCTCGTGCGAAATTAGTGGACGCGCGAAGTGTAGCGCTCGCGACGGAGCTCGCGCTGGCCGCCACGCATGGCCGCGTGACGGATCGCGGCGACTACGTGGTCGTCGAGCTGCCGGACATGCCGCGCTGGGCCGCGGGCAACTACCTCGCGCTGCCGCGCGCGCCCGAACCGGATGCGCTCGCGTTGTGGAGCGAGCGCTGCGACCGAGAGCTCGGCATGGAGCGCACGCCGTCGCTGCGATGGGACGATCCGAGTGGCGACGAACCGGCGCGCGACGCGCTGCGCGCCGCGGGCTGGGTAGTCGACGACAACGACGTGCACGTCGCGGATGAAGTGCTCGCGCCGCCGCACGCGCTGGCGATGCGCGCGCTCGATCCTGGTGAAGTGCTGGCCACCGCGGTGCTCGCGTGGAACCTCGCCGATCATCACGACGAGCCATTTCGCCAGTTCCTGCACGCGCGCGCGGGGTGGCAGAGCGACCTCGTCACGCGCGGCCTCGCCGGGTTCTACGGCTGCTTCGACGGCGCCAGGCTCGTCGCGAGCGTCGGGCTCGTGCGGCTCGGCGCGATCGCGCGCTATCAAGACGTGCAGACGCTGCCGCAATATCGCCGGCGCGGCATCGCGGGCGCGCTGCTCGCGACCGCAGCGCGCGACGTGCGCGACGTGCGGTTCGTGATCGTCACGGATCCGGGCGCACCGGCCGCGCGCGTGTACGAGCGCGTCGGCTTTCGCGTGGTCGAGCGCACGTCGATCGCGCGCCGGCGACGCGTGCGCGTCGGGTGAGGCTAGCGGATGAGCTTCGCGATCACGATCGTGACGAGCAGCGCGGCGAACAGCGCGCCCATGAACAGGGCGGCGAGCATCCACGGCGGGATCGCCTTCGCGGGGCGCGCGGCGGCGGAGGCCCAATCGGTTTGCGGATAGTGATCGCCGACCGGTGACAGCACGGAGGCCGCTTGCGCCGCGTCGCCCGCGAACCGCGAGCGCTGGGCGCGCGGCAAGTCGCTCGGTGCGAGATCCGAGCTGTACGGCCGCCCGCCGGTCATCACGGGATATCCGCCCGGCAGTGGCTGACTCGGCCGCATCGGCGGCATCTGGTCCGTGCCGTGACCCGCGTTGACCGGCCGTGTACCGAGCGCGGTCGGCGCGAGCTCGGGCGGCATCGAGTTGTGCGCCGGGCGCGGCGCGGGAGGTGGCGTGGGATCGGCGATCATCGTCGGCAGGTTCGCCAGCTCCGGAAACTTGCCGACCGCCTTGCTCGGACCGGTCGGCGGCGCCGGCAGCGGCGCGACGCCGTTGGTCACCGAACCGGTCGGCACCGGCGCGCCGCGGCTCGGCGTCATGCGCGCGACCTTCTCGAGCTCCTTCACGCGATCGAGCGGGTTCGCCTCGATGCGTGTCTTCTCGGCCGGCAAGTCCGACGAGTCGCCGTCGTCCCGGTCGGCTTCGTCGATCGACTGCGTCCCGACCGGGATCATGTCGGCGACGCTGAGCGAGATGCTCATGCTCTTCGGTCCGCCGAGATCGACGGTCTCGTTGCCGATCTCGGCGGCGCCCTTGGCTCCGTCGTCGCCGTCCCAGCTGACGCCGGTATCGACCGAGAAGTCGCGGCTGCCGATCAGCTCGCGCATGCGCTCGCCGTGCTCCTCGATCTCCTGCGCGAAGACCTCGTCGATGAAGCGGCCGACCTCGCCCGGCCCCGAGCTCTTGCCGCGATGGTGCAGGTAGCCGAGCATCGCGTCGCCGAGCGCCTCGGCGCTGGCAAACCGATCGTCCTTGTCCTTCGCCACCGCGCGCATGACGATGTCGTCGATCGCGGGATCGAGCTCGTGGTTCAGGCTCGACGGCACGTCGACCGCGCACTCGATCACCGCCTGATATGTCTCGTACGGCGAGTTGCGCTTGAACAGACGCCGGCCGGTGAGCAGCTCCCAGACGATGACGCCGAGCGCGAACACGTCGGTGCGGCGATCGACGTTCGCTGCGATGCACTGCTCGGGCGACATGTACGCGAACTTGCCCTTGATCGTGCCGGCCTTCGTCTTGGTCTCGCGCAGCTCGGCGCGCGCGATGCCGAAGTCGACGACCTTGACGACGCCCTCGAAGCTGACGACCAGGTTCTGCGGCGAGATATCGCGATGCACGACGTTGAGCGGCCGGCTGTTCGCCTGCCGTTCGTGCGCGTAGTGCAGGCCCGCCGCCGACTGCGCCGCCATGTTGAGCACCAGCGGCACCGGCAGCTTGCCGCCGGAGACGCGCTCGCTCGCGCGTCGCACGATCATCGCCAGCGACAGGCCGGCGAGATACTCCATCACCATGTAGTAACGGCTCTCGTGCTCGCCGAGCTCGAACGTCTGCACGATGTTCGAATGATCGAGCACGGCAGCGAGCCGCGCCTCGTCGAGGAACATCTTGACGAACTCGGGATCGTCGGCGAGGTGATCGTGCAGGCACTTGACGACCACGTACTTCTCGAACCCCGCCGTTCCGCCGATCCGCGCGAGATAGATCTCGGCAGTCCCGCCGAGCGCGAGCAGCGCCAGGATCTCGTACTTGCCTAGGCGCTTGCCGAGCAGCGCCCCCGCCCCGGCGGGGAGTCCGGACATCGAAGCCGATCATACCGGGGCTTTGGGCTTTAGGCTTTGGGCTTTGGCCAGAACGCTCGGTCCCCTCTGACCAAAGCCCGATGCCCGATGCCCGATGCCCGGGCTCTCAGAGCTCCATGATCTCTTTTTCCTTCGCCTTCGCGATGTCCTCGATCTGCGCGATGTAGCGGTCCGTCAAGTCCTGGACCACCTTCTCGCCCTTCTTGCGCTCGTCCTCGGAGATTTGCTTCTCCTTCTCGGCGTCTTTGATCATCTCCATCGCATCGCGGCGGGCCGAGCGCACGGCCACGCGCGCCTCCTCGGTCTGCTTGCCGACGGTCTTGGCCAGATCTCGGCGGCGCTCCTGCGTGAGCGGCGGGATCGGAACACGTACGAGCTCGCTGTCGGCGACCGGGTTGATCCCGAGGTCGCTCGCGCGGATCGCCTTGTCGATCACCGCGATCATGTTCTTTTCCCACGGCTTGACCGTGATGAGGCGCGCGTCGACGACCTGCACGGTCGCGACCTGGTTCACCGGCGTCGGCGTGCCGTAGTAGTCGACCTTGACTCCGTCGAGCATCGACGTGTTCGCGCGGCCGGTGCGGATCTTTTGCAGATCGCGCTTGAACGAGTCGACGGCCTTCTTCATGCCGTCTTCGGAGTCACTCGTGATGTCGTTGAGCATGGGCTTCCTCTATTTCTGCGCGAAGCGCGTCTGCTGGGTGTCCTTGACGACCGTCGTACCGACGTGGTCGCCGCACACGACGCGCTCGATATTGCCGCGCGTCTGCATGTTGAAGACGACGATGCTCATCTCGTTGTCGCGACACAGCGCGAACGCGGTCGAGTCCATGACCTCGAGATCGTTCTTGAGCGCGTCGGTGAACGTGACGGTCTCGTAGCGCTTGGCTTCGGGATGCTTGCGCGGATCCTTGTCGTAGATGCCGTCGACCCGCGTCGCCTTGAGCAGCACGTCGGCGCCGATCTCCATCGCGCGCAGCGCGGCCGCGGTGTCGGTGGTGAAGAACGGATTGCCGGTGCCGGCGCCGAAGATGACGACGCGGTTCTTCTCGAGGTGGCGGATCGCGCGGCGCCGGATGTACGGCTCGGCGAGCTGCGACATCGGGATCGCCGACTGCACGCGCGTCGTGACGCCGCGGCTCTCGATCGCGGCTTGGAGTGCGACCGCGTTCATCACGGTCGCGAGCATGCCGACGTAATCGCCGGTGGCGCGGTCCATCCCGCGCGCGGACTCGCCGCGAAAGATGTTGCCGCCACCGACGACGACCGCGACCTGCACGCCGAGGTTCGCGACATCCGCGATCTCGGTCGCGACCATCGAGACGACCTCGGGATTGATCCCGAACCCCTGATTCCCCATCAACGCCTCGCCCGAAATCTTGAGCAAGATGCGCTTGAACGCGGGCGTGCGCTTGTCGGCCATGGCGGCCGCAATCTACCGCAAGTTCACGGCGCGGGAACGGCCGAGGACATCGGCATCTTCCGGGTTATCTAGATCGAGCGCCATGCGCCTTCGCGTCGCGTCGCGTGCGTCGATCAGCTGCTGGCCGAGGCTCGCAAGCTCGCGCGTCGCGCGGCGCAGCCTGCAACGCTGGAGGTCGGTGCGGCGCAACATCTCGTCGATCTCGGCGCGCGTGAGCACCAAGCAAGTATTGTAGCTCATCGCGGCGGAGTGGTGACGACGGCGTCGAGGACACGAGGCAGCTCGAGCAGCGGCCTGGCGGAGGACCCAGCTTCCGAGAGCGCGTGGAAGTCGATGCCGCCGATCTTGGTCTCCATGTCGAACTCGCCGAGCGTGTGATCGAGGACGATGTAGAGCGCCTGCTTGAGCTCGGGGGTATCCGTGTAGCTCGCGACGAACACGTCGAGATCGATTTTGCCCGACGCGCCGGCTCCGGCGACGAAGCGAAGATCCTTCGGGTCCAGCTTGAGCCCGCCGAGCTCGATCGTGAATGGCGCGGCATCGCGTTGGCGGAACGCGACGATCTTCCAGCCGGGGATACTTGCCGGGCGGACATCGAACACCTTCTGGACGAGCGGGAAGTAGTCGCGGTTGCCGTCGGCAGTGATGACGAGCGTCCGCACGTGCTCGCCCGCGCCGATCTCGACGAAGATGCCGCGGTGAGTGGGCTCGAGATGGTCGTTGATCTCGACCATCGATTTCTCGAGATCGCCGCTCGCGAGCCGTGAGGCGTTCACCGTGAACCACGACCAGAACTGGGCGGTCGCTTCGGAAGCGGGGGCAAGCTTCGCCGCGACGAACGATGCGGGCGCGGGCGGCGCCGCGCTTTGATTACAAGCCACCAGGCACGCCACGACCGCCGCCCGCATGGCTAGTACGCCTTGGCCCACACGACGCGCTTCGCGCTCGGCTTGCCGGTGAACGGGCACGTGCCGGGCTCGCCTTCGCCGAGCGGGATGCAGCGGACGGTGACGCCGAGCTCGTCCTTGAGCTGGGCCTCGAGCGCGGGGTCGCCGTCGAAGTGGGTCATCGCGAAGCCGGCGTGGATCGGCGTCGGATCGTTCGGCCCCTTGGTCTTGGGAGCCGCGAAGTACGCGCGGAACTCCTCCGCGGTATCGATCACGTGCGTGTTCGCGTCGCGATACGCCAGCGCGCGCGCGAACAGCGCGTCCTGGATCTCCTGGAGCAGCGCCGGGGCCCTCTGCACGAGCTCGGCGCGCGGCATCGTGGCCTTGTCCTTGGGAGCCTTGTCGCGGCGGCCCATGAACACCGCGTCCTTCTCGATGTCGCGCGGGCCGACCTCGAGCCGCACCGGCACGCCCTTCTTGATCCACTCCCAGACCTTGTCGCCGCCGCGAATGTCGCGCGCGTCGACGTGCACGCGCACCGGCGCGCCGGCGAACGTCTGCGCGCGCAGCTCGGCCGCGAGCCGGTTGCAGTAGTCGAGGACCTGCTGGCGTACCTCGGGCTTCTGGATCACCGCGATGATCACGACGTGCTGCGGCGCGAGCCGCGGCGGGCACACCATGCCGTCGTCGTCGGCGTGCGTCATGATCATGCCGCCGACGAGCCGCGTCGATACGCCCCACGACGTCGTCCACGCGTGCACGAGCTCCTCCTTCTCGTTCTGGAACTTGATGTTCGACGCCTTCGCGAAGTTCTGGCCGAGGAAGTGCGACGTGCCGGCCTGCAGCGCCTTGCGGTCCTGCATCATCGCCTCGATGCAGAACGTCTGCACCGCGCCCGGGAAGCGCTCGCCCGCGGTCTTCTCGCCCTGGATCACGGGCATCGCCATGTACTGCTCGGCGAACTCGGCGTAGACGCCGAGCATCTTCATCGTCTCCTCGATAGCCTCGTCGCGCGTCGCGTGCGCGGTATGGCCCTCCTGCCACAGGAACTCGGCGGTGCGCAGGAACAACCGCGTGCGCATCTCCCACCGCACGACGTTCGCCCACTGGTTGATGAGCAGCGGCAGGTCGCGATAGCTCTTCACCCACTTCGCGAACGACTCGCCGATGATCGTCTCGCTCGTCGGGCGCACGACGAGCGGCTCCTCGAGCTCGCCGACCGGCACGAGCTTGCCGTCGCGATGCTCGAGCCGGTGATGCGTGACGACCGCGCACTCCTTCGCGAAGCCCTCGACGTGCGCGGCCTCCTTCTCGAGGTAGCGCAGCGGGATGAACAGCGGGAAGTACGCGTTGACGTGCCCGGTGGCCTTGAACATGCCGTCGAGCACGCGCTGGATGTTCTCCCACAGCGCGTAGCCCCACGGCTTGATCACCATGCAGCCCTTGACCTCGCTGTTCTCGGCGAGATCGGCGGCCGCGATGACCTGGAGGTACCACTCGGGGTAGTTGTCGGCGCGGGTCGGGACGATCGCGGTCTGCGGCTTTGCGGCCTTGTCGTTGCTCACGGCGCGGCAGACATACCACTACGGGCAGCGATCCGGGTACGACTTGACGAAGCCCGCGGTCTGGTCGGCGTTCTCGTTGTCGAAGAACCACTGGCCGTCTTTGAGGAACGCGATCTTCGCGACGGTGTTCAGCGCGGCGCCATCGGCCCTGGCCTTGGTCCAGACCTGCGCGGTCGAGCAGCGCGGGATCGAGCGGATCGGCCACTTGCAGTCGGGATCGATCGATAGCGAGCGCGAGCGCACCTCGACGCCCGACGGCTTGACGACGACCTCGACGTAGCACGCCAGCTCGAGCTCGACGTTGGCGGGTTTGTCGGCGGGGCGCGCCGAGTGCGACGGCGAGCGGAAGTAGTAATCGGTATCGGAGTCGACGAGGCCGATGTCGGCATGACCGGCCGGGTAGACGCCGGCGACATCGAGCCGCGCGAAGCCGGCGTCGGCGTAGATCGTGCGCGCGAGCGCGAGCGCTTTCGGCGCGTACGCGCTCGCATCGAAGTGTCGCGGGTCGTAGTCCGGAGGGCGAGTGAAGTGCGAGGTCGGCGCGGCGGAGGACGGCGACGTGCCGATGTAGACGTTGGAGCCGATCTGGACGTTGCCGTGGATGATGACGCCGTGCTTGGCGGCCTCGGCGATCGGATCGGGCTGTGCGGGACCGGGTGCAGGCGCCGCGTGGTGAACCTGTCTGGGCGCGGGCACTAGGGTCGGGTTGTCGGCGGGGCGCGCGGGTACCGGGCTCGGGCTCGGGCTCGGAGTCGGGCTCGGAGTCGGGCTCGGGCTCGATGTCGGAACCGGAGCCTGCGCGACGACCGGCGGCTCGCCGGAGTCATGCGCGAGCCCGATCAACACCACGCCCGCCACAACGGCGGCGAGCGCGAGCGGCAGCGCGATCCACTTCAGCCGCCGCGACGCGCGGGTCGTCGGCGCGACCGCGGTCGAGCGATACGCGTCTTGCGAGACGACCGGCGTGCCGCGCGTCGATAGCGGGCGCCACTCGGTCTGCGGCAGCGCGACGGCGGCATGCGAGAGCGCCTGGGCCATCGCCGCGGCGCTCTGGAACCGCTGCGCCGGCAGCTTGGCGAGCGCGGTGAGGATCACGCCCTCGAGCTCCGGCGGCAGATCGGGCCGCAGCGAGCGCGGCGCCGGCGGCGTCGCCTCGAGATGCGCGCGCATGAGGTCGTAGAGCGTCGCGCCGGCGAACGGCGGGCGGCCGGTCGCGGCCTCGAACAGCACGACGCCGGCCGCGTAGATGTCGCTGCGCGCATCGACGTTGGCGGCGCCGCTGATCTGCTCGGGTGCCATGTACGCGGGCGTGCCCATCAGCGCGCCGGTCTGCGTGCGCGGCGACATGCTCGACAGGCCGGGCGCGAGCTTCGCGATGCCGAAGTCGAGCACCTTCGCGTGACCCTCGACGGTGACGATCACGTTGTCGGGCTTGAGATCGCGATGCACGATCCCGATCGCGTGCGCGGCGGCGAGCGCACCGAGCACCTCGCCCATCACCTGAGCCACGCCGCCGAGCGGCGGCAGGCCGCGCCGCATCACCTGCGCGAGCGTCTGGCCGTCGACGAACTCCATCACGATGTAGGGGCGGCCATCGGGCAGCTTCGCGAGGTCGAGCACGCCGACGATGTGCTCGTGGCGGATCAAGTTCACCGCGCGCGCTTCGGCGAAGAACCGATCGAGCAGCTCGGCGTTGCGCGCGCTCGGCTCCGACAGCACCTTGATCGCGACGCGGCTGCCGATCGCGGGCTGCACCGCGAGGTACACGCAGCCCATGCCGCCCTCGCCGAGCACGCGCGCGAGCCGATAGCGCCCGACCTCGCTGCCGAGCAGCGGATCGCTGACCTCCGCGATCGGCTGCCCGTCCGTGGCGCAATAGCCGGCGCGCTCGTAGCGCGACCCGCACTCGCCGCAGACGAACATGGCTGGCTGCTAGGACAGGCCGGCTTGCTTCGCGACCTCGGCCGCGAAGTCGCCCTTGGTCTTCTCGAGGCCCTCGCCGAGCTCGAAGCGTACGAAGCGGCGGATCTTGATGTTCTCGCCGATCCTCGCGATCAGCTCCTGCTGGAGCTGGTCGATCGTCTTGTCGGGGTCTTTCACCCACGACTGATCGAGCAGGCAGATCTCCTTGAGCCACTTCGTGATCTGGCCCTCGGTGATCTTCGACAGCACCTGCTCCGGCTTGCCCGCCATCTTCGGATCTTCCTTCGCCTTCGCGACCAGCACGGTCTTCTCGTGCTCGATCGCGTGCGCGGGAACTTCCTCTTTGCGAACGTACTGCGGGCCCATCGCCGCGATCTGCATCGCGACGTCGCGCGTGAAGCTCTGGAAGTCCTCGTTGCGCGCGACGAAGTCGGTCTCGCAGTTGACCTCGAGCAGCACGCCGATGCGCCCGCCGCCGTGGATGTACGACATCACGAGGCCCTCGGTCGCCTCGCGGCCGGCCTTCTTGGCCGCCTTCGCGAGGCCCTTCGCGCGCAGGTAGTCGACGGCCTTGTCCATGTCGCCTTCGACCTCGACGAGCGCCTTCTTGCAGTCGGCCATGCCGGCGCCGGTGCGCTCGCGCAGATCCTTGATGTGGGTCGCCGTGACTTCCATGGCTACTTTTGCTCCTCGGGCGAGGCCGACGCCTCGGGATTGAACATCGCGCCGCCCGTCGACATCTCGACGCGCGGGCCGTCGCCGCCGCTCGAGACGTGGATGATGCGCTCGCCCTCTTGCTCGCGCTCCTGGCCGCGGTGACGTGCGGTCTCCTTCCAGACCTTCTGGCCGAGGATCGCGGCGTCCGCGATCTTCGACGCGAACAGCTTGATCGCGCGGATCGCGTCGTCGTTGCCGGGGATCACGTAGTCGATCATGTCCGGATCGCAGTTCGTGTCGGTCACCGCGACGACGGGCAGCTCGAGCTTGCGCGCCTCTTCGACTGCGATGTGCTCCTTGTGCGGATCGATCACGAACATCATGCCGGGCAGCTTGCTCATGCCCTTGATGCCGCCGAGCGACTTCATCAGCTTGTCGCGGTCGCGCTTGATCATCACCTGCTCGCGCTTGGTGAGCGCGAACAGCGTGCCGTCCTCTTCCATCTTCTCGAGGCCGCGCAGGCGCTCGAGCGAGCCCTTCACGGTGCGGAAGTTGGTGAGCGTGCCGCCGAGCCAGCGCTGCGTCACGTAGTGCTGGTTGGAGCGCGTCGCCTCCTCGACGATCACGTCCTGCGCCTGCTTCTTCGTGCCGACGAACAGGATGGTCTCGCCGCGGCCCGTCGAATCGACGACCGCCTGGAACGCCTGGCGGAACAGCTTGACCGTGTGCTGCAGGTCGATGATGTGGATGCCGTTGCGTGCGCCGAAGATGAATTGCTTCATCTTCGGGTTCCAGCGGCCCGTGTTGTGTCCGAAATGCACGCCCGCTTCGAGCAGCGCGCGCATGCTGATAGGGTTCGGCCCAGCAGCCTCTTGCATCGTTTCCATTGTCATTCTCCGTTGGTTGCCGCCCACATCGTCATCGCGTGCCGGAAGCCCGAAGGCCACGGCCGGCTCGCTCGGATGTGGTGTGTTTTTGTGAGGCCGCGGATCTACTACAGATACTGGTAGCCGGCAAGGAACGAAATGCCGGTCAGCGTCAGGCTCTGGGTGTTCCCCATCCCGTCGTCCTGGCTGTAGAAACCGGTGTTGGTCTCGGCGGAGAAGCTCAGGGCGTTTGCGCCGCCGAGCGGATACGAGTAACCCGCGCGCAGGTTGAACCCGAACCCCGTCGTGCTGCAGTTCGAGTTGCAGTCGTTGTCGACTTCGGCGAGGACCGAGACCCCGATGCCACCGCCGATCCAGACGTTGGGCGCCAGCCAGTACTGCACATTCGGGCCGATGATGCCGTGGATGATCTCGCCGCTCGCCGGCGTCGTCACGCCATCGTGCGTGTCCTTGAGCTGCAGGCCTGCGATGCGGACCGTGAGCGCGAGTTGCGGGTTGATCCAGCCGCCGAGGCTGATGTCGGCTCCGGCGAGCGCGGCGTCGGTGTCATTGGTCGCCGTGGCGCCCATGTAGCTCGCGCTTTCATGCACGTAACCGACACCGACGTTGGCCTCGAACGTGACGCCGTGATGGAACACCCACGGCCCGGCCGCGGCGTAGCCCGGAACCGGCGCCGGCGCGTAGGTCGGCGGCGGAACGGCGTAGGCCGGCTGCGGCCCGACGGGCGCCGGCCCGACGGGACCCGGCGCGGTCGGCGGCGGCGCGGTCGTCGGAGCGGGCTCCGGAGGCGCCGGCTCCCCGGGTTGTGCGAACGCGACGGTGGACACGAACAGCGACGCCAGAAGCGGAACCAGTACCTTCACGACGATCCTCCTGAGACGGCGGCGCACCATAGGCGTACGGCCGAGGGACTGGAAGCCCCAATGGGTGGCAATCATGCGACAGCTGCGACACCGGGAAGTCGCATTGGATCGCGTCGGTGACCGTGCTACGGACGCAACCGATGCGCATCGTCCTACCCGCGATCCTCCTCGCCGCCGCATGCGGCTCCGGCCAGCCGCCGGTCACCACGCCGGCGCCCGCGCCGCAACCCACCGAGCCTGCTCCGCCGGCGCCGCCGCCGACCGCCGACGAGCCGCCGGCTCCGCCCGCGAAGCCGGTCGTCAACAAGACGCTGGCATCGATCGGCCTCGATCCCGACGCGATCGATCGCAGCGCCGACCCGTGCGAGGACTTTTACCAGTTCGCGTGCGGCGGCTGGGTCGCGAAGGCCGAGATCCCGGCCGACAAGCCGCTGAACATGCGCAGCTTCGTCGCGATCGATGATCGCAACATCGAATACGAGCACGAGCTGCTCGAGCGCGCGCGCACGTCGCCCGGCGCCGACCCGATCCTCGAGAAGCTCGGCACGTACTACGGCTCGTGCATGGACGAGGCGTCGATCGAGAAGGCCGGCATCAAGCCGATCAAGCCGATGCTCGACGTGATCGGGAACGTGAAGGACGCGAAGTCGCTGTCGCGCGCGATCGCCGTGCTGCACAGCCAGAGCTTCGACATCCTGTTCGACATGGGCCCGACCCAGGACTCGGCCGACGCGAAGAGCGTGATCGCGGGGATCGATCAGGGCGGCCTCGGCCTGCCCGACCGCGACTACTACCTCAAAGACACCGACGACATGAAGCAGCACCGCGCCGACTACGCGCATTACGTCGCGAAGCTGCTCGTCATCGCCGGTCACAAGCCCGACAAGGCCGCGACCGAAGCCGACGAGATCGTCGCGCTCGAGACGCAGATCGCGAAGGTCTCGAAGGACAAGGTCGCGATGCGCGACCCGAAGGGCACGTACAACAAGATCGATCGCACCGGCGTCGCGAAGGCGATGCCGGACTTCGACTGGAAGGTGTTCTGGAAGACGGTCGGCCTCAAGGACGTCAAGGACGTCACGACCAGCTCGCCCGAGTTCCTCGCCGGCATCGATCCGCTGCTCACCAGCACCAAGCCCGAGGTGTGGCGCGACTACCTGACGGTGCACCTGCTCGGCTCGGCGGCCGCGTACCTGCCGAAGCAGATCGAGGACACGCGCTTCGAGCTGCGCAAGTCGCTGACCGGCCAGGCCGAGCAGGAGCCGCGCTGGAAGCGCTGCGCGCGGCACACCGATCACGCGCTCGGCGATCTCCTCGGCCAGGCGTTCGTGCGCGACAAGTTCGCCGGCGCGAGCAAGTCGGCGGCGGACGAGGCCGTGCACGCGATCGTCGCGGCGATGAACGCGAACCTCGGACAGCTGCCGTGGATGGACGCGACGACGAAGCAAAAGGCGGCCGCGAAGCTGAGCGCGATGGCGTATCAGATCGGCTATCCGAATCACTGGCGGTCGTACGCGTTCTCGCTCGAGCCCAAGGCGTGGGCGAAGAACGCGCTCGCCGCCGACAAGGCCGAGAACGCGCGCCAGCTCGCGAAGATCGGCCGTCCCGTCGACCGCGACGACTGGGGCATGACCGTGCCGACGGTCAACGCCTACTACAATCCGCAGCTCAACATGATGGTGTTCCCGGCAGGCATCCTGCAGCCGCCGTTCTACTCGGTCGACGCGACGCTGCCCGTCAACCTGGGCGCGATGGGCATGGTCGTCGGCCACGAGCTGACGCACGGCTTCGACGATCAGGGCTCGCAGTACGACGGTGACGGCAACCTCAAGGACTGGTGGCAGCCCGAGACCGAGACGCAGTTCAAGCAGCGCACGCAGTGCGTGAAGGATCAGTACAGCGGCTACGAGATCTCGGGCGTGAAGCTCAACGGCGAGCACACCGCAGGCGAGAACATCGCCGACATCGGCGGCGTGAAGCTCGCGCTATCGGCGCTGCACTCGCTGCGCGCGAGCGCGCCGGATACGGTCGTCGCGGATGGCTTCACCGAGGACCAGCAGTTCTTCCTCAGCTTCGGCCAGGTGTGGTGCTCGAAGGCCAAGCCGGAGTACGAGAAGATGATGGCGACGGTGAACGAGCACTCGCCCGGCCGCTGGCGCGTCGACGGCGCGCTATCGGCGACGCCGGAGTTCTCGAAGGCGTTCCACTGCAAGCTCGGAGCGAAGATGCGCCCGGCGAAGCAGTGCGTGGTCTGGTAGCTCGCTGACTAGAACGCAGATCGCACGATCGCATCGGCCGACTTGAGTGCGGCGATGCGAGCGTGCGGCTCGGCGCCGGCGAACGCCGCCGCCGCGAGCTCGCCGAGCGGCCGCCGCGCGTTGCGGTTGTCGACGAAGCGCTGCGCGAGCGCGCGCACGAGCGGATCAGGCGGCAGCTCGATCGGCCCGGGCTTCAGCGCGGGCGCGTCGTGCCAGCGCGCGAACGCGTGCATCACGGGCGCCTGCTCGGACCAGATCGTCGTCAGCTCCTGCAGGCCGAGCGCGCGTTGCGCGAGGCGCTCGCCGAGCGCGGCGAACCCGAGCCACGCGAGCCACATCCGCGGCAGATGCGCGGCCGCGATCCGGCGCGGCCCGTAGAGCTCGTTGAACCGCAGCGACGGCGCGAGCGCGATCGCGGCGGCGGGAGCCGACGGCGCGGCCCAGTCGAGGCCGGTGATCGCGTCGAACGCGGCGGTATCGCGCGAGGCGGTGGTGGCGTAGGCGTCCCAGGCGGCATCGATCGTGTGGGTGCCGGCGAGCGCGGCGGCGAGCTCGGCCTCGCGCGCGAACCGCGCGTCGTCGGGCGGCAGCTGTGTGCCGACGATCGCGGGGTCGGCGATGGTCGCGAGCTCGGCGAGGATCTCGGCGTGCGCGATGCCGTCCCCGCTCGGCGCGAGCTGGAGCGGACAGATCACGCTGTTGTAGTCGACGATCGTCCAGGTGCCCGCGCGAAACACGCGGTTGAACGGGAACAGCCGGCACGACGCCGGCTTCGCGGCGCGGCCGTCCTCGACCTCGATGCGGCACAGACCGTCGTCGGCGAGGAACCAGCAGCGGTCGCGCGGATTGAACGCGGTGATCGCATCGCCGCGCCGGCGGATGAACGCGGCGAGCTCGGGCCGCTTGCCGAGAAGCTGCACGAGCGGGCTGGCGGTCGCCCCATCACCAGCGTGCCCGGCGTCGAGCCCGATGCCGTGACCCTTGCAGCACGCGCCGCAGCCGCGGCACTCGTAGCGCAGCCCGCGATCCGGCCACGTGAAGTAGACGCGCTCGGTCACCGCGCGCTTAGACTACCGCCGATCATGTTCGACCACATCTCGCTGGCGGTCACCGATCTCGAGCGCGCCAGGCGGTTTTACGATGCGACGCTGGCGGCGCTCGGCCACGTGCGCCTGTTCTCGACGCCGCGCGCCGTCGGCTACGGCGTGCCCGGCGACCCGCCCGGGAAGGACCGCTTCGCGCTGCTGCTGCGCCCGGCCGCGCCGGCCGGCGACGGCGCGCACCTCGCGTTCGCCGCCGGCTCGACCGCGGCTGTCGACGCGTTTCACGCCGCAGCGCTCGCGCACGGCGGCACCGATCGCGGCGCGCCAGGGCTGCGCCCGCAGTACGACGCCGGCTACTACGCCGCGTTCGTTCGCGATCCCGACGGCAACAACCTCGAGGCCGTGCATCACATCGAGGCGGGACCGTCGTGAGCGCGGATCGCCGCTAGTCTTCGTCGCCGGCGTCTTTGCCGCGGCGCGCCACGTTCACGGCGCGCGACAGCTCGCGGTGGATGCGAGCGACGCGCTCGATCTGGCCTTTGGCGGGGAAGCGCTCGTAGAACCCTTCGACGCGGAAGCTCTTCGCGAGGTCGCTCCAGGGCGAGAGCCGGCGGGTCCAGCGCTTCACGCGATCGTCCTCGCCCGGGTCCTCGGCGGCGAGGTCGGCGCACACGCGCAGCATCGCCTTGAGCGTCACCGGGCGCGTGACCATGAAGCTCGCGTGGCCCCACGACTCGCCCCACGCCTTTTCGGCGGCGCGCAGGAAGTCGCGCACGGTCTCGTAATACTTCTCCGCCTCGCGCTGCCAGTTCGGCTTCTTCTTGATCTGCTTCCAGTTCGAGAGCGCCCACTTGTGCAGCTCGTTGAACAGCTCCGCCTGCAGGATCCACTTCTCCTGCTTGCTTCGGCCGCCGAGCCGATTGATCTTGTAGCGCAGCGGCGAGTCGCCTTCGCGATACAGGTGATCGACGACGCGCGCCGCGAACTTCTTGTCGGGCTGCGCCCACGACACCTTCTCGTACAAGTCCACCAGGTGGCTCTTGTTGATGCGCGTCGGCGTCGAGTTGATGATCACGAACATCTCGGTCGCGAAATCCTCGCTCTTGCCGTCGAAGATCACGCAGGGCACGTGCAGCGTCTTTGCATCTTCGGGGCGCTCGCGCCGGAAGAAGTGCAGCGCGGCGAGCCGGTGCTGGCCGTCGATGATGAGGTACTTGCCGCGCGGCTCGGTCAGGTTGCCGACGTTGTTGAACGGCCTGACCGGGTCGAACTTCAATTTCTCGTCGGTGAACAACAACACGGTGCCGGGGATCGGCGGCTGGCTCACCGCGGTCTCGTAGAAGTTTTTGATCGCGGTGACCTTGGCGCGGCCGAGCTGGCGCTGGAACGCCGCGTCGCTCGACTCGATCTTCGAGATGAAGCGCGCGACCTCGTCGCTGTCCTCGATCTCGTCGCCGGCGAGGCTCGGCGCGCCTTCGGCGTAGAACCGGCTGATGAAGCGCACCTTGTCGAGCAAGTCCTCCGACGGGTACGCGCAAAAATAGAAGACGCTGTCCTTCTGCCTGATCTGCGTCGCCAACACGCGGCCATACTACACGCGCGGCGAGCTACCGCCACTGCAGCGCGCCGTCCGAGCCGATCTCGGCGTTGGTCAGGCCGGCGAGCCAGCCCCGCAGGTCGGGCGCAGCCTCGGGCAGCTTGGTGACGAACACCAGGCCGCCGTCGCGGTCGCTGAACGATTGCACCGCGAGCCGCTTCGACGGAGCCAGCGCGAGCCGGCCGCCCGACACCGTCTGCCCCCATGGCAGGGTCCAGGACTTGCCGGCCGGCAGCTCGATGACCTCGAGCCGGCCGCTCGGGCCGACCCCGGCGACGAGATGACCGTCGGCACTGAGCGCGGGCTCGGCATCGGATGCGCCGAGCAGCTCGGCTGCCGCGCGGCCCGGCACGACCCACGCGACCGCGTTGCCTTGCTCGACCGCGACCGCGCCGGCCGAGGTCGCGACGAGCCCGACGACCGGCCGAGCGACCGTCGCGACCTCGTGCACGTCGCCATCCCAGCGCAGCACGCGCTTGTCGATGCCGATCCACACGTGGCCGTCGTCGTCGGCGGCGAGCGCGAGGGTGTCGCCGAGCGCGACGTGCGCCCGCTCGGTCGTGCCGCTGTCAAAGTGAACGCGCACGACCTCGCCGCGCTCGGTGATGACCACGACCTGGAGATGGCCGCACGGAGCGAGCGCGACGATGCGGCTGCCGAGGTCGGCGACGTCGTGCGCCGGCCCGTCGCCGAGCGCGACGCGCAGGTGCGAGCCCGAGCCGATCGCGATCGCACCGCCGGAGACGAACCGCGCGGGCGGCGGGTGATCCATCGGCGACACCTTCGCGGGCGTTCGCCCCGTGAGCTCCGGCCCGACCGTGTCGACGACTCGATCGCCCTCGCCGGGCGCGCTGACGACGAGCATCGCGTGGTCCGGCGCATCCTCGACGAGGCGTAGCGCGCGCCGGCCGGCGCGATCGACGTCCCACAGCATCGTGAACGCGCGGTAGTGCCTCGCCGGCCGCGAATACTTGCCGGTCGCGAGGTCGTACCAGGCGCCGTCGGGTTCGATGCTGCTCAGAAACAGCAGCTCGTCGTCGACGAACGTCGCATCGCCGGGGTCGGGGATGGTGAGCACGCGCGCGACCGCGTCGTCGAGCTCGTAGATCAGCGCGCGCCCGTCCATCGCGACCACGATGCGCGACTTGCCCGGTAGCCCGGCGAGCCGCGCGTTGCGCGCAGCGATCGGCATGTGGATGTTGCCGGCGCCGCCGGGCGCGTCGAAGTAGAGCCCGCCGTCGTTCGCGATCGCGACGATCGCGTCGCCGGCCCAGACCCCGAAGTACGCGCGGTTCTCGGCTGGAATCGCGGAGGTCGGCTCGTTCCACGGCGCGAGCGGGCGCATCGCGCTCGCGAAGAACAGGCGATCGGCGCGGTAGACGATCCACAGCACGTGATCGCCCGCCGTCAGCGCGATCGGCCGCTCGATCCAGGTCGGCGCGGGGTCGAGCACGAGCTCGAACACCTGCCCGCTCGGCTTCGCGATGATCGCGAGCCGCCGCGTACCCGCGACCGCGAGCTGGACCTTGCCGTCGCGATGCGAGAGCACCATGCCGGAAGCGGCGTACGCGGTGACGCCGAGGGCATCGGCGACAGCGTACCAGCTGCCGTCGTCGCCGATGCGCACGTCGCCGACGTCCTCGCCCGGGACGCGGGTCGCCGCGCGCGTCGCGACGTCGAACAGCCAGGCGTGCCGCGCGGGGTCGACGTAGATGATGCGATCGCCGCGCGCGGTGACGACCGGGACATCGAGCGCCGGCAGCGGATCGCCGAGCGGGTCCCCGGTCGCCGGATCGACGATCGAGCTCGGCGCCTTGCCGTCGTACAGCAGCAGCTGCTTGCCGCCGGCGAGCCACAGCGGGCGCGTGCCGCGCGAGCACGGTTGCTCGAGTACGCGGCGGCGCGCGTCGAGGTCGTACACCGCGAACGAGCCTTCGATCGTGGTCTGCGCGAACAGCCGCGTGTCGGGCGACAGCACGCCACCCAGCGGTGTACCCGCGACGGTCGCGATGCTGGTCGCGACGCCGCGCACCATCGCCGCCTGCGCGAGCGCGCGTGCGTCGTCGAGCACGGCCGAGTGCGGCGGCACGCCGGCGAGCAGCGCGGCGGCCTTCGTCGGATCGGTGTCGAGCAGCGCTTCGGCGTGCGCGAGCAGCTGCGCGTCCCGCTGGTGCTCGGCGTCGCCGCGCGCGGTCTCGGCGGCGCGGCGCTCGGCGACCGCGGTCGCTTCGGCGTCGTTCGCCGCGTCGCGCTCGGCGACGATGCGCCGCACGCTGAACGTCGCGACCACGACGACGGCCGCGAGCGCGAGCACGCCGACCGCGAGCGGCGCGCGGTGGCGCTTGACGAATCGCGCGAGCCGCTCGCGCCGCGTGTAACGGTGCGCGGCGACGACCTGGCCGGTCAGGAACCGGCGCACGTCCTCGGCGAGCGCGGCGGCATCGACGTAGCGATCGCCGGGCTCGGCCGCGAGCGCCTTGTCGACGATCGCGACCAGCTCGGGCGGCGCCGCCGGGCACGCCTTTGCGATCGGCAAGAGCGCGTGCTTGTACGTCGCCTCGAGCACCTCGGTCGCGCTGCGTCCGGTGACCGGCGGCCGGCCCGCGAGCAGGTGATATAGCGTCGCGCCGAGCGCGAACACGTCGCTCTGCGGGCCGAGCTCGTCGCCGCGCGCTTGCTCGGGCGGCATGAAGCCGGGCGTGCCGAACACCGAGCCGGCCTGGGTGTGCAGGCTGTCGCTCGCGGCCGGCACGCGCGGCTCGATGCTCGGCGTCTCCTCCTCGCCGATCACCTTCGCGAGGCCCCAGTCGATCACGACCGTCTCGCCGAGCTCGCCGACGAGGATGTTCTGCGGCTTCAGGTCGCGATGGATCACGCCACGGCGATGCGCGTGCGCGACCGCGTCGCACGCCGCGAGCAAGTTCGGCAGCAGCGCGAGCCGCAGCGGCAGCTCCTTCGCGCGCGCGAGCAGCTGGTCGAGCGGGCTGCCCGACACGCGGCGCATCACGTAGTACGGGCGACCGTCGGCGGAGGTGCCGGCGTCGTAGAGCGGCACGATCGACGCGTGCTCGAGCCGCGCCGTGATTCGCACCTCGCGCGCGAACCGGCGCGCGTCGTTCGCGCCGCCGCTCGCCAGCACCTCCTTGAACGCGACGACGCGCTCGAGGTGCGTGTCGAACGCTTCGACCACGCGCCCCATGCCGCCGCGCCCGAGCTCGGGGCCGAGCCGGTAGCGCGGGGTCGCAGGGGCGGTGTCTCCGGTGCGCGCGCCGTCGTCGGGTGGCGAGCTCGTCGCCGGTACCGTGTCCTCGAGCTCCTTCAGTCGATGTCCCAGTCGATGTCGGACATGCTGCGGTCGTTGCGGATGTCGACCGCGCGCGTGCGCTCGTCGTTCGGGCTTGCACCGGCGCCCGGGCCGCGCCCCGCCCTCTCGATCTTTGCCAGGTTCTCGACGTTCGCGAGCTGGGTCTTCTCGTCGGGCTCGTCGAAGTCCATGCGCGACAGCTCGGTCTCGACCGGCAGGAATTTGGGTGCGCCGCCCGGATCGAGGAGCTGCGGCTCGGGGAACGTATCGATCTGGCCCATGCGCGTCGGATCCTCGGGCTCGATGCGGCCCGGGCCGGCCGCGGCGCGCACCGCGGCGATCAGCTCGGCGTCGTCGACCGCGCGCGTCGGCTCGTTGAACGGGCTCGGCAGCGGCGCGCGGCGCGCCGGCGGCGGCGCCGTGACCGGCTTGGTACGCGGCGGCTGCGAGCTCGGCTTGCTCCGCGACGGCGCGGGCGGCGGCTGCACGCTCTGCCGCTTGCTGCGCCGCGAGTTCGCCTGCGCGAGCCCGACCACGACCGCGGGCTTCGCCGGCACGTCGGCGACGCGCGCGCGGGGCGCCTGCGGAACCTGGTGGATGTTGCTCGGGCCGCGCGGCGGCGGCGCCGGCCGATCGTCGTCGAAGTCGAAGTCGTAGCGCTGGCCGCCCGGCGCGGCGCCGATGTAGACCGGATCCTCGTTGTCGTCGATGTCGGCGAGGCGGCCGCCTTCGTCGCGCAGCATGCGCAAGATGCGCGTGCGCTCGCCCGCCGACAGCTGATCGCGGCGGCCGTCGCCGGTGTGCGTGTGCTGCGTCTTCTGCCGCTTCGCGAACTCCGACAGCGGCACCGGCGCGTCGAACTTCTTCGGCTTGCTCGGGTCGCGCGGCTTGGGCTGGGGCATCGGCGTCACGCGCGAGCCGCCGCGCGTCGAGAAGATGCTCGTCGCCGAGCGCAGCCACTTGCGCGGGCCCGACACCGCACCTTCGCTGCCCGCGCGGCTGCCGGCACGCCGAGGTGCCGTGACGGCCGGCTCGAAGCCGGTCGAGCCACCGAGGATCTGCGCCGCGGCGCGCGCGGCATCTTCCGGGCACTCGGCCGCGCGCGCGACGAACCGGCGCACGAGGTCGTCGCTCTTGCCGAGCTGATACTGGTGCGGCCGCTCGATGAAGCGAATGCCCATCTTCTCGAGCCACGCGACCGGCGGATCGGCGCCGATCAGCACGAACGCGCCGTCGTTCGGATAGCGCTTCTGCGAGCCGTCGCCGAGCGCGAGCGCGACCGATTCGTGGTCGAACATCAGCACCTGCGACTGCAGCTTGGCCTTGATGCGGCCTTCCGCGGCGTACTGCTCGATCGCCTGCTTGTTCTTCGGCGCGGCGCGATTGAAGCCCTTGCCGCGATACGAAATGATCACCTTCGCGCCGGCATCGGCGAGCGCGAGCGCGGCCTCGCACGCCGAGTCGCCGCCGCCGACGACGAGCACGTTCTTGCCGCGCCAATCGTCGGGATCGTCGAGCAAGCTGTACACCTTCGGCAGGTTCTCGCCCTGCACCTGCAGCGTGCGCGGTTTGCCGCGCGTGCCGATCGCGAGCACGACGCGCTGCGCGCGCACCATCGCGACGGTCGTGCGCACCTCGAACGATCCGTCGGGCATGCGCTGCACGCCCTCGACCGACTCGCCCCGGCGCAGCGCGAGCCCGACGCGCTGGATCAACTCGTGCCAGATCGGGATCAGCTGTTCCTTCGACGAATCGAACACGGGCAGCAGCGACACGTTCTCCGAGTCGTACGGCTCGGCCATCACGAGCTTGCCCTTGGGGTAGCGCGCGATCGTCGACGCGAGCAGCTGCTCCTTCTCGAGCACGACGTACGACAGCCCGCGCTGGATGCACGACAGCGCCGCCGACAAGCCGCCGGGACCGGAGCCGACGATCGCGACGTCGACCGCATCGCCGCCGCGGCCGAGCGCGCCGGAGCGGAGCCCGCTCGCGAGCATGTGCTCGATCACCGCGCGGCCGAGATTCGCGGCGTTCTTGACGAGCGGCTTGCCCGCGACCTCGCCGATCAGGTACTGGCCCGGCACCGCGGTCTGGAAGTGGTCGTCCATCTCCGGAATCTTGAGCGGCGGCGGCAGCGCGCCCTCGGGGAACATCACGAGCGCCTCGGTCGGGCACGCGATCATGCACGCCTCGCACTGGATGCAGTCCTCGAAGCGCAGCACGCGACTCTTGTTCGCGACGAGGTCGAGCACGTTCGTCGGGCACACCGCGACGCACGCATCGCAGCCGGTGCAGCGATCGTCGTTGATGTCGTGAACGAGGATGCGCGGGCCGACCACCTGCGCGGGCGCGATATGGGCCTGATGCCGGCGGCGGGCGGCGATCACCGTGAACGTCGCCATCAGGAGGACGGCGAAGCCCCCGAGCGCCAGAGGCACGACCCAGGTCACCTAGCTAATGTACCTCATTACTTACGCTTCGACGTGCCGGCGAAAAAACTCTTCGACCTCGCGCAGTAGCTCGTCGATCGACCGAGCCTCGACGGCGATCGGCGCGCCGATCGTGACCTCGACGGGCTGGCCGCAGCGCATCGCTTTCGCCCCGCGCGGCAGGATGGCGATGGTGCCGCGGATCGCCACGGGCACGATCGGCGTGCCGGTCGCGAGCGCCAGGTGAAAGCCGCCTTTCTTGAGCTTGGCGATGCGGCCGTCGCGCGAGCGCGTGCCTTCGGGGGCGAGAAAAATGCTGACGCCTTCGCCGAGCAAGCGGCGCGCGTGATCGATCGATTTCATCGCGCGCGCGTGGTTGCCGCGATCGACCTCGACGAACTCGGCCGCGCGCAGCCCGCGACCCCACAGCGGGATCTCGAACAGCTCCTTCTTCGCGAGCATCCGGATCGTCGGCGAAGGTAGCGTCGCGTAGAGCACCGGGATGTCGAGGTGGCTCTGGTGATTCGACATGTAGATGTAGGCGCGGCCGGGCGGCACGCGCTCGGCGCCGGTCGCGGTGAGCCGGATCGCGAGTAACTCGATGACGCGGCGGCCGAACCAGCGCGCGCGGGCGTCGACGTGGTCGCGCGGTAGCTCGCCGCGCGCGATCTCCAGGAGCGTCGGCGCGGTGATGCGCGCCATCGCACCGGCGACGCGCAGGCTATCGACGAGACTCACGCGCTCATCCTACTCCGGTGTGGGAGGTGTAGGGCGAAGGCGATCGCGGCGTGCGTGTTACGCTGAGCTGTGCCGCGCGTGGTCGTCGTGCTCGCGTTGCTGTTCGTGTGCGTGCGCGTGGCGGCGGCGGACCGGATCGATTCCAACGTGCGCCAGCTGCGCAACTCGGGATCAGCGAAAGTGCGGCTCGCGGCGGCGCTCGCGCTGTCGAAGTCGCACGACGCGCGCGCGGTGATCGCGGTCGCCGACGCGCTCGAGCACGACGACGATGCGACGGTCCGGCGCGTGTGCGCGCTCGCGCTCGAGAAGATGATCGGCCCGCACACCGCCGGCGACGCCACCGCGCTCGCGCTCGACAGCCTGGATCGCGCGGCGGCCGGCGACGAAGACGACAACGTGCGGCGAACCGCGGGCAGGGCCGCGTCGGCGCTCGCGCGCTACCGGCGCGGTGCGCCGCCGGCGAAGGCGATCGATCGCGGAGACAAGCCGGAGGTGTTCGTGAAGATCGACGCGACGATCGATCCGACCCGGCGCGCGTCGCCCGAAGCGGTCGAGCGGCTGCGCGTGATCGTGCAGAAGACCGTCGCGGCGACCGGCTACGCGACCGCGTGGCCCGGCGGCACGCCGACGCAGGCCGACCTCGCGAGCTCCGCATCGCGCGCGTTCGTCGTCGCGACCACCGTGAAGAAGGTCGAGCTCGCGCGCGTCGGCCACCAGACGCAGATCGAGTGCACGGTCTCGATCCGCGTCGCGCCCTGGAGCGGCAGCGACGGCGGCGAGAAATGGGAGGCGTCGAAGGCGGCGAACGCGCAAGGCTCGGCGAAGGCGCTGACCGGCTCGAGCGATCGCGACGTCGCGAACGGCGTGCGCGACTGCCTCGAAGCCGTCACCGAGGATCTCGTCGCCCGCCAGATCGTGCCGTTCCTGCGCCGGTTGGTCGTCGCGACGAACTGAAGGAGGCCTCAGGGCCGAAGCCCGACGCCCGCAGCCCGCTCCCCTGGCACGCAGCTCGCAACTCAGCTCGGCGAGGCTGTTATGCGAGATGTGACGAGTTGGATTGTTCGCGCCGGTTGTGGCGTGGTCGCAGCGTGCGCGTTCGTCACGTGCAGGCACGCGGCTCCCGCACCGGTCATCGTGCCGCTGCGCGCGACGCCGGCGATGGCCTCGCCACCGCCGATGTGGCCCGCAGTGGGGCAGGTGCGCGCGACCGATGCAGGCGCGCTCGATCAGATGCAGCAGCTCGCGCCGGGCGATTTCGTGCCCGCCGCGGTCTCGCCGACGAAGCCGCCACTCGACGGCGGCCTCGACGGTGGTGTCCCGCTGCCGCCCATCCCGCTGCCCGACGGTGGCCTGCTGCGCGATGCCGGCTTGCCGATGGGAGAATCCCGATGAAGCACGTGATCATGCTGATCGCATGCGGCGGCCTCGCCGCGGCGTGCACGCACACGCGCGCGAGCGCCTCGCCGGTACAGCCGCTCGGGTTGTCGACCGCGCCCGCGCCGTCCAATCCCGACATCCCGAACCCGGATGCCGCGGGCGTGCCCGAGCCGAACCAGCCGACGCCACCGGTCAGCCCGCCGATCACGAGCATCGAGCCGACCGGCTCGACGGCGGCACTGCATTGACGGTACACCGCGAGCATGGACCACACCGCGATCGCAGAGCGCCTGCGCGAGATCTCGGTGTACTTCGATCTCGACGGCGATCGCCATCGGGCGATCGCCTACGACCGAGCGTCGCGCTCGATCGAAGCCGCGCCGGGTGTGCAGCGCCTCGTCGACGAAGGTCGACTCGAGGAGCTGCCGCACGTCGGGCCCTCGATCGCGCGCGTCGTCGGAGATCTCGCACGCCGCGGTAGCTCGATCGTGCTCGATCGGCTGCGCGCGAAGTGGCCGAGCGCGATCGTCGAGCTCGCACAGCTGCCGTACGTCGGCGTGCAGAAGGCGCGCAAGATCTACGAGGCGTTCGCGCCGGCCGATCTCGACGCGGTCGCCGCGCTGTGCCGCGCCGGCGCGCTGCGCGAGGTGAAGGGCTTCGGCGAGATCAGCGAGGCGAAGATCCTCACCGCCATCGAGGACCGGCACGCGCGCGGCGAACGCGTGCTGCACGTCGACGCCGAGGAGCGCGCGCGATCGGTCGCGAGCCACCTGCGCGGCGAGCCCGCGGCGCTGCGCGTCGAGGTCGCGGGGCCGGTGCGGCGCTGGCTCGAGATCGTCGATCACCTCGCATTCGCGGTCGCGACCGATCATCCCGGCACCGTGATCGACCGCCTGCGCAGCTATGCGACGGTCGTCGCCGAGGACGGCACGCGCGCCACGGCCCGGCTCGCCGACGGCATTCGCGTCGAGCTGTATCTGGCGCCGCTCGCCCGGTTCGGCTGGGCGTGCATCGAGGCGACCGGCTCGTCCGGCCACGTCGCGGCACTGCGCGCGCGCGGCGGCCCGTGCGATGGCGAGGACGAGGCCGCGGTGTATCGCGCGCTCGGCATCCCGTACGTGCCGCCCGAGGTGCGCGACGGCGACGACGAGCTCGGCGCCGATTACTCCGACTTGATCGAGCTCGCCGACATCACGACCGCGTTCCACTGCCACACGACCTACAGCGACGGCAAGGACTCGATCGAAGCGATGGCACGCGCCGCGCACGAGCTCGGCCTGCGCGCGATCACGATCACCGATCACAGCGCGGCGGCGTCGTACGCCGGCGGCATCGGCGCCGACGGGCTGCGCGCGCAGGCCGCCGAGATCGCGGCGCTCGCGTCCAGCTCGCCGGTGCGGATCCTGCGCGGCACCGAGGCCGACATCCTCGCCGACGGCGCGATCGACGTGCCACCCGAGCTCGTCGGCGAGCTCGACCTCGTGATCGCCAGCGTGCACCAGCGCTACAAGCTCGACGAGGCCGCGGCGACCGCGCGCCTCGTCGCCGCGATGCGCCAGCCGTTCTTCAAGATCTGGGGCCACGCGCTCGGCCGCCTGGTCATGCGCCGCGATCCGATCGCGGTCCGCCTCGACGACGTGCTCGACGCCGCCGCCGAATCGCGCGTCGCGATCGAGCTCAACGGCGACCCGTATCGCCTCGATCTCGCGCCCGAGCATGCGCGCCGCGCCGGCGCGCGCGGCATCCCGTTCGTCGTGTCGAGCGACGCGCACTCGACGCGCGGCATCTCGGCCGTGCGCTGGGCCGTCGGCATGGCGCGGCGTGCACGCCTACGCAAGGCGCAGATCTGGAACGCGCTGCCGCCCGAGGAGCTGGCCGAGCGCATCCGCCCGGTGCGCGCGTAGCCGTGGCATCGCGGATGCAATCTCTCGTCGCATGAAGTCGAGCGCGCTCGCGGACTGCGAGTTCCCATGATGCCTGACCGCGCGCGCACGCGCGACCCGGCGGTCATCGAGCATCGCCTGCTCGACCTCGCGTACACGACCGACACGATGATCACCGCGCCCGTGCTCGCGTACTACGCGCCCTGCTCGATCGAAGATGCCGAGCACGTGCTCGATCGGCTGGTCGCCGAGGATCGACTGCGCCTCGACGTCGACGACGACGGCAACATCACGTATGTCGTGCCGAACCGCCAGCACATCTCGCCGCCGCGGCCGCTCTCGCTGCTGCACATGCCGCCGCGCGAGCTCGCGCTCGATCACCATCCGAACGCCGGGCTCGCCGCCGTGCTGTCGCTGCTCGTGCCCGGCGCCGGCCAGCTGTACGTCGGCCGCCCGCTGTCGGCGGTGTCGTGGTTCGCGGTCGTCACGGTCGGCTACCTGATGCTGATCGTACCCGGCGTCGTGCTCCACATCCTGTGCATCGCGTCGGCCGCCTCCGCGGCGCACCAGATTCGCGCGACGACGTGTTAGCTCACTTCGGGCTGGCCGGCTTCGCGAACACCGAGGCGTCCAGCTTCGGATCGACCTCGAACTTCGACAGCGTGAGCTCGGTCGTGCGGCCGCCGCTCGTGCTCTTGCGCTTGAACGCGACCTGCACGCCCGACACCTCGTGATAATCGGAGAAGTCGTCGGTCTCGTTCGCGCCCGAGAAGCCGAGCCGCGAGATCATCTTCGACTTCTTGTCGATGAACACCGTGACGTCGATGCCGACGATCGGCGCCGCCAGATGCACGACCGCCTGCGGCTTGCCGTCGATCGTGTCGTCGGCGCCGGGCGTGATCTTCGCGCCCGGCTCGAGCGCGCGCAGCAGGATCAGCTCGGGCTCGCGCCAGCGTTCGAAGTCGACGGCGCCGAGATCCTCGGGCCGGAGATCCTCGATCACCGGCGCGCCGGATCGATCCGGCTGCTGTTGCCAGCCCGCCTTGCCCTCGACCGCGACGATCACCGGCATCTTCTTGCCGCTGATCTCGATCGTCGCGTCGATGCGCATCTTGTCGGGCAGCACGAACGCGCGCGTCACGTCGACCGGCGCGTTGGTCAGGCCCTGCGGCGTCGGGATCAGCGTCGTGCCCGCCGCCTGCCAGCGGAACGCCTTCATCGCCGACAGCTTCTTGCCGCCCTTGGCCGCGAGCGCCTCCTCGAGCAGCTTGTGCGCGCTGGCGGCGGCCTTCGGATCGACCGGGCCGTCGGTCGGCCGGACCTCGGGCGTGACCGGATCGGTGAACGCGAGCTTCTCGTAGCGCCAGCCTTCCTTCTGCAACTCGGGCTCGAGATCCTTCGCGTCGCCGACGAGCACGACCACATAGTCGTGCAGGTCGAGCACTTCGGACGCGGCCTGCCTCGTGCTCGCGAGCGTCACGGCCTCGACCGCCGCGGGGAACTTCGTCACGTATTCGGTCGAGAACCCGTGCAGCGACGCGCCGAGCAGCTGAGCTCCCAGATCCGCCGCCGTCTCGAAGCGCAGGGCGTAGCCGCCGGCGAGATTGGCGACCGCCGCGTCGATCTCTTGCTGCGTGGGTCCGTCCTTCTGCATCTTCGCGAGCTCGCCGAGCAGCAGCTTCGTCGTCGCGACCGCGTCGGGGTTGCGCGCGAGCGCCGATACCACGAACGAGCCCTTGTCGAGGTTGCGATCGAACGACGTGCTCGCGCCGAATGCCTTGAGGTTCGCCGTGCGCACCGCGTGTGCCATTCGCGAGCTCAGGCCGCTGCCGCCGAGCGCGTAGTTCCATACGAGCGTGTCGAAGAACCGCGCGTCGTCGTGGCGAATGCCGAACTGGCCGATGCGGATGTGCGTCTGGTTCAAGCCCGGCTTGTCGACGAGCCGGATCCGGATGCCCGACAGCCCGGGCTCCTTGTACGCGGGCGCCGGCGGCACCGGCTTGCTCCGCCACGCCGCGAACGCGCGCTCGAGCTGCGGCCTGAGCTTCTTCGCGTCGATGTCGCCGGTGACCACGAGCACCGAGTTGTTCGGCACGAACCAGTCGCGATGCCACGCGATCAGATCGTCGCGGGTCAACGCACCGACCGTGGCCTCGCTGTTCACCCAGCCGCGCACGTGATCGTTGCCCCACAGAAGGTTTTGCACGTGCGCCGAGGCGAGCGTGCCCGGATCGTCGATGCGCTGGCGCAGCGTGCCGATCATCTGCGTCCGCAACTTCTCGAGCTCGGTGTCGGGGAACGCCGGGTTGACGACGAGGTCGGGGAACAGATCGAGACACGTCGCGGTGTCGCGCGCGAGCACGCTGCACGACACCAGCGTCGCCTCGTACGTCGAGTCCGCCGAGATCGTGCCGCCGACGTCGTCGATCGCCTTCGCGAGCGCGTGCGCGTCGCGCCGCTTCGAACCCTTGACGAGCATATCGGCGGTCGCCTCGGAGACGCCGAGCCGCGCGCGCGGCTCGTCCATGCGTCCGGCTTTGATCGCGAGCTGCATGCTCACGACCGGCAGCCGATCCGACTTGATCATGATGACGTCGAGCCCGTTGGACAGCTTGACCTCGTCGATGTGCGGCAGCTCGATCTTCGGCGGCTCCACGAATGCCGGGACCGCGATGAGATCGGTATGGCCGGCCCACGGATCGTCGGCCGTGGCCTTGCTCGGTGGCGCCACCGGCTTGGCGACGTTCGCGTCGCCGTCGCCGGGCAGCACGGGAACAGGTATCGCGGGCGGCTTGGGCGTGCACGCGGCGATGAAGCACAGCAAGGCGAGCGTCTTCACGGTCAGGGCCCCTTCGGCGGAATGACGACGATGGTCGCCTTGTCGGGCGACAGGTACTGCTTCACGACGCGCTCGACGTCCGGGGCCGTCACCTTCTCGATCTCGTCGACGTCGCGCTGGAACTGCGTGGCGTCGCCGGATTGAATCCACGACCGGCCCATCGCGTCGGCGAGGCCTTGCACGTGCTCGAGCGAGAACACGAACCCGGATTCGACCTGGTTCTTCGCGCGCCGCAGCTCGTCGCCGCTCGGGCCGCGTGCGCCGAGCTTCTGCACCTCGTCGAGGATCGCCGCCTCGACCGGATCGGATGCGGCCTTGTCGACATAGAGCGAGACGGCCATCATGACGCCGGGGTCTTCCTTGATCAGGGACTGCGTGCCGGCGTCGAGCGCGAGCGACTTCTTCGTCTTGGGATCGGGCGTCTTGAGCCTTACCTTGAGCCGCGAGCCCTCGCCGCGGCCGAGCACGATCGACGCGACCTGCAGCGCGTAGACGTCCTTGTCCTTGGCCGAAGGCACGTGCCAGCCGACGAGCGTCATGCCGAGCTGCGCGGCCTCGACGACCTCGTGCTTCTTCGCGGTCTGCGCCGGCTCCGCCGCGGCCGCGGACGGCCGAGGTGGATCGCCCGCCTTCTCGATCGGCCCGAACCACTTCTCGGCGGACGCCTTCACCTGCGCGAGCGTCGTGTCGCCGGCGACGACGACGAGCGCGTTGTTCGGCTCGTAGTACGAGTCGTAAAACTTGCGCAGATCGTCGACGGTGACCGAATCGAGATCGCCGGGCACGCCGGCGGCGGTCGACGCGTACGGATGCTTCGCGAACACGATCCCGAAGAACCGCACGATGCCTTTCTCGACGGGCGAGGCCTGCTGCTGGCGGATCTGCTCCTTCACCAGGTCGCGCTCGGCGTCGAGCACCGGCTTGCGGAACATGAGATTGCGCATGCGCTCGGCCTCGAGCTGCACCGCGAAGTCGAGGTACGGCGCCGGCAGCGTGTCGGAGAAGTGCGTCGCGTCCTCGTCGACCGCGGCATCGGTGTAGCCGCCGAGTGCGGCGATGTCCTGTGCGTGCGCGTCGGCGCGAACGTGCTTGCTGCCCTTGAACATCAGGCGCTCGAACAAGTGCGCGAGCCCGCGCCGATCGCGCGGTTCGTCCTTGCTGCCGGCGTGGTACCAGACCTCGACCGTCACGGCGGGCGTCGCGTCGGACTTCAGAAACGCCACGCGCAGCCCGTTGGGCAGCTGGAACGTCTCGACCGAGGGCAGCTTGGACAGTGGACCGGCCGACGCGGAAGCGGCGACCATGGCGAACACCAGGAGCGATCGAACGGATCGAGCCATACGCGCCGCGGACACTACCTCAAGAGGGCGGAAGTGCTAGGGAGCGGCGCGACTAACCCAGAGTTCACCCATACGGGAATTATCCCGATTGACTGGAATCCGGGGGTGGGTCACAGTGTGCGCCTAACGATCGGCAATGCGCCGGTTTTACGCAGGGAGAGTGCCGTGGCACGTGTACAGACTTCGCAAGAAGAGGCCCGCATGGTGGACGTGACTGGCGTGAAGGTGTTTTCGGCGACGAAGGCCAAGGAGCGCGAGCTGCTGGGCGAGCTGATCACCGACTGGATCCGGACCCATCCCGAGCACGAAATCATCGACAAGATCGTGACCCAGTCGTCGGACTCCGAGTTTCACTGCCTCACGATCACGCTGTTCTACAAGCACGGGCCCCGAGCGTAGCTGCTTGATCTGGCTCGCCAGATCGAGTACCCACTCACGTCCCCATGGAGAACACGTTCGGAAAGCCGGTCGAGGTCGAGGTCCGCGACAGCCTCGAGAAGGCGATGAAGATCCTCAAGCAGAAGATGTCCAAGGAAGGCATCCTGCAAGAGCTCAAGCGGCGTCGCTTCTACGAGAAGCCGTCGGTCAAGCGCAAGCGCAAGACGCGCGAGGCGCGCAAGCGCCTGCGCCGCGAGATGAAGCGCCGCGTGGCGCCGCCGCCTACGCGCTAGCGTGGCGATAGACTGGGTCGAGATCGTAGTTCCGGTGGGCGCCGCGGACGTCGATGACGTCGCCGCCTGGATCGCCGCCGAAGTTCCCGCCGCCGCCGCCGGCACCGAGCAGCGCGGCGACGAGGTCGTGTTCTGGGTGCCGCGCGCCGAGGTCGCCGGCGTGCTCGTGCAGACGCGCGAGCTGATCGCGCGCTGGCGCGTGGATCCGGCGCGCGTGCGCAGCGCCGAGGCGGTGCCCGAGGCGGAGTGGCGCGACGCGTGGAAGCGCTACTTTCGCATCACGCGGGTGACGCGGCAGTTCGTGATCGTGCCGAGCTGGGAGCGGTTCGAGGCGGGGCCGGATGACGTGGCGATCGCGCTCGACCCGGGCATGGCGTTCGGCACCGGCACGCACGCGAGCACGCGGCTCGTGCTCGAGGAGCTGCAGGCTCTCGCCGATGCCGGCGGCGTCCCGGCGCGCGTGCTCGACGTCGGCTGCGGCTCGGGAATCCTCGCGATCGCGGCCGCGCTGCGCTGGCCGGGCGCGACGTGCGAGGCGATCGACGTCGATCCGCTCGCGGTCGCGGCGACCGCGGAGAACGCGGCCGGCAACGGCGTGGCGGCGCGCATCGCGGCCAGCGCGACGCCGGTCGAGGACGTACGCGAGCAATTTCCGATCGTGCTCGCCAACATCCAGGCGCACGTGCTGCGCCAGCTGATGGCGGCGCTGATCGCGCGCGTCGCGCCGGGCGGGACGTTGATCCTGTCGGGTTTGCTGACGCCGCAGGCCGCGCCGCTCGCCGACGAGCTCGTCGCGGCCGGGATGCGGCTCGTGCACGTGCGCGCGAGCGAAGCCGACCGCGAGTGGTCGGTCGCGGTGCTCGCCGCATGAGACTCGTCGTCGCGCCGCTCGTCGCCGGCGAGCTGACGGTGCGCGGTGACGAGCATCATTACCTGGCGCGGGTGCGGCGAGCGCGCGTCGGCGACGCGATCGAGCTCGTCGACGGTGCGGGGCTGCGCGCGCGCGCGGTGATCGAGCGCATCGCAGGCGACGAGACCGTGCTGCGCGCCGAGCCGCCGGTCGCGATCATCGAGCCGCCGCCGCGCGTGCGCGTGCTCGTCCCGGCGATCAAAGGCGATCGCATGGACACGTGCATCGAGAAGCTCGTCGAGGTCGGCGCCAACGAGGTGATCGTGTGGCCGGCCGCGCGGGCGGTGGTGCGCCTCGACGGCGCGCGCCGCGCAGCGCGTGCCGCGCACTACCAGGCGATCGCGCAGGCGGCCGCGCGCCAGTCCGGCCGCGCGACGATCGCGCGCGTCGCGTTCGCCGATTCGCTCGCCGCCGCGCTGGCCGAGCTGCCGCCGGGCGCGCGCGTCGTGCTCGATCCGGCGGCCGAGCGCGCGCCGTTTCCACCCGGCGACGACGTGACGCTCGCGAGCGGCCCGGAAGGCGGCTTCGCGCCCGACGAGCTCGACGCGCTCGCCGCCTCCGGGTTCGCGGCGATCGGCCTCGGTCCACGCATCCTGCGCGCGGAGACCGCGCCGGTCGTCGCGGTCGCGCTCGTGCGCGCCCAGACCGCCAGCTGATCGCTCACCGGCCGTGCGCGATGAACCGCTTACACGCTACCATCGGCACGTGTGGATGGACGAGCTCGCGCGGACGTGGCAGCCGTCTCGAGGCTGGGGCGAGCTCGTGCGTGAATCCGCCGACGCGCTCGAGGCCGATCCGGCAGACACCGCGGCGTGGAGCCAGCTCGCGATGGTGTTCGGCGACACCCGCGCGGCGCCGCTCGCGCTGGTCGTGTGCCTGCACGCGTCCACGCTCGGCCGCGATCAACGCGGCGTGCGCGCGCACCTCGACCTGTGCTTGCTCGAGCTCGGGCTCGGCCGCGCGGCGAGCGTACCCGTTCCGCTCGTCGCGCTCGGCGAGCCCGGCACGGTCGCACCGGCGTCCGATGCGCTCGCGCGGTGGACCGCCGAGCACCTCGCTCCGTTCGAAGGCGATGCGTCGCGCGCGGCGCGGCACGCGCTCGCGATCGCGGTCGCGAGGCTCGTCGCGTGACCGCCCTGCGCCAGCTGTCGGAGGAGCTGCTCTCCGGCGCGGTCGAGGTCGACCGCACGCAGCCGATGGCGCCGCGCTTCCTCGCCGAGCCGATCGCGCCCGGCGCGTACTTCGTGTCGAGCTTCGCGAACGTCACCGCGTTCGACAGTGATGACGGCCTCGTGCTCGTCGACACAGGGAGCTTCCTGCTCGCCGAGCCGACGCGCGCCCGCCTCCGCGCGGTGACGCGCACGCCGGTTCACACCGCGATCTGGACGCACGGCCACATCGATCACTGCTTCGGCGTCGACCTCTACGAGCGCGACTCCGGCCGGCGCGTCCGCGTGATCGCGCACGAGGCGGTGCCGCGCCGGTTCGAGCGCTATACGCGCATGCGCGGCTGGAACCAGCTCGTCAACGCGCGCCAGTTCCAGACCGAGGCGCGGTTTCCGTCGGAGTTTCGCGCGCCCGACGAGACGTTCGCGGAGCGCCGCACGCTGGTCGTCGGCAGCCGCAAGTTCGAGCTGCACCACGCGCTCGGCGAGACCGACGATCACACGTGGGTGTGGGTGCCGGATGCCGGGGTCGTGTGCACCGGCGATCTGTTCATCTGGGCGTCGCCGAACTGCGGCAACCCGCAGAAGGTGCAGCGCTATCCCGAGGAATGGGCGGCCGCGCTGCGCGCGATCGACCAGCTCGGCCCCGACGTGCTGTGCCCCGGCCATGGCGTGCCGATCTGGGGCGCGGCCGCGGTGCACCGCGCGCTCGACGACACCGCGAGCTTCCTCGAGGAGCTGGTCTCGCAGGTGGTCGGCCTCATGAACGACGGCGCGACGCTCGAGGAGCTGCTCGCGCGCGTGACGGTCCGCGACGAGCTGCTCGCGCGGCCGTACCTGTCGCCGATCTACGACGAGCCCGAGTTCGTCGTACGCAACCTGTACCGGCTCTACGGTGGCTGGTGGGACGGCAACCCGGCCCACCTCAAGCCGCCGCGCGAGGCGGTGCTGGCGGCCGAGCTGGCGGCGCTGGCCGGCGGCCCCGACAAGCTGGCGGCGCGGGCGCGGGTCGCGGCCGACGCCGGCGACCTGGCGCTCGCCTGCGAGCTGGTCGAGCTGGCCGCGCGGGCGGCTCCCGACGACCGCGAGGTGCAACGGGTGCGCGCCGAGCTGTACGACGAGCGCGGCCGCCGGGAGCGCTCGCTGATGGCACGCGGGATCTTCGCGGAAGCGGCCGAAATCTCCCGGAAGGCCAGGTAGCCGGACATTTGCTCCAAGCCGGTGCGCGGCCGTATAAATTGGCGATGTCGGATCGCGAGCCGGCCGTGCTGCGCGACGTGGGGGGATCGGCTGTCGAGTCACCGCCTGCGGCCGCCCCGCGCCCGCCGTCGGGAGAGCCACGCGTCGTGCGTCGCGAAGCGCCGACCGTGCATGTGGTCGGATTCTGGAAGCGCGCGGTCGCCGCGGCGATCGATCTCGCCGTGATCATCCCGGTCGCGCTGCTCGTGACGTGGCTCGCGAGCAAGATCGCCGGCGTGCATCTGCCGCCCAGTAACCTCAAGGTGACCGATCTCGACCTCTGGCTCGATCTCGTGCTCGCGACCGATCCGGCGCTCGTGATGGGCCTCGTGTTGTTCATCGCGATCGGCCTCTTCTACTTGCTCGCCGCGCACATCGTGCTCGGCCGGACGCTCGGCATGCGCGTGCTCAAGCTCCGCGTGATCGACGTCTACGGCGAGGCGCCGTCGCCCGCGCGCTGTGCGGTGCGCTGCCTCGGCTACCTCGCATCGGCGGCGACGTTGTTCCTGGGATTTCTGTGGATCGGCTTCGACAGCGAGAAGCGCGGTCTACAAGATTGGATCGCCGGCACCTACGTGATCCGGGCCAAGACATGAGGTCATGCCTTCGCGCCTGAGCTCCCTCCTGGTTCGCGATGGCCTCGTCGGCGTCAAGCGCATGGAGAAGGCGTTCCAGCGCCAGGTCATCTACGGCGGCAGCCTCGACACGATCCTGCTCGAGATGAACCTGCTGCCCGAGGAGCGGCTCGTCCAGTACCTCGCGCTCGCGTCGGGCCTACCGCCGGCGGCCAAGGACGAAGGCGCGGTGATCGGCGCGGAGCCGCTGCAACTGATCGCGCAAGAGATCGCGGAGCAGTTCCGCGCCGTGCCGCTGTCGCTCGAGGGCGAGGCGCTGCGCGTCCTGGTGTGCTCGCCGATCGAGATCGAGGAGCTCGAGGATCTCGCGGACCTGCTCGACCGCCCGCTGCAGCCGCTGATCACACCCGAGTATCGCTGGCACCTCGTGTACGCGGCCGCGTACCAGCTCGACGTGCCGGCGCGCTACGAGACGCTCGCGGCGCAGGTCGCGGCAGAAGCGGCGCCCCCTCCGGTCGGCCGCGCGCGCAGCGTGATCGTCGACGGGCCTGCGGAGATCGTCGCGCCCGAGCCGTCGCGCACGCTGCCGCTCGTGCCCGTGATCCCGCGGCTGCCGGCGAAGCAGGCGCCGCAGCTCGCCGGCATCGCCGCGACGGCGCCGCTCGTCGCGCCGCCGGTGTTGCCTGCCGCGGCGGTCACGCCGGTCGTCGCGCCGGTGCTGCCCGAGGAGCCGACGATCCGCGTCACGTTCGCCGATCCGGTCACCGGCACGACCGAGACGCGCGCGAAGCACGGCACGCTGCTCGGCCACACGCCGCACGCGGCGGCGATGACGGTCGTACCGCGTCGCTCCCTGCACGGCAGCGACAGCTCGTCGACCGGCGTGCCTCGTGCGCTCACCGACAGCGCGCGCGCGAAGCTGGCGTCGGCGCGCGTGCCGCGCCGCGACTCGGCGCCGATCCACACCGCGGGCCGCGACAGCCCGCTCGCGATCGTACCGGCACGCGAGCTGCTCGCGACCGCCGACGATCGCGACACGGTGTTCCTGACGCTGCTCCGGGCGACGCGGTCGCGCGCGCGTTACGCGGGACTCCTGACCGTGCAGGGCGGGGCCGCGATCGGCCGCGTCGCGCTCGCCGAAGCCGGGATCGACACCGCGGGCATCGCGCGCGTCCTGATCCCGCTCGATGCGATGTCGCCGTTCCGCACGGTCGTGAACAACCAGCAGCCGCACATCGGCGCGCTGACGTCGGGAGATCCCTCGGTCGATTCGATGATCCTGCGGCTCGGCGGTACGCTGCCGCCGAGCGCGCTGCTGATGCCGCTCGTGCTGCGCCGGCGCGTCGTCGCGCTCGTCGTCGCGCATCGCGTGCACAGCGATCTCAAGCTGGTCGACGTGACCGAGCTGCTGCCGCTCGCGTCCGCCGCCGCCGATGCGCTCGGCCGACTGATCGTCAAGCACAAGGCCGCCGGCTATCGCGCGCCGGCCTCGCCCGAGGATCGCTCGCCGCGCATCGTGATCGACGGCGACGGCATCGACACGAAGAGGATCGTGCGCACCGACGCCGAGTGGCGCGCGCCGGCGCCGGCCGAGCGGCCGAGCCTGCCGCCGTTCGAGGACGACGCCGAGCTGTCGATCACGACCGAGCCGCCGCGCACGATCGACGAGGTCGTCGACGAGATCGAGACCTCGCCCGAGGGCCAGGCCGTCGACGCGATCGCCGATGCCGTCGACCGCGCGAACGAGACGCTCGGCGCGCTCGTGCGGCGGTTCCCGGGCAAGCTGCGCGTCGAGCGGTTCGCGGTCACCGGCCGCACGCTGCGCGCGGCGCAATACGGCGGGTTGCTCGAGCTCGTCGTCGCGCTCGGCGCCGCCGCGGCCGAGCTGCTCGTCGACAAGATGAGCGCGCCGCAGCGCGACGTGCGGTTCTACGCGACGATCTGCGCGGTCGAGTTGCGGCCTCGCAACGCGGTGTTCGCGCTCGTCGAACGCGTCTTCGATCAGGATTTCGGCGTGCGCGCCGCGGCGATCGAGGCGCTCGCCGGCTATCCCGCGGCCGATCGGTCGCAGGCGCTCGCGCGGGCGCGCCGCGCCGTCCACTCGACGGATCCCGAGGTCGTGGCCGCGGCGAGCGCCGCGATCGTCGAGCTCTGCGACATCGACGCGATCGGCGATCTGGTCGGCGCACTCGAGCGGAGCGATCGCGGCACCGAGCACGTGCGGCGCGCGCTCGTCGCGCTGACCGCGCAGGATTTCGGCACGAGCGAGCGCAAGTGGCGCAAGTGGTACGACGGCGCGCGCAGGCGCCATCGCATCGAGTGGCTGATCGACGGGCTCGTTCACAAGGAAGACGCGATCCGCGACAGCGCGATCGACGACCTGCGGCGGCTCACCGGCGAGTACTTCGGCTACCACCACGATCTGCCGCGCAAGGACCGCGAGCAAGCCGCGGAGCGCTGGGTCGCGTGGTGGCGCGAGACCGGCGAGCGCCGCTTCGTGCAGCGCGAGGACGAGCGCGGCCGCCCGACCGCGATGCTGCCGGCCCGCCGCGACTGACTACCAGCGCACGCGATCGCTCGCATGCGCGAACCACGACCGACTCGACTCGACTACGGCGCGGGCGGCGTCGCTTCGACAACCGGCGGCGGCACGACCGGCGTCACGATCGTGCGATCCGCGACGCGCCGGCGTTCGCGCTTGGTCACACCGGCGAGGCCGCCGAGCACGGCGGTCGCGAGGCTGACCAGCATCGAGATGCCGGCGCCGAGCAGGATCTGGCCGGTCGCGGTCGTCGCCTGCTGGAGCTCGGTGGTCGTCGGCGCCTGCCCGCTCGGCGGCGTGCCGATCGTGACGTCGGGCAGCGCGCCGTTGGCGAGCGTCGTGATCAGCGCGACCAGCGCGGCGATGCCGAGCAGCGACGTCAACGCCCACACGACGAAGCCGTGCACCGCACCGACGCCGCGTTCGTGCGTACCCGCCATGCGGCCGGCGATGATGCCGCCGACGAACATCGCGAGCATCGGCGCCACGCACGCCCAGGCCGTCGTGCCGATGCCGAGGTCGCGCAGCGAGCCGGCGTCGTCGACGTGGATCGCGGCGAGGCCGATGCCCATGCCGAGCAGCTGGAACAGCACCCACAGGGCGATGCTCACCGCCGCGCCCGCGATCACGGCACCCCAGCGGAGCAGCGGCTGTTTGCGATCGATGATCGTTTCTCGCGAGATGGGTCTCATGATCGAGGCTCCCACCATCGCGGCGCCCTGCAACGAGAGGGAACCGTTACTTCAGAACAACACTCGCGGTCCGATCGAACGCGGCGACCGTCATCGCGCTATCACCGTTCTCGGCGTACGCCTGCGCCACGAACGCGAAGTGCGTGAGGCCTGGCCGCGCGGGCGTGATCCGAAAGGTGCGGAGAGCGGTCGCGCCCGGCGGGACGACGAGCGCCGGCGCATCCGGATCGCTCGTTTCGATCTTGTAATCGTCGAGCGAGCCGAGCGACGCCCGCTGGATGAGGTCGGTGAGGCCCGCGATGTGCGCGCCGAGCTCGATCGTCGGTGCCAGCTCTTCGCGGGTCGTGTTGGTCACGCGGACCGCGACCTCGAACGGACCGTCGTCGGGCCACTTCGCCGGCGGCTCGATCTCGATCGGAAACGAATCGCCCGTCCACGTCCCGACGCTCGCCGAGGCGGCCTCGGCGAGGTGCGGTTCGTGCGCCGACAGCGTGTACCACTCGAGGTGGCCCTCGAGCTTGGTGCCGCGCTCGAGCCGGAACGTCTGCACGACCGGCGGGCCGCCGCCCGGCTCGGCATCGAGCACCACGTCGCGGCGCGCGACGAGCTGGTCGGGACGCGGCGTGCGCTCGGGGCCGAAGCCCATCGTGCGCGTGACATCCAGGACGAGGTGCACGCGGTGGGGTCGCGGCGACGTCGCGACGAGTGTCGCGCTGACCTGGCCACCGATGCGCTGGATGCCGCGATCGACATCGAGCGTGATCGCCGCGTCGTCGATCTCGACGGTGTCGCGGCGCGGGCGAATCTCGGGCCCGTCGCGCTCGATGTCGGCGCCGGTCGACGCGGGGATCGCGAGCGCGCAGGTCACCGCGGCGACCGCGATCGTCCTCACGACGCGGCTCCGCGTGCGAGCACGTTGACGAGGCAGCCCAGCGAGCCGTTCAGGTGATAGATCGGCGTGACGTCGATCGGATGCACGACGAAGCCCTGCGCCTCGTAGAACTTGCGCGCGGCGGTGTCGAGCGCGGGCAGCGAGTACGTCGGCAGGTACACCACGCGACGATTCGCCTCGCGATCGAACAGCGCGTTCGTGTACGTCACGTACGAGCCCGCGCCGGCGAGCACGAGCGCCGGCACGCGCACGACCTGAAAGCCGCGCGCCGCGAGCAGCTGGGCCGCGTGATCGAAGCGGCGCGCCTCGACCGCGACGTCGTCGAGCTCGAGGTCGGCGCTGCCCGGCTCGTGGGCGAGCAGCGCGACTCCAGCGCGCACGTCGCCGACCGCGATCGTGTGATCGTCGAGCGGCACCATGTACATCATGATGTGATGGCGCGGCACCTCGCCGACCTCGTCGCCGAGCCACACCAGCTCCTGGCCGAACCGGTGGTGCAGCTCGCGCTCGATCGTCGCGCGATCGGCATCGCCGCGGCCGGCGTTGCGGGCGACGAGGTTGATGTCCGCGAACAGGTAGTGCGGCGTCGCGGCGAGGTCGCCGCCTTCGAACGCGATATCGGCGACGCGCGGCTCGCGGTCGTACAGCGCGCGGGAGATCGCACCGGGCGAGCGCGCGTCGCCGGCGCGGGCGACGAACGGCGTCTCGACGCGCGGCGGCGCGAGGATCGAGCCGTGGCCGGCTTCGTCGACGAGCGCCGCATAGCGATCGCGCGACCACGTCGTGATCGTCGCGCCGACCACGACCGGATGAAACCGCTCGACGTGCGCCGGCGCGACCTCGCGCGCGAACTGCGCGAAGTCGGGCAGCGCCGCCACCTCGACCTCGACGTCGACGTTCGCCGGCAGCACCGCGAACAGCTGCTTCCACACGGCCAGCGCGACGCGATCCGCGGACGGTGCGTAGTGGATCGCGATCCGCGCCAGCGGCGCGCTCGCGTCCTCGGCGACGAGCCGCGTGCGCACGTGCGGCCGATCGCCGGCCAGCCCCGCGACCTGCAGCACGACCGCGCTCGCGACCAAGCCGAGCGCGACGCCAGCCGCGATCCTCATCTCGCGGCGACCTTGTGCTCGACGACGAACCGCACGGTCTTCGCATCCATCGCGCCGGCCGCGATCGGCGCCGGGCCCTCCTCGGGCCAGATGAACGCGCTCGCCACGAACGTCACGTCGCTGACATCGTCGTGGGTCGGGGTCACGATGAACCGCTCGACCGCGGTCTCGCCGGGCGCGAAACCCTTCTCGTAGCGCTCGCGATGATCGTCGGAATCATCCTCCTGGATCGTGAATTCTGGCCGATCGTCGATGCCGGACAGGCCGACCGCAGTGCCGAGATGAATGTAGGGCGCGTGCCTCATGCGCTCGGTCGTCGTGTTCGTCGCGCGCACCGTCACCTTGAACGGCTCGCCCGCGACGAGCTTCTTCGGCGCGTGGATCTCGAGATCGAAGTCGTTGCCGGCCCAGCCGAGCACGCCGACCGCCGCGACATCCGCTTTCGGGTCCTCGTCGAACACGGAGACGTCGCCGTGATCGCGCTCGTGCACGAAGATGCGATACGTGTCGATCTGGCCGTCGCCGTCGAGGCGGATGCGTGTCTGCACCGGCTTGCCACCGTCGGGGGCCGCCGCGAGCGTGAAGTGCTCCTTGTCGATCGCCTTGGCCGGTGGCGCGGTGCGCGCGCCCCACTGGTCGGGCGTGTAATAGACCTCGAGCTCGACGTTCACCGGCATCGGCGTGTCGGAGTACGCGCGCAGCGTCGCGGTCACCGTGTCGCCGGTGTGGATCAGGTTGTGATCGACGTCGAGCGTGATCTTCCCGCCCGCGAAGGTCGCGGTCTGCTGCAGCGGCCGCACGTGCTTGCCGTCGTGCTCGACCGACGCGTCGAGCGGACGCCGCCCCATCGGAATGACGATCGCGCACGTCGCGGCGAACCCGGCGGCAAAGGCGGTGTGACGAGCCATGCATGCGGCAACGCTCGTCTGGTGACGACTATTCGCTCGGCGCCGGCAGCGCCCGCCGATCGAGCCGCGGCGCACGCACCTGCAGCACCCAGCCACCGCCGGCGAGCGCGAAAAATCCGAGCTGATCCGGCGTGGTCTGCAGGCGTTCGGCGACGGCGACATCCTCGCACACGGCCTGCGTCAGCCCGACGACGCCGGGCGGACACGCGCCGGCGAGCGCGAGCGCGAGCTCGACGTTCTGCCCGAAATAATCGAGCCGGCCGCCCTGCGTGAGTGCCATCACCGCGCCGCGGTGCACGGCGACGCGGCCCGCAAGCCCGCCGGTGACCGGATGCGCGTCGAGCGCGCGCTGGATCGCGAGCGCGGCCTCGACCGCGGGCCTCGGCCGCTCGAACGCGGCGACGACGAGCCCGCCGAAGGTCTTGAGCAGCGAGCCGCCGTATTCCTTCGCGAGCGCGCCGACCGCGTCGTAGAACTGCGCCGCGACCGGGAACGCGCGCGCGTCGCCGAGCTCGGCGAATAGCCGCTGCGCGCCGTCGAGCTGCGCGACGACCACCGTCGCCTGCGTCACCGCCATCAGCCGGCCGGGCGCGAGCGCCTGATCCGGGAAGAGCTCGCGGAACGCCGCGGTCGCCATCACGCGCGCTGCAGTCAGCGCGAACGCGCGATCGCCGGCGCGCTCGATGCGCACGACGACCTCGCGGTCGGCCGGGTTGACGAGCAGCAACAGCTGATCGCCCGCGGTCAGCGTGAGCACGTCGCTTTGCTCGCCGAGGACGAGATCTGCACGCCTCACGCCACCGCTCGCCGTGACACGCATCTCGTGCTGCCGCGGCAGCTGCGCGCTGCGCACGATGTAGTAACCGGCCGCGAGCGCGAGCGGCAGCGCGAACCGCTCGTGCGGCTGGAGTCGCACCTGCGCCGCGACGTGCGGAAAATGCGCCGGGCCGCCGATGCAGAACGTCCGCGTCTCGACGTCGCGCACCGACGGCGCCGCGCGAAACGCGAGCTCGATCGCGCGCGAAAAATCGATCTCGTAGCCGATGTTGCACGCCTTGCACGTGCCGTGCTCCTCGATCTTCGCGAGCGAATCGACGACCGACGACGGGATCCGGCACGACGGGCAGATCACGTCCCACAGCATCGTCAGCATGCCGAGCTGCGCGGCGTGCAGGCACGCGTCGATCACCGCCTCTTCCGGCAGCCTGAACTTGTGCGCGAGCTCGAGCGGGCGGATGCGCGCGACGTCCTGGTCGCTCGCGTGCAGCAGGTACGTCGTCACCGCCTCCGCCGCGCCCTGATCGACGCCGCTCGCGTGCAGCTTCTCGCCGGCCTCGGCGATCGCCGCGCGTGCCTGCGGCGGCAGCACGACATCGGGATCGATCGGATCGACCTCCGGCCGCGGACCCGACGACAGCACGCGATCGAGCCGCATGTACACGCGCTCGATCCGCCGCCGGTACTTCACGCCGATCTCCCACTTCGACAGCACGCGCGCGAGCATGCCGCGCGGCTCCAGGCGCACGGTGTTGCGCAGCCTCGTGCCGCCGCTGGGGCTGCGCTCGAGCACGACCTCGGCGACGTACCAGCGCAGCACGCCCTTTTCGAACACGCGCAGCACGGTGTGCCGGCTGCCTTCGATCCACTCGTACGGGTGCTCGCGCCACTTGAGCTGCATGCCGGCGACGCGCTGCAGGCCGGTCGTCGTCGCGTTGCCCGGAACGCGCGGGCCGCCGCCGACGTCCTCGATCTCGAACCGCACCGGCGCGAGCCCGGCCGCGCGGTTCATCTTCTCGGTGTTCGACACGAACGGCCACAGCGCCTCGGGCGGCGACGCCAGCTCCCACTCGAACGCGTACGTCTGCACGAGATTCTCGCGCACGATCGGCGGCGCCGGATGCGCGGTGATGAGCGCGGCGGCGCCGTCGCACAGCTGCTCGATCGCGGCGAGCACCTCGGCCGCGTCCTGCGGGCGCTGCTTCGGATCCTTCGCGAGGCAGCGCGCGACCAGCTCGGCGACCGCCGGCGTGGTCTCGGCCACGACCGCGTCGAGGCGCGGCGGCTCGTCGCGCAGGTGCGCGAGGATCACGGCCATCTGGTTGTCGTCCTGCGTGAGGAACGGCGGCCGGCCCGCGATCAGCGCGAACAGGCAGCAGCCGAGCGCGTACACGTCGGTGGCGGCGGTGACCTGCGTGCCCTGGCATTGCTCGGGCGCCATGAACTCGGGCGTGCCGAGCACCGCGCCTTCGCGCGTCGCGCCCGGCTCGCCGGCGTGCTCGACGAGCCGCGCGATGCCGAAATCGCCGAGCTTGACGAGCTGGCCGAGCGGCGTCAGCTCGAGCTCGATGCCGGCGCGCACGAACATCATGTTGTCGGGCTTGATGTCGCGGTGGACGATGCCGAGGCGATGCGGCTCGGCGAGCGCGCGACACGTATCGGCGACGATGCCGAGTGCCAGCCGCTCGGGCAGCTTGCTCTGGCGGCGCAGCGCGGCCGCGACGCTGCCGCCGGTGACGAGCTCGAGCACGAGGTAGTGAAAGCCCTTGTCCTCGTTGAGATCGATGTAGTTCGCGATGTAGGGGCTGCCGACCTTCGCGAGCACGCGGCCTTCCTTGCGAAACCGGCGCAGCAGCTCGGCATCGGCGGCGACCTCCGGCCGCAGCAGCTTGATCGCGACGGTCGGGCCGCCTGCGGTGTCGCGCGCCTCCCACACCTCGCCCATCGCGCCGGCGCCGAGCTGCTTGACGAGCTCGAACCGGCCGAGCTGCATGCCGAGCTGCGGGCGCGCCGGCGGAGGCCGCGCGACCTCCATCTCGCGCACCGTCGTGCGGGCGACGATCGTGCCGGCGCCGACGAGCCGGCGCACGAGCTCGTGCGCGCTCGGCCGCGCGTCGGGATCCGGATCGGTCGCGGCCTCGACGATCGCCATCACGCCGTCGGTCGGCGTGCGACCGTGCGAGCTCGCGAACAGCTCGAGCAGGCGGCCGATCGCGAACACGTCATCGGGCGGACCGGCGAGCTCGAGCGGCTGGCAGCGCACGACCCACTCGTGATGCTCGGCGCGCGTCGCGAGGCCGGTGAGCTCGATGCGCGGGCGATCGCCGCCGCCGACATGCACGGTCCACGGATGCAGCCGGCCGTGCGCGATGCCGACGTGATGCGCCGCCGCGATCGCGCGCGCGAGCTCGCCGAGGATGCGCATCACGCGCGGCAGATCGGCGCCGTCTTGCTCGACGAGCTCGGCGAGCGGCGGCGAGTTGTCGCCTTCGACCACGACCAGCGGCGGCGCGACATCGAGCGCGAGCACGGCGCGTACCGCCGGATGCTCGACGGCGCCGATCGCGCGCAACCGCTGCTCGAGCGCGGCCCAGCGCGGCGTGCCAGGCGGGAAGCTCGGATGGATCAGCTCGACCAGCTGCTCGCCCTTGCGCGCGAGCACGGCCGCGCCGTCGGGGCCGGCGCCGAGCTGCGCGATCGGCACCACCTCGTCGCCGCCGTTCTGCGGGACGAACAGCGCCGGCATGGTCTGGTCGACCGAGCCCACGCAGCAAGGCTAGCAGCTATCGGCTAGCGGCGCGCGTTGGCGACGGAAACCGGCGAAGCGACCGCCAGCTCGACGTCGACGGCGGCCGCCGCGTCGTCGGGAACGACGTGTGCGGACACCTCACCCCGCTTGCCGCGCGCGGCGAGGCGATCGGCGAGCGCGACCCGGGCGCTGGCGATGCGCTCGGCCAGCGCGACGTCGCCGGTGGCGAGCGTGATGATGCCGGTCTCGCGCGCCGAAGCACCGGTCACCGCGACCGAGCGCACGCGGTACAGCGGGCCTTGCGCGATCGCGAACGTCACGAACGCGGCGCCGCTCGCGTCGAGCGTGACGGCGGGTGCCGACACGCGGGCTGCGAGATACCCGCGCGCGACGAGCGTGTCGCGCAGGGCGTCGCGATCGTGGGTGAGGCGGGCGGCGTCGAGCTGCGTGCCCGGCAGGGTCGCGAGCACGCCGCGCAGCCCGGCCGTCGCCAGGCCGTGGCCATCCAGCGCGACGCCGGCGATCACCTGCGGGCCGGCGCTGGCCAAGGTCAGCCGCGGCTCCGCGGCGATCGCCTCGCCGGCGCAGAGGTGCACGACGCCCCATCCGGCAACAGCGAGCATCGCGGCGACGAGCAGGAACGAACGCACGCGGGCCGGTAGTGCAAGCCAAAGACCACACGCAAGGTCGTGTAGACCGTCGCCAAACCGCCGGTTTTCGCCAGCCGGTCGTTGCCGGGAATTCACAGTGTACGCGCCGCGATGCAGCGTGTTACGGCTCTGCTCGATGCTGCGCATAGCTCTCCTGTCCCTCGCGCTCGCCGCATGTGGCTCCTCCGGCGCGAAGTCCGTCGATGCTACGACCGACTCGCCCAAATCGATCGACGCGCGCGCCGATGCGCCGCCCGACTCGCCTCCCGACGCCATGGTGATGGCCGACGGCACCCACTATCACTACGTGATCGACAGCTTGGCGGTGCCGCAGTCGACCATGCAGGCGACGCAGTACGGGCTCGATCTCGACGGCAACGGCATGACCGACAACGCGCTCGGCAACGTGCTCGCGACGCTCGCGGGTATGGGCTTCGACTCGCAGACCGCGGTCACCACGCAGATCGACACCGGCGCCATCCTGATGCTCGCCGACCTCCAGGTGACCTCGTTCACCGATGCGACCAACTCGGCGTTCACGATCTACGTCGGCACGAACCCGATGCCGCCACCGTGCAGCAGCCCGAGCGACACGACGTGCCGCCACCACCTCGACGGCACGGGCACCTTCGACGTCGCCGCGACGCCGCGCGACACGCCGCTCGCCGGAGCGGTCGCCTCCGACACGCTCACCGCCGGGCCTGGCCATCTACCGGTCGAGCTCGTGTTCGCCGGGGGCACGCCGGTCACGATCGATCTGATCGGCGCGAGGGTGAAGCTGGACCCGACCGCGACCACGATCACCTCGGGCATCATCGCCGGCGGCGTCTCGCAGACCGAGCTCGATACGACGGTATATCCGGGCGTCCAGGCGGCGGTGACCGCTCAGATCGCGATCGACTGCACGGCTCTCGCGAGCCCGCCCGGGTGCGGCTGCGCGAGCGGCTCGAACGGCGCGACGTTGATCAGCTTGTTCGACACCAACCACGACTGCGCGGTGAGCGTCGACGAGATCGAGAACAACACCTTGATCCAGATCCTGTTCGCCCCGGACGTGACGCTCGAAGGCCAGATGTGCCTGTCGCTCGGCGTCGGCTTCACGGCCGTGCCGGGTACGTTCACGCCTTGACGCTACGGTGTTAGGGGCCGCGTCAGTGAATCGTCGCGGTGATCGTGTTGCCGAAGCGGTCGGTCACCGCCACCGAGCTCGCGCTCGCGTTGTCGGCGATCGAGACATTGCCGCTGGCGTCGGTGGTCGGTGTCGACGTCGACAGCGTGCCGCCGCCGGCGTCGAGCAGCGCGACCGTGATCGCCTGAGCGTGCAGTGGGACCGGCTGGTTCGAGTTCAAGCTCATGTCCATCAGGCGCCAGCCCTTGGGCGCGAACCAGCTGGTCGTGACGTTGATGTTGCCGCCGCTGCGCAGCGCGCTCACGTCGAGGCCGCCTTGCACGACCTGGAACGGATTCGAATCGAGCATCCAGCCGTGGCCGTCGACGTGAAAGCGATACTTGCCGAGCGGCACGCCGCCGCGATCGTCGAGCGTGTCGAGGCCGGACTCGCCGAGCCATGGCACCGCCTGCCACTCGGCGACCCATACGTGCGTCTGCGGCTGGTTGTTCATGCGCTGCAGCGGCTCGGGCGTATACGCGACGAGGATCTCGGCATCGTCGACGATGCGGCCGCTGCGCCGCACGGCCGGCACGTACGTGCCGCTGCCCGCGGGCGTCTCGACCTCGAGCGTGACGTGCGGCGTCTGCGTGATCGGGTCGTCGCCGATCCACACGAACTGGGCGAGGCCCGAGACGCGCGGGATGGTCGCGGCCGGCTGCGCCTGCGCCGGCGTGCCGGTGCGCGCCCACGTGTCGGGCGGGATCGTGGCGGGCACCGTGCCGGCCATCGGCGCCGGATCGTCGACCGCGAGGTTGTCGGTCGCGGTCGCGACCGCGACGCGGGTCGCGCTGGCCGTCGAGCCGTCCTGGCGCGTCGCCAGCTGCGCGGACGGCATGAGCGCGAGCACCTTGTTCGCGATGTACTCCGCCTCGAGCGGGCCCCAGAACGTGACGCTCGGCTCGTAGCCGCCCATCATCCAGTCCTCGGGCTCGAGCATGTAGCCGACATGGCCCTGCGCGTAGCCGACGAGGATCGTGTGGTCGGCCGCGTTCGGCGAGTGCGCGCGCAGGTAGTCGGCGAGCAGCACCGTCATCTCGCCCGGCATCGTGCCGAGGATGTAGTCGCCGATGCGCAGCGCCGAGACGGTCGTGCGCGTGGTCTCGCAGACCGGGTGGGTCTCGTCGACGCCGAAGTCGACCTTGAACAGCTGGCCGAGGATGTCGCCGGCGGCATCGAGCCGCAGGCACGAGCCGTACGGCAACAGGCCCTCGGTGCCGGGGATCTCGGCGGCGGGGAACATCGGCTCGGTGTCCTGGCACAGGCCGGCGCCGACCGGCGCGTCGAACTCGTCGATCGGCGACGCGAGCGTCGTGCCGTCGGGCTGATAGATCACGCCGTCGGGCGTCTTCGACAGATCGAACGGCGCGTAGGTCAGCGCGCCGTCGCGCAGCGAGAACGTCTGGGGAAACGGACCGGTCTCGACGGATTCGGTGAGCATCGACAGCGCGAGGTTGTCGATCATGGTCGTGCCGGCCGCGGTCCAGTCGGTCATCATCGTCGCGACCGCGCCGCGGCCGTGGCCCTCGTCGCTCGTCCACGGCAAGCATGGATCGCTCGACTTGCCGGGCAGGTTGTTGCAATCGAGGCCGCCGTGACCGGTCGGCGAGTTGTCGCCGCCCGCGCTCTGCAGGTGCATCACGACGACCTGGTTGTCGAACTGCTCTTCCATCACGGCCTCGAGCGCGCCCGGCGCGTCGGTCGACGCGAACGGGTTGTCCTCGCTCTGCAGCGTGCCGTGCTCGCCGAAGATCGGGATCGCGGCGATCGGCACGTTGTCCTCGCCGTCGATGCGGACCATGAAGAAGTGATCGTCGGCGCGCTTGCCGCCGGGCAGCGAGTCGTTCTCCGGGCGGCGATCGTGGTGGATCGTGCCGTCGGGATCGAAGTTGCCGTCCCAGAAGAATCCGATCTTCGCGGGGCGCATCGCGGCGATCGCGGCCTGCGCGGTGGCGGTGAAGCCGTCGAGCATGCGGTTGTAGACGGTCTGGCGGAACACGCCGGCGCCGAGCTTGAGCGGACCGTGGCCGGTGTACTGCGCCCACGCCGAGTGGCTGTGCGAGGCCGCGAGGATCACCTTGCCCGAGAACTGCGGGCCGAGCCGCTGCTCGAGATCGAACAGCATGCCCTCGTAGACGAACACCATGTCGCACTTGACGATCACGACGGTCTCGCCGCCGGCCGACAGCGCGACCGCCTTGACGCGCGGCGCGGCCTGCACGCCGATCGACGCGTTGAACACGCCGGGGATGTCGACGCGGCGCGTGTCGACGTTGCCGGCCGAGCCGAGAAAGCCGGCACGCGCGGTGTAGCCGCCGAGCGCGGTGCCGACCGGCACGTCGAGCACCTGCTCGGCCGCGCCGGCGGTGAGCTGGCCGGCCGTGACGGCGGTGCCGGAGTTCGCGGTCGGCGCGACCGGCTGGTAGGTGCAGTTGTCGGTCGAGACGCCGGCATCGGGCGTCTTGTTGCCGCTGCTGCCGCAGGCGGCCAGCGCGAGTGTTGCCAGCGCGACGTGAGCCCTCATCGAGCCGGACATATCACGGGCGCCCGCTCGACGAGGGGGGAATTACGACCCGTCGAGCTGCGCCTTGGTGATGCCGCGGCGAATGCACAGCTGCGCGAATCGCCGCGCGTCGTCGGCAGATAGCTTGCGCCAGAACTCCCTGGCCTTCGTCACGCTGCCGGCGTTGCATGCGGCCATGAACGCGTACAGAACCACGCCCGCGTCGTCCTTGCACTTCAGCGCCTGCTCGAAGGCGCCGAGCGCCGCCGCATGCAGGCCCTGCGCTTCGTGGTCGAGCCCGGCTTGCTTGAGCTCGTCGGCATCGCACGCCTGTGGCACCACGCTGAACACGAACGGGTAGCTGAACGAGCCGCCCTTGTTCGTGCGGGCGAACGAGGTCGCCTTGATCGCGGCGACGACGCACCCGCCGAGCGACGCGTCCTTCGCGCTCACCACCGTCGCGGCGGTGACGCGGCCGTCGCCGCCGACCTCGACGCGCACCTTGACGACGCCGCCGGTCTTCACCTTGCACTTGCCGAGCTCGGCCTTCGCGCGCTGCATCGCCTCGCTGATCTGGGCGCGACCGAGCGCATCCGGCGTCGTGGCCGGAGCGGCCCAGCTGAACTTCAGCTGCGCGCCGGTGAAATGACCGCCCTGCACGATGTCCTTGAGGCATCCCAGAAGCGCGGCCTCGTCGTTGCCGCCGCCCGACTCTCGGACCTCGAGATCGGTCGTGTCGTGATGCACGGCGAACGTCATCGCCATGCGAGTGAAACCTAGCTTGGTCGCGCACTCGACGAGGCCGGGCTCGAGCCGGTGAAGCTCTGCCTGGTCGGCCGCGCTGTCGGGACCGCGGGCGACCGGGCCGGCCGGCGCGGGTTGCTGCTGCTCGCGCAAGCGCTGCACCTCGTCCTCGAGCTTCCGGATCCGGTCGTCGTCCGCGCCGACCACCGGCGGCGGCCCCGGCGGCTCGCCGCGCCGCAGCTCGATCGTCGTGCCTGGCTCGACGGTGGTGTGCCAGCCGTCGCGGCTGACCTTGATGTGGCCCTCGTAGACGATAACGGTCGCGAACGCAACCGCCGCCGCCGTGAGGGCACTCGCTCCGATCAACCGCGCATCTGCCAAGTTCATGTTGACCTCCACGCGCAGGCTCGCGCCTGTCGCATCACTTTCGATCGACGCCCCCGCGGCCTCGATTCGCAGCCGGTGTCCGTCGCCGGTGCGCCACGTCGCGGCGCCGCCGGCTTGTGCGACGACGAGCACGTCGCCTTCGCGCCGCCACACCACGAGCGCCCCGCGATCGAGCTCGCCGCGCGTGTCGCCGATCGAGAGCTCGCGCGCGCGATCCGCGATCACCGCGCCGTAGCCCGGCGCGCCGCCGGTGTCGCCGCGCGCGATGACCAGCGCGATCGCCGCCGCGACCGCGACCGCCGCGACCGCGCCGCCGAGCCACCACCTGCGCGTCGCGCGCACGACAGGCTCGACTGCGACCGCGCCGGCCGGCTCGCGCATGCGGGCGATCACCCGATCCGCGAGATCCACGCGCGGCGCCGGCACCTCCCACGCGGACAGATCGAGCTCGCGCAGATCTTCGTCGCTCATACGACCTCCCTCAACTTCTCGCGCAACGTGGCGCGCGCACGCGCCAGCCGCGACTTCACCGTGCCGAGATCGAGCTCGAGCACGCCGGCGATCTCGGCGTACTCGAGCTCGTGATAATCGCGCAGCACGACGACCGCGCGCTGGGCGTCGGGCAGCTCCGTCATCGCGGCTGCGATCGCCGCGCCGAGCTGGCGCCGCTCGGCGCTCGCATCGGTGCGCTCGGCCGCCGGCGGTTCGTGCGCGAGCGACGCCGGCTCGACGCGGCGCAGCTCGTTCCACGCGAGACGCGCCGCGATCGTGAGGATCCACGTCGACAGCTTCGCGGGGCCTTTGGGATCGAAGCGCGCCAGCGCGCCGAGCACGCGCACGAACGTCTCCTGCGTGAGGTCTTCGGCGCGATGGCGCGCACGGCCCGCGAGCATGCGGAAGATCAGCGCGTGCACCGGCTCCTGGAAGCGCTCGATCAACGCGCGCCACGCCCGCTCGTCGCCGCGTTGTGCGCGCCGCAGCGCGAGCTCGTCGAACGGCTCGGCGGCGCGGCTGGCGGCAGCGGCAGACGCCCGCTGGCTAACGGTGGTGCGAGTGTGGAGCACGAGCTTCCTTGGCCGAGTAGGGCCGCGCAGCGGCCATCTCGAACCGGTATCACCCGCGAGCGGCCGAAAGGTTCCCGAGCAAGGCTTCGCGCACCGCGTCATACGATTCCGGCAGCTCGATCGGCAGGTTGCGATAGCTCGGCGCGGGCACGCCGGCGAGGCGGCCCTCGTGATAGCCGACCTTGAAGTCGGCGAACTTGAGGCCGCTCGCGGTCGAGATCACGACGACCGTGTGATCGCGCGTGATGGTGCCGCGCGCCGCGAGCTTGTCGAGCGCGGCCAGCGCGACGCCGGTGTGCGGGCACGTGAACAGCCCGCCGCGATCGGCGCGCGCCGACGCATCGGCCAGCTCGGCCTCGGTCGCGATCTCGACGACGCCGTCGCACGCCTTCAGCGCGCGCACCGCCTTCGCGAAGCTGACCGGGTTGCCGATCTGGATCGCGCTCGCGAGCGTCGGCTTGGCCCGCACCGGCTCGAGCTCGGCCCAGCCCGCGCGGTAGCTCGCGTAGAGCGGCGACGCGTGCGCGGCCTGTGCGACGCAGATGCGCGGCCGGCGATCGACGAGGCCGAGCGCGAGCAGCATGTCGAAGCCCGCACCGAGCGCCGACACGTTGCCGAGGTTGCCGCCCGGGATCACGATCCAATCCGGGACCTGCCAGCCGAGCTGCTGCGCGATCTCGATCGCGACGGTCTTCTGGCCTTCGAGCCGCAGCGAGTTCATCGAGTTCGCGAGGTAGACGCCTTCCTTGTCTGCGAGCTCCTGCACGAGCCGCATGCAGCCGTCGAAGTCGGTGTCGACCGCGAGCACGAGCGAGCCCATCGCGAGCGGCTGCACGAGCTGCGCCGTCGAGATCTTGCCGCGCGGCAGGATCACGACGCTGCGAATGCCCGCGGCCGCCGCGTACGCCGCGAGCGCCGCCGACGTGTCGCCGGTCGACGCGCACGCGATCGCGCGAATCGGCTGCCCGGCGGCGATCATGTGCGCGACCTGCGACACGAGCACGGTCATGCCGAGATCCTTGAACGAGCCCGAGTGCGACGTGCCGCACTGCTTGATGCGCACGTCGCCGAGGCCGAGCTCGCGGGCGAGCCGCGGCACGCGCATGAGGTGCGTGCCGCCTTCGGCCATCGACACGACGTGCTCGACGCGCACGTTCGGTGCGACCCACTCGTGCTTGCTCCACACGCCGGAGTTGTACGGCTCGTCGACCGCGTGCCAGCGCAGGGCGAAGAGCTGCTTCCACTGCTCGGCGCTCCGCGTGCGGAGCGCCTGGAGATCGTGCGCGACCTCGAGCAACTGGCCGCACCGCGGGCAGCGATAGATGACGAGATCGAGCGGGTATTCGCCCGCGCAACCGGCGATGCAGCGAAAGTGCGCCGAGAACATCACGAGAACCTCGAACGTCGTTCCAAGGTTCTTACGTCTTCGGCTTCGCGCGGATGATCACCTGGTTGTCTTTCACGACCACCGAGAAGTCGACGCCCTTGGCCTTGTACTGCTCCATGATCTTCGGAGCCTGCGCGGTGATCGTCTTCAGCAGCTTCTGCCGGCCGTCGGGGCCGACCTGCTCGCCGACGGCCTGCTTGGCCTGCACGTACTTCGCGTAGAGCGCGTTGACGTCGGCGTCGCTCATCCCGGCCGGCGGGCGTGGCGGAGGCGGCGCGGCGGCGACTGCCGGCTTCGCTGCCGGCTTCGGGATCGGCGGGATCACCTTCGGGACGCTCACGGTCGGGATGCGCGAAGGCAGCTTGCCCGTCGTGCCGGGCGCCGCGGCCTCGTCGACCGCGACCGGGCCGCGCGCGGCGGCCGCGCCGGGTGCGATCGGGTTGGGCCGCGTCACCTGCGACGGCGCGAGCGGCTTCGGCGCCGGTGCCGCCGGCTTCGGCGGCTCGACCGGCTTTTGCTTCGTCGCCTCTTCCTCGTCGAACGCCTGCGCGAAGAACTTGTCGAGATCGAGATCGGCGTCCTTCTCGTCGACGACGTAGGCGCCCGACCGCGTCTTCAGCTCGCGGCGCAGCGCGGTCGGCTCGGAGATCACCGCGGCGAGCTCGTCGGGAGGCGGTGGCACCTCGGGCGGCGCGAGCGTCAGCAACTCCTCGTCGGCGACGTTGCCGTGGTCGAGCTTGCGCCGCTGCGCGATCGCCAGCGCCTGCTCGCGATCGCGCAGGACTTGCTCGCGCATGCGCTTGGGCATCGCCGCGAGGATCTCCTCGGGAATCTCGGCGCCGCTGCGCACCGCCTCGCGGCCGATCTTCGACAGGTTGCGGATATACGTGCCGTTCTCGATCTGGCGCAGCGTGCGCTTCCAGTACGAGTTGTACGCGCCGAACTTCTGCTGCAGCGTCGCGAACCGATAGCGCAGGCCGGTGTTGCGGATCTGCAGCTGGGTGAGCTCGCGCAGCTTGCGCTCGATCTCGTTGTGCATGAACGCCGGCGGCTGCTTCTGGATGCCGAGGAAGTACTGTTCGTACAACGTCTTGACGCGCTCGAGCGTCTTGTCGATGGTGTCGAGCGTCTCCTCGACGTTTTCGAGGGAGACCGTCGCATCTTGCGCCGACTTCAGTGCCACCTGGGAACAGGATAGCAGAGCTGGTATAGCGGGCGGCGCGGCGGATGTCGGTCCTGTACTTCCTCTTGCTCGTCGGCGTGCTCGTGGTGATCCACGAGCTCGGCCACTTCGCCGCCGCGAAGCTGCTGCACGTCAAGGTGCTGCGCTTCTCGCTCGGCTACGGCCGGCCGCTCGTGCGCGCGAAGCTGCGCGAGACCGAGTACCAGGTCGGCATCTTTCCGCTCGGCGGCTACGTGCGCATCCTGGGCGTCGATCCCGCGGCCCCGACTGAATCGGGACCGCTCCATCCCCGGGCCGCCGACAGCCCCGACAAGGGCCGCAGCTTCGCGAGCCGCCCGCTGTGGCAGCGCCTCGTGATCGTGTTTGCCGGCCCGACCGCGAATCTGCTGCTGCCGATCCTCATCTACTTCATCTTCTTTTTCGGCAACTCGATGCTGCCGGCGGCGGTGATCGGCGACGTGCTCGACGACGGCGCCGCGGCGCACGCCGGCCTCGAGCCGGGCGACCGCGTGCTCGAGATCGACGGCCACGCCGTGCGCTACTGGGAAGACATCGAGGACGAGGTGCAGCACTCGCCCGGCAAGGAGCTGCACCTGCGCGTGTCGCGCGGCGGCAAGGTGTTCGAGCGCTACGTCACGCCGATCGAGGCCGCGGTGTGGTCGAAGGACCGCGACGGCAAGGTCGCGGTGCAAGGCCTCGTCGGGATCACCTACGCGCCGTTCCTGCCGCTCGTCGGCGTGATCGACGCGCAGTCGCCGGCGGCGCGCTACGGCCTGCACACGCACGACCTCGTGATCAGCGTCGACGGCCACGAGGTCCGCAACTGGACCGATCTGTCGCGCTACGTCGGCAAGTCCGCGAAGCGGGCGAACATCGTGTACTTCCGCGGCCACGAGCTGCCCGGCGTGCCGCAGATCGAGCTGTACGAGCCCGGGCACGTCGATCTCGTCCCCGACACGGAGGTCGATTCCAAGCTCGATCGCACGAGCTACACCGGGATCGAACGCGCCGAGATGTTCGTCGCGCGCGTCGATCCGGGCTCGCCCGCAGACGGCGCGGGCTTGAAACCCGGCGATCTGATCGTCGCGCTCGACGGTAAACCCGTCGTGCACTGGGTCGATCTCGATCAACACCTGCAAGCGCAGCCGCAGAAACCGTTCGAGCTGACGTGGAAGCGAGCGGCGCGCGGCGGCAAGACCGACACGCTGTCGGCGCAACTCACGCAGGTGTGGGTCAACCAGCTCGACGACTACGGTCATACGACGCGGCGGCTCGTGTTCGGCGCGCACGACGACATCGATCGCGGCACCGGCGCGCTCGTGCCGGTGCAGGGCCGCTTCGGCTACGCGCTCGGCAAGGCGATCGAGCACACCGGCACGACGATCACGACGATGGTCACCGGCTTCTTCCGGATCCTCGGCGGCGACACGCCGTCGGATGCGATCGGCGGCCCGCTCGACCTGTACTTCGCGGCCTCGAAGTCCGGAAGCCAGGGCTGGGACAGCTTCCTGTGGATGCTCGCGCTCATCAGCATCAACCTCGGCCTCATCAACCTGCTGCCGATCCCGATGCTCGACGGCGGCCACCTGCTCGTGTTCGGAATCGAAGGCGCGCGCCGGCGCAAGCTGTCGGCGAAGGCGCGCGAGCGCATCCAGCTCGCCGGGCTCGTCGTCATCGCGATCATCACCATCCTCGCGCTGCGCAACGACGTCGTGCGCTACTTCTTGCGATGACCGTGCTCGGCATCGATACCGCGACGCGCACGCGCTCGATCGCGCTCGGCGGAATCGAGCGGGAATTCGACGGCGATCTGCTCGTCGCGATCGACGCGCTCTGCCGCGAGCAAGGCATCGCACCGCACGCGCTCGAAGCGGTCGCGGTCGGCGCCGGTCCCGGCTCGTTCACCGGCCTGCGCATCGGCATGGCGACGGGCAAGGGCATCGCGTTCGCGGCCGGCAAGCCGCTGTGGCTCGCGTCGTCGCTCGCGGCGGTCGCGTGGCGGGCGCGCGAAACCGACGCCGACGTCCTCGTCGCGGTGCTCGATGCGCGGCGCGGCGAGGTCTATGCCGGCTGTTACGCGCGCGCGACGCTCGCCCCGCTCGTGGGCGAGCGCGTGCTGCCGCCCGGCGAGCTCGCGGCCTGGGTCGACGAGATCGCGGCCGGCCGGCGCGTCGCGTTCATCGGCGACTGCGAGCCGCTCGCGGCGCCGTGGCTCGCTGCCACGCCGTCGGCGCTCGGCGTGATCGAGTTGGCTTCACGCGAGGACGCGCTGACTACGGGCGCCCCGGCATACATCCGCCGCGCCGAGGCCGAGGTGAAATATCCCGATGGCATTCCGGGCGCGCTGCGCAAGCATTAGTCCGTGGTAGCCTGAGGTCACGGAGGACGCTTGAGCGCAACCGAGGTCTCGAAGGAAACCTTGCTCGCCGAATTGACCGCCGAACATCGCCGCCTCGACGAAGAGCTGCAGCAGCTCGAGAAGCGGCGGGCGTTGACCCCGACCGAACAGGTCGAGATCGCGCGCCTCAAGAAGCAGAAGCTCCTGACGAAGGATCGGATCACGCGCCTGTCATAGTGCTGATCGAGGTGCTGACCGAGGAGCAGATCGAGCAGCTACGCGCGATCGGCCTGCGCCTCGATCGCGCCGGCACGTTCTGGCATCGCGGCGCGCCGGTCACGCATGCCCGGCTGCGCCAGGCGCTGCTGCGCTGGCTCGATGTCCGCGACGACGGCCGGGATGTCGTGCGTCTCGACGACAAGCGCTACGCATATGTCGAAGTCGAGGATGCCCACTTGCGCGCACGCTCGGCTCGGTGGCAAGACGATCGCTGCATCGTGCTGTGGGACGACGACCAGGACGGCGAGCTCGACTACGCGACCCTCACGCAGGCGCCGGATCACGCGCTGTACGCGCGCGTGCACGGCCGGCTGCGCGGGCGCATCGCCGGGCCCGCGTATCACGCGGTGGCCGAGCGCATCGTCGAGGAGCCGCGCGGCGGGTTCGCGCTCGAGGCCGCCGGCCGGCGCTGGCCGATCGAAGGTGGCGCGTGATCCGAATCGTCGTCGTCTGCGGGGCCTGCGCGCTCGTTGCAGGCTGCGTGCACGATGCGGCGAACACGCCGCGCGGCGCCAGCCGGCTCGAGCTGCACGAGACCGTGATCGACGATCACACCGGCGACGTCCACCACGTCGAATACGTGCTCAAGCGCGTCGGCGAGGATCGCGTCGTGTTCGCGGTGCGCGCCGAGGGCAAGAAGCCGATGGGGTTCTCCGGCGTGCAGCATCTGACGAGCAACGACGTCCAGTTCGAGCTCGCCGCCCGCGACGGGCTCGAGATGACGTTGACGTGCAAGGTCGAATCGGTCCCGGTGCACGCGACATCGGCGACGTTCGTGCAGCGCATCGACAAGAAGTGCCAGGACCGACTGTCGTGGAGCGACGCGGCCGCGCGTTCGGTGGAAGTGCTCGCGTGCGAGCAGCGCGATACCGGCGAGACCGCCGGTGCGGGCCTGTTCTGGCACGCGGGCACGATCCGGCTCGCGCCCGGCGTCGGCATCGAATCGATCGTGAACCTGTGCAGCGACGACGAGATCGGGTCGTGGAACGCGGGCTATCGCGCGATCGTCGAGTAGCCGGCCAGCGTCTCGTGAAACCAGCGCACGCCGTGCTCGAGGCCGCCGAATAGCAGGCGGTCGGTCGCGCCGGCGTCGAGGCCGAGCTGGATCTGCTCGCACACCCATTCGTCTTCGCCCTGAAACACGCGGTCCTCGATGAGCTCCCAGCTGCGCGCCCAGTGCTCGTCGTCTGCGGCGCGCGCGGCGGGCACGAGCATCACGTGCTCGAACTCGGTGTGCTGGTGGTCGCGCGGGTGCGCGGTGACGATCGAGACGAAGTCGGGGTGCTCGATGATCGTCGTCGCCGGGAACACGAACAGCGACGGGGTCACGACGTCGCGCGGGACCGCGTCGCGCGGCGCTTCGCGCAACGTGCGGCGTGCGGTGATCGCGCGTACGTGATCGCCGGCGCGCTCGGCAAGCGAGGCGGCGTCGACGAAGAAGCGATAGACCGAGTCGCGATGCAGCGTGCGGATGTGATAGCCGTCGAGAAACGCCTCGACGAGCAGCTTCCAGTTGCAGCGCCGGAGCGTGCGACTCGCGCGCCACGCGACGTGCGAGCCGAGGTCGAGCGCCGCGAGATCGGCATCGACCTCGCCGAGGTGCGCGGCGACGCCGGTGCCCGACCAGACCAGGCCGTGGCGCTCCTCGACGGGACGCGCGTGCAGGTCGCGGCCGGCTTCGCAGCCGGCGAAGCTGTCGGCGTTCGGCACGTGCACGAGCGTGCCCGCGAGATCGTACGTCCAGCCGTGGTAAGGGCACACCAGCGCCTTCGCGGCGCACGGCGCGTCGACCAGGCGGGTCGCGCGGTGCCGGCACGCGTTGGCGAACGCGCGCAGCGTTCCGGCCGCGTCGCGCACGAGCAGCGTCGTGCCGATCGGCAGGCACGCGCCCGGCGCGATCGAGCTCGAGGCGGCGAGGATCCGCGGCCGTTCGAACGCGGCGCGCTCGCGCTCGAACCACGCCGGCGACGTGTAGCGCGCGGCCTCGGCCTCGTACGGCGCATCGCTCGATGCGCCTGCCGCGACGAGCTGATCGATCAGGCGGCGCGCGGCGGCCGGTTGCATATTGTTCGTATACGAGATAATTATCTCGCATGCAAGATGAAAGGCTGCGTGACCACCTCGGCCACGCGGTGGTGCGCATGTTCCGGCTCGTCAACCGCACCTGCAATCGCGCGCTGGGCGAGCTCGGGCTCTCGGCCGAGCAGGCGCATCTGTTGTCGGTGCTGTGGATGTACGGGCCGATGACGATCGGCGCGCTGCAGCGCACGCTCGCGCTATCGAGCGCGACGTTGACCGGGTCGATCGACCGCATGGAGGCGACCGAGCTGGTGCGGCGCGTACCGTCGCCGGCCGACCGCCGGGCCTTCGTGGTCGAGCCGCGTGTGCCGGCCCGCCGCCGCGCCAAGATCGAGGACACCGCATTCCTCGCCGAGCAGCATTGCTTCGCCGCCCTCACGGCCGCGGAGCGCCGCGAGCTCGCGCGCCTGCTCGAGAAATGTATCGAGGATCTCGAAGACTAGAAGGCGCATCAGCAACGGTTCAGATGTTCCTGCGGTGATCGGGTCAGCGCCCGACGTGAGGTATCCTGACATGGCGTGACCGACGACGAGCTGGCCGAGCCACCGACGATCGCGGAGCCGGTCGCGGCTGCGGTCGAGCGGCGCTCGCCCTCGCCGACCGCGGCGCCGAGCCTGACCGCATCGGGCTCGTTCGCCGGCTCGCGATCGAGCGGCTCGATCACGCGCGCCGGCGCGACGACGATCGGCTCGCCGCTACTCGCACTCGAACGCGACGAGCTGCTGCGCACGCGCTGGTTCTGCCTGATCGCGCTCGGCATGGTGATCGGCGGCGGCGCGTCGGTCCTGATCGTGCCGGGCGATCCGACCGCCGCGAAGCTGCTCGTCGCCTCGGTCGCGGTGGCGATCACCGGCATCGTGTTTCTGTACCGCCGCACGTCGGATCTCGCGCGGTTCCGCAACCGCTCGACGCTCGTCGCGTATTACGTGCTCGCGCTGACCGTGCTGACGTCGGTGCCGTTCTTCGGCGGGTTCTCGCCGGTCGTCGTGCTGTTCTTCCTCGCGGTCTACTTCATCGGCCTCGGCTCGAGCGCGCGGCTCGCGACCGCGGTGTGGCTGACGTGCGCGGTCGGCCAGGCGGTGATCGCCGGGCTCGTGATCGCCGGTCTGCGCGACCCCGGCCTCGTCGATGGTGGCCTGCTCGACACGCGCGTGCAGGTGCTGATCCTCGTGCTCGTCGAGATGGTGCTCGCATGCACGTTCGGCCTCGCGCGTCTATCGCGACGCGCGTCGCTGCTCGCGGTCGGCGAGCTCGAGCGCGCGATCCGCGTCGGGGCGCAACGCGAGGCCCAGCTGCTCGAGGCGCGCGAGGAGCTCGATCGCGCGCTGCGCGTCGGGCGCGGCCGGTTCAGCGAGCAGGTGATCGCCGGCTACGAGCTCGGCGACGTGATCGGACGCGGCGCGATGGGCGAGGTCTACGCCGCGACCGATCCGCGCGACGGCTCGCCGGCCGCGATCAAGCTGCTGTCGTCGGCTTCGCTCGGCAATCCCGATCACATCCAGCGGTTCTTTCGCGAGCTGTCGACCGCAGTGCAGATTCGCTCGCCGCACGTCGTGCGCGTGATCGAGATCGGCGAGCGGCCGGTGCCCTACCTCGTGATGGAGCGGCTCGACGGCAAGAACCTCGCCGAGATCCTGCGCGGCCGGCGCAAGCTGAGCGTCGCCCGCGTCGTCGAGCTCGTCGCGCATGTCGGCGAAGGGCTGGCGGCCGCGGCCGCCGCCGGCGTGATCCATCGCGACATCAAGCCGCACAACCTGTTTCACCACCAGGGCGCATGGAAGATCCTCGACTTCGGCGTCGCGCGCTTCGCCGAGCACGGCGACACGCTGACGTCCGGGCAGATCGTCGGGACGCCCGCGTACATGTCGCCCGAGCAGGCGCGCGGCGACACGGTCGATCCCCGCACCGACCTCTACGCGCTCGCGGCGGTCGCGTATCGCGCGCTCACCGGTCAGCCCCCGTTCGCGGCGCGCGAGGTCGCCGACACGCTGTATCGCGTCGTCCACACGGCTCCGACGCGGCCGTCGCGCCTGGTGTCGCTGCCGCGCGACGTCGAGCTCGTGCTCGCGATCGGCCTCGCCAAGCGCGCCGCGGATCGCTTCGCGAATTCCGGCGAGCTCGTCGCGGCATTCGCAGCCGCTGCCGGCGACGCGCTGGCCGAGCCACTGCGCGACCGCGCACGCGCGCTCGAAGCCGGCGGCGCGTGGGCGTAGTGCCCGGGGACGGCGGACCCTTCGCGAAAATCTCAACTTCGCTTGATCACAGCGCGAATCTCGTCGTCCGAGAGCACGCGATTGCCGCGCTTGGCCTCGGCGAGCACGGCGGCGACCAGCTCCGGCGTCGCATCGTAGCCGCGCTTCTTGAGCCAGTAGATCACGTTCGACTCGCCGGAGTAGTGACCGACCTCGATCTCCTGCTCCTTGCCGAACATGCCGGCGGGCACGCCGGAGTAGATGCGATCGGCGAGCCACTCGTGGCCCTTCTTCTCGGCCTTGATGATCGCGGCGGCGTGCACGCCGGTCGCGGTGCGAAACGCGTCGCTGCCGGCGAGCGGATACTGCGGATGGATCGGCACGCGCGTCGCCTGCGACGCGGTCTTGCACCACAGCACGAGCTTCGTGAGGTCGTGATCGGGCAGCTCGCCGAGCAGCTTCAAGTTCAGCAGGATCTGATCGAGCGCGGCGTTGCCGACGCGCTCGCCGATGCCGAGCGCGGTGCCGTGGATGCGATCGGCGCCGAACTCGATCGCGAAGATCGAGTTGACGACGCCGAGCCCGCGATCGTTGTGACCGTGCCAGTCGATACCGACGTCGGGGCGGCCGAGGCCGTCGAGCACGTGGCGCGTGAACTTGAGCAGGTTGCGAATGCCGTCGGGCGTGGCGTGACCGACGGTGTCGCACACGATCAGCCGCTGCGCGCCGTGCTCGACGGCGTTCGTGAACAGCTTCGTGAGCACGTCGGGGCGCGAGCGCGTGGTGTCCTCGGTGACGTACGCGACCGGCAGGTTGTACTTGCGGCCGAGGTCGATCGCGGCGGCCGACAGCTCGAGCATGCGCGGCAGATCCCAGTCCTCGGCGTACTGGCGGATCGGCGAGCTGCCGATGAAGCACAGCACCTCGATCTCGAGGCCCACGGCCTGCGAGATGTCGACGATCGCCTGCACGTCCTTGATGTGCGTGCGCGCCGCGCACGACGCCTTGACGCGCAGCTTGCCGGTCTTGATGTGCTGCGCGATGACGGTGACATCCTCGATCGCGCGCTTGCCGGCGCCGGGCAAGCCGATGTCCATCGTGTCGATGCCGAGCTCGTTCGCGAGATCGACGAGCCGCAGCTTGTCGTCGATCGACGGATCGACGACCGACGGCGACTGGATGCCGTCGCGCAGCGTCTCGTCGAGGAACTGCACGCGCCGCTTCGGCGACAGCGACGCATGTTTCTCGACCGAGTTCCAGTCGTAGATCAGGTCGCGGTCTTCCACAGCAGAGATTTACCGCCAAGGCGCCGGGGACGCCAAGCCGGAACGCCAGGCAGAGAGCTCGGGTAAGCACCAGGCCTGGTCTGGCGTCTCCTTGGCGTCTGCGGCGCCCTGGCGTTAACGCTTCACTCCGCGCCTGCGAGCCGGAGGTCGCCGCGCAAGGCCACGTGGGCCGAGCTGTAGGCGAACTCGACGAGATCCTTGTCGAGATCGCCCATCTCGCGGGCCCCGGCGAACGCCGACGGTACGTCGCCGCACAGCAGCAGGCCCGCGCGATCGGCGGTGCGCGACAGCGAGCGCGCCCACAGCGTCAGGTTGAGGCCGCCGCCGTGCCGCGACAGCAGCCGCAGCGCGGCCGCACGAGCCTGGGTGCGTGCATCGGGCGTGAGCCGAGCGAGCGCCGCGGCGGCCTTGGCGGCGAGCGGATCGTCGCTGCCGAGCTCGCTGCCGGCGGCCTCGCGCACGACCGCGAGCACGACCGCCTTCAGCACGCGCCCCGGCCGCGACGAGCCGACCGCGCGGCCCGGCCACAGAAACGTCAGCGCACGCGCGAGCCGGAACACGAGATCCGGCCGCTCGGGCGCCGTCAATGCCTCGTCGCCGGCGACCAGCACCGGTGGATCGCACGCGACCACGTGGAGCTGCGAGCCGAGCTCGGGCCGCGCGTACACCGGCGCGTCGGCAACGCCGAGCAGCGCGCCGAGCTGCGCGCGCAGCCACGCGAACGCCTGCGGCAGCTCGTCGTCGCGCAGGCACTGCGAGGCGTCGAGCTCGCCGTCGGCGAGCGTCATCGGCGCGAGCGCGTGGACCGCGGGCGCGACGAGCTCGACGAGCGCGCCGAGCTCGACCGAGTCGTCGCGGTGCCGCAGCACGCCCCATTGATCGCGCGTGAGCGGCGTGCTCGGCAACGTCGGCGTGCGCGGCCGCATCTGATCGTAGAGCGCCTGCATCGTGTCGTCGGCGGTGCCGAGCGCGACCATCGTCGACGCGGCGAGGAACGCGGCGTCGATGTGCCCGCTCGCGACCGTCGACCGCACGAGCGCCGCGCCGGCGCTCGGATCGTCGAGCGCCTCGCGCCAGCCGGTGCGGATCGGCGACTGC
>DASXCY010000131.1:0-12868 GCA_036490935.1 Kofleriaceae bacterium | reverse complement strand
GCGCCGAGGTCCGCGCCGACGAGCGAGCAGCGGGGAGGACCCGGTGAAGGACGCCGACGCGCCGGCGCCGCTCGTGCTCGACGGCGAGCTCGGCCTCGCGTTCGAGGAGTGGCGTGCGGCGGCGGCGGACCTCGACGGGCGACACGCCGCCTGGCAGGCGTCGCGCGAGCGGCACGACGTAGCGCTCGCCCGACTACGCCGGCTCGCGACGAGGACCGAGCCGTGACCTCGCCCGAGCATCTCGTCGAGCTTCGGGCGCGGCTGGCGGCGATCGCCGAGCAGCTTGGCGCCGACGAACTCGCCGCGCTCGAGCTGGTCGCGACCGGGCTCGCGCGCGGCCGGCAACAGTACGGTGAGCTGCGCGTCGACGCCGACCCGCGCGACTTCCGCCGCGAGGCTGCCGACGAGATTCGCGACTCGCTCGTGTACCTCGGCGCCGAGCTCGTGCGGCTACACCGGAGGTCGCGTTGACCGCGCTCGCAACCGATCTCGCCGGACGGCTTCGGCACGCGTTCGCGCTCCTTCGCGACCTCGAACGCCTCGCTCCTGGCGAGCACGCGGCGATCGTCGCGACCATCATCGAGGAGCTGCGCGCGATGCGACCGCGGCGCCGCCGTTCCGATGCGCGCTCGCCTGTCCAGGTTGAAGGCGAGCAGCGCGCGCTCGCGACCGACTCGAGCAAGTAACGCAAGTGCGCGTCCGATCGTCACATACGCGCGCGCGGAACTGCCCGTGCTTGAAAAAAGTTGGCGCGAGCCGTACCGGACGCCGATCTTTTTGGAAGGCGGCGGGTTACTGAGGGCGAGCCGCGCGCGCCTGGTTCAGGTCCGACGGGCGCGTCGGCTAGTTCGGCGGCGGCTCGTATTCAACGAGCGTCACCATCGCCACCGCCCTCTGCCTCCCGGGGAGGTACGAGAAAAGCGAGACCGACGCGACCGCGTATCGGTGGCCGTCGATCTCGAAGCGCGGCATGCGATCGCCTGCAGCGTGGAACACGCGAATGCCGGGCGCGTTGGCTACGAGCTCGCGCTGCGAGCCGTCGGGGAGCGAGAGGATCGTGTCGGAATCGTCGGCGGGGATCATGGTGGTTCCTCGGTGCGGTGTCGGGGCAATTCCCGACACGCATCGAGCGAAGCACGGGCCACCGTTCGGGGTCGAAATCGGCGGCGCGATCCCGGGGGTCTGTGCCCTACTCGTATCCTAGAGGCCGATCCGCATCGCCTCGCGGCCGAATTCTCCTTTTGTTTCGTGAGCCCAGAAGGACTTGAACCTTCGACCCTCGGCTTAAAAGGCCGGTGCTCTACCACCTGAGCTATGGGCCCTTTGGGGGCGACGGAATCTAGCGCAACTAGCTGGCGCCGTCGAGCTTCATGACCGAGCGCATGGTCTCCATCACGTTGCGCAGGCGCATCGGCTTGTCGATGAAGATGTCGGCGCCGGCTTCCATGGCCATGCGGTGTGCCGACTCGCCGCCGGCCGAGACCGCGATGATCGGCACGCGATTGGCGAGCTCCTTGCGGACGATCGTGATGAGGCTCGCGCCGTCGAGCACGGGCAGGTAGACGTCGACGATGATCGCGTCGTAGTCGTGCTCGCGGAGCATCGCGAGCGCCACCCGGCCGTCGCTGGCCAGCGAGCAGTCGACCGACAGGTTCGGGCCGAGGCTGCGCGCGTCGCCGAAGGCGTGGCGGAGCAGCTCCGCCACGTGCGGGTTGTCCTCGACGACGAGCACGCGCAGCACCCGCTTGACCAGCTTCGGATCGTGGTCGCGCAGGCGTGTGATCACCTCGGCGAGCGCGTCGCGCGCGGTCGGATCGGAGAACTCGATGCCGAGCATCGGTTCGGGCGCGCTGCGGGTCCAGCGCACGATACCGTCGACCCGGATCGGCTCGATCAGCGCCGGGAACGACAGCGCCAGCCGAACTTCGGTGCCCTCGGGCAGGAGGCGCGAGCTCGCGACACACGCGCCGCCGGTCGAGAGGTTCTCCGTGTAGTCGGCGAGGAGATCGTCGGCGTCGTGATAGTCGACGCGCAGCGCGACCGCGACCCGTTCGTCGCTGCGCCGATCGTCGGAGCCTCGCTCGCCCGCCATACTGCGCGCAGGATCGTAACTCAGGTCGCGTGCGGTCGGCGAGCCCATGCCGTGATCATCGGCGAGGTCGTCGGCGCGACCTGCCCGGCGTCGAGGCTCGCGAGGTGGCGCGCGAGCTCGGCGTCGGTCGCGGCGCCGGCGGCGACCAGCTGCGCGCCCGTCATCGCGATCGTCGCGCGCTCGAGCGCCGCGAGCGCCGGGTGCGCCACCGGAAAGTAGGCATCTGCACCAATTTGATCCAAACCGGCCTCGCGCAGGCGGCGCGGGAGCGACCGGCCGAACGCGAGATCCGCGCCGCGCGCGGTCAGCAGCGCGCGAAACGCGAGGCGCAGCCGGTTCGCGAGCTCGTCGGCTTCGCCGCGCGGATCGAGGCACGCGAGCGGCTGGAGCAGCGGATCGGCGTCCTCGATCACGAGCCAGCCGCCCGGCGCCAGCGCGCCGGCCATGGCGGCGAGCGCGCGCTCGCGATCGGGCACGTGCACCAGCACGAGCCGCGCGTGCACCAGATCGAACGGACCGTCCGGAGGCGCGTCGCGCGCGACGTCGTGCACGCGCGTCTCGACGCCTTCGATCGGGCCGAGCTGCGCGAGATCGAGATCGGTCGCGAGCACGCGGCCCCTCGATCCGACGCGCGCGGCGAGCGCACGCACGAGCGCGGACCCACCGGCGCCGACCTCCCAGCACCGCCAGCCCGTGGCCAAGCCGAGCGCGTCGAGGTGACGGAGTGTCGAGCCGTCGAACAGCTCGGCGAGCGCGGCGTGGCGCGCGCCGGCCGCCGCGGCGCGGTTGGGCAGGGCGTACTCGGGCACGCCACGATTGTACTGCTACGGCGTGCGTGCGCCCGTGAACGTCGCCGCGCCGACCGGGCCGACGTCGCCGAGCGAGCCCGACCACGCGCCGGATTCGATCTGATCCATCGAGCCGTCGTGGTCGAGATCGATGCCGCGCGCGCTGCCGGTCAGCTCGAGCTGGAGCGGCGCCGCCGCGTCGATGGCGTCGATGCGCGCGTAGACGTCGCTCGCGATCGCGTCGGTTGCCGCACGACACGCGGCCGCGAACACGCTCGGCACGTCGAGATCGATCTCGCCGGCGATCATCTCGCCGAGCTGCGTGCAGCTCGCGAGGTCGGCGAGCGCGGTGCCGAGGTCGGTCGCGCCCGGATCGGCCGCCGGGATCACCGCGTGATCCAGGCCGAGCCGCACGAGCGCGCTGTAGCCGAGGGGCAGCGCGTGGCTGCCGATCGCGAGGTCGCCGGCGCCGTCGAGCCCGACGTGCATCATCGCGACGCGGTCGTCGAGCCCGTGCTCGGCGAGCACGACATCGATCGGGGATCCCGCCACGTCGAATCGCACGCCGGTCACGATGCGCGTCGCGCCGCCGGTCGGATCGACCAGCCACGTCTCGCTCGTGCCGACGTGGCGCGCGACTGCTGGCAGGCCTTGCGCGATCGTGTCGAGGCCGGCGACCAGCCGCGGCGCGAATTCCGCGAGGTGCTCGTTCAGGTAGGCGGCGAGTAATGGCACCGCCTCGCGCGCGATGGTCTGCGCGGTGCCCGCGGGCAGCTCGTCGACGAGCCGGTCGAGCAGGTAGCGGCTCGGATCGTCGGGATCGTTCGTGGCGTCGATCAGCGGCTGGAACGCGGCGCTCGCCGCCGCCGGCAGCGGCAGATCGAGCTCGCTGCGCACCGCGAAGCTGCCGCCGGGATCGCGCGGTACGGTCGAAGGCGCGTCGGGCGCGGCCGGTTGAAGGTTGTCGCCGCACGCGGCGAGCGCACAGCAGGTGAACAAGGCATAGGTCAGACGGGACATTGGTGTTCTCCAGGAAATGAATGTTGCGCGCCGCCGGATTGCAGCGCGCATGCCAGCCGAGCCGCGCGACGATTCCTCGACGAGAACCCCCCCGGTCCTGCCCGATCGGGGTGTCCGGAGCGTCCGGCCGCCGGACGCTTTGGTCCGGGCGGCGGCCATTGCAACGGACACAGGATGAAGATAAATTCATTTTCATGAGCTCTCGTTCACTTGTTCGTCGTGCGCCACTGCGGGCGCGCATGCGCGAGCAGGTGACGGCCGCGATCCTCGACGCTGCCGAGGCCGCGATCGCCGAGCGCGGCTTCGAAGGTGCGTCGACTGCCGCGATCGCGTCGCGTGCCGGAGTCGCCGTCGGCACGCTGTACAACTACTTCCCCGACCGCGAGAGCCTCATCGACTCGCTGTTCGACGCTCGCCGCGCCGAGATCCTGCCGCGCCTGCACGAGGCGGCGCGCACTGCCGGCAAGGCGCCGGCCGACCGGCGCCTGCGCACCTACCTGGCCGAGGTGACGACCGTGCTCGACGAGCAGCGCCGGTTCTTCCAGGTCGTGTTCGCGGTCGATCCCGAGCCCCGCCACGTGAAGGGCAAGAAGCCGGTGTTGCTCACCACGATGTCCGAGGCGCTCGTTCACATCCTCCGCCCGACCTCGGGCAAGCGCGGCGAGGAGCACGCGCAGATGGTGCTCGGTGCGATGAAGGCGATCGTGCACTGGCGGGTCGAGCGCGGCGAGCGGTTCGCGGCGGACGGCGAGCTCATCGCCAACGCGTTCCTGCACGGGATCGGCAAGCGATGACCGCGACCGCGCTCCCCGGATCCGCCGCGCCGCAGGTCAACAAGTGGTTGGTCGCGGTGTCGATCGCGTTCGGCTCGCTGATGGCGACGATCGACTCGTCGATCGTCAACGTCGCGCTGCCGAACATCCGCGGCGAGCTCGGCGCGAGCATCCAGGAGATCACGTGGATCTCGACCGCGTACATGATCGCGATGGTCCTCGTCATGCCGCTGACCGGGTTCCTCGGCGGCTTCTTCGGACAGAAGCGCGTCTACCTGATCTCGATGGTCGTGTTCGTCGCCGGCTCGGCGCTGTGCGGCACCGCGCGCTCGCTCACGACGCTCGTGTTCTATCGCGTCCTGCAGGGCTTCGGCGGCGGCGCGCTCCAGCCGACGCAGCAGGCGATCCTGCGCCAGACGTTCCCGCCGGAGGAGCAGGGCATGGCGATGGCCATCTTCTCGATGGTCATCATGGTCGGCCCTGCCGTCGGCCCCGTGCTCGGCGGCTGGATCACCGACAACTACAGCTGGCCGTGGATCTTCTACATCAACCTGCCGGTCGGCCTGATCGGCATCCTGATGACGGCGCAGAACGTCCACGAGCCGGACGACGTCCGCGTCGCCAACCACGCGCGCGCCGTGCTCGCGCGCAAGAACCTCGACATCGCCGGCATCATCCTGATGATCATCGGCATCGGCGCGCTGCAGTACCTGTTCGAAGAGGGTCCGCAGGACGACTGGTTCGACTCGATGCAGATCCGCGTCGCCGCGTTCGTGTGCGGCGTCGCGCTGATCGGCTTCATCATCCGCGAGCTCACCGCGACCGCCCCGGTCGTGAACTTGCGCCTGTTCAAGGAGGCGACGTTCGCATCCGCGACGTTCGTCGCGTTCGTGATGTTCGGCATGCTGATGGGCTCGATGTTCCTGCTGCCGGTGTTCTGCCAGGAGAGCCTGCATTACACGGCGACCTTGTCGGGCGTCGTGCTGATGCCACGCACGCTCGCGATGATGGCGGTGTCGCCGATCGTCGGGCGGCTCTACAACGTGATCCAGCCGGCCTTCATCATCGCGTTCGGCGTGCTGCTGTTCGCGATCGGCAGTTACCAGCTCAGCCACATCACGCTCGAGACCTCGTCGACCGAGATGATCCTGCCGCTCGTCATCACCGGCGCCGCCTTCGCGTGCCTGTTCGTGCCGCTCACCACCGCCGCGCTCTCGCGGACCGAGCGCCACCTCATGGCCGACGCAGCCGGCCTCAACTCGTTCGTGCGCCAGGTCGGCGGCTCGATCGGCCTCACGATCTTCGCGACGATGTTCACGAACTATGCGGTCGAGGCGAACGCGGGGCTCTCGGCCCACATCACGACGCTGCGGCCCGAGGTGATCGGGCAGCTGGGCGGCTTCCAGCACGCCCTCGTGTCTCACGGCGTCACCGCGCAGGCCGCGCAGGCGTTTGTCATGCGCCTCACCGGCTATCGGATGTTCGAGCAGGCGAGCGTGCTGTCGTTCGATCGCGTATTCCTGCTGCAGGGCATCTTGTTCTTCGGCGTCTTGCCGCTACTTTTCCTGATCCGGGTGCCGCGCTTTACGACGCCCGGGCAGAAGCCTCACATCGAGCTGTCCGTGGAGTGAATATGGCCGAACCGGGAATGATCCAGCCACGCAAGTCGAAAGCACGGCGCGCCTACCTGCTGCTCGGAGGCCTCGCGGTCGCCGTGCTCGCCGTCTATTACATCCACGGTTACCTGACGCGTAACGAGGTCGCGACCGACGACGCGCAGATCGACGCCGACGTCGTGCCGGTCGCGGCGCGCGTCGGCGGCGTGATCGTCAAGACGAGCGTCGGCGATAACCAGCCCATCGCTGCCGACAAGCCGGTCGCCGAGATCGACTCGGCCGATTACGTCGCGAAGGTCGCGTCGGCCGAGGCCGACCTCAAGGCGGCGATCGCGCAAGCGCAAGGCGCCGATGCGCAGGTCGAGATCGTGCGTTCGACGTCCAAGGGCGGACTGTCGTCGGCGCAGGCGATGCTCGAAGGCACCGGCGCGTCGGTGCGGTCGGCGCAGGCGCAGGTGCAGGCGGCGCAGGCCGCGCTCGCGCGCACGCAAGCCGAGGCGAAGAAGGCGCAGGACGACCTGACGCGGGCGAAGACGCTGCACGACGCCGGCGCGGTCAGTGGCCAGCAGCTCGAGGCCGCACAGGTCGCGTACGACGCCGAGAAGGCCGCGGTCGATGCCGCGAATGCGAACCTCGCCGCGTCGCGCGATTCGGCGCAGCAGGCGCAGTCGCGCGTCGCCGAAGCGGCGGGTCACGTCGTGCAGTCGACGCCGGTCGAGCGCCAGGTTGCGGCCGCCACCGCCGCCGCGGACCTCGCGCACGCGCGGGTCGCGGCCGCGCAAGCCGCGCTCGATCTCGCGACGCTGCAGCGCGACTACACGAAGATCAAGGCACCGGTCGCGGGCACGACGTCGCGACTCGGCGTGCACGTCGGCCAGATGGTGCAGCCCGGCCAGACCGTCGTGATGATCGTGCCGACCAGGTCGTACGTGATCGCGAACTTCAAGGAGACGCAGCTCGAGCGCATCGCCCCCGGCGACCGCGCCGAGGTCACGGTCGACGCGCTCGGCGGCAAGACGTATCACGGCAAGGTCGAGAGCGTGTCGCCGGCGACCGGCGCGCGGTTCTCGATGATGCCGCCCGACAACGCGACCGGAAACTTCGTCAAGGTCGTGCAGCGCGTGCCGGTCAAGATCGAGTGGGACGACGGCGAGGACGTCTCGCAGCTGCACGCCGGGCTCTCGGCCGAGGTGAAGGTGTACTTGAAATGAAGGCTGTCTTCTTGGTCTTGCTTGCCGCAGGCCCGACCTACGCGGACGAGCCGCCGCGCCGCATCGATCTGCACGAGGCGATCGACGTCTCGCTCGCCGAGAACCCCGACATCGCCGTCGCGAAGGAGTCGATGCGCGGCGCCGAAGCCCGCGTGGCCGGCGCGAAGGCGCACCTGTTGCCCGACCTCAGCGTCGACGCCGCCGCCAACCGCTACCGCCACTCCTACTCGCTCGCGTTCGGCATGCTGGGCTCGTTCACGTTGCACCAGCTGAACACCAGCGCCACGAACGTCACGCTCGCGCAGCCGCTGACCGGGCTCGCGTATCTATCGGAGCTGCTCGGGTCGGCCGAGCAAGACGCCGATGCGACGCGCGCGGACTACGACAAGACGCGGCTCGACACGGCATATCGCACCGCGGACACGTACGTGCGCGTGCTCGAGGCGCGCGCGAGCGCCGACGTCGCGCACCGGTCGGTCGCGGATATCCAAAGCGAGCTGGATCGAGCGGTGCAACTGCGCCAGGCCGAGACCTACACCGACATCGACGTGCTGCGGTTTCGTTCCGCGAAGGCGGCGGCCGATCAATCGGCGCTGCGCGCGGACACCGCGGCCGCGCAGGCGCTCGCGCGGCTCGTCGTCCAGATCGGATTGCACGATGGCGTCGCGATCGACGTCGTCGACAACCTGCCCGAGACGCCGCCCGCGCTGGCGATGACGCTCGACGTCGCGCAAACCCGCGCGCTGGCCGCACGTCCCGAGTTGCACGCGGCGCGCGATCGCATCGCGGCGGCCGAGCACGCGCGGCGCGCGGCGCGCGAGAAGTACCTGCCGAACATCAGCGCGGTCGGCGTGTGGACGCACCTGACCGGCGTGCAGCCGTTCGAGCCCGAGGACGAGGAGTTCCTCGGCCTGCGCGTGCAGTGGAACGTGTTCGACTTCGGCGCCACCCACGAGGGCGTGCGCGAAGCCGAGGCGGCGCAGAGCCGCGCGCTGCTGCAGTCGATGGCGCTCGTCGATCAGGTGCGGCTCGACGTGCGGCAGCGCTGGCTCGACGCGAAGGCCGCATACGACAGCATCGTCGCCGCGCAAACGCAGCAGCAGACCGCCGACGAGGCGCTGCGCCTCCAGAAGGTGCGCTTCGATGCCGGCGCGGCGACGACGACCGATGTCCTCGACTCCGAAACCGATGCCGCGCGCGCTCGCCTCGCGCTCGCGGTCGCCCGCTACGACTACTACCTCGCCGTCGTCGCGCTCGCGCGCGCGATGGGCGACCTGCCCAAAGCCTAGCCGGCTCCGCGAAGCTCGCGACGATGACCCATCCATCCTGCACGCGGAGGGCCGGGTCAACCTACTCCCACGTCAGTTCGCGACGAAGCCCCACCACAGCCCGACCGTCGTCATCGTCGCGTCTTTCGTCACGACGACGATCTCGCTGCCGCCACCTTGGCCGGTCTTCAGGCGCGTGATGGTCAGGTGGAGCTTGTCGCCGTTGTGGCCGGTCTGCTTGTCCCACGTCAACGACAGCTCCGGGCTCGAACCCTCGAGCTGCGACGCGACGTCGTCGGCCTTGACCGTGTAATCGCCCGTCGGCTGATCGCTGAACAGGTCGACCTCGATCGTCTTCGCCATCCCGTTCGGGACCGACACGCCCTTCGTCGTCACGGTCGAGCCGTCGAAGATGCTCGCGATCGGCACCAAATCGCTGAGCACCGGCATCGCGCCGAGATACGGCTGCGCGGGCGCCGGCACGCACGGGTCGTGGCCGGCGGCCGCCGACGCGTTCGACCAGATCCGCTGCACGTAGTAGTTGCCGACCAGCTGCTGGTCCGCGGTCTCGAGGTACTCGCACATGTCGCCGAGCTCGCCGCCCGGCGTGTAGCCCCAGATGTAGTGATCGTCGTCGAGCACGACGTACGCCGGCGTGGTCTCGATGTGCGGATCGGTCGCGGCCTCGATCAGCTCGTGGCTCGTCACCGCCGACAGCTCGTCGATGCCGCCCTGGCAGCGCGGCATGATCGCGTAGACGACCGAGTTGTTGCTCGGGTCCATCGCCTCGTCGTGGTAGCCGCCGAACGCCTGACAGCTCTGGCCGAACTGCGTCGAGATCGTGACGCCGGCCGGCAGGAAGATGGCGTAGATCGTCTGCGGATCGGGCGCGGCCGGCCAGCCGTTCTCGCCGTCGAAGTGATCGCCGATCCACGTCGCGAGCCCGGTGTCGGAGGTCGGCGGTGTGTCGGTCGAGACGATCGTCGGCTGGATCGTCAGCGCGCCGACGCCGTACTCGGTCGCGATCGCGGGCCAGTAGGACGACGCCGCGACCTGGTTCAGGAAATCCTCGGTCTCCGACTGCATCGTCGGATCGTCATCGGAGAAGAAGATCGGCTGCACGACCGGCGCCGACAACACGTTGCCGTCCACCTTCATCGTGGTCGGCGTCGAGCCCGGCGTGGCCTCGACGAACCCGGCCGGCGCGTCGGGCATCGGTGGCGCGGCATCGGGCTGGGTGGCGTGGCTGTCACCGCAAGCGGCGAGGGCGAGGAGCGCGGCCGAGCAGCGGAGCTTCATGCGGCGATTTGTGCACGAGTGTCGCGGAGATCCGCGGCTCGACGCCCAACATCGGCTGACCGCCCGAGGCGCGTGGTAACTAGTCTACGAGTCGCACGTAGCATGCTCATGATGCGCAACCTCTCGACTCTGGCGACCCTGCTCGCGTTGTCCGCGGCCGCGCACGCGGATCCGCCTGCCAAGACGGAGACCGCGATCGTCGCCGGCGGGTGCTTCTGGGGCATGGAGAACGTGATGCGCCAGGCCCCGGGCATCGTGAAGATCGAGGTCGGCTACGCGGGCGGCAAGGCGAGCGAGGTCGACTACGAGCAGGTCTCGTCGGGCACGACCGGGCACGCCGAATCGGTGCGCATCGTGTTCGATCCGGCGCGCATCTCGTACCAGGATCTGCTGCTGCGCTACTACTTTCGAGGTCACGATCCGACGCAGCTCGGTCACCAGAACAACGACTGGGGCTCGCAGTACCGCTCCGAGATCTTCACGACCTCGCCGGATCAGGCGCGCATCGCACGCGCCGCGATCGCGCGCGTCGACCACAGCGGCCTGTGGGGCAAGTCGGTCGTGACCGTCGTCCAGCCCGCGACCACGTTCGTGCGCGCCGAGGACTACCACCAGGACTACTTGATCAAGCACCCGCACGGCTACAACGATCACTTCCTGCGGCCGTTCGTGTTTTAGGCGTGATGACGAGCTGGCGGCTGGGCATCGAGAGCGTGACCGGCTCGCGATCCTTCACGACCACGTGGGTGGACAGCGAGCGCGTCGTCCACACGCCCACGCCGCGAGCCTTTTCGTCGTAGGCGATGTCGAGCGCGACGTGATCGCCGCGTGCGCGCGCGGTCAGCCCCAGTGCCAGCTGCAGGCCGTCGCTCGCGATCACGATGCTCGTCGGCTTGCCATCGAGCGCGAGCACGGTCGGCGACGACAGCGTCTTGTCGCCGTCGCGGATCGTGCTTTCGAGGCCGATCCCGCGCCATTGCGAGCGGTCACAACGTCGCGTGCTCCGCTCCGGTCCGCGGGTCGCACAGCTCGGTCGCGGACTTGTAGACGCGCGCGCCGCGATGCATGCGGAGCAGCGCCGCGGGCAGCGACATCGAGTGGTAGCGCTCGGGCCAGCGCTCGCGAACGAGCGCGCGGATCGCGGGCGCGTGGCGAGCGCTCATCGCGGGGAACAGGTGGTGTTCGACGTGGAAGCCGAAGCCGAGCGTGAGCCACTCGACGAGGCGCGGGGTCGTGACCGTGAGCCCGCTCGCGAGCGGGTCGTTGACCTCGACGCGCGGGCTGAGGCTGTGGTTCGTGAGGATGAACGCCATCACGCAGACGTTCGCCACCAGCAGCGGAATCACGAACGCGAACACGAACGGCACGAAGCCGACGAGCACCGCGACCGCGGCCCAGGTTGCGACCCCGAGCGCGGTCTCGGCGAGGGCGCGCCGGTGCTGGCGCGCGGTCAAGAATCCGCGCGAGCGCGCGCCGAGCAGCAGGTCCGCGCTCTGCACGGTGAAGCCGAGCACGAGGCTCAGCGCGCCGCGCCAGCGCCGGCCGCCGAGCGAGAACGTGTCGACCGAGAACCGCGTGCTGCGCCGCGCGCGATATTGCTCGATGGTCGGGTAGCCGTCGGGATCGTCGTGGAGGTTCGTGCGCGCGTGATGCGCGGCGTTGTGCCAGGCCAGCCACAGCCGCGGCGACACGACGAACGGCAAGAAGCCGAGCCAGCCGATCGCGTACTGCGCGCGTTTGTTTTGCACGAGCCCGCCGTGCAGCAGCTCGTGCGCGACGAACGTCAAACCCGCGAAGCTCGCGCCGATCGCGAGCGACAGCAGCGGCACCGTGAACCACGGCACCCAGCCGCGCGCGATCGCGAGCGTCGCGGTCACGATGATCGCGACGTGCCCGGGAACGAAGGCGAGCCGTGACGGCGCGCGGTCGAAGGTGCGGGCGGGCAGGTCGGGGCGTAGGGTGCGCACGTACGCCGCGCGCGACTGCAGGGGCATCATCGTGCAACGGTGCACCGGTTCCGGCCCGGCGCAGGACATTCGTCGGTCAGCTTCGAGTCAGCGCATGGTCAGCGCGCCGCGCGAGCCAGGTGTGTGGAAAACTCGCTCCCCAGCGGGGGCCGGGCTGGCTATGGTGAGGCGTGATCGAGGTCAGGCCACCCGCAGTCGCGGGGCTGTTCTATCCCGGCGATCCGCGCGAGCTCGCGCGCGAGGTCGATGCGATGCTCGCGGCCGCGGCGCCGGCGGTTCCGCCGGGCCCGTGCCCGAAGGCGATCATCGTGCCGCACGCGGGCTACGTGTACAGCGGGCCGATCGCGGCGTCGGCGTTCGCGCGGGTGGCGCCGTTCGGCGAGCGCATCGAGCGCGTCGTGCTGATCGGGCCGGCGCACCGGATGTTCGTCGACGGGCTCGCGACGCCGGGTGCGGCGCGGCTGGCGACGCCGCTCGGCGAGCTCGAGGTCGCGCCCGAGGCGCGCGAGCTCGCGGCGAACCCGGCCGCGCACGCGAAGGAGCACGCGCTCGAGGTCATCCTGCCGTTCGTGCAGCGCGTGTGTCCACGCGCGTGCGTCGTGCCGGTCATCGGATCGAGTGGCACGCCGGCCGAGGTCGGCGCGCTGCTCGAGCGCTACTGGGGCGGGCCGGAGACCCTCGTCGTGATCAGCTCGGATCTCTCGCACTACGAGCCGTACGACGTCGGCCGGCGGCTGGACACGCGCACCGCCGCGCGGATCGTCGCGCTCGACTCCACGATCGTGGGCGACGACGCGTGCGGCGCCCTCGGTATCGCTGGCCTCGTGTGGCTCG
>DASXCY010000130.1:0-11011 GCA_036490935.1 Kofleriaceae bacterium | reverse complement strand
CGCGGTCGGGTCAGCTCGGCAAGAACCTCAGCCTGCACCCGAACGTGAAGGTGGTCGCGATCTTCGACGAGCCGGTCACGAGCTGGAAGGGCGCGCACCAGGCGTTTCAGGTGCGCGAGTTCGCCGAGCAGGGGCTCGGCTGCTTCGCGGCGGTGAACATGCCGCCGTCGATCCTCGCGATGTCGTTCCCCCAGCGCGGCGACCAGCTCGGCCAGCTCATGCACGAGTACGACAAGATGGTGCTCGCCGGCCTGCTGTGCGAGGACTCGACGAGCGGCAGCGTGAAGACGATCGCCGGCGTGCCACAGGCCTTCTATCAGCTCGCGCCGCGAGACCTCGCACAGATGCAGCGCGGCCTGGTGCTGCTGTCGGAGCTGCTGTTCGCGGCGGGCGCGAAGCGCGTGCTGCTGCCGTTTCACAGCGCGCAGGAGCTCCACGATGCCGACGAGGCGCGCCGCCTGCTGACCGACCCGATCCCGGCGACCGAATGGGAGGTCGTGACCGTGCACATGATGGGCACGGCGCGCATGGGCCGCGATCGCTCGCGCTCGGTCGTCGACGAGTTCGGCTTCATGCACGACGTCGACCGCTTGATCGTCGCGGACGCGTCGCTGTTCCCGACGCCGATCCGCGTGAACCCGATGGAGACGATCATGGCCCTCGCGACGCGCTCCGCGGGCCACGTGATCGACAACGCCCGGAGGTATGTCTCGTGATCGCTTCTGCCCCTCGCCCGCTGCCGCCGTTTCCCACCACCGCCGCGCTCGCGCTCGAGCGCGCGAGCTGGCGCGAGCTCGAGCGCACGTTCGTCGACGGCGGCACGCCCGAGCCGGCCGACCTCGTCGGCTGGGAGTTCCGCGGCATCAACACGCGGCTGTTCGGCTCGCGCCAAACACCGCGGCTCGCCGGCATCAAGAAGTTCTGCAAGGGCTTCTTCCGCCACGAGGACGGACGCACGATGGGCTACAACTCGCCGGTCGCGCAGAACGCGCTCGACGGGCGGTGGGACATCGTCGCGAAGCGGTTCGGCTTCTACGCGGTCGATCCGGTCGATCCAACCGCCCGCGACAACGAATACCTGCACGCCGTGCTGCTCGACTACTCGCGCGGCGGCAACAAGCCGTTCGATCCGACGCGCGGCCTGCGCGACTACGTCGTGCAGCTCGATCGCGAGCTCTATCTCGGCAAGGCGTACTACGCGCTCGGCCCGCTGCGCGTGCACTCGAACTTCTTCATCCTCGAGCGCCACCGCGTGGGGTTAACGGACTACGCTCGCAGATAGATGAGGCTTCGGGCTTCGAGCTTCGGGCTTTGGCCGGCACTGATCGCGGCGTGCTCGGCCCCGTCGCCGGCGGTGGTCATCGCGGCCCCGACGACGCGCGCCGCGCCGACGCCGCTGATGTCGGATCCCGCGGAGTACGACATCGCGCGCATCTCGCGGCAGGCCGGCAAGACGATCTTCGCGCGCACCGGCATCGGCGATCCCTATCGCACCGGGCTGCCGTACCCGATCTTCCTCGCGCTGCAGCGCGCGTTTCCGAAGACGCTCGGCGCTTCGACCGACGAGCTCGCGCGCAAGTTCGGCTTCGTCGCGCGCGCGGCGGATCCGACCAGCGACGACCTCGACGTCCGTGCCGGCCTGCCACTCGGGATGCACCTGACCGTCGATCCGCTGACGAACGTGCCGTTCGTCGTCACCAACTGCGCGCTGTGCCACGCCGAGCGCTTGCGCTGGCCCGGCGGCGAGGCGACCGTGATCGGGCTCGCGAACAAGCGCGTGCGCGTCCACGCCTACGACGCGGCGTTCGCGCAGATCACGCGCGAGCCCGGGTTCTCCGCCGAGAGGCTCGGGCATCTCGCGAGCGAAGCGGCGGCCGCGAACCACGTCACGTGGCCCGAGGCGTACAAGGATGCGATCGTCGGCGCGACGATGGCGGCGCTGCGCCAGCGCGCGGCGGATCGCGCGGACCTCCACGCGCGCGTCGCCGGCGGCCCGCCTGGCCGCGTCGCGACGATCGAGTCGTTCGCGCTCGTGCTCGCGCAGCTCACCGGCCGGCACGTCGACTCCGCGCCGGTCGTCGGCTGGGCGAAGGTGCCCGACGTCATCGGCTTCGCGCAGCGCACGACCCTGTCGTGGGACGGCAGCGGGCAAGGCCCGATGGATCTGCTCGCGGTCGAGGCCGACGTCGCCGCCGGCGTGCGCGTCGAGTGGATGCAGCACCACCCGTTTCAGGGCGCGAGCCTGGGCGCGTACCTGCGCCAGCCCGAGCCGCGCCCCGCGTTCCCCGGCAAGCTCGATCGCGCGCTCGCCGAGCGCGGCCACAAGCTGTTCGACGACGACTGCGCGCCGTGTCACGGCCACTACGCGAACGGCCGCGCGCTCGACTACGACGAGCAGGTGGTCCCGCTCGAGGAGGTCGGCACCGATCCGGCGCGCGCGCAGGCCGCAACCGCGAGCTTCGAGCGCGCCGCGAACGATCCCGCGCTCACGCTCGGCTACACCAAGTTCGTGCGCTCCGCCGGCTACGTCCCGCCCGTGTTGACGAACGCGTGGGCGCGCGCTCCGTACGGCCACGCCGGCCAGTGGCCGTCGCTCGCCGTGCTCGCCATGCCGCCTGCCAACCGCCCGCGCCGGGTCGTGCTGCAGCTCGACGCGCCCTACGATCTCGACGCGGTCGGCGTCGCCACGCGCGCCCCCGGCGCGCCGCTCGGCGACGGCGAGTACTTGCAAGACGCCGCGCAGCCCGGCCTGTCGAACGCGGGCCATCCGTTCCTCGCCGACCTCGGCGGCGATGCGGCCGCGGTGATCGAGTATTTGAAGACGCTCTGAGCCGCCGCGCGCTGCGGCACGACGGTGTTGCGTCGATCGTCACGCGCTGGCACGCATGGCCGTGGCCGAGCGCGTCGCTTGATGAACCGCTTCAGCATCACGCTCCCACTTGCACCGCCGCGCCCGGCGGCGCCTTCACGCGCTGGATCTCGACGCGCGACATCGGATCCGGTGCACCGCCATTCTTGATGTCGCCACGCATGATGATGACGGTCTCGCCCTGGATCGTTTCGCCCTCGATCACGGCGTCGAGCTCGGTGCCCGTGTCGTTGCTGGTGCACGCGACCGCGGTCGCCGCTTTCATCTCGGGTTTGGGCGTGATCACCTGGCACGTGCCTTCGAACGTGCCGAGCGGGTAGCTCTGCTGCGCGCCGGCATCGTCGGTGACCTGCAAGAACACGTCTTGCTTGGCCGAGCCGGCCGCGCGGATCCCCCACGACACGGCGACCTTCTTGGCGTAGATCGCCGACCCCGAGCCTGCGCCGGTCGACTTGTCCGTTACCTTGCCTCCGCACGCCGCCAGGGCGACGAGCGCGATCGCGAGCCGCAACATGGACGAAATCTACAATAGAATGTGCGCGTGTCGCTGGGCCGCCTCGTCGTGCTCGAAGGTCCGGATGCGGGCCGCGAATTCGAGCTGCCGATGCGCGGCGGCAAGGTCGGGCGCCAGGACGACTGCCTCGTCCACCTGAGCGATCCGACGGTGTCGCGCCTGCACGCCCAGATCGAGCTGCGCGACGGCGCGCTCGTGTTCGTCGCCGACAAGCGCACGCTGGTCAACGGCAGCGACGCGACCGTGCACCGGCTCGAGCCCGGCGACGAGATCGTGCTCGGCGCGACCAAGCTCGCGTACATCCCGGTCGATGCGATCGCGGTGACGCGCACGCAGAGCCGCGTCACGATGGAGGTGTCGTCGGCGCAGCTCTATGCGCTGACCGGCCGCGACGACCGCGCGCGCCGCCAGCTCGCGGCCCTCGCGCAGCTCGGCGATCGGCTGCGCGCCGAATCGGCCTCCGGTCGCGATGCGGTCGCGCGGGCCGCGTGCGATGCCGCGCGCATCGCGCTCGAAGCCACGCGCGCGTTCGTGGTGTCGGCCGGCAAGCGCCCGGCGCCCGTCGCGGCGGCGATCGCCGCCGGCGAGCCGGCGCAGCTATCGATCCCGCACGACTTGATCGAGAAGGTGGTCGGCAAGCGCCAGGTCATCACCGCCGAGGTCGCCGACCGCCAGCTGCTCGCGGCGCCGATCCACGGCGCGGGCGAAGACGTCGTCGCGGTGCTGTGGATCGATCGCCGCGGCACGTTGTGGGACGACACCGACGCGCTCGCGGCCGGCTGCCTCGCGCATCTCACCGGCGCGGCGTGGACCGGCGCCGACGCGCGCGACCAGCTGTCGCGGCGGGCCGACGCGCTCGAAGAACAGCTCCAGATCACGGGCGACGGCGACTTCGTCGGCCGCTCGGCCGCCGCACAGCGCGTGATCGAGTTCGTCGCGCGCGTCGCCCCGAGCGACGCAACGATCCTGCTGGGCGGCGAGAGCGGCTCGGGCAAGGAGATGGTCGCGCGCGCGATCCACCGCGCGAGCCGGCGCGCGAAGGGCCCGTGCGTCGCGGTCAACTGCGCGGCGCTCACCGAGTCGCTGATCGAGAGCGAGCTGTTCGGCCACGAGAAGGGCGCGTTCACCGGCGCGACCGAGAAGAAGGCCGGCCGGTTCGAGATGGCCGACCGCGGCACGCTGTTTCTCGACGAGGTCGGCGAGCTGCCGCTCGGGCTGCAGACCAAGTTCCTGCGCGTGCTCGAGGAGCGCCGCTTCGAGCGCGTCGGCGGCCAGAAGGCGATCGAGGTCGACGTGCGCGTCGTCGCCGCGACCAATCGCGATCTCGCCGAGATGGTCAAGCGCGGGCTGTTCCGCGAGGATCTGTTCTACCGGCTGTCGGTCATCCACGTCGAGGTGCCGCCGCTGCGCGAGCGCCTCGACGACGTGCCGCTGCTCGCCGAGCACTTCCTCGCGCGGTTTCGCAGCCAGGCCGCACGGCGGATCACCGGATTCGCGCCCGACGCGCTCGCGGCGATGACGCGCCACAGCTGGCCCGGCAACGTCCGGGAGCTGCGCAACGCGATCGAGCGCGCGATCGTGCTCGGCGATCGCGAGCTGATCCAGGTCGCCGACCTGCCGCCGCAGATCGCGGGAGGCAGCACCCCGCTCCCGCGCACGCGCCCGGCCAATCCGACGCCGCCGCTCGGCAGCTCGATCAGCGCGGCCTCGCTGCCCGCCGTGACGATCGACGTCCCGCCGCAGCCTCCGCCTCCACCGCGGCCGAGCGCCCGCTCGCTGCGCGAGCTCGAACGCGAAGGCATCCTCGCCGCCCTCGCCGCCACCGGCGGCAACAAGGCCCAGGCCGCCGCGATCCTCGAGATCGATCGCTCGACGCTCTACAAGAAGCTCAAGGACTACGACATCGAGGGCTAGGCTCTGCGACGTCGCGCGCCGCTCCCGTCGCGTGCAGGACATTCACCGAGGCGAACCGCCTCCGACACACTTCGCAATCGAATCTCGGGTTGCCGACCTGCGAGAGCCCGCGTAAAGCACTGGCAGGTGCGATGGCGCGCGAGGGGTTTCGCCGGACGAAGTCGTTCCTGCTCGGTGCGTTCGCGCTGATCGCGGCGCTGCTCGCCGTGCTCGAGCTCGTGCAGTGGCGCGAGGGCATGGCGACGCGCGACAACGTCGAGACCATCGATGACGACGCGCTCGTCAGCATCGAGCTGGTCGATCGCATCGGCATGCTCGTCGATCGCGAGCGCATCCTGATCGGGCGCCATGTCCTCGAGCGCGACCCGGGACAGATGGCGGCCCTCGAGCAGCAGATCGCCGCGCTGCGCGCCGACTATGCCGAGCTCGCACGCACGTACTCGCCGCTGACCACGTTTCCCGGCGAGCCGTACGCGTGGCATCGCCTCGGCTCGGATGTCGCGGCCGAACAGCAGCAGATCGAGCCCGCGCTCGAGCTGTCGCGCCAGAACCGCGACGTCGAGGCGACGCAGGCGTTCGCCGAGCTCGATCCGGTGTTCGAGCGCATCGCGCACGATCGCATCGCGCTGGTCGACATCAACCAGGCCGCCAGCACCCACGCGGTCGCGAACGTCGCCGAGCTGCAGGCCCACGGGCTCGCGCTGCGCCTCGTGCTCACCGCGATCATCCTCGTCGTCGTCTTGCTCGTCGGCGTCTGGCTGACGCGCGCGATCCTGAGATCACAGCGCGACCTCGTCACGGCCAACTCCACGCTCGAGGTCCGCAACCGCGAGCTCGACGCGTTCGCCGGCCGGATCGCCCATGACCTGCGCGGGCCGCTCAACACGATCACGCTCGGCGCGTCGGTGCTCGCCGAAGGCGTGCCCCAGGCTCGCCCCACCGCACAGATGGTCGAGCGCAGCGTCGCGCAGATCGCCGCGCTCATCGAGGATCTGCTCGCGCTGTCGCGGATCGGCGCGCTGCCCACCGCGGTGGCGAACCCCGCGGCGGTCGCGGCCGCGATCCAGGACGAGCTCGACCGGATCGTCACGACCGCCAGCGGCACGCTGCGCCTCGAGCTCGCGCCGGCTCGCGTGACGTGCAGCGAGTCGCTGCTGCGCCAGGTGCTGTGGAACCTGGGCGAGAATGCGGTCAAGTACCGGCGCGCCGACGTGCCGCCGGAGATCGAGATCGTCGGTCGCGCGGACGAGACCGGTTATGCGATCCGCGTGTCGGATAACGGCTCCGGCATGTCCGCGGACGATGCCCGCCACGCGTTCGAGCCGTTCTATCGCAGCCCGCAGGTGCGGAACGTCGCCGGTACGGGCCTTGGCCTCGCGATCGTGCGGCGCATCGTCGACGCCAATGGCGGCGACATCGCACTCGAATCCGCGCCCGGCCGCGGCACGACTTTCGAGATCCGCCTGCGATTCGCGCCCGAATCAGAAGGTGTCGCAGGTGCGATCGAGCCGGCGCAGTCGGTTAGCGCCTGACCTTCGATTTCGCGATCGACTCCGCGCCGACCGCGTTACGATCGCCGCATGCGACGCGCGCTCCTGATCGCGATCGTGCTCGCCGCTGCGCCGCGCCTGGCGAGCGCGGATGCGGACGGGCCATTCGACTATCACTTGCACCTCTGCGACGACTGCGGGCTGGCGGGAAGCCCGACTCGCGGTTACAGCCCGGTGTGGGTCGAAGCCGGAGTGGCGATGCTCCACTTCGTGCCGGCCACGACGAACCAGGCGCTCGATGTCATCGGCGGGCAAGCGCGCGTGCTCGCGCGCAACGGCCGGTATCACGTCGGCTTCGAGTTCGCGTTCGCGGACCTCGCGGCGACGATGCCGATGATGTCGGCCGCGCGCGAGACCACGCCCGGTGGCATGACCTCGCCGATCGGCGGCGATATCACGCAGTCCAAGCTCCTCATCGGCACGCGCGCCGACCTCGGCCCCGTGACGCTCATCGGCGAGGCCGCGAGCGGCGTGCAGATCGCGATGTACGACAACCTCGCGCGGCCGCCGAGCCAGTTCTGGCTGCTGATGGAGGCGCACGCGCAGGCGAATGTCTGGCTCACGCCGCAGGTCACGCTCGGCGCGCTCGCCGGCATCGACGTGCTGGACCCGAGCGTCGCGCAGCTGTCGGTCGTCGTCGGCTACCACCTGCGCGCATTCGACGGCACACGCTAGCGCGCGAGCGAGACGTCGGCGGAACCCGCGAGGTGGCGATCGAAGCCGCCCGGCTGGTAGACGTCGACGCGCTTGTTCGCCTCGGGCGCGCGATCGTCGATGCGCCGGTGCAGCGTGCCGCCGCCGCGCAAGTTGATGTTCACCCACTCGCTGCCGCCGCGCACCTGCGAGCGCGACAGGCCGAGCGCGCGCAGCCCGGAATCGGTCAGCGCGACCGAGCGATTCGCCGCGAGGTCGTGATACGCGCCGTGACCCGCGCGCGTCTGCGAGTCGCCGTCCGGATCGTGCGGATAGCCGTACTGCGTGACCTGCATCTGCACGCCGCCGCACGTGCGGGCGAGGTCGGTCGGATCGATCGTGTCGAATCGGCTGCTCATGACTGGTCCTTTCTCGGGTTCGCCAAGCGACCAGTGCAGCGTCGGTGCCAGCGCGCTCGCCGGCCAAGCGCGCGACCGCAAAGCCTGTCGCTCGCGAGCGACGGCCAGCGCGGCTTTTGTCCCAGGCTAGCGAGGATTCTTGCGCGGGCGACCGCGGCGGCGCGGCTGATCGCTCGGCGCGAAGTCGAGGTCCTCGGAGAAGCGCTCTTCGACGAGATCGTCGACGGACGTGTGCAGCGAATCGAGCCTGCGCAGCTCCTCGCGCTCGAACTCGGCAAACGAAGTATAAATACGTGGAATTCCAGACGACATTGGCGCTCCTTCGAGGACATGCCCACATGTCCTACATCTGGCTACAACGTACGCTGGACGCGATCTCGGAGCCAAATTTTTTTCGGAGTCAGAGCCGCGTAGTACGCAAACGTCATGTCTCGCATCGTCGCGGTCGCGAACCAAAAGGGAGGCGTCGGCAAGACGACCACCGCGATCAACCTCGCGGCATCGATCGCGTCACGCGGGTTACGCGTGCTGCTCTGCGACTTCGATCCGCAGGGCAACGCGTCGAGTGGCGTGGGCTATCCGCGCGACAAGGTGGAGCACACCGTGTACGACGCGCTGGTCGGCGAGCTCGCGCTCGCCGACGTCGTGCTGCCGACCGAGATCCCGACGCTGTTCGTCGCGCCGGCGACGACCGATCTCGTCGGCGCCGAGATCGAATTGATCGGCGCCGAGCGCCGCGAGCGGTTCCTCGCGAACGCGCTCGCGCCGGTCGCGGCCGGCTTCGACTACGTCGTCATCGACTGCCCGCCGTCGCTCGGCATCTTGACGCTCAACGCGCTGGTCGCCGCCGACGGCGTGCTCGTGCCGATGCAGGCCGAGTACTTCGCGCTCGAAGGGTTGTCGGCGCTGACCGCGACGATCGAGAAGGTGCGCGCCGCGTACAACCCGCACCTCGCGATCGACGGCGTGCTGTTCACGATGTTCGACGGCCGCATGAACCTGGCGAACCAGGTGCGCGCCGAGGTCGCGAAGTATTTCGGCGACAAGGTCCTCGAGACCACGGTGCCGCGCAACGTGCGGCTGTCCGAAGCGCCGAGCCACGGCAAGCCGGCGCTGCTCTACGATTTGCGCTGCCCCGGCTCGAAGAGCTACCTCGCGGTCGCCGACGAGTTCGTCGCGCGTACGGCGCTTGGCTCCGCGGCGGCGAAGGGGCAACCTGCGGCATGATGACCGACGTCAAGAAGCGCGGGCTCGGGCGTGGCCTCGGTGCCTTGCTGCCGGCTGCGGCCGCACCCATGCCGGTGCCCGCCGGCAAGCGCACGTACTTCGCGGTCGGCATCGAGGAGCTGTATCCGAGCCCGGAGCAGCCACGGCGCCGGTTCGACGACGCCCAGCTCGTCGAGCTCGCCGAGTCGATCAAGGTGCACGGCGTGATCACGCCGCTGATCGTCCGGCCGCGCCGCGAGGGTGGCTACTACCTCATCGCCGGCGAGCGGCGATGGCGCGCCGCCCAGCGCGCCGGCTTGCACGAGGTGCCGATCGTCGTCCAGGAGGTCGAGGGGCAAGCCGCGTTCGAGCGCGCGCTGGTCGAGAACCTCCAGCGCTCGGATCTCGGACCGCTCGAAGAGGCCACCGCCTTCCAGCGCCTGGTCGACGAGTTCGGGCTGACGCAGGAGCAAGTCGCCGAGCGCATCGGCAAGGAGCGCAGCACGGTCGCCAACGCGATCCGCCTGCTCAAGCTGCCCGCCGCGGCGCGCCAGCTGGTCGAGGATCAGCGGCTCGCGATGGGCCACGCGCGCGCCTTGCTCGGGCTGGACGATGCCGACGCGATCGACAGCGCAGCCCGCACCGTGGTCGAGCGCGCGCTCTCGGTGCGCCAGACCGAAGCGCTCGTGAAAAAGCTGCGAGCGCCGCAACACAATCGGACGCGCGCGGCTGCTCCCGCGAAGTCGGCCTCGGTGCGCGACCTCGAGGAGAGGCTCACGCGCTCGCTGGGCGGCCCTGTCACGATCACCGAGGACGCGCCCGGCAAGTCGGGACGTATCGAAATTCGCTACCTCGATCTCGATCATCTCGATCGGTTGCTCGACCGCCTTCTGTAAGCGCCTTCATGTGATACTGGGAGCCGCTTGGTGACCGAACGGGAGCACCCGCGGATGCCGTACGCCGTGCAGGTGGAGTTCCGCACGGCCTCGTCGTTCCTCGTCGCGTATTCGGTCAATCTGTCGCGCGGCGGGCTGTTCCTCGAGACCGAGGCGGACATCCCGACCGGCGCGCTGATGACGCTCGACTTCACGGTGCCGGGCGCCGGCACGACGTCGCTCAACTGCGTGGTCGCGTGGCGGCGCGCGCGCGAGGACATGGGCGCCGGCCCGCCCGGCATCGGCGTCGAGTTCCAGGACGTCGCGCCGCAGCTCGGCCACGTGATCGACAAGCTCGTGACCGGCTTCCGCGGCGTGCACGTGCTGCTGCTGTCGGGCGATCGCCAGGACCGCACGACGCTCGCGCGCAACATCAAATCGATCTTCGCGACGTCGGAGATCACGCAGGCCGCGGATGCGAACGTCGCCGAGACCGTGGTGTCGGCCGAGCTCGACATCGCGATCGTCGACATCGACTTCGACTGCGAGGGCGGGCTCAAGACGATCCGCGCCGCGAAGCAGCAGAAGCCGCCGGTGCCGGCGATCGCGATCACGTCGAACGCGGCGTACCGCGAGCTCGCGATCGCGGCCGGCGCCGACGAGCTGCTCGCGAACCCGCCGCCGTTCGCCGATCTCCAGGTCGTGCTCGTGCGCGCGCTCGGCAAGCCGGTCTCGATCCGCACTGTCGACAGCGGCCCGAACCACGCCGGCTAGCGCCGGCTCTCATGATTCACCACATCTGTTGACGCGCGGGAGGTCCCGAAGAACCCAGAGCCGGCGGCGGCCGTGCGCGCCGGCCCGCCGGTCAGATCGAACCCGGCACGTCGCGCGTCCCGACGGAGCCTGCGAGCTGCCAGCCGCGGTCGAGTAACCAGGTGCGCGGGCGGCACACGCGCAGCGGCTGGTACGTCGGCGGCGGCCGCCACAGCCACGACCGGCGCGCGAGCTCGCGCCAGCCGGTGAACGAGATG
>DASXCY010000129.1:0-21762 GCA_036490935.1 Kofleriaceae bacterium | reverse complement strand
CAGGCGGAAGTCGCACGCGACCTCCGCCGTGCCACCGACCCGCACGACCGCGCGCCGCTCGAGCGCGCGCAGCAGCTTGGCCTGCGCGGCCGCGGACAGCTCGCCGATCTCGTCGAGGAACAGCGTGCCGCCGTTTGCGAGCTCGAACCGGCCTTCCTTGCTCGCGATCGCACCGGTGAACGCGCCGCGCTCGTGGCCGAACAGCTCGCTCTCGAGCAGCGACTCGGCGAGCGCCGCGCAATGCAGCTTGATGAACGGGCCGCTCGCGCGCGGCGACTTCTGGTGCAGCGCGTTCGCGACCAGCTCCTTGCCGGTGCCGCTCTCGCCCGTGATCAGTACGGTCGCCTTGCTCGGCGCGACCTGCTCCACCACCTCGAACACGCGCTGCATCGGCGCGCTGCCGCCGATGATGTTGTGCGGCGCGTAACGCTCGCGCACGCGCGCGCGCAGCTGGCGCGTCTCGCGACGCAGCTGCTGATGCTCGAGCACGCGCCCGAGCACCACGACCAGCTCGTCGAAGTTGAGCGGCTTGATCAGATATTCGGCGGCGCCGGCGCGCATCGCGCGGATCGCGGTCGCGACCTCGCCGAACGCGGTCATCACGAGGATCTCGAGCGAATCGTCGTTCGCACGCAGCTTCTCGACGAGCTCGATGCCGTCCATGCCGGGCATGTGCAGGTCGGTGATCACGACCTGCGGGTCGAATGCCTCGTACTTGCCGAGCGCCTTGAACGCGTCGGCCGCGGTGTCGACGTCGAAGCCTTGGTCGCGCAGGAGCTCGGCGAGCGCGGTGCGCGCGTTCGCTTCGTCGTCGACGACCAAGATCCGTCCCACGTGACCCGGCATAGCAAAAAACTATCACGTCAGTCGTGACAGGTCGCGTGGCCGAGCGACGCCGTCGCCGCATCGACGCAAAACGTCAGCGACGCGCTGTCCGACGTGAACGTGCAGCACAGGTTCGTGGCCGCGTTCGTGCAATCGGACTTCACGTGGCACAGCTGGACCGTCGACGAGTCGCTGCACGCCCCGGCGAAGTGCGTCGGGCACGCCGATGCGGCCTTGCACGTCGTGCCGATCGACGTGATCCCGCAGGTCGGAAACGTGCCGGTGCCGTCGAGCACCTCGCTGCCGCAGCACACCGGCGTGTCGCCGCCGCAGCCCTCGGGGCCATCGCATGTGATCTGGTCGGCGCTCGCGCAGCTCGCGGTCGCCACGCAACCGAAGGTCGTCGTGGCGGCGGGCATCGCGCAGCACACGTTGTCGGTGGTGCACGCGGCGCTGCCGGCGCAGCCGAACGGATACACCGTGGCGTCGCCGCCGCCGTCGCTCCCGGAGCTGCTGCCTCCGCACGCGGCGGCGGCGACGACGACGACGACGATCATCCAGCGGGGCATCACGCCACGAGACCGTATCAAACTTGTGGTGTAGGTTGCGCGCCGCGATGAAGTGGCTCCTGGTCGCGGCGCTCGCCGCCTGCGCTTCCTCGAAGAACCCCACGCTGCCCGGCGACGGCGGTACGCCCGACGCGCCGCCGAGGGTGATGCCGTCGCCGTGCACGGCCACGTTCCGCTACGTGCCACCGGCCGGGACCTCGCCGCAGAGCGTGCAGGTCACCGGCGACTGGAACACGTTCGCCGACCCCGGCGTCGAGATGACGCCCGACGCGACCGGCGCGTTCACCGCGAACGTCGTCGTCACGCCCGGCCTCGTCGCGTACAAGCTCATCGTCGACGGCAACTGGACGCTCGATCCCGACGAGCAGTGGCAGAAATACGAGGGCGGCATCGCGAACTCCGCGATCCAGGTCGCCCAGTGCTGGCTGCCGCAGCTGTCCGCCGGCGCACATAGCGTGACGCGGCCCGCGGCCGGCCAAGGTCACATCACCGCGAGCGTCGCGTTCGCGCCGGGCCAGGGCGCGCCCGGCCTCGATCCCGCGACCGTGCAGGCGACGCTCCGCCACGACGGCGCGACCCAGCCGATCGGCAACGTCGCGATCGACGCGAGCCACACCACGATCACCGCCGACGTCACCGGCCTCGCCGACGGCAAGTACACGATCTTCATCACCGCGAAGGACCTCGCCGGCCAGTCGCCGGTCGAGCCGCTGCGCCTCGTGTTCTGGGTCGAGGCGAGCGCGTTCACCTGGCAGGACGCCCTCATCTACATGGTGATGACGGACCGCTTCAAGGACGGCAACGCCGCCAACGATCCGCCGCCGATCAGCGGCGTCGATCCGCGCGAGGACTATCACGGCGGCGATTTCGCCGGCGTCACGCAGGAGATCGAGGCCGGCACGTTCGACCGGCTCGGCATCACCGTGCTGTGGCTGTCGCCGTTCAACACGAACCCGTCCGACGCGTGGCTCGCCTCCGACGGCGTGCACGAGGTCACCGGCTTTCATGGCTACTGGCCGGTCAAGGCGCGCGAGGTCGATCCGCGGTCCGGCACCGCCGACGAGCTGCACGCGCTCGTCACCGCCGCGCACGCGCACGGCATCCGCGTCATCCAGGACCTCGTCGTGCAGCACGTGCATCAGGAGCACGAGTACCTGGCCGCGCACCCCGAGTGGTTCAACACGACCGGCTGCATCTGCGGCACGGCCAACTGCGACTGGACCGAGCACCGCCTCGACTGCCTGTTCACGCAGTACCTGCCCAACATCGACTGGACGAGCACCGACGGCGACGCGCGATGGGAAGCCGACGCGATCTGGTGGCTCGACACGTTCGATCTCGACGGCTTTCGCATGGACGCGGTCAAGCAGGTGCCCGACATCGCGGTCATCGACCTGGTCTCGGCCGTGCGCGGCGAGTTCGAGGCCTCGGGAACGCCGGTGTTCATGACCGGCGAGACCGCGATGGGCTGGAACGGCGACAACCTGGCCGACAACCTGTCGCAGTATCAATTGATCAGCCAGTACATCAGTCCCGATGGCTTGAACGGCCAGTTCGACTTCGTCCTGTACTACGCGGTGCCGATGAACGTGTTCGCGACGACCGCCAAGGGCATGATCCACCTCGATTACTGGACGATGGAAAGTCAGCTCCAGTATCCGGCCGGCTCGATCATGAGCCCGTACATCGGCAGCCAGGACACCGCGCGGTTCATCACGATCGCGACGTACGACGGCGACTCCTCGCTCGATCAATCGCAGCCGTACAACCAGTGGACCGACATCGCGACCGCGATTCCGCCGGCGAGCGTCTACGGCGAGCATCGGCTCGCGCTGACCTGGCTGATGACGCTGCCCGGCGCGCCGATGCTGTACTACGGCGACGAGTACGGCGAGACCGGCGGCGTCGATCCGAACAACCGCGTCAACTGGCGCGGCGACTCCGGCACGCTGAGCGCGGACGAGCAAGCGACGCTCGCATGGACGCAGCTCGTCGGCACGGCGCGGCGCGCGCTGCCCGCACTGCGCCGCGGCAAGTACGTCTCGGTCTACAACACCGACGAGAACGTGATCGTGTTCGCGCGCCAGGACGGCGCCGGTGACGTCGCGCTCGTCGCGATCTCGCGGCTCGCCTCCGCCACGCAGGTCACGGCGGCGCTGCCGGCCTCGCTCGGCCTCGCGTCCGGCACGGTGCTGCACGATCATCTCGGCGGCCCCGACGTGACCGTCATGGCCGGCGCGATCACCGTGACGCTCGGCGCGCAGAGCGCCGCGATCCTCGCGCCGTAGCTCGCTCAGCTCGGCGTCAACAGCGACGCCATGTCGCGATCGAGCGTGCCGCGAACGTGCTCGATCGTCGCGCCGCGCAGCCGTTGCTTGGTCGCGCGAAACGCGCCGGCGGCGAACGCGCCCAGCCGCGCCGCCTCCTGCTTCGCGCGCGCGAGCAGCTCCTCCGCGGGCACGACCGCATCGAGGAATCCGGCGCGCAGGGCCTCGTCGGGCGCGTACATCTGCGCGGTCAGCGTCGCGCGCGGCAGCTCGGTCGCGACCAGCCGATCGCGCGCGAGCTCCATCGCGAGCACCGGCACCGGCAGCCCGATCGCGACCTCGTTGAGGCCGATCTTGAACGCGCCCGCAGCGCCGAACCGTACGTCGCCGGTCAGCACGACGAGCGCGCCGCCGGCGATCGCGTGGCCCGTGCACGCGATCACGAGCGGCACCGCCGCCGCGTAGAGCCGCATCAGCAGCTCCGACCCGCGCTTGAGCAGCGCCGTCGCCTCGGCCGGGCCGCTCATCATCACGCGTAGATCGAAGCCCGCGCAAAACCGCTCGGCGCGCCCGACGAGAACGAGCGCTTTTGCCTCGCGCTCGGCGCGCTCGAGCGCACCGAGCAACGCGTCGATCATCGCGACCGACAACGCGTTGGCCTTGCCGTCGTCCATGCGCACGATCGCGACCGTGTCATCCAATGTATAGGTGAGCGGTTCGGCCACGGCGCGAACGTACCGCGGTTCACGTGCACGACGCTTGCTTGGATGGAGCCTCGTATGGCGATTTCTGAGCCCGGCGCGCTGCATCGCACGCTTGCCCGCGCGTTGCGTCCGTTCGCGAAAGTGCGACCGGACGAAGCCGGCACCGTCGTCCTGATGACACTGACCTCGTTCACGCTGCTGTGCGCGTATTACCTGCTGAAGACCGTGCGCGAGCCGATGGTGCTGCTTCACGGCGGCGCCGCCGTGAAGCTGTACCTGCGCGCGGCGCAGGCGGTCCTGATGGTGGGCGTCGTGCACGCGTACGGCTGGTGCGCGAAGCGTGTCGGCCGCGGCAAGCTGCTCGCGATCGTGTTTCTGTTCTTCATCTCGAACCTCGTCGTGTTCACGGTGCTCGAACGTGCGGGCGTCGAGATCTCGCTGCCGTTCTTCTTGTGGGTCGGCGTGTTCAGCTACACGGTCATCGCCCAGTTCTGGGCGCTCGCCGCGGATATCTACAGCGACGAGCAAGGCAAGCGGCTGTTCCCGATCATCGGCGGCGGCAGCTCGGTCGGCGCGGTCGTCGGCGGGTTGTTCGCCGCGTGGCTCACGCAGTTCGGACCGCCCATGCTGATGGGCACCGCGGTGGTGATGCTGCTCGGCTGCGTCGCGATCATCCTGTGGATCGAGCGGCGCTCGGCTGCGACCGTGCACCACGTCGTCGTGCACGAAGACCAGCCGCTCTCCGACGAGAACGCGTGGCACCTGCTGGCGAACGATCGCTACCTGTGGTTGATCGCGTGCCTCGTCGTGTTTCTCAACTGGGTCAACAGCTCCGGCGAGTACCTGCTCGACCGCACCGTCGTCGCGGCGGCGCAGGGCATGTCGCCCGCCGACGCGCAGCACTTCGTCGGCCACTTCAAGGCGAATTACTTCGCCTGGTACAACGGGATCGGCCTGGTGCTCGAGCTGTTCGTCGTGTCGCGCGTCCTGCGGCTCGTCGGCGTGCGGCGCGCGCTGCTCGTGATGCCGATCTTCGCGCTTGCCGCGTACGGCGGCGCCGTCTTCTTCCCGGTGCTCGCGGTCGTGCGGCTCGTCAAGATCGGCGAGAACTCGCTGCAGTACTCGCTGCAGGACACCACGCGCAACGCGCTGTTCCTCATCGCGTCGCGCGCCGGCAAGTTCGTCGGCAAGACCGCGATCGACACGATCGGCGTGCGGCTCGGCGCCATCATGTCGGCGCTGATGGTGTTCGCCGGCACGCATCTCGGCTGGTCGACGAGCACGTTCGCGGCGATCGACGTCGTGCTCGCCGGCATCTGGCTCGCCTTCGCGTTCGCGATCGGCCGCGAGCATCGGCTCCGCACCGGCAAGGCGCACGACTGAAGTGATATCGTCGGCGCGTGGCAGGCAACGACGCGTGGACCCCCGCCGATCGCGGCGGCACGACTCGAGGCCTGGTGCTCGACAACGCGATCGGGCTGCCGGTCTACTGACCGATGACGGTCATCACGCCGCTGTTGAGCGCGAACACGCGGCCTTCGTGATCGAGCGCGACCGGCGTGTACGCGGCGCCGAGCGCCTGGTCGAGGAAGTAGCTCGCCTGTTCGTCGCCGTTCGGATCGATCGCGTACAGGGTGCCGTCCTCGCTGTTGACATAGATCGTGCCGGCCGCGTCGATCGCCGGCGCGTTGATGCACCACTCGAAGCCATCGGGATGATCCGATACGCATTGCACCGTGCCGTCGGGCTCGCGCGTGCAGCTCTGGGTGTTCGCGCTCTGGAACCACCACATCGGCTGCAGGTGGCGATCGAGCTTCGCGATGAAGTACGGGCCGAGGTCGTGGCCCTGCGCGTCCTCGTTGTAGTGGTTGTCCTTGATCGCGATCGTGCCGTCGGGCGCGACCGCCGGCGTGATATCCCAGCCGAAGTCGTAGCTCGCGACGAAGAACCCGCGCGGATCGAGCTCGATCAGGTGGCCGCGCGAGCTGTTGTAGCCGGTGAACGAGCCGTACAGCACACCGCCGTCGGGCAGCGCGACCGGCGACGCCGACGACGCGTAGCTCACCTGCCCCGCGGGCATCATGCCCGTGTACGGATCGATGCCGAGCTGAGCGCGGCCGCTGCACACCGTGTCGTCGCGCGGCACGAGCACGCCGCAGCCGTCGGCGAGCAAGCCGCGCAGCGACGTGTCCCATTTCGGCGTCAGATCGGGCGCGACCGCGACGATGTACGAGTAGTACGGGCTGCCGGCCGCGGCCGAGACCGTGAAGATCGTGCCGTCGGGTCCGACCGCCGGCGCGGCGTTGAGGCCGGGTAGCTGCGGGCCGCACGGGTTCTGCGGCGGCATCACGACGCTGCCGTCGGGATTGAGCGGCGGCCACGGCAGCGGCGGGATGCCCGTGAAGTTGTACGTGTAGTCGTCGTAGCAGAGGTCGGTCTGCGCCGGCGCGTCGGGCACGAGCGTCGCGAAGTCGACCGTGGTCGCGCGATTCGCGCTGTCGACCGCGACGAGCCACCCGTGCGTAGCGTCCGTGTCGAGTTGCCACGCGTCGTAATAGATCGTGCCGTTCGCGTAGGTGAGCCCGCCGGCGACGGTCGCGCCGGTGTCGACGCCGAACGGCTGCACGTGCGCGACGACGTCGCCCGACTCGCGATCGACGATCCAGATCGAGCCCTCCGCGCCGGGAATCGCGACGTGCTCGCCGGCGATCACCGGCTGGAACACGGGCTCGAACCCGACGAACGCGAGCGGCTTCCAGTCGGTCGCGAACGTCCAGCGCGCGGCGAGGCTGCCATCGCGCTTCCACTCGTACGCGGTCTCGTTCCAGATCTGGCTGTCGAGCCGCGTCACCTCGTCTTGCTCGTAGCAATCGGGGATGCTCGTGCCGGGAAACCGCTCGCACCGTGTGTACGTGCCCGACTTCGTCAGCATGTAGACGTCGCCGCCGTCGAGCAGCGGCGTCTGGTAATGAATCGTCAGGTCGCCGGTCGAGTCGGCCTCTTCCAGCGCGACGAACGGATCGAACGTCACGGTCGCGAGCGTGCTGTCGAGCATCTGCCCGGTCACGCAGGTCGTGCCGGTGTGATCGGCCGCGCCGCCGATCTGCTGCCACTGCCCGCACGCCGGCGCGCTGGTGTCGCTGCACGCCGCAACCAGCGCGAGCACGACCAGCCACATCCAGCGCGCCACGCGCCTACTATAAGCTCACTTCGTGAAGTCGCGGATCATCCGCGTCGCGTGGCCCGCGGTCACGGTGAGCTCGGTCGTCAGCCGGATTCCGGCGGCGGCGTTCTCGAGCGTCACCCGGTGACGGCCCGCCGGGACCGAGATGCCCTTGCGCGGCGTCGTGAAGCCGGTCGACCTGCCATCGATCACGATCTCGCACGGCGGCTTGGTCGACAGCTCCAGCGTGCCGGTGCCGGTCGCCGCCGCCACGACGGCGTGATGCGTGGCGTGATGCACCTGCGGCGCCGCTTGCACCGGCTGCGGTGCCGGCGTTTCGGACACGATGACGACGTTGCGATGATCGACCGGCGCGGGCTCGATCGGCGTGACGATCGGCGCGGCCGTGATCGCCGGCGACGGCGCGGTCACGACCGAAGCCGCCGCGTGCGACGCGTGCGAGCCGCGCAGCACGATCGCACCCGCGATCATCAGCGCGGCCACCATGCACGCGGCGCTCAGCGTGTAGACCGCGGTGCGATGCGAATCGATCGACTGTCGCCGCACGCGCGCGGTGTGCTGGGCCTCGATCGGCGGCGCGGGGCGCGGCCGCGGTTGGACGTGAACGGGCGCCGCCGGCGGCGGGACGAGCCGGATGACCGGCGCGACCGGCGCGACCTGGATCGGCATCGACATCCTGACCGGCGGCAGCGCGTCGAGCGCGGGCAACGGCAGCAGGCTCGGCTCGCCCGACGGATGGAAGTAGACCCGCGTCTGCGCGTCGTCCTCGAGCGTGGGGATGTCCCAGCCGTCGGGCTGCTTGCGGAGGGCGGCGGCATGCATGGTCGAACCAGCTTTTGCACGTGCCGCACCAGCTGCGGGCCGTGCCGGTTCCGCGAGTTGCGGGCCGGCGGCAACTCGGGTTGCCGGCTCGTGCAGGCGCACTGGGGAGCCTAGTCGACGTTCGCGACGCTGACGCAGCCGCGATGCACGAAGTACCAGTTGGGCTGGTTCGGCTCGGGCGCCGGATCGCGCACGAGCACCCAGTCGCCGTCGCGCGTGACGTAGCGCCAGCGCAGCTCCTTGCCGTCGGGGATCGCGCCGAGCGAGTTGTGCGGCGTCGCCGGGGCGCGCCACGGCTCGACGTTGCCGTAGCCGGTCTTGGTCGTGCAGCCCGAGCCGTCGTAATTCATGTGCGTGACCGAGCCGTCGCCGGCGAGGTGGTTGTGGATGCCGTCGGTGAACGTCGCCATGAACAACGGCGTGTCGATCTGTCTCGGCGCGCCGCAATCGTTCGCGCCGTGATGCGTGGTCGTGGCGTCGACCGCGCCGTTCTCGATCCACGCGCAGCGATCGAAGCCTTCGCCGACGAGATAGCCCCAGCGATACGACGCGCCTCCTTCATTGCCGGGCCCCGCCGAGACTTGCGGATCGCCCTGGATGACATCGGTCCAGCCCGGATACGCGTTACCGATCACGTACGAGTTGGGCGCGTACGAGATCGTGGAGATCGCGGTGACGCGCGCGTGCACGCTGTCGTCGCCGATGTCGATCGGGCTGTCGTCCTCGTCGCCGACGAGGCAACCGGTCACGGCCAAGATCGCTGCAAGCAGGACGAGCTTCACGCACCGGCCTTACTCAAGCCGCGTGCCGGCGCGCGTGCTCGCGATCTCGCCGGGTTGGCGCGCCCGCCGGGTCGCGACTGCGCACGACCGTGCGCGAACCGCGGGGCCGCGGGTCCCGCTCTTACTGGTCCGACTGCTCCGGCAGCACGAACGTGATCTTGAAGCCGCGGATCCGCACCGCGACCGGCTTGCCGTCCTTCTCGCCCGGCGAGAACGCGCAGTCGCGCAGCGCGGCCAGCGCGGCCTCGTCGAGACCGTGGCCGAGGCCCTGGACGACCTTGAGGTCGCGCACGCGGCCGTCTTCGCCGACGACGAGATCGAGCACGACCGTGCCTTCGACGGCGGCCTTGAGCGCGTCGTCGGTGTACTTGCCGTAGCAATGGCCCTGCGGCATCGGCATCTTCGTCGCTTCGAACGCCTGCACCGGCTCGGCGGCGTGCTTGACCGGCGCGGCCGACCCCGCCGCGACCTCGGGACGCGCGGTGTTGCCGACCGGCACGGCGGGCCCGTTTCCCGCCGTCGAGGTCGACTCCATCGTCGTGCCGAACACCGGCTCGTCGCCCTCGGGCGCCGTGACCGCGGGATGCTCGGGGGGCGGCGCCTCCTTCGGCTCCGCGGTCGCGACCGGCACGCGCGCGTGCGGCTTGGGCGCCTCGTGCACGTCGGGCTTGGGCACCGGCTTGGGATCGTCGGGTGGCTTCGGCGGCTCGGGCTCGGGCGGCGGCGGCGGTGGCTGCACCACCTCGATCTTCAGCTTGCGCGGCTTGAGCTGCACCACGTACGGCGGCAGCTGTTGCAACCCCTGCTCGATCCCGAAATGGAGCACGAGCGAGGCAACCGCGCAGATCAGCAGCTTCGTCCAGTCGTTCATGGTCAGGGGTTCGGCGGTGCCATCAGCTCCGTAGGATCGATCTGGATCGCGAACGACACGATGCCGACGGACTTCAGGGTGTCGAGCACCCACACGACGCGCCCGTGCGACACCGCCTTGTCTCCCGCCACGATCACCTGCGGCGGATGGGCCGGATCTTTGGCGACTTCCGCCGCGACCGCGTCGTGCAGCGCCACCGCGCCGATGCGCTTGCCGTTCAGGTAGACGTCGCCGTCGCGCTGGATCTGGACCGCGAGCGTCGTCGGCTGCACGGTGGTCGACTGGCTCGCGCGCGGCAGCTCGATCTCGATCGCCTGCTTCTCGATCAGGTGCGCCGTCAACATGAAGATGATGAGCAGCACGAGCATGATGTCGACGAGCGGCGTGACGTTGATCTCGGCGATGATGCCGCGCCGCCGTAGGCCGCCGCCCGCCATCACGCCTCCTTGGCCGGCGTCGCCGTCTTGAGCGTCGCGACGATCTCGTGCGCGAGCACCTCGCTCGCGACGGTCGACGCCTCGACGTGGCGCATGAACGCGTTGTATGTCGCGACCGCGGGGATCGCGACGATGAGGCCGACCGCGGTCGCGACCAGCGCCTCGCCGATGCCCGCCATCACGAGCGACGTGTTCTGCATCGTGCCGCCGGCGAGATCGTGAAACGACCGGATGATGCCGAGCACGGTGCCGAACAACCCGACGAACGGCGCGTTCGCGCCGAGCGTGCCGAGGAACGCGAGCCGCTTCTCGTAGCGCGCGCGCTGCTCGTCGATCGCGGCCTGCCGGCGCTCGTCGATCGAGGCGAGACCGGCGTCGGCGTGCTCGAGACACGCGCGCGCGACCGCCGCGTGCATCGAGCGCTCGCCCTTGAGCTGCTTGACCGCCTCGGCCGCGCCGCGTTCGCGCAGCACGGCCAGCGTCGCGCTCAGCCGCGCCTCGGGCTTGCGATGCTCGATGTAGAACCACAGCCGCTCGACGATCACCGCGAGCGCGGCGAGCGAGAGCGCGATCAGCAGCCACAGCACCCAGTGCGAGCCCGCGCGCAGCAACAGGTCGAGCAGGGTCGCGTCGATCGAATTCGTGTCGGTGTTCATGTCACTCCATCGCTAGAAGCGGCCGCGAAAGCCGGCGGTCGGAAGCACGTAACGGATCGTGTTGCCGGGCGTGACTTCCTCGGGAAGCAGCGCCACGTTCGTGATGTCGACGTAGAAATCGAGCAGCCACTTCTTGTACACGGCGCGCTTGTCGACGCGCACGTCGAACTCCCAGAAGCCGTCCTCGCGCGCGGTGTTGTAGCCCGACGTCGTGGTCGCGGGTAGGCCGCTCTGGTACTGGACGCGCACGCCGACGTCCCAGTTGCGCCGCAGCGGCAGCCCGGCGACCAGGCTGAACAGCTGCGTGCGATCGTAGTCATACGGCACCCATTTGTAGCGTGCCGGCAGCGCGCCGACCTCCTGCATGTCGCGCTCGCTGCGCGACAGCGTGTACGAGACCCATCCGAAGATCCCGCTCTTGGCCTTGCGGCGCAGCATCACCTCGAGGCCATATGCCGCACCCTTCTCGGGTGTGGTCAGGCGATTGATGATGTCCTGGCCCATGTCCGTGCCGGTGATGATCTGGGTCGGCAGGAGCGAGTTGTTCGCGGCGGTGCCTGCGGTGAGCGCGCTGGTCGACAGATCGAAGATCGTCGGATCCATGTAATTGAAGAACGCCTCGGTCGAGAGATCGAAGCGATGCTCGAGCGGGATCTCGGTGCCGAGGCTCGTCTGATACGACTCGAGCAAGCCGTACTTGAGCGGCATCTGATCGAGACCCGGCAGCGGCACGACGAAGCGCGGCGGCTGGTGATAGATGCCGGCCGAGCCCTTGAGCCAGACCGCGCTGTCGTCGCTGTCGGGCGCGACATCGGGCAAGTCGCGGTGGCCGAGCTTGTAGCGCACGGTCAGCCGCGGATCGACATCGCTCTTCGTCGCGGTCGAGTCGGTGTAGGCGTCGGCGCGCACGCCCGGGCGAATCAGCCAGTCGCTCGTCGGCCGCCACAGCGCCTCGGCGAACACCGAGCCCCAGTACGAGGTCGACAGCCCGGCGGTGAGCGACGACAGGCCGCCGGCCGACGCGTTCGTACCGCCGCCCTGCTGGAGGTCGCGAAACTCGCCGTCGATGCCGGCCTGGAGATCGAGCTGCTTGCTCGCCTTGTAACGCGCGCGCAGCGACGGATCGAGGCTCCATACCCAGAAGTCGGTGCCCATCGAGAACGTCTTGTCGAAGCCGCCGGTGACGCGCGCGGTCGTGTCGAGCTCGCCGAACGTGCGGTGGTAGCGCAGGTCGAGGCGATGGAACGTGAGCTCGAGCGCCGGCGACAGCGGCGGGTTCGACTCGTTCGTCGGCGCGTTCGCGGCGACGAGATCGAGCTCGTCGTGCGCGCCGAACAGGAACATCGTCCAGCCGTCGTTCTTCGTGCCACCGTCGAGGCGCAGCTGATAGTCCCAGTACGCGAGCGAGGCCTGATCGGTCGCGAGCGACAGCAGCAGGCCGGGAAAGCCATAGCGCGCGGCGGCCGTGACGGTGGCGTCGAGCTCCGGCACCGGCTCGCGGACGAGGCCGCCGACCTGTAACAGATTTAGATCGACGTCGATGAGGTGCGCGTCGGGCGCGGCGCGCGCGGTGATGCCGTCGATGATGCCGCCGGTGTAGCCGCCGTACGGCGCCGGCGCGCCGCCCGGATAGAACTGGATCTCGTCGATGAACTCGGGGTGGATGACGCTTGGACCTGCAAGCAAGTGGAACAGCAGCGGTACGCGAATACCGTCGATCTCGAAGCCGGTCGAGCTCGGGCTCGAGCCGCGCACGACCGGAAACGGCAGCAGCGACACGACCGACGCGACGCCGGGCAGCGCCTGGATCACGCGGAACGGATCGCCGAACGTGCCCGGCACCTGCTGGATCTCGGGGCCTTTGAGCGTGATGCGCGAGACCTCCTCGCGGCGCTGCTCGCCGACGACGACGATCTCGTACGGATCGTAGCGATCGCGCTCGACGAGATATGCGACCGCGAGCTCGGTGCGCGGCGGGATCGTCTCCTGCTGCACGAACGGGTTGTGCGACGGCGCGTAGACCGAGACCTTCGCGTGGCCGGGCGGCACCTGGACGCGAAAGTGGCCCTTCGCGTCGGCATCGGTCGTGTAGCGCTGGCCGGCGATCTCGACGTTGACGGTCGCGCTCGCGACCGGCAGCCGCGTGCCGAGCTCGATGAGCCGCCCGCGCAGCACCGACGTGCGCGGCGGGCCTTGCTCGACCGGCGTGACCGGTGGCGGCGGCGGCGGCGGCACGAACGTGTGCGTGAACGTGATCTCGACCGCGACCGGATTGCCGCCGTACGTGCCGGGCTGGAACTTGAACTGCTGCGCGGCGGCGATCACGGCGTCGTCGAACGGCGGCTGCGGCGGCGTGACGAGATCGACCTTGCTGACGGTGCCGTCCTTGCCGACGCGCAGCTTCACGGTGACGACGACCGGCGCGGTGATCACCGGCGCGTTGGCGGGCGCGGGGATCTCGGTCGAGCCGATCGCGTGAGGCGGCTCGAACTGCGCCGGCGGACCCGCATCCGTGGGTGGTGCATCCGGCACGCCGGCATCGGGGCCAGGTTGCGCGGACGCGACCGAGCCGAGCACGAGCACGAGCACCGCCGCGCGGCGGATCAGCGCCACATCACCCCCCAGCCGAGCGTCACGCCGACGTGCGGCCAGTACTGGGTGCGCTCGATCGGCTGGGCATTATCCGGTTCGAGCTCCCCGGTCTTGTCGATGCAGGACGTGTACTGCCCCGCGACCGCGAGCTCGAGATCGGTCGACGCGCGCGGGCCGATCACCCACGCGTACGCGACGCGCATCACCCCGGCGACGCCGACGCCGGTGCAGCTGCCGACCGGCGGATCCGCGCTCGGGATCGTGATCGACACGTCGTTGTTCATCGGCGCATGGTCGACGCGCGCGCCGCGGCCCTCGACGAGGCCGCCGAACCCGAAGCCGAACGCGAGCGACAGCTCGCGCGTGATGTGCCACGTCGGATCGATCGTGCCGACGAACCGCAGCCCCGACAGCCCGCCGTTCGAGCCCGACGCCGACTCGTACGAGAACGATGCGTAGAGCGACCAGTCCGCATCGAGCCGCAGCCCCGCGTGCAAGAACGGCCCGAGCAACCGGCCGCTCGGCGCGCCGCGCAGCCCCTCGAAACGCCCGTAGTCGAGGCCGAGGCCGAGGCGAAACCCGCTCTTGGTCCACGCGATGCGATCGGTCTCGGTCGGCAGCGACAGCTTGGGCTCGCCTTCGTCCTCGGTGACGACCTTCGCGGGATCGTCGGCGCGCGCCGGAACCGCGGCCAGCGTCGCGAGCGCGAGCGCGAGCCACTTCATGACGTCGGGCACGGCCACCACGGCGGCGGGCTGGCGCTGTGATCCCAGTCGGGATCCGAGCAGTTCGGATCCTCGCGACAGCCCTTCAGCACGTAGTGCGTGAGCCCCTTGCACGCGTCGTCGCTGCGGCCGGTGATGATGAGCTCGATCTGCTGTGGCCCGGGGTTCTGGCCCGGGAACGTCGGCAACGGCACGCACGCGGACATGCGCTCGCTGACGTCGTCGGGCTGGTCGGCCGGGTCGCGATAGCGCACGCTCGAGTCGTCGTTGTTCTCGGTGCACGCGACCTCGTTCAGGTCGGGGTAGTCGCTGCGCGACGCGAACGCGGTGATCGGCTGATCCTGCGGCAGCGCCTCGACGCACTGACTCGGATCGATCTCGGGCGGCAGCTGGCCGGCCGCGACATACGTCGCCGCGGAAGCCTTGTCGAAGCCCGAGGCGCGCAGCACCGAGAAGCCATCCGGCGGCGCGCCGCAGCCGGCACGCGGATAGAACGCGGCCGCCTCGTCGAACGAGCCCTCGACGTAGCTGACGCGCGTGTCGGGCAGCGTCATCGTCACGAACGTCGCGCCGAGGACCAGGTCGGGCAGCTGCACGCCGCCCGGCTCGCTGCCCGGGCCGTCCATCGGCAGGCCGAGCCGGTTGGGTCGAGCGAGCTGGAGCGTGCCCGAGTCATCGAGATCGTCGTAGAACACGATGCTCGCGTAGCCGACGCGGCCGGTGAGCTGACCGACCAGCACCTCGGCGCCGGGCAAGGTCTGGAAGTCGAGGTCGACCGGCACGCCCGGGCTGACATCGATGCCCGGCTCGGCGACGAGCGGCACGAAGCCGAACGAGTCGCGGCAACCGGCATCGAGGACCGACTGCTGGCCCATCGAGCCGAGGACGCACAGCGCCTCGGGCAGCCACTGCATGCCCCACACGATCGCGACCTGAAGATGATGCGGCGACGAGTCCGCCATCGCCGGCGGCACGACCGTATAGGTGGTGAGCGGCGGCACCGGCCCGCTGAAGCCCTTGAGATCGCCGCACCCGGCGAGCGCGACGACGACGAGCGCGACGCGCTTCACGGCTCCCACCCCACGCCGAGCTGCGCGACCCAGCCGCCGCGCACGTTGCTGTCGAGGACGTCGATCGACGGGCCCGCGCTCGCGACGAGCAGCCACGGCCCCGCGACGTGCAGCGCGACGACGGCCTCGAGATCGGCGGCCGGCAGCGCGGCGACCGCGTGGGTCTCGGCGTCGCCCATCATCATGCGCATCGCCTGTTGCCGATCGCGCGTCTCGTGCACGATCGTCGTGCCGGCGCCGAGGCGCAGCGCGAGCGTGCCGCGCCCGAACGTATGGTGAAGCGCGCCGACCGCGCGCAGCCGGATGTCCTGATGCGTGACGCTCCAGCTGTCGTCGGTCTCGTTCTCTTCCGACCACGACGCGCGCAGCCCGTACGACAGCACGCAGCCGCACTCGCGCGTGATGCCCGCGCCGAACCCGGTGGTCATACCCGCCGGCAGCGCCGCCGGCATACCGACGAACAGGCCACCATCTACAAGGTAGGGCCCATCGGAATGCACCGCGAACGTGTCGTCGCCGAGCAAGCGTCCCTCGTCGGCGCGGGCCGAGGCCGGCACGCCCACGAGCGCGAGCACGCCCGCGATCACCGTCCCGTGCGATGACACGACCCAGTATTGACACCACGAACCGCGTGGCAAGGTGGCCTGGCGCAACAATAATTCACACTTCGGCCCTGTACGTGTTTTGCGCTTTACCTCGGCGCGCGCGTGCGTATGCTCCCGCGGTCTACGGAGGCCTACATGTCGAGAACCGACACGAGCGCGTACGGCGAGATCGATTCGACGGATCAGGTTCCGTTCGAGATCGAGCCGCTTGCTCTCACGCGCTCCGCCGATGGCACGCGCACGAAGCTGCAGTCGGTGCCGCCGCCCATCCCGGTCTCGTCACTCGGCGTCTCGAGCCAGTGGCTCGCCAAGGTCGCGGCTGCGGCATCTTCTGATGCGCCCGAGCGCGTGACGGTCATCGCCGCCGCCGAGCCGCGCCGGGCGACGCTGCCGCCGCCCGTTCGTCCCTCGACACAAACGCGCATCGCGATCGGTACCCCGGCGCCCGTCCTGATCGATCGGGTGCCGGTGCCCGATCTGGTGCCCGATCTGTTCGCTCCCATCGACGCCACGGCAGCGATGACGACTCATTTCGAGCGCGAGCCGGCCCGCCCGCTCCCCGTGCGCTGGATCGCCGGCGGCGTCATCGGCATTGCGATCATCGCGCTCGGTTTCGCGGCCACGCGTGGCGGCTCGTCCACGCCGGCGCAGCCCGCGGCACAGGTGCAGACGGCGCCGGCCACGCTTCCCGCTCCCGCTGCCGCACCCGCTGCCGCTGCCGCACCCGCTGCCGCTGCCGCTGCCGCACCCGCTCCCGCTGCCGCTGCCGCACCCGCTGCCGCTGCCGCACCCGCTCCCGCTGCCGCACCCGCTGCCGCTGCCGCTGCCGCTCCCGCTGCCGCACCCGCTGCCGCTGCCGCACCCGCTGCCGCACCGAGCCACCACTACACCTACGCGACCCACCCGACCCACCCGACCCACCCGACCCACGCGGCCCATTCTGCTCCGCCTCCCCGCGACGCCGTCGCCACCGCGGCCCGCGGCACGCTCATGATCTCCACCAAGCCTCCCTGCGCGATCATCATCGACGGCCACCCGACGCACCTCATGACCCCGCAGCGCGCGATTCCGATCTCCGCCGGCAACCACATCATCACGTTCGTCGACGCCCAGAAAAAAGTCCGCGGCAAGGTCGCCATCCGCGTCGACGCGCAGCGCTCGACGAAGCTGATCCGCGACTACATGTGATGAAGCGCCCGCCGCGCGCCGCGATCGCAGGTGCGCTCGTCCTCGCGCTCGCCGTCGTCGCGTACTTCTACTTCCACCACACGCACGCCGCCGCGTCCGACGGCCGCGACTCGCAAGCGCGCTCCGGCAAGCTCCCGGCGATCGATCGCGCCGGCGGCTCCGGCCGCGATTCCCCGTCCGCGTCACCCACGCTCGACGACGACGATCCGCGCGGCACGCTTCGCCTCGAAGGCCTCGTGCTCGCCGCCGACGATCATCCCGTCGCCGGCGCGATCGTCACGCTCTCGGCCAATCCGCCGCGCACCGCGACGACCGATCAAGGCGGCTCGTTCGTGTTCGACGGCCTCGTCGCGCGCGCGTATCGCGTCGTCGCGCGCGCGCCCGAAGGCGTCGCCGGCCCGGTCACCACGCGGCTCACCGAGAAGAGCGACCCGGTCGTGCTACACCTGCGCAGCGGCGGCAAGCTCGCGGTCGCGGTCGCCGGGCCCGACGGGAAGCCGATCGACGACGCGAGCGTCGAGCTGCGCGGCGACGACAAGCAATCGGCGAAGACCACCGCGGGCACCGCGACGTTCGCGCCGGTCGTGCCCGGCCGCTACGAGCTCGTCGCGTCGGCGCCCGGCATGGCGCCCGCGCATCAACAGGTCCGGGTCGCCGGCGACACGCGCGTGCGCGTCGTGCTGCTGCCCGGCGCCCCCGTGTCGGGCCGCGTCGTCGACGAAGCCGGGAAACCGGTCGCCGGCGCGCGCGTCGTGTACGTGGCGAGCGGCCAGCTGTTCGGGCAAGCCGACTGGCGGCTCGACGCGATCACGACCGGCAGCGACGGCGCGTGGCGGTTCGCGGCGCTGCCCCGCGGCTCGTTCCGGTTCCTCGCGAGCGATTCCGAGCACGCGACCGGAACGTCGGCGCTCGTCGCGCACGACGGCGCGACCGAGAAGACCGGCGTCGAGATCGCGCTGCCCGCCGGCGCGACCGTGCGCGGCCGCGTCGTCGACACCACGCAGGCACCGGTCGCCGGCGCGCACGTGCAGGTGCAGCTCGCGTTTCGTGCGCCCGGCAATCGCGGCTTTCGCGGCGGCGCGCGCCCGCCGGTGCGCCAGACCTACAGCGACGATCACGGCGAGTTCGTCGTGCACGGCCTGCCGCGCGATCAGCTGATGGCGACCGCACAGCACGAGAAGGGCTCGTCGAGCGCGGTCGACGTCGACGCGACCAGCGGCGAGGCCGACCACGTCACGATCACGCTCGATCTCACCGGCGCGATCGCCGGTACGGTCGCCGATCAAACCGGCCAGCCGGTCGCCGACGTGCAGGTCGCCGCAGTTCCGGCGATGCGCGACCGCGGCTTCACCGGCTCGGGCGGCTTCGACGTCAACGCGTTCATCCGCGGCCAAGGCTCGAGCGCGCTGACCGACGGAGGCGGCCGCTTCCGCATCACCGGCCTCGCCGACGGCGACTACACGTTGCGCGCGAGCCGCTCGGCGATCGCGCGCGGCGGGTTCGGGCGCCGCGGGCGGCGCGGCGGCGACGGGGTCGACGCGAAGGTCGGCGACGATCGCGTGCAGATCATCCTGCCGACCGAGGGCAACTTGAAGGGCAAGGTCGCGTTCGCCGACGGCAAGACGCCGACCGTGTTCACCGCGAGCTGCGGCGGCACGCAACAGGCGTTCTTCGGCGGCGACTTCGAGCTCGATAGCATCGCGCCCGGCGACTACGAGCTGCAGATCACCGGGCCGACGTTCGACGCGCACGCGCAGCCCGTGCAGATCCAGCCGGCCGGCACGACCGACGTCGGGTCGATCCTGCTGTCGACCGGGCGGCGGCTGTCGGGCGTCGTGATGTCGAACAACTCGCCGGTCGCCGGCGCGACCGTGTATGCAGGCTCGCAGGTGGTCGGCGGCGCATCGTCGAACGATTCACCCCTCGGCGGTTATGCCGGGCTCGGCGCGGCCACCAAGCAAGACACGACCGATCAAGGCGGCGCGTTCCTGCTCGCCGGCTTCGGCGAAGGCGACCTGACGATCGTCGCGGATCTGCCCGGCACCGGCCGCAGCAAGCCGATGCGCGTGACCGAGGACGATCCGAATCAGAGCGCGATCGTGCTGCAGCTCATGCCGTACGGCGCGATCTCCGGCGTGCTCACGCAAGCCGGCGCGCCGGCGGCCGGCATCGTCGTGACCGTGCAATCGACGACCACCCCGGGCGCGCTGTACGTCTCGGCCGCCGGCAGCGACGGCGCATATCGCTTCGATCAGCTCGCCCCCGACACGTACAAAGTGTCCGCGACGCTCGGCAATCCGCGCCGCGGCCTGCATCAGTATTCGCAACAAGTCGACGTGACGTCGGGCGGCGACGCGATCGTCAACATCTCGGTCGATCAGGGCAACGTCACGCTCGATCTCACCGCGCAGGCGACATCGGGCGGCCCGCCCGGCACCGTCGTCGGCTACCTCGCGAGCACGACGCTCGCCGCGACCACGTACAGCCAGCTCCAGCTCGCGGTCGCCGGCGCCGGCGCCGGCACGACGCAGATCGCGACCGAGCACGGCACGTCGCCTGCCGAGTTCACCGACATCACGCCGGGCGCGTACACCGCGTGCATGGTGGCGCTGCCGCCCGACGTGCACGGCGCCGAGACCATCCCGTACTTGCAACAGCACGGCACGAAGCTCGCCGCGTTCTGTCAGGCGGTGAACGTCGCGACGACGCCGCAGGCACAGGCCGTGACGATTCCTGTCACCATCCCGCCGCCGAGCGGCGGTTGAATCAGAACGTGTAGGTCACGACCGCCGTCGCCGCGACGTCGGTCGACATGCCCATCGCGGCGGAGGTCGGCGGTGGAGCTGCATCACGGCGAGACTCACGTCGAAGCCGAGCAACTGGCGACAACCGGCCAGCAGCACCAACATCACGCCGCCGCGAACCCCACCTCGAGATATCACCTCACCGCCACCGATCCGACACGCACGTTCGTCATGGTGATGACGAGGGAGGACCACATGACACGCCTGACGATCCGCAAGCTCTCGTCCGATGACTTCGCTCCGCTCGCGATGCTCGAGAACGACGTGTTCGGTGCGATGGGTGAAGCCGTGCTGTGTCCGCATTACCTGCGGCTGTGCACGGAGATCTTCCACGAGTCGTGCTTCATCGCGCTCGACGGCGACCGCCCCGTCGGCTACCTGCTGTCGTTCGTGAACGGCCGGCAGGCGTACTGCACGACGCTCGCGGTGATTCCCGAGTACCAGAAGACGCGCGTCACCGTGCAGCTGATCGGCGCGTTCGTGCGCCACATCATCGATCGCGTCGACGAGTGCTGGTTCACGGTGAAGGAAGACAACGCGCCGGCGCGCGCGCTGCATCGCATGCTCGGCGCGAGCGACGTCGGCCGCCGCGTCGACTTTTACGGGCCGGGCGACGAGCGGATCGTCGCGAAGATCGATCGCGCGACGTTCGAGCGCATGCGCGCGAAGTACGAACGCCTCGGGTTCGTGCCGCCGCGCGTCGCGGAACGCGCGGCGTAGTCTATTCTCGCGAATCGTGACGTCACTCGTTCGCCGCTTGCCCGAGCTCGAGGCGATCGAGCGGCTCGCCGACAACACGACGAGCGCGGTCGAGGTGATCGCGCGCATCGAGGAGTTGCCGATCCACGCGTTCCGGTTCGGGCCGGCGGATGCGACGACGCCGGCGTTGCTCGTCACCGGCGGCGTGCACGGTCTCGAGCGCATCGGCACCGACGTCGCGATCGCGTTCTTGCAAACGGTGCTCGCGCGACTCGAGTGGGACGCCGTGCTGCACGCCGCGCTCGCGCGCTGCCGGATCGTCGTCGTGCCTCTGGTGAACCCGGTGGGGATGGCGATGCGGCGGCGCTCCAACGGCCGCGGCGTGGACCTCATGCGCAACGCGCCGACGAACGGCTATCCCGGCACGCCGCTCGTCGGCGGCCAGCGCATCTCGCCGATGTTGCCCTGGTACATGGGCAAGGATGACGAGCCGATGGAGGCCGAGGCCGCGGCCCTCGCGGCGCTCGTCGAGCGCGAGGTGTTCGCGGCGCCGCTCGCGATCGCGCTGGATCTACATAGCGGCTTTGGCTTCATCGATCGGCTGTGGTACCCGTACGCGCGCACGCTCGATCCGCCGCCCGATCGCGCGGCGTTCGACGCACTCGAGCGCGTGCTCGACGACACGCTGCCGAATCACGTCTATCAGGTCGAGCAAACGTCGCGCGCATACCAGATCCGTGGCGATCTGTGGGACTACCTCTACGACCGCCGCCGCGCGGTCGGCGATCGCCCCGGCGTGCTGCTGCCGCTCACGCTCGAGATGGGCTCGTGGACCTGGGTCCGCAAGAACCCGCTCCAAGGCCTGTCGCGGCTCGGCCGCTTCAACCCGATCGAGCCGCATCGCCACCGCCGCACGCTTCGCCGCCACTTGCCGCTGCTGGAATTCCTGTTCCACGCCGCCG
>DASXCY010000128.1:0-180231 GCA_036490935.1 Kofleriaceae bacterium | reverse complement strand
GCGTCAGCACGGCGCCGATCAGCGCGCCGACCCCGACGCCGCCTTCGCCGAGCACGCGCTGCGCGCCGAACCGGATCGCGAGCACGGCGCCGAGCGACGCGCCCGACGAGATGCCGAGCGTGAACGGTTCGGCGAGCGGGTTGCGCAGCAACGCCTGCAGCGCGCAGCCCGCGCCCGACAGCGCGGCGCCGAGCAGCAGCGCGGCGAGCACGCGCGGCAGCCGCACCGAGACCAGCACGTGCGCCGGCGAGGCCGGATCGTACGCGCCGAGCGGCAAGATCTCGAGGCGATGCGACAGCGTGACGCCGACGAGCGGCGCGAGCACCGCGACGGCCGCGCACGCGACGAGGCACGCCGTCAGCGATCCGGCGAGTCGGCCGGCGGTCAGCCTCAACTCGGCACCGCGAAGCGCGCGCCCGAGGGCAGCGTGCCGACATGGATCTCGAGCTCGAACGCCGCGCGCGTCGCGGCGGAGCCGAGCACGTCGGCCGGTGCGCCGCGCGCCGCGATGTGACCGCCCGCGACCAGCCACATCGCGCCGCCGTGGCGCAGCGCGAGGTCGAGATCGTGGGTGACGATCACGGCGGCGGAACCGGCGTCGCAGCGCGCGCGCACCATCTCGAACACGGCGCGGGCGTGCGCGGGGTCGAGTCCTGCGGTCGGCTCGTCGAGCAGGACGGCGCGCGCGCCCTGACACATCGCCTGCGCGAGCAGCACGCGGCGTGCCTCGCCGCCGGAGAGCTGATCGAACGGGCGCTCGGCCAGGTGCTCGACATCGAACGCGCGCATCGCGGCGCGCGCGGCTTCGAGATCGGTGGGCGAGGCGAGCCCGAGGCCGCGCTGGTGGGCGTAGCGGCCGAGCAACACGACCTCCTCGACCGCGAACGGAAACGCGAGCTCGACGCGCTGCGGCAGGTACGCGAGGTCCTTCGCGACGATCCGGCGCGGCGCGCGCGCGGGGTCGCGGCCGAACGCGCGCACGCTGCCGGCACTCGCCGGCACGAGCCCGGCGAGCGCGCGCAGCAGCGTGGTCTTGCCGGCGCCGTTGGGCCCGACGATCACGACCAGCTCGCCCTCGGCGACGTGCGCGCTCGCGCCTCGCACGACCGCACGGCCGCCGAGCTCGATATCGACCTCCGAGAGCTCGAGCCACACGGAGAAGAGGATTACCGCCAAGGCGCCGGAGGGACCAGGCTTTGGGCTTTGGACTTTGGGCTTGGGCCAGATCGGAGAAACCCGAGGCCCACTTCCTATCCGCGCAGGGCCAGCGCGGCCCCGGAGGCGAGCAGGACGAGCCAGGCGGCGCGCGGCGGCAGGCGGGTGTGCAGGCGCTCGCCGAGCCAGACGCCGGGCGCGAGGGCGAGCGCGAGCAGGCCGAGCGCGACGAGCGCGTCGTGGGTGTAGCGGCCGGTCGCGGCGAGCCACGCGACCAGCACGGCATCGAGCACGACCCACAGCACGGCGAGCGTGGCGCGAAACGCGCCCGGATCGGCGAGCCGGCGGCGCACCACGTACACGACGAGCGGGCCGCCGGTCCCGAACAGGCCGTGCGCGACGCCGCCGAGCGCGAGCACGCCGCGATCGCCGCCGCGCGGCGAGACGCGCAGCAGCTCCAGCGCCGCGAGCACCACGACGAGCACGCCGAACGCGACCGGCAGCCACGTCGCCGTCGCTCCGCCGCCGAGCACGAGGCCGACGGCGGCGCCACACGCGACCGGCGGCGCGATGTCGCGCGCGAGCAGCGGCCACGCGATCTGCCGCGAGCCGCGCACCGCGAGCACGAGCGAGATCGCGAGATCGAGCGGCACGAACGCCGGGACCAGCACGCGCAGCGGCACGAGCTGCGCGCCGAGGCACACCGCGGCGAGCGTGCCGCCGAACCCGAGCGCGCCCTCGAGCGCGAGCGCGGCGAGCGCGATCGCCTCGAGCGCGAGCCACGTCATGCCGCGAGGCCGCGGCGCGCGCGATCGCGCTCGCGCCAGTCGTCGACCTCGTCGCGCGGGTGCATCGGGCCGTCGAACGGCAGCGCGAATGCGGCGTCGAAGTCGGTCGGGCCCTCGGTGCGCACGAAGATCGTCTTGCGCCGGTACGGCAGGAAGTACAGCAGGAACGGGAAGAAGTTCTTGACGACGACGATGTCGGCGCGCCACGGGTCGAGCCCGACGTCGCGATAGAACGCCGGCCGCATCACGAGCGCCGGCCCCTCGGTGATGACGATCGAGACGTGCTCGACCTCGAGCACGACGCTGCGGCCGAACCCCGCGCGCTCGTGGCGCGCGGACACCTTTCCGCGCACCGGCAGCGCCGGCGAGCCGCCCGACACCGCGCCGCCGATCGCGAGCTCGACCTGCTCGCCCGCGCGCGGCCACAGCTCGGCGACGGCGCGCGGATCGCGCAGCGCCGCGAACACGCGCATCCCGCTCGCCTCCTCGATCAACGCGCGCAGCAGGTGCGTCGAATCGCCGGGCGCGCCCGCGGTGACCACATCCGACGCGTCGGCGAGCACGACGCAGCCGAGCTTGCGGCGCCAGCTCGCCGCGCGCGCCTCGGCGATCGCGTCGTGTGCGCTCGCGAACTCGGGCGGCTGCGCGTGCCGGCGCTCCCAGCACATGTCGGCGAGCTCGTCGGCGATGCGCTCGGCGTCGGCGCGCCGCTCGCTCACGGCGACCGTCGACCAGCCGAGCGCCGGGTTCGCGTTCCACGGATGGACCATGAACGTCGACGCGGCGAGCGCATCGCCCCGCGACTCGGCCGCGCGCATGCGCCGGAATACCGCGCGCATCGGCGCGAGAAAATCGATCGTCGTGCCACCGCCGAGCAGGATCGGCAGCGAGCGCCACGCCATCTCGGGCCGCAGCTCGCCGAGCGCCATGCCGATCGCGATCGCGCCGGCGCGCCGCCCGGTGCGCGCGTGATCGCGATGCGGGTTGGTCTGGTACGCGACGATCGCGTCGGCGGCCTCGACGCGCTCGCGCGTGACGTTGCCATGCAGGTCGTGCGAGACGACGATCGGCGCGCCGCCGAGCACCTCGCGCGCCGCGCGGATGAGGCGGCCCTCGGGATCGACGACGCCGTCCGCACCCATCGCGCCGTGCAGGCACAGGTACGCGGCGTCGAGCGGGCCGGCGCGGCGCAGGCCGGCGACCAGCTTGTCCTCGAGCGCGGCGAAGCACGCGGCATCGAGCGGTCCGCCCGAGGCCGCCCACGCCGACACGATCGGCACCGGCTCGATCTCGGCCCTGCGCGCGCGCACCGCGCGGATGAAGCCGGCGAGCTCGGCGCGCCGGAACATGCCGGGCACTTCGGGTCCGTCGGCCGCGGCGGCGAGCAGCGCCTCGCCTTCGAGCAGGTGCGTGTTCTCGAAATCGCCGAGCGTGGTCGCGACCGGTGACAGCGCGTTGGTCTCCTGCGCGATCCGCGCGAACGCGATCCGCTTCATCGCACGGGCCTCGGTGCGTACCACTTCGCGACTTCGGCGCGCACGCGCGACGCGACCAGCCGGCGCAGCGGCAGCGTCGCCGCCATGCCGTACATCGCCGCGCGCCCGCCGGTGACCTTGCCCGGCTCGGCGGCCGCCGCGCGCAGGTCGGCGAGATAGTCGTCGACGATCGCCGCGTGATTCGCGGTGACCGTGAGGTGAATGCATGCCGGCCGATGCTGGCGATCGACCGTCCAGCCGCGCGCCTCGAGCCGATCGGCGAGCGCGAACGTGTCGCCGCCGCGCGCCGCGTACGCGACGATCGTCGCGTCGCCCTGGCCGACCGGCTGTAGCTGCGGGATCGCCGCGATCCCCGCGCGCAGCCGATCCGCCGCGTCGGCCGCGCGGCGCGCGAGATCGAGGTAGCCGTCCTCGCCGAGCGCGTGCAACGCCGCCCACGCCGCCGCGATCGGCCCGCCCGGCCGCGTGCCGAGCAACGTCGGCGACGCGTAGATCCCGCCCGGCCAGTCGGTCGCGACGAAGATCTGGTGCTTCATGTCGCGCGGATCGCGCCACAGCAGCACCGACGCGCCCTTCGCGCCGTAGCCGAACTTGTGCAGATCGGCGCTGATCGACGTCACGCCCGGCACGCGAAAATCCCAGCGCGGCACGGCGCGCCCGAGCCGCTCGAGCCACGGCAGCACGAACCCGCCGAGGCACGCATCGACGTGGAGCGGCAGCCCGCGGCGCTGCGCGAGCTCGCCGAGCGCCGCGATCGGATCGACCACGCCGTGCGGGTACTGCGGCGCCGACGCGACGATCCCGATCGTCCGCCGGCCGATCGCGCGCGCCACCGCGCGCACGTCTGCACGGAGATCGGGGCCGACGTCGACCTTGACGAGCCGCACGCCGAAGTAGTGCGCGGCCTTGTCGAACGCCGGATGCACGGTGCGCGGCACGACCAGCTCGGGCCACCACTTGCGCGCGCGATCGCGATACGCCGCGACCGCGCACAGGATCGACTCGGTCCCGCCCGACGTCACCGTGCCGGTCGCGCCCGCGCCGTGACACAGCGCCGCCGCCATCGCGACGACGTCGCGCTCGAGCTCGCGCAGCCCGGCGAACGCGATCGGATTCAAGAGATTTGCGCTCGCATAGCTCGCGTGCGCGCGCTGCACGAGCTGCTCGTGCGCCTCGCCCGCGTGATAGACGAGCGAGAACACGCGCCCGCCGCGCCAGTTGACGTCCCGGGCGGCGCGCGCCTCGAGGTCGCCGAGGATCTCGTCCGCAGGCCGCCCGCGCTTCGGGATCATAGCTTCACCTCCAGCGACACGGTCGCGATGTGGTTCGTGCCCGAGCCGCGGATGTTGGTCGGCGGCGACGTGATCGAATCGCTGATCGTCGGCACGAAGTACCAGTACTGGATGTAGCTCGCGCCGACGCGATAGCGCCCGAACGAGTAGCGCGCGCCCGAGTGCAGCGCGACATGCGAGAACGACGGCTGGTCGAGCGTGAGCGTATCGGGCGGCGCCGGCGAGTGGTCGTACTGCATGCCCGCCATCAGATCGAGCCGCGGCGCGGCAGCGAGATCGTGCACGCGCACGCCTCCCGAGACCTCCTGCGAATCGCTGTAATCCTTCGTGGTGTCGAGCGAGCGTACGAGGAAGATGCCGGTGACGTCGGTGTGCTCGCGCTGCAGCTGGCGATACAGCCAGTAGCGCAGCTCGCCGCCGAGCTCGACGTGCGGCGTGACGTCGACGTTCGCGCCGGCCTGGAACGTCCACGGCAGGAGTTGCTGCGTGGTCTGCGTGCCGGCCAGCGTGTCGCCCGGTGTCTCGGCGTCGTCGGAGTACGTGATCTTCACCGGGCCGGAGAGCGTGGCGTCGACGCGGCCGATGATCGCCGCGCCCCACGTCAGGCGCGGCGTGGGCCGGCCGAACGCGCCGAGGCTCCAGGTCGGCGCCCAGCCGCTGCCGTCGAGCACGAGCCGCGGCGAGCTGCCGACGATCGAGCTGATGTCGCTGCCCATCACGATGGGAAACACGTCGCGCTCGCCGTGCACGCGGATGTTCATGACGCCCGCGCTGCCGCCGACGGTCAGCGACGGCAGCACGCGCACCGCCGCCGCGACCACGGCCTGCGGCGCGATCACGTAGCCGTCGATCAGGTGGTAGCGCGTGACCGCGGTCGACGAGAACTCCGCGCCCGTCGCGTTGCCGACGAACGCGCCGGCGCCGACGTACAGGCGCGGCAGGAGCCGCCCGGTGACCGCGAGCATCGGGATCGCGGCGAGCGCGCGCGTCGGCTTGACCGCGCCGTAGTAGCCGTCGGTGCCGGGCGACGTGCCGAGGAAGCGGTCGCTGTCCTGCCACGGCGCGAGCTGGAAGCTCGTCGACAGCAGCGCGAGCCCGGCCGAGACGTAGAGGTGCCAGCCGTCGCCGCCGAGCACCAGCCCGGCCGGGTTGTGATAGAGCGCCGACGGATCGTCGGGCCGGCCGATCACCGCGCCCATCGCCGTGCGCCGCACGCCGACCTCGGGGATGCCGAACCCGCCGGCGCGCGCCTGCGCGGCGGCGAGCATCACGACGAGTACAGCGCGAACCACGATCGGCACGTATCGCGGGCGTCGTCGGCCGACAAGCTCGATCCCACGCATGGCGCGAACTATTCGATGCTACGCTTGCCGCGTGCAGCCAGCCGAGCAGCGCATGCTGCTGCGGGTCTCGTGGAAGCAGTACGTGCTGTTTCGCGATCTGCTCGCCGGCCCGTCGCCGCGGATGACATACCGGCAGGGAGTGGTCGAGCTGTTGACCCCGTCGCCGCAGCACGAGCTATGGAAGACGAACATCGCGCGCTTCGTCGAGCACTGGGCGTTCGTCCGCGACGTCGACCTGCGCGGTTACGGCTCGACGATGTTTCGCAACGAAGTTGCCGACCGCGGCTGCGAACCGGACGAGTGCTACCTGGTCGGCAAGCGCCTCGGCGATGTGCCCGACATCGTGATCGAGGTCATCCACAGCAACCCGCTCCTCGACAAGCTCGACGTCTACGCCGGCCTCGGCGTGCCGGAGGTCTGGTGTTCAAGGACGGCGCGTTCGCGATCCGCTCGACCCGAGCGCGCGTAGCTACCGGATCGTGCCGGCCAGTCCGCAGCTCCCGGGCCTCGATCTCGGGCTGATCGCCCGCTTCGCGCTGCGCGAAGACCAGTCGCAGGCGCTGCGCGAGCTCGACGCCGCCCTGCGCGGGTAGTCCCTATTCGCGTTTCAGCGCGTCTTGCACCGCGCTCGGCGCCGGCAGCTTCGCGTCGCGAAACGCGCGCGCCATCGCGATCGGGCTGCCGTAGCCGACGATGCGCGCGACGTCGGCGACCTGCGCGCCGGGCGCCGACAGCAGCAGTACGGCGGTGCGCAGGCGCAGCACGAGCAGCGCGTCGCGGTAACCCGACGTGTAGCCGAACGTCGCGGCGAGATCCTTCGCGTCGCGGCTGATCTGGCGCAGCGATAGCCCGGTGCTCGCCGCGAGCTGCTTGAGCGACGCGGTGCCGCCGTAGGTCGCGTACAGCGGCTGCAGCGCGGACCACAGGCGCGAAAACCGCGGCGGCTCGTCGTCGTGGACGGTCGCCGGCAATGCGGGATCGGTCGCGCCGGCCGCGCCGAGCGCGCCGAGCAGCCGGCCGAGCGCGCGCGGGTCCTCGACGAGCGCGTGCGCGGCATCCCAGCACGCCGCCGGCAGCGCGAGCGGGCCGCAGGCGAGCCCGATCGGCGCGCGCAGCGCCGGCTTCGCGATACGCAGCTGGATCACGTGCGCGCGCGGCCCGTCGGTGCGGAACGTGCGCGAGCCGGGCTTCACGCGCTCGAGCTCGTCGTCGCCGAGCACGTGCGCGACCGGCGCCGCGTGCGTCGCGCCCTCCGCGACGAAGCGCCCCGCGAGCAACAGGAACACGTGGCCGACCGGCTCGAGCTTGCCGGCGGCGGCGGCGGCGAACCGGCTGTCGAACGCGAGCTCGTCGCGCAGCACGACCGTGCCGCGCACGGCGCGCTCGAGCAGGATCGTCGATCGCACGCCGGCGCTGCCGATCCGCGACTCGCTGTGGGCGACTAGCACGCCACCAGCGTAATATGGGGACCGGTGCGAAGGCAGAACGACCGCGTGATCATGAACCTGCCGGTGGAGCTGATCACCGGGGGCAAGCGCATGCGGGCGGTCTCGCAGGACCTGTCGCCGTTCGGGATGTTCGTGCGGCTCGCCCCACCGCTGCCGGCCGGCACGATCGTGCAGATCGTGATCGCGCCCAACGGCCAGCGCCACGTCACGAGCGGCCAGGTCACGCACGCGCTCGGCGAGGTCGAGGCGCGCACGCTCGGGCGGTTCCCCGGCAACGGCATCATGTTCCGCGAGCCGATGCGCCCCGCCGAGGAGGGCTTCGGCGAGGCGGTGCGCCGCCTGCTCGATCGCCACGCCGCGATGCGCCCGGCCGCGGAGCTGCGCATCCTGGTCGCCGACGCCGAGACCCGCATCCTCGAGCGGCTGTCGACCTCGCTCGGCGGCGCGGGCTTTCAGGTCGCGACCGCGACCAACGGCATGGAGGCGATCGGCGCGAGCCTGTCGCGCGCGCCCGACGTCGCGCTCATCGAGCGCGACATGCCCGTCGTCGACGGCCTGCACGTGCTCCAAGAGATGGGCCGCCACGCCGAGCTCGCGAGCGTGCCGGTGATGCTGATGTCGGAGAACGCGACCGATCTGGTGCGCCTGCAGGCGTTCCAGCTCGGCGCCGCCGACTTCATCCCCAAGCCGTTCACCGTCCTCGAGGTGATCCTGCGTGCCCGGCGCTGGGCGCGCGTGACGCGCCGCGATCCCGAGCGCGTCGTGCTGCGCGGCGCGCTCGCGGACCTGCCGCTGCCGTCGCTGCTCCAGATGTTCGAGGCCGAACGGAAGACCGGCCAGCTCGCGCTCACGCGCGACCAGCTGGCCGCCTGGATCGACTTCGCCGACGGCCGCATCGTCCGCGCCCACTCCCCCGACGTCCGCGGCGACACCCGCGACGTCATGCTCTCCCTCCTCGACTGGCGCGACGGCTACTTCGAGCTCGCCACCGGCGCCCCCGCCGCCGGCAAGGCCGAGCTCGACACCTCCGTCACCCACCTGCTGCTCGAGCACGCCCGCCTCCGCGACGAAGCGGAGCGCTGAGCTCGAAAGCAGTCGAGGGCTCGGTCAGTAGAGGTCCACCTACTTGCGCGGACCCTTCACCTCAAATGTAACCGGATTCGAAGTCAGCAGAGGTGTCTCATTCCAAAGAGCAGGAAGCTGTCGAAGTGGATCGCCAAAATCCCTGCATGAAAAGGGATTCTTGTATGTCACACGCAGAACGTACTTGCCAGGCCGACTAACTAATTGGTTGACGGGGAATGCCCGTTGGGTTCCGTAGAAGGCACTCTCGTCTAGCTGAACGAGCAAACCGCTCAAGTCCTTCGGAAGCCCAACGAGGTCATCTTGAACAGGTGTTGAAACAGGGCTGCCCCCGCTAGTCGCGAGCTTGATCTGCAGTCCACTGCCCCTTCCCCAAGGCAAGTGCCTAAAGACGTATAATGGATCGTGTCCGTCATTTTGGATGGCGACATGAACACTGATGACACCGTGCTGTAAATACGCGTTAGTATCAATAAATAGGACGAGCGCAACATTGTCGATCCTCACGGAGGCGTCACACGGGCCTGCATCAGCAGGCCCGAGACAGGACAGCGATAGATACACCGTCAAGTATACGGTTCTCATACAAACTCGCTTAGTGATGTCCAGTGACCATTGCACGCTGCATTCCAGATCGGTCAGTGAGCGTTCTCTTTAGCATGTTGGTGTTCGCATCGTACGAGCTAAATAACCGGTCCGCCCAGTTGCTGGGCAGGACCGGACCGGGGTTCATTCGACGATCCCGAGACGCACGGAGCGAGCTGCACGGTTCCTGCGCCGCGAATTGGGCTGGCGCCCCGGCCGACGACAGCGATGTGATCGGTAGTGTTCCGGAATGCGCGGCAAGCACGAGCGCCAGGATCTCTGGAACACGATCGTACGTAAAGCGGTATTCCAGGTCGTTACGGTGTATCGACTGCCGCCGATGCGTGCGTCGTCAGCCAGTACGTGCCGACCGGAAATTTTGTCGGCTCGCCTCGAAGCCAGATCTCGCGGGCGCGGCGATACGCGGCGAGGAACCGGCGATAATCGAGCAAGGCCGTGATTCGAGCCGCAAGGCGTCCTGCAAACCGAGGCCGCAGAGCCCGGCGTGGTTCGATGCTGGTTGGCGCGTCCTTCCACGATTGCTCGAGCACGCGACGGCGCCCGAGGACGCGCTTCCCGGTTCGATTTCGGTACTCGCGCATCGCGTCCTCGACCAACCTCACGCGTTGCGTGACCTCCGCGATGATCTGGTCGGACTCGCCCAACTCGGCCGGAATCGCTAACGTCAACACCGCCGATTCAGGCATCGGCCCCGAGCTGCGAAAGAAATGCAGTGGCCGTCGGGCGCGCAGCGGGCGCCCGGAGATCAAGTTGGCAAGCCCGTGCACCCCTGGCCACTGATGCACGCGCTCGACGAGGAGGTCTTTCACGGGATTGGCCGCGGCGTACGTCAACTTGTCGACCACAGACTCGCAATCAACTAGCCGCGTTACACACGGCTCCTCGGCCGCCCACAGGTTCTCCCAACGGCCGCGTAACGCGTTCTGACTGCGCGCGAACAGCTTGTGGAAATATTCGATGAACGCAGGGCAGCGTCCGTAGCGGTCAAAGATCACGGTGTGATGGTGGTTAGATTCCGCGACCGCGAGCAACACGTCGACCTGGTAGCGCTGAGCTGCGACCGCGAGGCAGTAGATGAATGCGTTGTTGGTCGCGGGATCTGGACGAAGCAAGAACTGCCTCTGGGTACAGCGACGCGTGACGAGGTAGGACTGCCTAGGTAGGACTTGACGCGGCACACTCATGACGGCGAGATGCTCAGCAAGTGTCGAGCCAAGCACGGTCTCAACGAATTTCAGCGATCGTCACGACAGCATGTCCGTCATGCGGACGCGCGCGACCGGAAACGTCCGAGCGATGGACAAAGCGGACGTCGTGCGGCGTCTGTGAACCACCCGACGCTCGCGGAATTTACCCCGGTCCGCTCTCCCGGCTCGCGGAACTTACCCCGGTCCGCTCTCCCGCGGAACTTACCCCGGTCGGGTCTCCCGGAACTTACCCCGGTCGGGTCTCCCCCTCTCCTCCACCCGACGCTCGCGGAACTTACCCCGGTCGGGTCTCCCCCGCGGAACTTACCCCGGTCCGCTCTCCCACCCGACGCTCGCGGAACTTACCCCGGTCGGGTCTCCCGACTCGGTCGGGTCTCCCCCCTCCCGAGCGCTGACTACTTCGCGACCGGCGTGCGGTGCGTGGTGCGCGCGCGCTTGAAGTTCGCGGCCGCCTTGGCGAACGCCTCCGCCGTCGGCTTCGGGCCGTCGCTCGCGGCCGGGAGCTTCGCCCACTGGTGCGTCGGGATCTGGCGCGAGATCGCGAGCGTCGTCGGCGCCATATCCATCGCACTGATGTGCGGCTGCGCGCCGGCGAGCGACGGCAGGGCGAGCGAGGTCGCGCCGACGATCGGCGTCGACGCCGGGTCGATGACCGCGAGCGTCTGGCCGAAGAACGACGGGAAGCCGGTCTGGCCGTTCTCGTCCCAGACGACCAGCGAGTAGGTGCCGTTGTCGACGACGCCAAGCGTGCTGGTCTGGATCGTGACCATCGTGGTGATCGGAGCGCCGATGCCCCAGTCGAGCGTCGCGGCCAGGGTCACCGCACCCGTCGTGGTGTTGATCGAATCGTACTCGCCCGTGGCGCTATCATTCGTGTCGGGGTTGGCGCCGCTCGGCGCCGCCGTCACCGCGCCGGTGCTGTCGACCGCGAGCGAGGCCAGGCCGAGAAACGGCAGGGTCATGTCGTTCATCGTGCCGACCGGCGTAGCGACGCCCGTCGTCGTGTTGATCGTGACGAGGCCCTCCGTGCACGTTTCGCTGCAGAATTGCCCCCAGCCGTAGAGCGTCGTCCCGCTCATCTTGAGGTCGGTCACGAAGTCCTCGTTGCCGCCGTCATCGGTGATGTCGGCGACCGGCGTGACCGTGATCGTGCCCATCGTCGGATCGTAGGTCGAGAGATCGACCGTGACGAGTTGCGAGGCCTCGTCGAAGTCGGCCTCGGAGAAGCCGGTGGACACCGCGTAGAGCGTCGACGACGAGAACGCCATGCCATCGAGGTCGTAGGTGTTGTCATCGGCGTCGACGAGGTTCGCTAACGGGAACGACGTGCCGGCCTCGGGGTCGATCGCGTAGAACACGGCGGGCAGGTCGTTGTAATAGTCGTCGCCTTCGGCCGCGAACAGCGCGTCGTAGACGAACGGCGTCGTCGCCATGCCGAGGTTGGTCTGCACCGTGATCGTGACGCTCGTGCTGAACGTGCAGTCGGGCGGAACCTGGCCGGTGATGATCGTGTCGGTCGGCGCGCCGATCAGCGCCTCGCACGGGCCGAGATCGGTACCGGTGCCCGGCGTGGTGTCGCCGAAGTAGACGTGGATCGCCGAGACGTCATCGCCGGCGAAGCCCGTGCCCTGGATCTCGAACAAGTCGCCGCCCGAGATGCCGCCTTCGGTGGGCGCCATCGCGGTGATCGTCGGTGCGCCGGTCGCGCCGGGAGGAGTCGGGACGCACGTCGTGCCGGTCGAGTCGAGCTGGGTGCCGGCGCCGCACGTGACGTTGCTGCCCGAGCCGGTCGAGACGCACTCGCCGTTGTCGAGCGTCGTGCCGTCGCCGCACTTGATGTCGGTGCCGCTGCTTCCGCATGCGGCCGTGAAAATGATGCCTCCGAGAGCGAGCCAGTTGCGCATATTGGCCCGCTCAATCGCACGGATTACCGTCGGGGTGCAAGCCCCTTTTCGAGGAGCCTCAGCGTGCCGTGATCGATGCGACGTCTCGCAGGATCGTGCGTCCAGTTCGCGTGTCCACGAGCTTCGCGCGACCGCGGTGATTGCGCACGACCGCGTAGCTCGACGTCTCCCCCGCGGAAATCGCGAGCTTGTGTCCGGTGCACGTCGTTGCCACCAGCGCGCCGTGGCCGAACGTCGAGAGCGCGACCCGCTTGCCGCGGGCGGCGAGCTGCGTCGAGGCCGCGCACGTCGTGGTGGCGGTGGCCGCGGTCGCCGGCGGGGGAGCCGACGGCGCTTGCCACTGCATGCCAGCCATCGGTGCCGCGAGCACCAGCGTCGCGGGAGCGACGTCGAACGCGTCGATGTGCGACGCCACGCCGACGATCGACGGCATCTCGAACAGCGACGTCACCGCGGCCGTCGTGGTGTCGATGATGGCGAGCGTGGTGCCGGCGTTGGCCGCGACGGCCGCGGGGACCTCCCCAGTTTCGCCGCCCCCCGCGCCGTTGTCGTTCATCACGCCGATCAGCGTCGGTCCCCAGAACTTCAGCGAATCGACGATCGCGTTCGTCGGGTAGTCGAGCGTGCCGACGGTCGTGGCATCGCCCGTGGCCGGATCGATCGTGTCGAGGTCGCTCGTGCCGCCGGTCTGCACGTGATACATCGTGCCGCTGCTGCTGACGGCAAGCCCGCCATACTCGTCGTCGCCGCCGATCACCGTGACCGTGCCGGTCGCGGGGTCGATCTGCAGCAGCTCGAAGCTGTCGCCGTCCCAGCCGTACAGCGTGGCGCCGGAGAACGCGAGGTCGCTCGCCGTATGGGTCGTCCCGCCGTCGGTCTCCTGGAGCGGTCCGATCACGGTGACGAGTGCGGTGAGCGGATCCACCGTGACCAGCTCGCGCGTCTCGGTCGTCTTGGTCGTCGCGCCGTAGAGCGTGCCGTCGGGACCGAACGCGAGCCCGGTCAACCCGTATGCCGCAGTGTCGGTATCGAGCAGCGGGCCGATCAGTACGAACAGGCTGTTCGTGGGATCGACCACGTACAAGTTGCCCGCTACGCTGCCGCCGTCCGCCGCGAACAGCACGTCGTAATAGAACGGGGTGGTCGCGGTGCCGAGGCTCGTCGTGACCGTGACGGTCACCGCGATGTTGCAGGCCGGCGGAACCTCGCCCGAGAGCGACGTGTCGGTGACCGTGCCGAGCTGTGCCTGGCACAGCGAGTTCGCGGTGTCGCCGAAGAACACGGTCGCGTCCGACAGCCCACTGCCCACGATCGTGAACACGGCATGACCGGACACGCCGGCGTGCGTCGGCGTGATCGAGGTGATCGTCGGCGCGCCCGGGGCAGGCGCATCGATCGGCGCGCACATCCCGGCGACGAGCTGTGTGCCCGCGCCGCAGGTCACGCTGCCACCGTCGGCGCCGGGGATGCCGACGCAGGTGTTGCCGGTGCGGACGGTGTCGTCGCCACATTTGATGTTGTCGCCCCCACCACACGCGGCCAGGAACGTTACGGACAGGTAAACGAGGAGCGAACGCATCGGTACATCGTTGACACAGGATGCGAATCCGGATCAAGGGCGCAGCGCCGCGGACAGCGCCTCGAGCGCCGGCGCGACCCGCGGCGAGGGGCCGCGCAGGTAGTCGGCGGTGAGCGAGTGCACACGGGCGGGCAGGCCGAGTTGCTTCCAGGCGTCGGCGCCGTGGCCGGACAGATCGAGGATCACCTCCGGTCGGGCGCGCAGCACCTCCTCGACGGCGATCTTCGGGTAGCGCTCGCCGGTGGCGGCGAGCACGTTGTCGGCGCCGACCACGGCGAGCAGCTCGTCGAGGTAGCTGCCGGGGCCGGCCGCGACCAGGTTGCCGAGGCCGTCGGGGTCCCGATCGATGATCGCGAGCACGCGCGGATGCTGGGCGGGGCGCTTGGCCGCGGCGGCGTCGAGCGCGCGATCGATGGCGGCGATCGCGGCATCCGCGACCGCCGGCGTGCCGAGGCGGGTGCCGACCGCGCGCATGCACGCCTTCACGTCGGACAGCGCGTGGACCGCGCAGCCGACGGTCGCGACGCCGTGGTCGTGCAGCGCGGCCGCGACCTGGCCGTGGACGTCGTCGAGCACGACGAACGTCGGCTTCAGCCGCACGATCGCCTCGATATCCGGCGCCAGAAAGCTTCCGACTTTGGGCAACGCCTTCACCGACTCGGGGTACTCCGAATACTGATCGACGCCGACCAGCAGCGGCGCGGCGTCGAGCGCGGCGACGATCTCGGTGCCGCTTGGCATCAGCGACACGACGCGCACGCCCGGCGGCGCCGTCGCGTCGCCACCGCCGCGCGAGCACGCGGCGAGCAGGCCGACGAGCACGAGGCGGCGCAGCACGCCTGCTCGTGTACCATCTGGGCGTGTCCGACGTCGACCTGCGCGGAACCGTGCTCGAAGACCGTTACCAGGTCGGCGAGCGGCTCGCGGAAGGCGCGATGGGCAGCGTGTGGCGCGGCGAGCGCGTGAAGCTCGGCCGCCAGGTCGCGATCAAGATCATGCACGAGCAGCTCCCCGACGAGCTGGCGAGCCGCGAGCGCTTCGAGCGCGAGGCCAAGCTGATGGCGCGCCTCGATCACCCCAACTGCGTCTCGGTGATCGACTTCGGCCTCCACGGCGGCATGCCGTTCCTCGTGATGGAGCTGGTGCACGGCACGAGCCTGCAGGAGCTGCTCGATCGCGAGCATCGCTTCGAGCCGGCGCGCGCGGTCGAGATCCTGAAGCAGGTGCTGTCCGGCCTCGCGCACGCGCACGAGCTCGGCATCGTGCATCGCGACATCAAGCCGTCGAACCTGATGGTCGGCGAGAAGACCGGGATCGGCCTGCAGGTCCGCATCCTCGATTTCGGGCTCGCGCGCGCGACCGAGGGCTCGACCAAGCTCACCACCGGCATCGTCGTCGGCACGCCCAACTACATGGCGCCCGAGCAGTGCCGCGGCACGCAGCTCGACGGCCGCTGCGACCTCTACGCGTGCGGCGTGATCCTGTTCGAGATGCTCGCCGGCCGAAAACCGTTCGTCGCCGACGATCCCTATCAGGTCGTCCGCAAGCACCTGAACGATCCGCCGCCGCGCCTGGCCGACGTCGCGCCCGGCGACTACGGCGATCTCGAAGCTGTCGTCGCGCGCGCGCTCACCAAGTCACCCGACGATCGCTTCGCCTCGGCACAGATCATGTCCGCCGCGCTCGACGCCGCGCTCGCCGCCAGGAAGAGCCTCGGCCACGCCGTCCCGCGTCGCGAGATCCCGGCGGCCGAGGTCGCGACACCGTCGGGCTGGGCGGTGCCGGAGGAGGCGGGACTCGGGCCTCGGGCCTCGGGTCTCGGCCAGCGGGACGAGGACCTCGGGCCTCTGGCCTCGGGCCTCGGCCAGAAGGCAGATCCCGTTCCCGATCCGGCTCCCTCTGGCCAAAGCCCAAGGCCCAAAGCCCAAAGCCCGCTTCCCCTCAGCCGCAAGCAGCTCACGATCGCCGGCGCCTCCATCCTCGGCCTCATCATCCTCGTCGCCGTCATCGCCTCGCTGTCCGGCTCCACACCCGCCGCTGCGCCCGCCGACAAGCCCGCAGTCGCGGTCGTGCCCGCCGCCGCGCCGGCCGCCGATCCCGTCGCCGAGGCCGTGTCCGACGTCGACTCGCTCATCGTCTCGGGCGATCGCGAGACCGCGCTCGAGCACGCGCTGCGCGCGCGCCGCGACTTCCCGGACAGCCCGCAGCTCGCCGTGCTCGCCGGCCGCATCTACTTCGCCAAGCTGTACTGGACCGATGGCATCAAGCAGTTTCGCGACGCGCTTCGCCTCCAGCCCGCGCTGCGCAGCGATCCCGAGCTGCTCAAGACCGCGCTGCGCGGCTTCATCACGACGCCCAGCGTCGACCCGCGCATCGAGGAGTTCTTGCGCCTCGACCTCGGCGATTCGGTGCGTCCTTACCTCGAAGAGACCGCCCGCGAGCACCCCAACCCGGTCATCCGCCAGCGCGCCGAATCCGAGCTCCGCCGGCTGCGTTAATCCGGACACAAAACCCTTCTTTCCAACCCAATCCGGACCTGAACACAAATTTTTTTCAAGGCGAGATCTGCCCGTAACTCGCTGCGTCAATTCAGGCTTTTTCAGCTACCCACAGGGTTATCCACAAGCCCGAGCAAGCTCGGAGAATCCTTCGTGAAACCGACGCGGATTCACGGGTCATTCACCCTCAATCCACAACTAGTCCACGTGGATATCTTCTTGGCACCTACACTAGCGGTAGGAGTGGCTCCCGCCGTGGCCCCCAAATATAGCGCAGTTTTTCTTGCCCCCCTAAAAGCTCCTGAGTACAAAGGAGCTCCGCCGCGACTACCGACATGGATCACAGCCAGCTCGTGCCTCATGACGTTCGCCGTCACACCCATCTGCTAGTCCTGTGACCCTTCGCCGATAGCCACCGCGCCAATCCAACCGCTGTTTTGATTCTGCGAGGGATTTCGGGCAGATGCCTGGGTCTGCCACCGGGATTCGTGCGCCCACTGCTCTGATCGTAAGGAGGCCTCATGCTCGTCAAGTCTGCCGCCGTCGCGTCGCCTAGCCAAGATTCGCAAGGACAAGGGCAAGGTAAAGACGCCAGGCACCGCTCGAGTCGTGTCATTCAGGACCAGCGGCCAGGCCTGACGGTCGAGCGCTACTTCACGAGCCAGGGTGCAGACCCGTTCGCGACCGTGGAGTGGGAGACCCGCGACGCGGTCATCTCGGGCGCCGACGGCAAGGTGGTGTTCGAGCAGCGCGGCGTCGAGTTCCCCAAGCCGTGGTCGCAGACGGCGACCAACGTGGTCGTGCAGAAGTACTTCCGCGGCACGCTCGGCACGCCCGAGCGCGAGAAGTCGGTGCGGCAGATGATCGCGCGCGTCGCCGACACCATCTATGGATGGGGCAAGACCGACGCGTACTTCAAGAGCGAGCAGGACGCGTGGGCGTTCCGCGACGAGCTCGTTCACCTGCTCCTCCATCAGAAGATGGCATTCAACTCGCCGGTCTGGTTCAACGTCGGCGTCGAGGCGCACCCGCAGTGCTCCGCATGCTTCATCAACTCGGTCGATGACTCGATGGGCTCGATCCTCGGGCTCGCGAAGACCGAGGGCATGCTGTTCAAGTACGGCTCGGGCACCGGCTCGAACCTGTCGAGCCTGCGCAGCTCGCGCGAGCTCCTGAACGGCGGCGGCACGGCGAGCGGCCCGGTGTCGTTCATGCGCGGCTTCGACGCGTTCGCGGGCGCGATCAAGAGCGGCGGCAAGACGCGGCGCGCGGCGAAGATGGTGATCCTGAACGTCGACCATCCCGACGTCGTCGACTTCATCGACTGCAAGGCGATCGAAGAGAAGAAGGCGTGGGCGCTGATCGACGCCGGCTACGACGGCGGCTTCAATGTCGTCGGCGGCGCGTACGACTCGGTCAACTACCAGAACGCGAACCACTCGGTGCGCGTGACCGATGACTTCATGAACGCGGTCTCGCGCGACGGCGAGTGGTCGACGCGCGCGGTGACCAACGGCAGGAAGGTCGAGACGTTCAAGGCGCGCGACGTGATGCGCAAGATGTCCGAGGCCGCCTGGGTGTGCGGCGATCCCGGCATGCAGTACGACACCACGATCAACGACTGGCATCCGTGCATCGGCACGGCGCGGATCAACGCGTCGAACCCGTGCTCGGAGTACATGTTCCTCGACGACTCGGCGTGCAACCTGGCGTCGCTGAATCTCCGTAGGTTTCAACTGGAGAATGGCGACCTCGATGCCGAGGCGTTCCGGCGTGCGGTGCAGACGACGATCACCGCGATGGAGATCATCGTCGACAACTCGAATTATCCGACGCCGAGAATCGCCGAGAACTCGTTCAACTTCCGGCCGCTCGGCCTGGGGTACGCGAACCTCGGCGCCCTCTTGATGTCGCGCTCGCTGCCGTACGACAGCGAGCCCGGCCGCGCGTATGCGGCGGCGATCACGTCGCTGATGTGCGGCGAGGCGTATCGCACGAGCGCGAAGATCGCGGCCGATGCGACCGGTCCATTCGCCGGCTACGCGGAGAACGAGACGTCGTTCCTGCGCGTGATGCGCAAGCATCGCGCGGCGTGCGAGCGCGTCGATCAGGCGTACGTGCCATACGAGCTGATGCAGGCGGCGCGCGAGTCGTGGGACGGCGCGATCCAGCTCGGCGAGAAGTACGGCTTCCGCAACGGCCAGACCACGGTGCTAGCGCCGACCGGCACGATCGCGTTCCTCATGGACTGCGACACGACCGGCATCGAGCCCGACATCGCGATCGTGAAGTACAAGCGGCTCGTCGGCGGCGGGCTGCTGAAGATCGTCAACAACACGGTGCCCGAGGCGCTGTCGAAGCTCGGCTACACGGCCAAGCAGGTCGAGGACATCGTCGCGCACATCGACGCGAAGGATACGATCGAGGGCGCGCCGCACCTCACCGAAGAGCACCTGCCGGTGTTCGACTGCGCGTTCCGCAGCTCGAATGGCACGCGGTCGATCCACTACATGGGTCACATCCGCATGATGAGCGCGGTGCAGCCGTTCCTGTCGGGCGCGATCTCGAAGACGGTGAACCTGCCGAACGATTGCTCGATCGAGGACATCGAGGACGCGTATATCCAGGCCTGGAAGCTCGGCCTGAAGGCGATCGCGGTGTATCGCGATGGCTGCAAGCGTACGCAGCCGCTGTCGACGAACCTGGCGCAGGCGACGAGCGACGGCAGCCTCAAGGGCAACGTCGACCCGCTCGATCTGCTCGCTCCCGAGGAGCGGCGGCTGGTCGAGGCGCTGCGCGCGCGCAAGCTACGGCCGGCCGGTCCGCCGATGGCGAACCGCTACAAGCTGCCCGACGAGCGCGCGTCGTTCACGCACAAGTTCTCGATCGGTGGTCACGAGGGCTACGTGACGGTCGGCCTGTATCAGGACGGCTGCCCCGGCGAGATCTTCGTGCGCATGGCGAAGGAAGGCTCGGTGATCGCGGGCCTCATGGATAGCTTCGCGACCGCGACGTCGCTCGCGCTCCAGCACGGCGTACCGCTGCAGGTGCTGATCGAGAAGTTCAAGGGCACGCGGTTCGAGCCGAGCGGCTTCACCGGCAATCAGGAGATCCCGATCGCGACGTCGATCATGGATTACCTGTTCCGCTGGCTCGCGCTGAGGTTTTCGGCGACCGAGGGCGGCAGCATCGCCGAGCGTCATCCGGCCGCGCAGGCCGCGCAGCTCGACCTGCCGAAGGTGCCGCTGCTCGCGAAGGACTTCATCGCGGTCGACGTGAAGGCCGGCGCGCCGGGGATCTCGGTCGAAGTGAAGGACAGGGCGTGGGTCCAGGAGACCGACGCGCCGCCGTGCCACGAGTGCGGCACGCTGATGGTGCGCAACGGTGCGTGCCACAAGTGCCCGAACTGCGGCTCGACCAGCGGCTGCTCGTAGTCAGACGAGCGTCGCGAGCTCGGCCGGCGAGTGCACGAGGTGATCGGGTGAGGCGGCGCGCAGCGTAGCCTCGCTGCGAAAGCCCCAGGTGACGGCGATGCTGGTCAGGCCGGCGGCGCGCGCGGTGGCGAGGTCGACCTCGGAGTCGCCGACCAGCGCGGTTTCGGCCGGCGAGGTGGCGAGCGCGGCGAGCACGCGCGCGATCGACGCCGGATCGGGCTTGCGCGGCACGTCGGGGCGCTCGCCGGCGACCAGCGCGAATGGCCAGCGCGCGAGCAGCGCCGCGGCGATCGCGACGACCTCGGCCTCGGGCTTGTTCGAGAGGATCGCGAGCGAGTAACGCGGCGCGAGGGCGTCGAGCGCGCCGGCGATGCCGGGATAGAGCCGCACGTGGACGACCGGGCGCGCGTGGTAGTGCGCGCGGTACGAGGCGAGGACGGCGTCGCCGAAGCGGCGGTCCGGCACGGCGCGCGCGACGAGGTGGGCCGAGCCGCGGCCGACCCACTCCGAAATCTCGGCGCGCGTGCGAGGCGGCAGGTCGTGATCGGCGAGCGCCGCGTTGAGATGCAGCGCGATGTCGTCGAGTGAATCGACGAGCGTGCCGTCGAGATCGAAGACGAGGGCGCGGAGCGACATGGCTTGTAATATCCCGACCGTCGGGCACCTTACCAAGTGTGGTGACCTCGTGCTGCTGCGCCGACTGGGTCGCGCACCTCGCGCGCGATCACGCGACGCGGCTGGCCGCGGTGGCGCGCCGCGAGGGCAGCGACGCGATCGAGGCGCTCGACGTCGTCCAGGATGCATTTCATACGTTCCTGCAGCGGCCCGGCTCCGAGGCGCTGCGCGAACGCCCCGACGACGCCGTGCGGCTGCTCGCCGCGATCGTGCGCAACGCGGCCCGCAACGCGCGGCGGCGGCACCACCGGGCGAGGCCGCACGTCGAGCTCGACGATGCGGTGCTGGTCGCGCGCGAGCTGGCGCCCGACGCCGCGCTCGATCGCGCCGAGACCGCGGCGCAGCTCGCCGGCTGCATGGCGGGGCTGCGCGACATGCACCGCGCGGTCATCACGCTGCGCGTGCTCGAGGAGCTGTCGGGCGCGGATGCGGCGCGCGCACTCGGCGTCACGCCGGCGCACGTCGCCGTCCTGCTACATCGCGCGCGCGAGCAGCTCGCGCTGTGCATGACTACGGCGCGGTGATCGCGACGTCGCCGGCGAGCGCGCGATCGATCACGCCGCGCACGAACGCAGCCGACCGCGCGCCGACGACGCGGCCGACCTCGCGGCCGTCGCGCCACAGCACGAGCGTGGGCATCGAGCGCACCGAGAACCGCTGCGCGACATCGGGCTCGCGGTCGACGTCGATCGCGGCGAACCGGGCGCGGCCGGCGAGCTCGGGCGCGAGCGCGTCGAGCACGGCGCCGAGCGTGCGGCACGGCGCGCACCACGCGGCGGTGAAATCGAGGACGGTGAGACCGGGACGCGATGACAGGGCCGCGAGCTGCGCGGCGTCGACGAGCTGCATGCAGCGGAAGGTCGCGAAGGGGCGCGATCTTACAAAATCCGCCGATCGCCGGATACCGCCGGTATACTGGGCCGGTGCGGGTGCTGTTCGTGCTGCTCCTCACGACCCGCGTCGCGTTCGCGCAGGCGCCGGGCGAAGCCCCGGCGGCGCCGGCGGCGCCGGCCGCGCGGACCGTGATGGCCAACCGGTGGGCGGTCGCGCTCGACCTCGGCAGCATCGGGCTGACGCCCAAGACGTCGGGCGCCGACACGACGAGCTTCGGCATGCTCGAGCTGTCGGGCCGGTTTCGGATCCGGCCGGCGATCGAGGTCGGGCTCATGGTGTTCGGCGGCGGCAGCGCGGGCAACCTCTCGACGAGCGGGCTGTTCGCCGACTTCCGCTATCGCTTCCTCGCCGACCGGCCGTGGAACGTCTACGCGCTTGCCGGGTTCGGCGTGGTGTCCGCCGCCGACAAGATGGACAGCAGCACCGAAACCAAGGGGCGCGGCGCGGTTCGCATCGGCGGCGGCGTCGAGCGGCGGTTCGAGCACTTCGCGCTACAGGCCGAGCTGCGCTTCGTCGCCGTCGCGCAGAACAGGGACGTCGAGGCGACCGACAGCGTCACCACGCAGGCGTACCTGCTCGAGCGCTACGGCCTCGGCGGCGGCTCGCTCTCGATCGGCGCGAGCTACTACTTCTGAAGCAACAGCAGCGCGATCGCGAGCGCGACCGGCCAGCCGCGCAGCACGGCGGGCGCATCCTCGACGGCGGGCGCGGCCGGCGGGATCCAGCCGCAGCGCGGGCAATGGCCGGCCTTCGTGCCGGTCACGTAGCCCTGGCAGGCGAGGCAGCGAAACGCTCCAGGCGACGGGCGAGTCGCCGCCGCGCCGCGGGTCACGGCTTCGCGGTCGCCATGTCGGCGAGGATCGACGTGCACTCGGCGACGAACGGATCGCGCGACAGCGCGTCGCGCCATAGCTTCGCGCGGTCATCGGCCTTGACGCCCGGCCCGGGCGGCGCGGTCGGCGTCGAGCCGTCATCGATCGTGGTCACGACGAACGTGGGCGGCAGCTTCTTCGTGTCGGTCGACACCGCCTCGAGCGCGGTCTCGAGCTCGTGATGGCGCTTCTCCCACGCCGGCTTCGCGAGCGGCATGCGCGTGTCCTCGCGCTCGGCGCGCAGCACCTGGTTCGACGTCGCGATCTTCGACAGCACCGGATCCTTCGCGACGCGCGCCGCGCTTTGCGCGACGAGCTTGGCGTTGTCCCACTTGACCTTCCAGTCGTCGTGCTTGGCCGCCCCGATCTGCGACCACGCGATCGCGTGATCGAGCTTCTTCTCGCCGAGGTCGAGGTAGCCGACCGGATCGGGCAGCGACACGTCGGGCGTGACGCCCTCGAGCTGGGTCGACGCGCCGCTCACGCGGAAGAACTGCTCGATCGTCAGCTTCAGATCGCCGAGGTCTTCCCTGGCGCCGGTGACCTTGTCGAGATCGACCAGCGTCTGCACGGTGCCCTTGCCGTGCGTCGTCGTGCCGACGATCACCGCGCGGTGATAGTCCTGCAGCGCGCCGGCGAGGATCTCCGAGGCCGAGGCGCTGAACCGATCGACGAGCACGATCAGCGGGCCGTCGTAGTCGGTGCCTGCCGCCTCGTCGGACAGCACCTCTTGCTGGCCCTCGTTGTTGCGCACCTGCACGACCGGCCCTTCATCGATGAACTCGCCGGTCAGCTTGACGGCGTCCTGCAGCAGGCCGCCGCCGTTCTCGCGGATGTCGAGCACGATGCCGCTCACCTTGTGCTTGGCGAGCTCGCCGAGCAGGCGGTGGATGTCGCCCGAGGCCGTGCGCTGGCCGGGCGACGCGCCGCCGTAGAACTCGGGCAGGTGGATATAGCCGAACGACTTGCCTTTGTGCGTGAGCACCGCGGCGCGCGCGTACGTGTCCTCGATCACGATCTTGTCGCGCGTGATCGCGAGCGATTCCTCGTGGCCGTCGGGCTTCTGGATGCGCAGGTGCACGACCGTGCCCTTCGGGCCGCGGATCATCTGCACGACATCGTCGAGCCGCATGTCGCCGACATCGACCTGCTCCTTGCCCTCGTTCTGCACCGCGGTGATGAGATCGCCGGACGCGAGCCCGCCGTGCCGCCACGCCGCGCCGCCGGGCACGATGTCGACGACCTCGATGTAGTGATCGCGCTCGCGCAGCGACGCGCCGATGCCCTCGAGCGAGCCGCTCATGTGGATCTCGAAGTTCGCCTTGTCGACAGGCGGCAGGTAGTCGGTATGCGGGTCGTACGACGACGTCACCGCGTTGACGAGATCGCTGGCCGCGTCGAGCGCCTCGGGATGGCGCAGTCGCGCGAACCGGCCGGCGTATTGCTTCGCGAGCTCGGTGCGCGCCTTCTCCTCGCGCGCTTCGGGCGTCGCCGGGATCTCCGACAGCGGAAGCGCGCGATCCTCCTCGGCCTCGTCGGAGTTCGGAGCACCCGGCACGTCGGGATCGGCGGTCGGATGCTTGGGCTTGGGCGCGGTCTTGACCTTGGCCTGCTTCGCGAGCCGGTCTTCCATCGAGCCGATGCGATCGAGCACCTGGAGCTCGAGCCGCTTGCGCCAGCGGTCGCGCAGGTCGTCTTCGGTCGCGACGAAATCCACCTTTTTCGGATCGGTCTCGATGAACTCGTCGTCGTCGTGATTCATCGGCTTGGCCAGGAGGTCCTGCACGACCTTGTCGACGACGTCGACGCGCTCGTGGAAGATCCGCTCGCCTTCGTGCGCGAGCTCGAGCCGGCCGCTGCGCATCTCGTCGCCGATCTTGCCGGCCAGGCGCGCGAGCTGGTCGCGGTCGCTCTTCAACAGGAACACCTTGTCGCCGTCGAGTCGCTCCAGATATGCGTCGAACGCCGAGTGCGACAGCGCCGCGTCGATCGGCTTGTGCAGCAGGTGATCTTCTTCGAGCAGGCGGGCCACGGTCTTGGACAGCGCCGCCTCGCGGGGATCGGCAGGCGCGGCAGGCGGTCCGGCCACCGGCGTGGCGGGATCGTTCGCCGCGGCGGGCGTGCGCGGGGCCTCGGCCGGCGGCGCGCCGCTGGGGGCCTTCGCAGAACACGCGGCCGTGGCGAGGACCAGAAGCAAACAACGACGCATACGTTTGACTGTAGCCGGTGCCGGCCTCCCGCGCCCCTGGGATATCTCGTTATCGAAAAGTTGCCCCTGCTCCCGAAGCGGGATTAGGGATTCTGGTGGGCATCATGGATTCTGCGAACCTCGCGGTCGCTCTCGATCCCCCGTGCGAAGAGCCGAGCGCACCTGCCGCGCAGCTGCGCGGTACAGCACGCGGGCTCGAAATGGTCGTCACCGGCCGCGTCACCGCCGGCGCGATGGTCGCCGAGCTGACCGCGCGCCTCGATGAAGCTCCGGGATTCTTCCGAGGCAGCGACGTGCGGATCTCGGTCGAGGACGGCCCACTCGCGCCGGGCTGCCTGGCGCGCCTGGACGAGCTCGCCGAGCAGTTCGGGCTGCGCATCGTGTCGATCGCGCCGCGCGATCCGGTGCCGGAGCCCAACCTCGCGGCCGGGTCGGCGCCTTCGACCACCGATTTCGCGGAAGAGACCCCGACCCACAGCGCGCTCGCGCCGCTGCCGGAGATCGAGCCCGGCGACGCGCCGGCCTCGCAACCGGTCGTGCTCGCCGAGGCCGAGCTGACCGGGCTTGTCGAGCTGGTCGAGGCGGCGCCCGAGAGCTTCGACGAGCCGACCCAGACGCAGATCGCCGCGCCGCGCGCGCTGGCGGCCACGCCCGAGACCGCGCTGCCACCCGAGATCGGCCCGCGTCTCGTGATCGGCCCGGTGCGCTCGGGCGTGATCCTCGAGCACGTCGGGCACGTGATCGTGTTCGGCGACGTCAATCCGGGCGCCGAGGTCCGCGCGAGCGGCAGCATCGTCGTGCTCGGCCGCATGCGCGGCACCGCGCACGCCGGCATCGGCCAGGATTTCGGCTTCATCCTCGCGCTGCGGCTCGAGCCGCAGCAGCTGCGTATCGGCCGGATGGTCGCGCGCGCCGGCGACGGCGACGCGCCCAGCGACGCGGAGATCGCGTACGCGACCGGCGAGCAAATCGTCGTCGAACGCTACTCCGGCAAATTGCCGCGCAACCTCGCCACGAGCTTGTAAGGAGTCACCATGGGTCGAGCGATCGTCATCACGTCTGGCAAAGGTGGAGTCGGCAAGACGACCACCACCGCGAACCTCGGCACCGCGCTCGCGCAGCTCGGCTATACCGTCGTGCTGATCGACGCCGACATCGGGTTGCGCAACCTCGATGTCGTGATGGGCCTCGAGAACCGCATCGTCTATCACGTCGTCGACGCGATCCGCGGCAAGTGCACGGTGCAGAAGGCGCTGATCAAGGATCGGCGACTCGAGAACCTGTGGCTGCTGCCGGCGTCGCAGACCGATGACAAGGACTCGGTCACACCCGAGGACATGCGCAGCCTCGTGTTCGAGCTGAAGATGTCCTACGACTTCGTGCTGATCGATTGCCCTGCGGGCATCGAGCAGGGCTTCAAGAACGCGATCGCGGGCGCCGACGAGGCGATCGTGGTCGCGACGCCGGAAGTGTCGTCGATCCGCGACGCCGATCGCGTGGTCGGCCTGCTCGCCGCGGCCGACGTGTCGGCGCGCCTGGTCGTGAACCGGATCTCACCGCACCTGGTGAAGCGCGGCGACATGCTGTCGCAAAGCGACGTGATCGAGATCCTCGCGCTCGACATGCTCGGTGCGATCCCGCTCGACGATCAGGTGATCGCGACGACGAACAAGGGCGTGCCGGCCGTGCTCGAGGGCAAGTCGCTGGCCGCGAAGGAGTTCGTGCGGATCGCGCGCGTGCTCGCGGGCCAGGAGCTCGAGGAGAAGGCTTCGGTCGGTTTCTTCACCCGCATCGGCCGCGCGCTCGGCCTGACGGCGTCGCCGGCGTGAGAGGTACAACGATGTGGCAAGGGATCAAGAACTGGTTCGGAGGCAAGCCCAGTCGCGAGGTCGCGAAGGGCCGCTTGCATCTGGTGCTCGCGCACGATCGCACCGGCCTCGACGGCGGCCGCCTTCAGGAGATGCGCAACGAGATCGCGGCGGTGCTCGCGAAGTACGTGCCGATCGATGCCGAGGCGGTCGAGATCCAGATCGAGACTCGCGCGCGCGCGACGCAGCTCACGGTATCGAGCGCGATCCAGCCGCGGAACGCGTAGGCCACACGAGCCACGCGACCGAGCCGGGCACGACCCACACGGCGAGCGCGATCGCGACGGTGTCGTAGCCGTGCGTGCGCGTGACGAGCCAGCCGACCAGCGGCGAGGTCACGATCGCCGCGAGCGATTGCGCGCAGGCGAGCACGCCGCCGGCAAACGAGATCTGGTCGTCGGGCACGCGCGACAGCACGTCGGCGGTCGCGAGCGTGTACAGCGCGCCGCCGCCGATCAGCGCGAAGCCGAGCACCACGACGCTCTGCCATGGCGTTGCGGCGAGCGGCAGGAGCGCGATCACGCACGCGAGCGCGAGCCCGGTCGCGAACAGCCGGCGCGGCGCGCCGAGGCGCGTGACGAGGTCGCCGAAGCCGACGACGCCGACGTCGAACAGCAGCGGCGGCAGCCACAGGTAGTGCCCGACACTGACTTGCGCGACGCCGAACGTGCCGGCGAGGTACTTCGCGCCCCACGACAACACGAACGCGATCGCCGGCGCGGCGGCGAAGATCGCGACCAGGCCGCGCACCATCGCCGGGTTCGTCACGAGCTGCTTGAACACGCGCAGGCCGTGGTCGGGCTTCGCGGGCTGCGGGCGATCGAGCACCTCGCGCACTTCGGCGCGCTGCGTGAGCGCGAGCCACGGTACGAGCCAGAGCGCGCCGACCGCCGCCGACGTGAGGAACGCGACGCGCCAGCCCGCGACGCCGTACAGCCAGCTCGCGAGTGGTGGCGCGATCATGCTGCCGATCGACGAGCCCGCGAACAGGATGCCGTAGCCGCGCGCGCGCTCGCCGGCTGGGAGCACCCGGTGCACGGTCTGCGCGGCGCCAGGAAAGCCCGGGCCTTCGGCCAGGCCGAGCGCGATGCGCAGCGTGAACAACACGCCGAACGTCGGTACGAGCGCGTGGAGCGCCGCGATCGACGACCACACCGCGAGCGAGCCGACCAGGCCGCGGCGCGCGCCGATGCGATCGATGATGCGGCCGGCGAGCGGCGTCGCGACGAGGTACGCGAACGCGAACGCCGACAGCAGCCAGCCGTAACCGGTGTCGCCGATGTCGAGCGCGTGCGTGACCGCTGGCGCGAGCGCCGACAACGTCTGGCGATCGACGTAGCTGACGGTCATCGTCGAGGTCGCGGTCAGCGCGACCGCCCACGCGACGTCGCGTCTCAGTGGACCAGGAACCACTTCACGCCCGCCGTGACCTCGAGATGGAAATGGTTGCGATGCGGCTTGTTGTAGTTCGGCGTGAGCACGACGTTGAACAGACGCTTGTCGACGGCCTCGCACAGGATCGCGCGCAGCTCGGTCGACGCCGGCGTGACCTTGTCGGGCTTCGCGTGGTCGCCGCAGGTCGCGCCGCCGATATGGCCGTGAAAATCGTCGAGCACGGACAGCTTCGTGCCGTCCTGCTTGATGAACTTCGCGGCATCGAGCGCGAGCGCGCCGTCGTGCCGGCTGCCTTCTTTATCGTCGGGCCACGACTTCGGCGGCGGGCGATACATCGAGTAATGCACGACCTCGACGATGTCGTGCGCGGCGAGGATCGCGGAGAAATCGTCGAGCGCGAGGACGAGGCGGCAATCGCCGATCTCCCACGGCGAGGTCTCGCGCTGCTTCGCCGGGAGATCGGTGTGGAACGTGACGCCGTGCAGCGGGCCGAGCAGGCGCACCGGAGCGCGCACACCGCGCGCGGTCTCGCGCACGAACGCGATGTGCCGGGTCGCGAGCTCGGCCTCGCACTCGCCCTGCGACAGCCCGCCGTAGCGGACCGCGGGCGTCGTGTCGGCGTCGCGCGGCGCGGTGAAGCGGGAGCTCGCGTGCGTTTTCTTCGGCGAGTTCGCGTAGGCCACGCTCGTCGCGAACGCGAGCAACACGCCGACGCGCCACATACGCAGATCGTAGCAGACGTACGTACATGTCGACGGGAACATGGCAGCGGCGATCGACGTATGATCGGCGTTGGTGGAGCCGGACGACCCCTTGCTCGGGACGGTGGTAGGCGGGCGGTATCGCATCGAGCGCAAGCTCGGCGAGGGCGGGATGAGCTGCGTCTACGAGGCCAAGCACCTCAAGCTGCACCGCTCGTTCGCGATCAAGGTCCTGTTGCCGTCGCTCGTCGACAACACCGAGGCCCACCGGCGGTTCGCGCTCGAGGCCGAGATGCTCGCCGGCCTCAACCACCCCAACGTCGTGATCATCAGCGACTCGCTCGAGCTCGACGACGGCTCGCCGTGCATGGTGCTCGAGTACCTCCACGGCGCGACGCTGCGCGCCCGCATGACGCGCGGCCCGTTGCCGTGGGAGGCGATCGCGCGCATCGGCGATCAGGTGATGTCCGCGCTCACGCTCGCGCATCGCAACGGGATCACGCACCGCGACCTCAAGCCCGACAACGTCTTTCTGGCGATCGACGACGTCGGCGACGAGCGGGTCAAGCTGCTCGATTTCGGCGTGTCGAAGCTGCGCGGCGTCGGCACGATGACGGGCATCTACAACATGCTCGGCACGCCGTCCTACATGTCGCCGGAACAGGCGACCGGCAACAGCGAGGCGATCGGCCCGTCGACCGACGTCTGGGCGATGGGCACGATCCTGTACGAGCTCGCGACCGGCCGCGTCGCGTTCGCGGGCGACAGCCTCGCCGACACGCTGATGCGGATCACGACGACGCCGCCCGATCCGATCGCGGCATTTCGTCCCGATGCGCCGCCCGCGTTCGTCGAGCTGCTCGGTCGCGCGATGTCGCTCGATCCGGCGCGCCGCCTCGTCGAGATCGACGACCTGCGCGCGGGCCTGCGCGACGCGCTCGATCCGCGCAACATGTATCGGCTCAACACGCCGATCCGCGGCGTGCCGATCGTGACGACCGGCTCGATGCCGCTGACGCCGCCCAGGCCGCCGACCGGGCAGTCGCCCCCGATCCTGCCGATCCCGGTGCACATCGCGGCATCGGGCACGTCGGCGATTCGCGTGTCGTCGTGGACGCGGCGGCGCGTGCTGTGGATCGCGGGCATCGCCGCGCTGCTGGTCAGCGGCGGGGCGGCTGCGATCGCGCTCGCGATGTGAGCTGGCCGCGCGCGACGAGGTAGCGCGGCGACGCGGCGAGGCGCACGAGGTGGCGCGCCGCCTGCGGGCCGCCCGCGAGATCGATCGCGACGGCGACGTCGCCGCACGCGAGCAGGCCCGAGCGCTCCGCGGCGCGCCGGCACGCGGCGAGATACGCGACTGCATCGAGTGGGGCAGTCAGCGCGGCGAACCGGTCGGCGAGCTTGCGGCGCAGCTGCACCGAGAGCAGCGAGCGCAGTCGCTCGGCCTCGCGCGCGAGATCCGGATCGTCGGGCGCGGGCGACGTGCCGAACGCGTGCTCGAGCGCGGCGACCAGCCACTCGAGCTCCTCGCGCTCGCGGCCGACCGCGAACAGCCGGCGCGGCCGCGCGAGCTCGACGACGCGGCCGAGCGCGTACCGCAGCTCGGCGTTGTCGCGCGCCTCGGCATCGCTGCGCGATCGCGCGCGCAGCTCGGCGAGGTTGCGGCCGACGACGACCACCGGCGGCGATGCGAGCAGCGGCACGAGCTCTCCCGCGCTCGCGCGTGCCGAGGTGTAGAGCAGCATCACCGGCGCGTCGAGCACCTTGCTGACCTGCGGGTGCATCGCGACGATCGCGGCGTCGCTCGCGGCCGACATGCGGCGCGCGTCGCCGAAGCCGGCGCGATCGAGCGCGGATTTCGGATCGGGGCAGACGAGCGCGGCGGCCTCGCCGAGCAGGTCGAGCACCTCGGCGAGCGGCGCGTCGTCGGGATCATCGACCAGCTCGCGGCGCAGCTCGGCATCGAGCGGCCCCGCGTACGCTTCGTCCGAGGCCATCGCGCGCGCCGGCTGCGCGGACAGCGAGGTGTCGTCGGGGCCGGGCCGGGCGCCGAGCGCGCGCGCGAGCTCGAACATCGCGCGCGCGTGATCGACGTTGCGGGCGCGGGCGAGCTCGCGCGCCCACGCGAGCACGTCGGCCGGTTGCTGCTCGGCCTCGACGAGCGCGGCGAGCGCGTCGCCGCCGGGCCGGCCGTGCGTGGCCGCGAGCTCGACCAGGCCGCGCCGGGCGGCGAGCGCACCGTCGGAGTCGGGCGCGATCACGACCGCGCGTTGATACGCCGCGAGCGCGGAGCCGAGCTCGCCGCGCGCGCGTTCGGCATCGCCGAGCCGGCGCCACAGCTCGGCGCGGCGCGGATCGCCTTCGCCCGGATCGCCGGCGGCCTCCCAGCGCGTGAGCGCGCGATGCAGCCACGCGGTCGCGGCCTCGAAGTCGGCCGCGGCCAGCGCCACCGCACTCGCGCACGCGATCGCATCGGCATCGAGCGGGTGCGCCGCGACGAGCTTCCTGGCCATCGCGCGGGCCGCCGCGAGCTCGCCGCCGGACTCGTAAGCCTGCACGGCTTCCTCGGCGAGCTCTTTCTTCGCGCGCGGATCGGCCTCGAGCTCGGCGAGCCGCTCGCACGTGATGCCGCGCTCGGGCGCGCCGCGCTTGCGCTGCACCGCGAGCAGCTTGCGCAGCACCGTGGTGTCGCCGGCGTCGGCCGCGTGCACCCAGCTTTGCTCGGCGCGCGCCATGTCGCCGCGCTCGGCGGCGGCCTCGGCGAGCGCGTGCCACGCGGCGCCACAGCGCGGATCGACGCGCACCGCCGCCTCGTAGTGCTTCGCGGCGTTCCCCGGGCGCAGCGCGCGCACCTCGGCATGCGCCGCGCGCACCAGGCCGGCGGCGACGGCGGCGGCGTGTTGCGGTGCGTCGGGATGCTCGGCGAGCGAGCCGAGGTGGATCGCGGCCTCGCGCCACAGCTTGCGCGCGAAGCAGCTCTCGCCGAGCGCGAGCGTGATCTCGAGATCGCGGCGCGCGAGGTGATGCGCTTCCTGCAGCAGCTGGTGCGCATGATCGCCGTCGCCGGTCGCGTCCACCGCCGCGGCGTAGCGCAGCACGAGCTTCGCGAGGTGCTCGGGCCGCGTCGCCTCGGGCGCATCCGCGAGCGTCGCGCGCAGGTGCTCGACCGCGGCGTCGGGCGGCAGCTGGTCGGCGCGCGCGAGCGCACGCTCGAGCGCGAGCGCGTTGTGGACCTCGGCGAGCTCGGCGCGCAGGCGTTCGTCGCCGGGTGCGAGCTCGGCCGCGCGCTCGAACGCACGCGCGGCGGCGCGCAGATCGCGCGCGTCGAGGCACTGCCGCGCGTACTGCACGAGGCGCTCGCGGGCCGGCGCGTAGTCGGGCGCGGCCGCGAGCAGCTCGTCGACGACCGCCGCCGACGCCGCGCGGTCGCCACAGTCGTCGAGAAAACCCGCGAGCCGCAGCCGCAGCGCCGCGATCTGATCGGACGGCGCCAGGTCGTGGACCGCCTCGGCGACGCGCGTGGCGAGCACGTCCGCTGCCTCGCGCGCCTTGCCCTCGCGGGCGAGCACGCTCGCGTAGTCGACGAGCCCGCTGACGTGATCGGGCGCGTCCTTCGCGGCGCGCGCGACGAGCGCGGCGGCGCCGGCGCGATCACCCGCCTGCTCGAGTGCGCGGGCCTGCGCGCGCAACGCGATCGCGCGATCCGTCGCGTTCGGCGCGAGCGTCGCGAGCGTGCCGCGCACCTCGGCCAGCTCGGCCCAGCGCGCGAGCCGCTCGAGCAGCTCGTCGAGCGCGCGCCACGCATCGGCATCCGCCGGACGGCGCGCGACGATCGCACGGTACATCGCGACCGCCTGCTCGAGCTTGCCGTGATCGCGATACAAGGTCGCCGCCGCACGCGAGGCGGCGTGTGCGCGGGCATCGCGCGACAGCTCGGCGACGCGCTCGAACGTCTGCGCGGCCTTCGCCCACGCCTCGGCGCGCCGGTACAGCCACGCGAGCCGGTCCAGGTTGTCGACGTGCTCGGGCGCGAGCGCGACGAGCGCCTCCATCGCCGCGATCGTCTCGAGCGGCTGGTCGAGGTTCTCGTGGACGTCGACGAGCTCCTCGTAAAACGCGAACGCGACGTCGCGGCTCGTGACCGCCTGCACCTCGTCGCCGAGCAGCAGCGCGAGCTGTTCGCGCGCGGCCGGATCGCCGGCGAGCGCGCGCAGCCGGTGACGCGCCTCGGCATCGCGCGGGCTCGCACGCACCGCGGTGATCGCCTTGCGCACCGCCTGCAGCGGATCGGGATCGATCGCGCGCGGCTCGAGGCGTTGCCACCGCCGCGTGCGGATCTCGTCGTCCACGCGCGCATCGTCTCACACGCACGCCGGCTTGAAGACCTTCTTCGCGCCCTGGAAGTAATACGGCGGATTGCAATCGATCGCGGGTTTCTTCGCAGCCGCCGGTGATGCGGGTGCAGGCGGCGCGCGCGGCGGTGATGCGGCCCGCGGCGGCGATGCGATCCGCACCACGTGCACGACGCGCTTGGCCGCGGGCACGGGCGGCACCATCTCGCACTTCTTCCCGGGCGGCGGCGCGAGCACGGGCGCCGGATCCGGCAACGAGACCGGCGCGGCGGCCGCCGCGGGCACCGGCGGCGGCGGCGCGAGCTGGTCGAGCCGCCGATCCGGCCACGCGAGCGCGATCGCGAGGATCAGCGCGACGGCCCCCGCGAGCGCCGCCGCGCCGGCGAGCACGCGTTTCGGCACGTGCCGGCGCAGCGACGGCACCGGATCCTCCTCGGCCGGTTGCACGGCGATGGCGAGGTCCGCGAGGTTCGGGCTCGACATGCGCGCCGAGCTGCGCCAGCGCGCCTCGTCCTCGGCGATCATCCGCTCGCGCTCCTCGAGAAAATCCTTCGCGACGATATGGAGCCACTCCGCGATCTCGGCGCTGTTCGCGAGTGGCACCGCGGCCGCGATCGCATCCTCCATGTCCTGCGCCGTCTTCCAGCGCTTGCGCGCGTCCGCCGCCAGCCCCTTCATCACGATCGGCTCGAGCGCTTCGAGCTGCTGCCAGCGATACCCGCTCATCAATCCGCGCTGGTCGGCGAGCTCGCCGGTCGGCGTCGGCAGCTGGTTCGCGAGGATCCGCTCGATGAGCTTCGTGATGCCGAGGCTCGCGCGATTGAGCCGCCGCCCGGTCATCAGCTCCCACAGCACGATCGAGAGCGAGAAGATGTCGCTCTGGTGCGTCGCGCGGCCGCGGATGTGCTCGGGCGCCGAGTACGCGAGCTTGCCCTTGAACGTGCCCTTGCGCGTGACGTGCGCGGCGGCCGCCGCCTTCGCGACGCCGAAATCGACGAGCCGTGCCGCGCCGTCGGTCGCGACGAGGATGTTCTGTGGCGACACGTCGCGATGCACGACGTGCAGCGGCGCGCCGAGCTCGTCGACCGTGTCGTGCGCGGCCTGCAGCGCCGCGAGCACGCCGCTCGCGATCGACGCGGCGATCGGCACCGGCACGTGCGAGCCGGCATCGGCGGCGATCTGCAGCAGGCGCGACAGCGGTGCGCCGCGCACGTACTCCTGCACGAGCACGACCTCGCCCGCCGCCGTGACGACGTCGAGCACCGGCACGACGTTGCGGTGGTGCACCTTCGACGCGATGCGCGCCTCGTCGAGAAACATCGCGACGACCTCGCCGTTGCGCGCGAGCTCGGGGTGCAGGCGCTTGGCCGCGACGATCCGCGAGAACCCGATGTCGCCGACGAGATGCGCGAGATGGATCGTCGCCATCCCGCCGCGCGCGATCGGCCGGTGCAGCAGGTAACGACCCACGACAAGAGGCGCAGCTGGCTCGTTCTCACTCACGTTTCACGTTGGAACGTGGCACGTCCCGGGATGTCGGTCGCAAGGGCCAGCTAGGTCCACACCGACGCGTCGCGCAAGCCGCGTTACGGTTTGCGACGCCGGCGTACGATCAGCGCGCCGAGCGCGACCGCGAGCAGCATCGTCGAGCCGCCCGCGCCGGAGCCGTCGCAGCAGCCGCTGGAGTGGCCGCCGCCGGGCCCGGTGTCGTCGCCGTCGCTGATCGGCCCGTCGCCCGCGCCGGCGGCGTTGCACGCGAAGCTCGTGTTCGATTCGTCCATGCCGGCCGGGCGCGGCCCGTACAGCGGCGCCGCGCAGCCGGCCTCGAGCGCGCCGAGATCGGGCCCCGCGCCGGTAAAGCCATCGTTGACATTCGGTATCACGAGCGCGGAGTCGATCGCGCGCGAGGCCGGCGCGAGCAGCGGGTTGGACGGCTGGAGCGTCGTCATCGCGTCGGGCGGACCGACGCTGCCATCCGCGAGCACGCCTGCGCCGACGAGCTGCGAGTGCTGATCGAACCCGCCGGCCGCGACCACCGCGGCGAAATTCGCGTACGTCGTGCCCATCGGCGAGTAGCCGTACTCGAACATCCCGTCCGGAAACAACCCGTTGTAGTCGATCGTGCCGGTCGACACGCTCGGCACGTCCCAGCGCACGACGTGGCCGTCGGGATCGAGGGTGGCGGGGCCGATGAACAGGTTGTTCTCGACCGTGAAGTACAGCGGCGCGTTCGCGGTCGCGCACTGCACCGCGCGCGTCGCGCGCACGATCGTGTTGTGCAGGATCACCGCGCCGACCGTCGGCGTCGAGCCGTTCGCGTGCAGCTTGAACTGCTCGTCCACCACGTTCACGAGCACGTTGCGGATCGCGTACGACGGCCCGCCGTAGATCGGCTGGAACGACAGCGTCGCGTACGTGTTCGTGAACCGGTTGCGCAGCGCGCGCCCGCCGCGCACGGTCGTGTCGAGCTCGATCGCGTTGTCGTACGTCCACAGCACGTCGTTGCCGTAGAAATCGTCGGAGACCGAGCCGTCCTCCTCGACCTTCATCGCGTCTCCGAAACCCGAGATCCGGTTGTAGGCGATCACGTGGCCGTTGCCCTCGACGTGGATGCCGTCATCGTTCGCGTGCAGGCCCATCATCGCCGGCGAGCCGTTGCAATTGGTGTCGAGCGACGCGTACACGCACGGCCACACGAGCCGGCCCTCGAGCGTGTTGTCGCTGTAGTAAAAGCTGGCTTGATCCGGCTGCGAGCCGAAGCCGAGCACGACGTCCTTCGCGTGCACGTAGCGCACGACGTCGTCGGTCGCGCCCGCGGTCTGGAAACGCAGCGCGCGGTTCGCATGCGCGAGCGTGAGCTGCTCGAGGTGCACGTAGCTGCCGTAGACCTCGAGGATGTTGCACGCGGGGCAACCGCCGCCGTCGAGGATCGTGCCTTCCTCGCTCGTGCCGCGAATGACGATCGGATCGCTCGCCGTACCGCTCGTGTTCAGCGCGAACGAACCGGCATACGTGCCGTCGGCGAGCGTGATCACGTCGCCCGGCTGCGCGGCGGCGAGCGCCGACGTCAGCGATGCCGCATCGGTCACCGCGACGACGTGCGGGTTCATCGGATCGTGCGCGGGCACCGGCCGCGTCGAGCCGGTCAGGTCGAGCGTCTGGTCGACCGCGCCGTCCGTGTCGACCGCGTGCAGCTCGATGTCGTAGCTGGTGCCGGGCGCGAGGTCGAAGATCGATCCCGCGAACTGCGGCGCCACGGTCAGCCCCACGACCGCCTCGGCGTGCACGTGCTGGAGCGGCATGGCGTCGTGCCACGCCGTCGTGCCGGTGACCCGGTAGCGCATGCTGACCGTCGCGGTGAAGTTGTCGTCGCCGGTGATCGGCAGCACCACGCCGAGCGCGACCAGCGTCGGTGGATCCAGCGCCGGCGTCCCGGGATGGAGCACGTCGTCGGCCCGCACGGGCATCGCGAGCCCGATACCGAGGCAAAAAGCAACACCTGCGACGATCCGCGGCGCACGCATCGCTCATTTATAGCCTCAGATCGGTGATCGCCTGTGGGTAGACACGTTACACGTCGCGACGGAGGCTCGCGTCGTCATGATGAGGAACGCTCGCTACTTCGCGTGTGTGTGCTTCGCGCTGGCCGCGTGCGGAGACAATCAGCACCAGGCCGCGCCCGATGCCGCGCCACCGGCGCCCGATGCGCCGACCGGCTTCGTCGAGGGCACGCACGCCGACGTGCCGCAGGTGCAGAGCGGCGGTGGCCCGGTGCTCGCGACGCCGAAGGTGCAACCGATCTTCTACACGGGCGACGATTCGGCGCAGGCGACACTCGAGGACATGCTGACGCAGATGTCGACGTCGTCGTACTGGACGGCGATCTCGACCGAGTACGGCGTCGGCGCGCTCACCGTGCTGCCGACGATCGTCTCGACCGACACGCCGCCGGCCACCGACGACGATCTCTCGGCCTGGGTCGACGCGCAGTTCCCGGCCGCCGATCCGAACACGATCTACACCGTGTTCCTGCCCGAAGGCGTGACGCTCACGCAGGGCAACTCGGCCAGCTGCACGTCGTTCGCCGGCTATCACTCCGAGACCAACAACGGAGCCGTGTACGCGCTCGTGCCGCGTTGCCACTCGTCGGTGTTCACCGGTCCGCTCGATGTCGTCACGTTCGCGACCAGCCACGAGCTGCTCGAAGCGTCGACCGATCCGCATCCGTTCACCGATCCCGCGTACACCGAGATCGACGAGGAGCACTCCGCGTGGGGCCGCACGCCCGGCGCCGAGCTCGGCGACATGTGCGAGTACGTCGATGCGGCGTTCCAGCCGCTCGTCTCGAACTACCTCGTGCAGCGGACGTGGTCGAACGTGTCGGCCGCGGCCGGCCACGATCCATGCGTGCCGGCGATGCCCACGCCCTACCTCGGCGTCTCGCCGAACCTGCCCGATCTCACGATCACGTCGCACGGCGGCCAGCAGATCATGACGAAGGGGGTCGTCGCGAACCTGAACCAGCCGATCCAGCTCGAGGTCGACCTGTTCACCGACGCGCCGATGAGCGACCAGTATCCGATCCAGGTCTACGATTCCGCGCAGTACAGCGGCGGCACGTCGAGCTTCCGGTTCACCTGGGACAAGTACTTCGGGACGAACGGCGACAAGCTCACGCTCACGCTCACGCGCACGACCGCGGGGACGATGCGCCCGAACGAGATCGTGTTCTTCGCTCAGAACAACGACCAGAGCGTGTCGCAGTGGTGGGCGTACGTCGCCGGTCAATGATCTGAGGTAAGGTCCGCCCCCGTGAACCGGAAGGGCGACCACATCCAGCGCGTCGGCATCGTGTTTTCCGGCGGGCCAGCGCCGGCCGCGAACGCCGTGATCTCGTCGGCCGCGACTTCGTTCATGGAAGACGGCCGCGAGGTGATCGGCTTCTTCCACGGCTACTCGAACCTCGAGCTGTATCACCCGGTCACGCACCGGCTGCTGCCCGACGAGCACTACCGCATCTTCATCGACAAGGATCTGTCGGGGCTGCGCAACTCGCGCGGCATCGTGATCGGCACCGCCCGCACGAATCCGGGCAAGGGCATCGACAAGCCGAGCGACCTCGACGATCCGCAGAAGACGTTGCGGCTGCGCAACGTCTACAACGCGTTCGTCGATCTCGAGATCGACGCGCTGATCTCGATCGGCGGCGACGACACGCTGAAGACGGCCAACTTCTTGTACGAATACCAGAAGCGGTTGCCGAAGGAAGCGCGGCGCGTGCAGGTCGTCCACCTGCCCAAGACGATCGACAACGACTACCGTGGCATCGACTTCACGTTCGGGTTCTTCACCGCGGCCGACGTGATGGCGAAGGAGCTGCAGAACCTGCGCGCCGATGCGATCGCGACGTCGAGCTACTTCGTCGTCGAGACGATGGGGCGCAAGGCGGGCTGGCTGTCGTACGCCGTCGCGATCGCGGGCGAGGCGAACCTCGTGCTCGCGGTCGAGGACGTCGTGAACGACCTGCTCGCGCCGGGCAGCACGCCGGCGCGGCCGCAGCTGTCGCTCGACGCGCTCGTCGATCGCGTCGTCGATCTCATCCTCGCGCGCGAGAAGCGCGGCAAGCACTACGGCACGGTCGTGCTCGCGGAGGGCCTCGCCGAGATGCTGCCGGAGCAGCAGGTCGAGGGCTTGCCGACGGACGAGCACGGTCACCTGTCGCTCGGGCGCATGGATTTCGGCAAGCTGGTCGCGCAGCTCGCGGCCAAGCGCTACGAGCAACGCACGAGCCGCAAGAAGAAGCTGACCGGGTTGCAGCTCGGCTACGAGTCGCGGTGCGCGCCGCCGCACGCGTTCGACGTGATGCTCGGCAGCCAGCTCGGCATCGGTGCGTATCGCGCGCTCGTCGAAGAAAACCTCGACGGCTTCCTCGTGAGCGTCGTCGGCCAGCTCGATCTCGCGTACGTGCCGTTCAAGGAGCTCGTCAACCACCAGACGCTCAAGACCGACGTGCGGTTCATCAAGTACGGCAGCGACTATCACCGGCTCGCGCGCTTCCTCGAGACGCGCACCGACAAGATCGTCGACTGGAGCCCGGGCCGTCGCGTCGAGCGATGACGCGCGCGCTCGCCGTGCTCGTGCTCGTGCTCGTGGTCGCGGCATGCGGTCGCGTCGATTTCGATCCGCGCGGCGACGGCGGCTTCTCGCCGCCGCCGCCCGGCGATGGCAGCCAGTCGATCGGCATGGGCAGCGGCACGATCTCGGCGCCGATCGCGGCGTGCCTCGGCCCGCCCACATTCTCGACGCTTGCGGCGGCGTACTCGACCGGTCACGTCACGCAGCCGGGTGACCTCGACATCTTCCTGATCGATCACGCGATCGCGTGCGACGCGGGCGGCGTTGGCCTGATGGCCTGGGACGAGCAATCGACCGAGGTCCCCGACGGCACGCAGGTGCTCGGTTTCAAGCTCGGCTCGGTGACGCCGGGCACCTACAACATCTCGATCGACGACCCGCCAGCGGCGGGCGAGGCGATCGCGATCTACTGGGCCCTGCAGCGCCCCGTCGGAGGCGGCGAGTCGTCGTGCATCTCGGCGCCGAGCGGCGGTACGATCACGGTCACGGTGCAAGGCGATGGCACGGTCAGCGGGAGCTTCGACGTGAACATGCAGGGCACCACGGCGTGGTCGGCGGTCGGCACGTTCGACGCGGTATACTGCGGCATCGGCTGGTACCCGGCGGAGAACGACTAGTGCAACGGGCCGACGACCTCGCCGCGATGACCGTGCTCGACGCGAACGACCAGCGCGTCGCGCTCGGCACGCTGTGGCGCGACCACACCGCCGTGCTCGCGTTCGTGCGCCACTTCGGTTGACTGCACTGCCGCGAGCACGTGGTGCAGTTGCACCGCCGGATCGACGACATCCACGCCGAGGGCGGCGAGCTGTACGTGATCGGCAACGGCAGCCCGAGCTTCATCGCCGGGTTTCGCGAGACCACCGGCTTCACCGGCACCGTGCTCACCGATCCGTCGCTCGAGGTGTTTCGCGCGGCCGAGCTCAAGCGCGGGCTGCGCACGTTCGTCAGCCTCGGCGCCGCGGCGCGCACCGTCGGTGCGTTCGCGCGCGGCTACCGGCAGGGCCGCACGCAGGGCGACAACACGCAGCAAGGTGGCGTGCTCGTCATCGCGCGCGACGGCCGCGTGCTGTGGCAGCACGTGTCGGCTTCCCCGGGAGACAACGCGGATCCCGGCGAGATCGTGCGTGCGCTGCGCGCCTCACAGGCCGAGCGCCGCGCGTAGCCGCTTCATCGTGGCGAGCTCGTGCGGCGACAGGTGGCCGTCGGCGGAGGCCGCGTCGACCAGCAGATCGAGCAGCGCCTGGCGCTCCTCGAGCGGCAGGGCGAGCACGACCGGCGCCGCATCGTCGAGGCCCTTCAGGTCGACGACCGAGAGCTGTTCGGAGACCGACAGCCCGAACCGCTTCATCACCTCGTGCAGGAACGCCCGTTCATCTTCGGTGACCATGCCGTCGGCGATCAGCACCTTCGAAACCAGCAAGCACTTGGCGACGTTCGGGCTCACGCCCTCGCAGTGTACTATGCTTCGCGCGATGTTCGCCCGCGCCGCGCTCGTGCTCGCCGTGCTCGTCGGAATGGCCGCGCCTGCTCGCGCGCAACGCTCGGGCGACGACGCGCTGCGCGCGGTCGCCGAACATGCCGCGCCGCCGGGCGATCACGCGTACCCGGTCGTCGAGCTCGTGACGATGGGCGTCGGCTCGCTGATCTGGGAGCGCCACGGTCACATCGCGCTGTGCGTCGTCTATGCGGATCCGGCGCAGGACACCTGCTTCAACTACGGCGTCGCGGACTTCACGCATCCGCTGGACATGACGCTCGGCTTCTTCCGCGGCACGCACAGCTTCTGGGCCGACCGCATGGATCCGAACAACATGCTCGCCGTCTACGCCTACGCGGACCGCACGATCTGGGTGCAGCCGCTGCCGCTGACGCCCGATCAAAAGCAGAAGACGATCGAGCGGCTCGAGCACGACATCCTGCCCGACAACCGCTACTACGCGTACGACCATTTCTGGGACAACTGCACGACGCGAATCCGGGACATCATCGACGACGCCACGGGCGGCTCACTGCGCGCGATGACCGAGCCGAGCGACGGCAAGACCTATCGCGATCTCGCGCGCGAGGGGTTCATCGGCATGCCCAGCATGTCGCGCACGTCGCTCCTGATCACCGACATCGCGATGGGCCGCGTCACCGATCGCGTGCCCACCTACTACGAGCGGATGTTCCTGCCGCAGTTTCTTCGCGAGGCGGTCGCGAAGAAGTTCGGCGTCCAGCCGGTCCCGATCTACATGCGCCGCGAGTGCGCCGGGAGCTCGGCGAAGAACTGCATCGAGCGCGGCGTCGACGTGCCCGACGACGGGCCGAGCGGGCGCGTCTGGTTCGCGCTCATCATCCTCGTGCTCACCGCGCCGGCGTGGGCCACGCGCAAGTGGGGCCGCTTCCAGCGCACCGGCATGGCGTTCGCGGTGATCCCGCAATTCCTGCTGGGCCTCATCTTGTGGGTGCTCGCGATCATCTCGCCGCTGCCGTACGTGCACTGGAACGAGACCTGTCTCGTGCTCCTGCCGCTCGACCTGTGCCTGCTGTTCTTGCGCCCGGCGTGGCGCCGCAAGTACGCGCGCGCTCGCGTCGTCGAGCTCGGGCTGTGCGCGGCGCTGCTCGCGGTCGGCGTGCTGAAGCAGCCGCTCTGGGAGGTGCTGCTGTGGCCGTTGATTCCGGCCGCGGTCGTCGGGTTCTGGCCGGAGCGCGACAAGAAGTGACGCCGGGGCGCCGGCGCCACCACCACGAGCATCACGCGGCGGATCGGATCGGCTGGCTGCGGGCAGCGGTGCTCGGCTCGAACGACGCGATCGTGTCGACGGCCGCGTTGATGATGGGCGTCGGCGCGAGCGAGGCCAGCACGCGCGCGATGCTGCTCGCCGGCATCGCCGGGCTGTTCGCGGGTGCGCTGTCGATGGCGGTCGGCGAGTACGTCTCGGTGAGCTCGCAGCGCGACGCCGAGGACGCCGACATCGCGATCGAGAGCGAGGAGCTCGAGGACGCGCCCGACGCCGAGCTGCACGAGCTCGCGGCGATCTACGTGAAGCGCGGGCTCGGCAAGGAGCTCGCGCTCGACGTCGCGAAGCAGCTCACCGCGCACGATCCGCTGGGCGCACACCTGCGCGACGAGCTCGGCATCGAGCAGCGCACGCGGCCCCGACCGGTGCAGGCCGCGGTGGTCTCGGCCGCGAGCTTCTCGACGTTCGCGCTCGTGCCGATCGCAGGAGTGCTGGCGTCGCCGGCGAGCTTCCGGCTCGGCGCGATCGCGATCGTCACGCTCGTCAGCCTGGCGATGCTCGGCGCGCTCGGCGCGAGGCTCGGCAACGCCCCGGTCGTGCGCGCGGCGCTGCGCGTCACGGGTGGCGGCGCGCTCGCGCTCGCGATCACGGCCGGCATCGGCCGGCTGCTCGGCGTCGCCGGGCTCTGACATCGCTGTCGCGATCGCCGCCGCGCCGGCCGACTCGGCGCGCGCAAGCCGCGGGAATCGCTCGCCGGCGCGCGGCACGCCAGACGGCAATAGCCGCCGGCATGCGTGCGCTTCCTTGGCTTCTGCTCGCGGCATGCGGCGCCAGCAACTCGGACTCCGGTTATCCCGGCGGCGGTGGCGGCGGCGGTACCGGTGCGTCATCCGATGCGGGTGCGCTGCAATGCCAGTCCTCCAACGAGTGCCCGACAGGCACCGTGTGCAACGAGTTCGGGCTGTGCGAGCCACCGTCCTCGGCGGGCGATGGCGGTGCGCCGCCCGAGACCGAGTACACGTTCAGCCAGCCGGTCAGCTCGCGCCGCTACTTCTACGTCGCGATGACGTCGGAGAACGAGCTCGCGCGCATCGATGGCCGCACGCTCGCGGTCAGCGCGACGCCCGTCGGGCACACGCCGGCCGTGGTCGCGTCGATCCCGGGCGGCGACTCCGCGATCGTGCTCGACGCAGCCGACTCGGCGGTCACGATCGTGCGGCCGACAGGCACCGGCGACGAGATCGTCACGCTCGCGACCCAGCCGAACATGAACCGGCTCGACGTCGATCCGACCGGCCACTACGCGGTGGTGTGGTTCGATCTCGACAGCACGCACTTCACCGGCATCGGCAGCTTCCAGGATGTCGCGGTGATCGCGCTGACTCGCGGCAGCGAGCTGTCGGTGAACCTCACCGTCGGATTTCGCCCGCGCGACGTGCAGTTCGACGCGACCGGCACGCACGCGTACGTGGTCACCCAGGACGGCGTCTCCGCGGTCGATCTCGCGTACGCGACGGCGCACGGGCCGTCGATCGTGCCGCCGATCGCGGTCGCCGATCCGTCGGTGCCGGCCGACGACCTCGAGGTCAACGTCACGGCGACCGGCGCGTACGCGGTCGTGCGGCAGAGCGGCTACAGCGGCCTGCGCGTCGTCGACCTCGTGACGAACCCCGGCCAGGCGTGGGCGCTGCCGCTCGCCTCCGAGCCGACCGACGTCGATCTGTCGCCCGACGGCACGCGCGCCTACGCCGTGCTGCGCGACGCGCAGCAGCTCGCGGTCGTCGACGTGCCCGCCGATGCGATCGATCCCTCCGGCATCGACCTCGTCGACCTGTCCGACGCGACGCTCGGCTCGCTCGCGCTGTCGGCCGACGGCACGCGCGGCATCCTGTACACGAACGCGACGCTCGATCCGCGCGTCACGCTGGTCCAGCTGAACGCGCCGGGCTATCCGCACACGACATGGCCGCTGCAGAAGGGGGTGCGCGCGGTCGGCCTGTCGCCGAGCGGCGCCAGCGCGGTCGTGCTGCATGCGAAGGTGCCGGGCGATCCGGCAAGCGCGACGGACTTCGATGACTTCATCGCCAAGAGCTACGGCTACTCGCTCGTCGATCTCGGCAGCGGCTTCGCGAAGCTCGAGATCACGCCGGTCGATCCCGGCAACTTCGTGTTCGCGCCCGACTCGACGAAGCTCTACATCGCGCTCGCGAGCGACACGACGAAACAGCTCCAGGTCGTCGACGTGAAGGACGGCATCACGACGACCGACGCGCTCGGCTCGCCGCCCGATTCCGTCGGCATCCTGCCCGACGCCAACCAGGCGTTCGTGTCGCAGACCCATCCGCTCGGACGCGTCTCGTTCGTCGATTTCACGACCGATGCCATGCGCACGGTCACCGGCTTCGACCTCAACAGCCAGGTGGTGCAATGAACACGCAGAATCAGAATTACCGCCAAGGCGCCTTGGCGGTAACGCTTCTCCTCTCTGCCTGCTCGGTGGATCGCGATATCGCGTGGACGCGCGAGCGGACGGTGCTGCCGCCGGTGGCGATGAAGACGAAGGTGGCGTACGTCGATTCGGCGCTCGACCGCGTGACGCTCGTCGATCTGTCGAGCGACACACCGGCGTTCCAGGCGGTGCAGATCGGCCGCAACGCGATCGCCGCGATTCCGAGCCCCGACAAGCACACGCTGTTCGTCGTCACGCGCGGCGAGGAGGCGATCACGAAGGGCGAGATCGATCAGCCGCCGATGCTGTGGGCGATCGATCCGAGCGATCCGTCGGCACGGCCGCTCGGCTATGCGATCGGCTCGCCGTTCGACCTGCTCGCGGTCTCGCCCGACAACACGACCGCGATCGCCTACTTCTCGGGTGCCGGCCCGGACTCGTCGGGGTTCTTTCGCAACCCGAACGAGCTCGCGGTCGTCGATCTCACGCAGCCGCCGAGCGACACGAACCCGTCGCTCAAGACCATCCGCTCGTTCGGCGCGGAGCCGAACGGCATCGTGATGTCGCCGCCGATGGTGATCGCGGGCGCCGCGGATCCGTCGCCGCGCACGTTCGCGTTCGTGCTCGCCGACGACGACCTCACCGTGTTCGACGCCACGCACCCCGAGCGCGACGATATCTCGATCCGCCTCGACCAGGCCGGCTCGTCGGTGTCTCCCAAGGAGATCGTGTTCGCGCCGGCCTCGGCGAGCGCGTACGTGCGTAGCGATCACGCGAGCGACGTGCTGCAGGTCCTGCTCGAACCGCTGCCGCCCGCGCACCCCGACGCGAACGACTACCTGCCGCAGCTCGCCGAGCTCGGCGCCGGCGGCGGCCCGACCGACATCGCCGTGTACGACGATCCGAACGGGACGCGTTTCGTGCTCGCCGCCACGCCGAGCACCGGCCAGATCGTCGTGATCCAGGCCGACACCGCGCAGTTCCGCACGATCGCGATGCCCGATCCGATCGATCGCATCTTGCTGTTCCCCGACGGCAGCGACGGCAGCCCGCCGACCAAGGCGTTGTTCGCGTCGATCGCGGCCGATCTGCCGGAGCTGCACGTGCTCGATCTCGCAAACATCTTCGACCCGCTCGTCGAGCCGACGCCGCGCACGATCACGCTCGACCAGCCGGTGCGCGACGTCGTACCGGTCGGCGACAGCGACCTCGCGATGGTCGTCCACGACGACGCGCGCACCGTGCTCGGCATGCTCGACATGACCGCGGAGACCACCGCGCCGATGCTCGGCGTCGGTACGCTCGACGACTACGCGTTCACGCCGACCGGCGCGTACCTCGTCGGCGCGACGTCCGGCGTCTCGCGCATCGGCTTCGTCGAGCTCGATGACCTGCACCCGAGCGACCTGCGGCTCGACGATCCGCCGGCCGGCATGTACGTGACCGAAACCGACAAGATCCTCGTCGACCATGCCGACGATCCGTTCGGCCACATCACCGTGATTCCGTCGCCGACCGCCACGCGCTCCGACCTGCGCGTGTACGAAGGCTTTCTCGCCGCGAACCTCCTCGACAAGGAGCCGTAGATGACGATGCGTGCAGCCCTCTCCATCGCGCTTGTGTGCGCCGCGGCGGCAACCGCGCGCGCCGGAAGCAACGAGCTCGAGGCCGGGTCCGAGCTCCGCGCGCTGCGCTCGCCGAGCGCCGGCGCGTTGACCGACAACAGCCTCGGCGGCGGCCACCTCGCCTACGCGCGTTCGCTCGGCGAGCTCGCGCCCGGCCTCGAGCTCTGGATCGGCGGCGGCCTCGATTTCGGCAGCGCCGAAGGCACGATGTTCCAGACCATGACCACGAGCATCGACACGTTCGAGCTCCTCGCCACGGCGCGCGTTCGCTACCACATCTACGACCACGTGCTCGCGACCGCGCGGGTGTCGGCCGGCAGCTCGCGCACCTCGCTCGACATCAGCGACGACTCGGGCACCGACATGTCCGACGCGCGGTGGGGCGCGATCGGCCGCGGCGCGCTCGGCGTGGAGCTCGCCAGCCGCGAGCACGCGCGCTGGTCGGCCGTGTTCCGCGTCGAGGCCGGCTATGCGCGCGCGACCGCGCCTGCGCTGACGCTCCAGCCGTCGACCCCCGACGACGGCACCCTGCGCCTGCCGATGAGCGATTCGTCGATCGGCCACCTCGATCTGAGCGGCCCGTTCATCGCGTTCTCGCTCGCGTCGCAGTTCTGACGTACAGTAGTCGGCTGATGGTCGACGGGGCTGCGATTCGCCGCGTGATGTCCGAGCGCGAAGTCCGGATCGTGTTCCAGCCTGTCGTCGATCTGAAGACGAAGAAGATCTACGCGTACGAGGCGCTCGCCCGCACGACGGCGCCGGAGTTCGATGGCCCGCTCGCCCTGTTCGCGGCGGCGGTCGCCGAAGGCTGCACCGGCGAGCTCGGCCGCATGCTGCGCGGCATGTCGCTCGAGGGCTGCACGACCCACCCGCTGTTCGTCAACATCCACCCGGCCGAGCTCAACGAGCCATGGCTCGTCCAACCCGACGACCCGATCTTCCAGCACACCGAGGACGTCTACCTCGAGATCACCGAGGGCGTGCCGCTGTCGCACTTCCGGCTCTGCCAGCGCATCCTCGACGAGGTGCGCGGCCGCGGCGTCCACCTGGTGGTCGACGACCTCGGTGCCGGTTACTCCAACTTGAAGTACATCGCCGATCTGAGGCCGCGCATCGTGAAGCTCGACCGCGACTTGATCGCAGGTCTCACCACCAACTCGCGACTGTACAAGCTCGTCGCCGCGATCGTGCGGCTGTGCAGGGAGCTCGATTCCAAGGTCGTCGCCGAAGGAATCGAGACCGAAAACGAGCTGGCCGCGGTGATCGCGGCCGGGGCGCAGTACGGCCAGGGCTATCTGCTCGCACGGCCGGCGTTTCCGCCGCCCGCGCTGACCTGGCCGGCCTCGATGGCCTAGGCTTCGGTCTTGCCTTCGTTCTTGATCGAAGACACTTCGTTGCGGACCGTCTGCGCGAAGTTCTTCAGCTCCTGCATCGCGAGGCGAACTCGCGTGCCGGCGGCCTTGTTGCCGTCCTTGTAGAACTTCTCGAAGTCGGCGGCCATGCCGGCCACGAGCTGTTGCAGCTCGTGGTACCGACCAGCGCCCGTGGGCTTATTGGTTTCATCAGCCATGGTGTTCTCGGTTTGCATGGGAGGCGTACCCTGCCTCGCCGGTCTGACATTCGCAATAATAGGTTTCCGGAATACGCGAACTTATCGTTATCACTCCGGTCCGAACGAGCCAAGTGCTGTGAGCTCGCCACGATCAAAAAACAACCGTTCGCAGCGGTCGCACCAGTCGTATTCGATATCCCCGGCGCCGCGCAGCGCGATCATGTCGCGATCACATTCGTGACAGTGGGCAGGAGTCTGGCGGTGCTGCGTGGTGGCGACCACCCCGCCTTCGATCACGTGCGCGAGCTTGAGCTCGTCGATCGCCTCGGTCTCGCCCTTGTCGAGCGCGACGCCGCCGCACTGCGGGCAGCGGTCGATCTCGACGACACGCACCTGGACCGCGACCATGTCACACGCGCACGCGGGGCATCTCATGGCGGGGACGATACCAGCGCGGCGAGCCGGCGTGCGGCTTCGTCCGCCGAGCCGGGGGCGGCGCGCAGATCCCGCCACGGGTCGCCGCGCGAGTCGAGCCGTGCCCGCACATCGCGCAGGCGGATGCCGTCGGCGGCGAGCGCCGGGTCGTCGACCTCGGCCCACTCGATCGGCGCCGACACCGGCGCGCCGGGCCTGCCGCGCAACGAGTACGGCGCGACGACGGTGGCGCCCGGCGCGTTGCGCATGGTGTCGAGGAACAGCCGGCCGCGCCGATCCTTCTTGTAGAACTCGGTCGTGAGCGTGTCGGGGTGGCGCTGGCACAGCACCGCGGCGATCGCGTGGCCGAGTGCGCCGACGGAGTCGAAGCTCGCGTGCGGATCGAGCGGCGCGACCACGTGCAGGCCCTTCGAGCCGGTCGTCTTGACGAACGCCGGCAGGTCGAGCTCGTCGAGCAGCTCGCGGACGTGCCGCGCGGCGGTGCTGACCAGCTGAAAGCCGCCCTCGGGTGGATCGAGATCGAACACGAGCAGGTCGGGGAACTGCGGCGCCGCGCGCCGGCTCGTCCACACGTGCAGCACGAACCCGCCCTGGTTCGCGAAGTAGACGAGCGCGTCGCGCGTGTCGCATAGCGGGTACGCGACGATCGTCTTACTCCCGAGCGACACGCGCTCGATCCACGCCGGATAATGTTTCTGCGCGTGCTTCTGGTAGAAGCCGCCTTGCTCGATGGTCTTGGTGAAGCGCTCGATCGTGAGCGGGCGGCCGCGCAGCTCGGGCAACATGACGTCCGCGACCTCGCGGTAGTAGGCGATGATCTCGCCCTTCGTGATCCCGACGTCGGGGAACACGACGCGCTCGACGTGCGTGAGCGGGACTTCCACCGGGACGAGATCGTAGTACAACACGCAGCAGGAGGAGATGACATGCGCAAGCTCGTGCTGGTCGTGGTGATCGCGGGTCTCGGATTCGGGGCGTGGAAGTGGCATGCGCGGGCGACCGCGCGCGCGACGCACGGCGAGGCGAAGCTGGTGCAGAACCGGCTGTGGATCGATCACGTGCCGAAGAACGATCGCGACACGTTCCAGGTGTTCGCGACGCTCAGCGACGAGGGCATCGGCATCTTCCAGGCGACGTCGGCGTGGAAGGGCGGCTACGAGGCGTTCCAGTACGAGGCCAACGGCGACGAGCTGCGCGCCGTGTACCCGCAGACCGGCGACAAGGAGAAGCTGCACGCGACGGCGCGGCGCTGCAACGACGGCGGCATGGACTACTGCCTCGAGCTGTCGGGCTCGAGCCGCGGCGTGCAGAAGTACTACTCGCTCGAGGGCTGGGAGCTCGACAGCCTCGCCGACGAGCAGGCGCAAGTGCGCGCGCTCGAGCACTGAACGGCGGCCGCGTGTCCGAACGCCAGCTGATCGATCGAGATCCGGCGCGGCTGCGCGGCATCGCCGAGCGCTGGCTGCTGTGCTTCGAGCGGCGCGAGCTCGACGGCCTGCTCGCGCTGTACGCCGACGACGCGACGCACACGTCGCCGAAGATCCGCGCGCGCCACCCGGAGACCGGTGGGCTCTTGCGCGGCAAGGCGGCGCTGCGCGCGTGGTGGGCCGACGCGTTCGCGCGCCTGCCGAGCATGCGCTACGAGCCGACCGCGCTCACCGCCGACGATCGCCGCGTGGTCATGGAGTACGTGCGCAAGGTCGACGGCGAGCCGGACCTGCCGGTCGCCGAGGTGCTGGAGGTCGACGGCGGGTTGATCGTCGCGAGCCGCGTCTTTCACGGTTAGGCACGGTCGGGCACGGTGAGGCACGCCTAGCGAGCTGCGCAGGCCGCGGCGAGCCGCGCGCGCTCGCCGGAGTGCGGCCAGCGGTGGTCGAAGTCATCGAGGTGCGCGGCGGCATCGGGCGCGCCGAGCTTGCACGAGGCCTCGACCTCGATCGCGGCGGCTTCTTCGGCGAGCTGGCCGTGGCCGGCGGTCTCGCGCGTGTAGCTCGCGATCGCGTCGATCGCATCGGCGTAGCGTGTCGTGCGCAGCGCGGCGCCGGCGACGTCGAGCAGCTCGACCTCGCGCGCCAGCGACGGTCCGGGCGCCGGACTCGATGGTCCGGGTCGCGGACGTTCGGCTTCGAGCGCGTGCGCGGCCCGCACAGGTGGCGCCGGCAACGGGCGTGGTGCCGGCGCGATCGCGGCGGCGGAGATCCGCGCGTGCAGGCGCACGATCGCGGCATGATCGGGGCCGAGCCCCTCGCGTGCCGCGGACAGCAGCGCGCGCGCTTCGGGTCCGAGCTGGGTCATCGCTTTCGCGTCCGTAGTGCGAGCTCGAAGCTTGCCCGCGCGAGCCGCAACCGCGAGTACGCCGTGTTGAGCTTGATCTCGAGCATCTCGGCCACCTTCGGCACGCTCAGCTGTTCCAGCTCGACGAGCGCGAACACGATGCGCTGGTCTTCGTCGATCGTGTCGAGGATGTCGGCGACCACGGCCGCCGCCTCGGCGCGCGAGACCTGCGCGAACGGATCGGCGGGGCCCAGCTGTGTGCTCCATGCCGCCGCGATACCGTAAGCTGCGGCGGTGACGAACACGCTCGGTGACTGGCTGGCGCGCGAGCCGTTCGCGCTCGCGATGTCGAGCGGGTTTTTCTCGTTCTTCGCGCACACCGGCATGCTCGACGCGCTGACCTCGCGCGGCCTCTCGCCTGCGCGCGTGTCCGGATCGAGCGCGGGTGCGCTCGTCGCCGGTGCGTGGGCGGCCGGGCTGCCCGCCGCGGCGCTCGCTTCTCGCCTGCAAGGTCTCCAGCGCGGCGACTTCTGGGATCCCGCGCCGGGTGCCGGCCTGCTCGCGGGGCGCCGCTTCGATCGCCTGCTGCGGGACATGCTGCCGGCGACCGCGCTCGCCGCGTGCGCGGTGCCGGTACAGATCAGCGTGTTCGACATCGTGCGCCGTGCGACCGCCGTGCTCGCAAGCCCCGGCTTTGCCGTGGCGCGCAGCAACGCGCAGCGTTGCGCAGCACTGACCGACGACGGCGATCTCGTGCACGCGATCCGCGCGTCGTGCGCCGTGCCCGGGCTGTTTCATCCGGTGTGGATCGCGCGCCGCGCGTACTGGGACGGCGGCATCCTCGATCGCCCGGGCCTCGCGGGACTTCCCGCCGGAGCTCGCGTCCTCCATCACCACATCGCGTCGCGCTCGCCGTGGCGGCGCACGCTCGAGGTGCCGCGCCGGCCCGGCATGGTCACGCTCGCGCTCGCGGGCTTGCCGCGGTCTGGCCCGTTTCGACTCGAGGCCGGGCGGCGCGCGCTCGAGCTGGCACGCGAGGCGACCCTGCGGGCGTTGGATGCGCCGGTTCCGGCGAATGGTTGCGTCACTCAGCATTCCTCGTGACGTACTGTTAAGCGCTGGGCCAACGGCCGCGGTCCGGGCAAACTGGGGCCCAGTCGATGTGGATCGTACGGCTGGCGCTGCGGCGCCCCTACACGTTCGTCGTGATGGCGCTGGTCATCGCGCTCGGCGGCGGCCTGTCGATCGACCAGACGCCGACCGACATCTTTCCCAACATCGACATCCCGGTCGTCTCGGTGATCTTCAACTACGGCGGGCTGCCGCCGACCGAGATGGAGCAGCGCATCGTCGCCAACTTCGAGCGCTTCATCCTGACGGTGGTGCCCGATGTCGATCACATCGAGAGCCAGACGCTCACCGGCGAAGGCATCATCAAGATCTACCTGCAGCCCGGTGCCAGCGTCGATCACGCACTCGCGGAGCTCGCCGCGGCAGGTCAGACCGCGGTGCGGTCGATGCCGCCGGGCGCGGTGCCGCCGTTCATGATCCAGTACAGCGCGACCAACGTGCCGATCATGATGCTCGCGCTCGAGAGCGATACGCTGTCGGAGCAGCAGCTGTTCGACTACGGCATCAACTACGTGCGCAAGGAGATCGCGACGATCAAGGGCACGCAGCTGCCGTATCCGTACGGCGGCAAGCAGCGCCAGATCATGGTCGACATCGATCCGGAGCGGCTGCAGGCGTGGAATCTGTCGCCGCGCGACGTCCAGGGGGCGCTCGGGTTGCAGAACGTGATCCTGCCGTCGGGCACCGCGAAGCTCGGCGTCAACGAGTATCCGATCATCCTCGAATCGACGCCGACCGCGATCGAGGCGCTCGCATCGCTGCCGATCAAGACGGTGAACGGCCGCACCGTGTACGTGCGCGACGTCGCGAACGTGCGCGACGGCAACATTCCGCAAACGAACATGGTCCACGTCGAGGGGCGCCGCTCGGTGATGATGGCGGTCCTCAAGAACGGCGACGCGTCGACGCTCGACGTCGCCGACGCGGTGAAGCAAGCGATTCCGCGCGCGCTCGATCACCTGCCGGTCGAGGCGCGCGGTCACATGAAGGTGAAGGTGCTGTTCGATCAGTCCGTGTTCGTGCGTGGCTCGATCGAAGGCGTGCTGCGCGAGGCGCTCATCGCCGCGGTCCTGACCGGGCTCATGATCCTCGTGTTCCTCGGCAGCTGGCGCTCGACGCTCACCGTCATCATCTCGATCCCGCTGTCGATCCTGTTCTCGATCATCGCGCTCCACGCGCTCCACTACACGCTCAACGTGATGACGCTCGGCGGGCTCGCGCTCGCGGTCGGCGTGCTCGTCGACGACGCCACCGTCGAGATCGAAAACATTCACCGGAACGTCGGCCAGCGCAAACCGTTCGTGCGCGCGATCCTCGACGGCGCCCAGCAGATCGCCGTGCCGGCGTTCGTGTCGACGTTGTGCATCTGCATCGTGTTCCTGCCGATCGCGTTTCTGACCGGCGCCGCGAAGTCGCTGTTCGTGCCGCTCGGCTTGGCGGTCGTGTTCGCGATGGTGATGTCGTACATCCTGTCGCGCACGCTGCTGCCGACGATGATCCGCTACCTGCTCGCCCGCGAGGCGATGCATCACGGCCCGCCGAACGAGTTCGCGCGCTGGTTCGAGCGCCGCTTCGAGTCGCTGCGGATGACGTACGGGCGCTGGCTCGCGTGGACGCTCCAGCATCGCGCGTTCGTCGTCACCACGTTCCTCGTGTTCGCCGCCGGCTCGCTCGCGATGATGCCGCTCGTCGGCCGCGACTTCTTTCCGACCGTCGATGCCGGCCTCATCAAGCTGCACGTACGCGGCGCGCCCGGCACGCGCATCGAGGAGACCGAGAAGCGCATCGCCGAGATCGAGCGCACGATCCATACGGTGATCCCGCGCCGTGACACCGAGACCATGCTCGACGTGATCGGCACGCCCTACTCCGGCATCAACCTGTCGCTCAGCGAGGGCGCGCTGATCTCGTCGGCCGACGCGCAGATCTCGATCTCGCTCAAGCCCGGCCATGCGCCGACCGCCGACTACGTGCGCGCGCTGCGCGCGAAGCTGACGGCCACGTATCCCGAGACCACGTTCTTCTTCCTCGCGCCCGACATCTCGACGCAGGTGTTGAACTTCGGCCTCGCGGCGCCGATCGATCTCCAGGTCATCGGCCCGCCTGGCAGCGAGGACAAGAGCTTCGCGTTCGCCGAGCAGCTCGTCGACAAGATCAAGAAGGTGCCCGGCGCGGTCGACGTCCACATCGCGCAGGTCCAGAAGGTGCCGGAGCTCGCGGTCTCGATCGACCGGACCGAGGCGCAGCAGGTCGGGTTGTCCGAGCGCGACGTCGCGAGCGACTTGCTGGTCTCGTTGTCGTCGAGCGGCGTGGTGGCGCCGTCGTACTGGATCGACAAGCACGGCGTGCAGTACCTGGTGTCCGTGCAAACGCCGCAGTACGAGGTCAGCTCGGTCGACGCGCTCGGCGCGACGCCGATCTCGACAGGCGGCAAGCCACAGACGCTCGGCAACCTGGCGCAGATCCACCGGCTCGTCGGCCCGGCGAACATCACGGACTACAACATCGATCGCACGTTCGACGTCCAGATGAACGTCGAGGACCTCGACCTCGGCTCGGTCGCCGACGGCGTGCGGCAGGTCGTCGCCGACATGCAGAAGCGCGCGCCACCCGCCACACGCGTCGTGATGAAGGGCCAGGCCGAGACGATGGACAGCTCGTTCGGCGGCCTGCGCTGGGGCCTCGTGTTCGCGATCCTGCTCGTCTACCTGCTGATGGTCGTGAACTTCCAGTCGTGGCTCGACCCGTTCATCATCCTGATGGCGCTGCCCGGCGCGCTCGCCGGCATCGTCTGGATCCTGTTCCTGTCGGGCACGACGCTGTCGGTGCCGGCGCTGATCGGCGCGATCATGTGCGTCGGCGTGGCAACCGCGAACTCGATCCTCGTCGTCTCGTTTGCGAACGAGCAGCGCAGGTTCGGGCGCGAGGCGCGGCCGGCAGCGCTCGCCGCCGGGATGACGCGGCTGCGGCCGGTCATCATGACCGCGCTCGCGATGATCATCGGCATGGTGCCGATGGCGATCGGCCTGGGCGATGGCGGCGAGCAGAACGCACCGCTCGGGCGCGCCGTGATCGGTGGGCTCACTCTGGCGACGGTGACAACGTTGTTCTTTGTCCCGGTGATGTACAGCTTGCTGCGCGGCAAGCCACCGGTGCACCAGCACGTGGATGATCTCGTATGAGCAGTCAAGAACCGGAAGATCTAGGATTCGAGCTCCCGCCGCCGGCGACCGCGTCGCGCGGGCGCGTGCTCGTGATCGTCGTCCTGCTCGCCGCGGGCGCGTTCGCCTTCGGATGGTCGCAGCGGCGCAAACCGCACGGCGATGCGATCGCGGCGACCGGCGACAGCGGGGCCGTGCGCGTCGAGGTGATGACGCCGAAGGTGCTCGACAGCAGCGAGGCGCTCGTGCTGCCCGGCGTGGTCAAGCCGCTCGAAGAGGCGAAGATCTATCCGCGCACGGCCGGCTACGTGAAGAAGTGGAACGTCGACATCGGCGACAAGGTCAAGGACGGCCAGGTGCTCGCCGAGATCGACGCGCCCGACGTCGACGCGCAGCTCGCTCAGGCGCGCGCGCAGCTCGCGCAGGCGGAGGCGGCGCTGCAGCAGGCCAAGGCGCAGGCCGAGTACTCGAAGGCGAACGCCGATCGCAACGTGACGATGGCGCAACAGCAGCTGATCGCGAAGGCCACGCTCGAGCAAGCGCAGTCGGCGGCGAAGGTGGATTCCGCGACGGTGTCCGCGGATCTGGCGAACATCGCGTCGATGGAGGCGAACGTGCGCCGGCTGAGCGATCTCGTCGGCTTTCAAAAGGTGACCGCACCGTTCGCGGGCACGATCACGTCGCGCACGATCGATCGCGGCAACCTGGTCGGCGATCCGACGACGGGCAACACGGCGACGCCGATGTTCACGCTGGTCGCGACCGATCCGGTGCGCGTGTTCGTCGACACGCCGCAGACCGTGGCGCCGACCGTGAAGCAGGGCGGCGACGCGATCGTCACCGCGCGCGAGTTTGCCGGCCGCAAGTTCGCCGGCAAGATCACGCGGGCGGCCGACGCGCTCGATCCCGAGCTCCACACGATGACCACCGAGATCGACGTGCCGAACGCCGACGGCACACTGCTGCCGGGCATGTACGTGTCCGCGCAACTCTCGCTCGCGGTCCCGCACCACGTCGTCGAGATCCCGGCGACCGCGCTGTACAACGATTCGCAAGGCGTGCGCGTCGCGACGGTCGACGCGCATGCCCGCGCGCACTTCGTCACGATCGGCATCGAGCGCGACACCGGCGCCACGCTCTGGATCGCCACCGGCCTCACCGGCGCCGAGAAGCTCGTCAAGATCGCCGTGCCGACGCTGTCGGAAGGCGACCCGGTCGAAGTCTCCGAAGCGGCGAAATGACGCGCGCGCTGCTCGTCGTGGCCGCGGTCGCGTGCTCGACGCCCGCTGCGAAGCCGGTCGCGCCACAACCGCAGCCGCAACCGCAACCGCAGCCGCAGCCGCAGGGGCCGTCGTGGGTCGGCATCTGGCCGGATCCGAAGACCACGCGCGTATTGCAGGTGGTGCGTGGCGCGCCGGCGGAGCGCGCGGGGATCCGGCTCGGTGACGAGCTGGTGTCGATCGACGACAAGCCGGTGGCGTCGGGTGCGGAGATCGTCGCGGCGACGCGTGGGCTGGCGAGCGGGAAGCGCGTCGTGTTCGTGGTGCGGCGCGCGGGGACCGAGCTGACGCTGACGGTGACGCCCGAGCCGCGACCGCGCGTGATGACGCAGACGCTCGATGGCAAACCGGCGCCCGAGCTCGAGCTCGAGAACGTTGCAGGCGGCCCGCCGGTGAAGCTCTCCGACCTGCGCGGGCACGTCGTCGTCGTCGAGTTCTGGGCGACGTGGTGCGGGCCGTGCGCGATCACCGCGCCGCACCTCGACGCACTCGCCCGCGCGCACGCCGCGGACGGCCTCCGTGTCATCGGCATCTCCGACGAGGAGGCGGCCACCGTGCGAGCGCACCTCGCGGCGCATCCGATCGGCTACACGATCGCGCTCGATCACGACGCCACCGCGAACCACGACTACCTCGTGCAGGGCTATCCGACGGTCATCGTGGTCGACAAGGCAGGCGTCGTGCGCGCGACCGCGTTCGGCATTCCCGACTTCGCCGCGCTCGAGGCGAAGCTCACCGAGCTCCTGCGGCCGTGACCGTCAGCGCCGCTTGAAGAACTGCACCGCGCGCTCGTGCTTGAGCGCGGCGGCCTTGCTGCGGAACGTGCCCAGGTTGCGGCGGCGGCGCGTCTTGGGGTCGAGCTTGCGCGAATACAGGCGGTACTTGCCGGATGACAGCTTTCGGATCATGACCAAGGCTACCTCCGCTATGGTGACCGGCATGCGAATGCTCCCGATCGCGCTGCTCCTGCTCGGCTGCGTCGCTCCTGCGCCGCCGCCGCCCGTGGCGCCACCGCCCGCGCCGGTGCACGCCGAGCCGTCGGAGCCGGTCGGGTTGCCGGCCGGTTATGTCGAGATGAAGCCGGACCGCGTGATGCCGATCCAGGGCCAGGGCGCGCTGCTGCTCGTCGACGAGCCGTCCAATCGCATGGTGCCGATCTTCATCGGCGGCACCGAGGCGGCGTCGATCGACGGGCGCATGCGCGGAGCGGCGCCGCCGCGCCCGCTCACGCACGACCTGCTCGATCACGTGCTCGCCGCACTCGGTGGCCAGCTGGTTCAGGTCCAGGTCGACGAGATCCGCGACGACACGTACATCGGCTCGATCTACATCCGCACGAAGGGCCGCGTCATCAAGCTCGACTCGCGCGCGTCCGACGCGGTCGCGCTCGCGATCGGCGGCCACGTGCCGATCTACGTCGCCAAGAAGGTGATCGACGAGGCCGGCCTGGACTGGAACGCGGTCCAGCAGCAGATCAACGCGTCGTCAGACGTCCGTGGTACGTGACGGTATGGAGCGATTCCCACGCGGTTCTCTGCCGCCCGGCGACTTTCCGGCGATCGCCACGGTCGCGCCGCACGCGGTGGCGCGCGAGGCGCAAGCGAGCGACGACCCGGCGGCCAAGCCGGCCTGCGATCTGTCGACCACGTGCCCGAGCTGCGGCGGTCAGATGCAGCCCGAGCACGCGCACTATCGCTGCCCGACCTGCGGCTACCGCGATTCCTGCTGCTTCTGAACCGCGAGCGCGGCGTCGAGCTTGTCGCGATCCAGATCCTTGCACCAGCGCGCCACGACGAGCGTCGCGACGCCGTTGCCGATCACGTTCGTGAGCGCGCGCGCCTCCGACATGAAACGATCGATGCCCAGGATGAGGGCGATCGCCGCGACCGGGATGTCCTTGAACGTCTCCAGCGTCGAGATCAGTATGACCAGGCCCGAGCCGGTCACGCCGGCTGCGCCCTTCGACATCAGCATCGCGAGCCCGAGCAGCGCGAGCTGCTGCGTGGCCGACATCGGTGTGTTCGTCGCCTGCGCGAGGAAGATCGCGCCCATCGTCACGTAGATCGCGGTGCCGTCGAGGTTGAACGAGTAGCCGGCCGGGATGACGAGACCGACCACCGGCTTGCTGGCGCCCGCCGCCTCGAGCTTCTCCATCATGCGCGGCAGCACCGTCTCCGACGACGACGTGCCGAGCACGACGAGCAGCTCCTGGCGGATGTAGCGCACGAACCGGAACACCGAGAAGCCGTGCACGCGCGCGATCAGGGCGAGCACGCCGAAGATGAACACGAGGCACGTCGCGTAGAAACACGCCATCAGCTCACCGAGCCACGCGAGGCTGCCGCCGCCGAACTTGCCGACCGTGAACGCCATCGCGCCGAGCGCGCCGAGCGGGGCGACCTCCATGATCAGCCCGACCACCCCGAACACGACGCGCCCGATCCGTGCGATGGAATCGGTCAGCGGCTGGCCGCGCGCGCCGAGCCGGTGCAGCGCGAACCCGAACAGGATCGCGACGAGCAGCACGCTCAACAGATGATGGCCGCCGAGCTCCGGAATGATGTCGAGCGGGAAGGCGGCATCGCCGGAGGCATGCTTGACGCCGTTCACTCGGTCCAGATCGGCCGCGGTGGCCAGGTAACCCAGGCCGGCGCCCGGCTTCACCACGTTGACGATCACGAGCCCGATCCCGAGTGCCAGGGTGCTGACCACCTCGAAGTACACGAGCGCGAGCCCGCCTGCCTTGCCGACCTCCTTCATGCTCGTCATGCCGGCGATGCCGGTGACCACCGTGCAGAAGATGAGTGGGGCGATCGTCATCGTGACGAGGGCGATGAACAGATCGGCGAGCGGCTTAAGCTCCTGCCCGAGGCCGGGAGCGACCAGCCCGATGACGAGCCCGGCCGCGATCCCGACGAGTACGCGAAAATACAGGCTCGTGTAGAAGCGCCGCGCCACTCGGCAAAAATCTTAGCGGGAACTTTCTAATTCCGCGCGGCGCCCCGATATGTTTCACTCGCCTGGGGGAACAGATCGGCCACACTTTGGCCGATTCATCGACACATGGACGTGCTCGATTTCGGAAGACCTGTTGGGACCACGCACCCGCCGTTTATTATCGCGGCGCTGGATTGCCGTGAGCTCGGCACGCTGGAGCGCGCACTCGCCGCGATCGAGGCAGCCGCCGACAGCCGTGCCGACGCGATCAAGCTCGCGCGCATGCCCTGGGGCTGGAGCGCGAAGCTGTACGCGCGCGCCGAACAGCGCGGCATCACGATGCTCGCGACCGCGCTCGACGAGGACGCCGTGAACCGGCTCGACTGGCTCGGCGCCCCCGCGTTCTATCTCGTGTACGACTGGTCGGATCTCGAGCTGGTCGCGCGCGCGGCGCGCACCGGCAAGCCGATCGTGCTGCAGGTCGGCACCGCTTCCGAGGTCGAGCTCGCCGAGGTCGTCGAGACCGCGCGCAAGAACGGCAGCGGCGGCATCGCGCTCGTGCAGTCGGTGATCGATCTCGAGCTCGAAGGCCTGGACTCGCTGCACTGTCACGATGCGGTCGTCGGGATCTCCGACCGCTCGCTCGGCCCGGCGATCCCGCTCGCCGCGATCTCGCGCGGCGCGAGCATCGTCGAGAAGCGGTTCACGTTGAATCGCGAGGGCGACGCGCTGTGCCCGTTCGAGGTCGCGTCGATCGTGCGCGACTGCGAGATGGCCTGGGCCTCGCTCGGCACCGACGGTCAATGGGTGTTCAACTGATCCGGTAAGCTGCTCGGGTGCAGGGACATCCGAGCATGACGTCGCGCGGCAGGCGCATCGCGTTCTTGCTCGGCGTGCTGGTCGCGCTCGCCTTGCCCCGGCGCATCGAGGAGCCAGCTGTCGGCCGCTGCACGAGCTACGTCGTCGAGCCGTGGGGGATTTACTTGCTCGACCACGTCGTCTCCGTCGAGCTTCCCTACAAGTCGGGCCAGGACTGTCGATAGCCTCTGCGCCTGGCCTCGATGTTGCGACGAGATCGATCATGTCGATCACGAGATTTCCCGGCGGGCTCTTGGTCGGAGCCGGGCTGATGTACTTCTTCGATCCCGCGCGCGGGCGCAAGCGACGAGCGCGGCTCGCCGAGCTGGTCCTGCACGCGCAGCGCGTCGAGCGCGTGCTCGTCGGTAAGGCCGCGCGCGACGCGAAGCAGCGCATGCGCGGGCTCGGCGGCAAGGTGAGGCACGCACTCGAGGACGACGTCACCGACGGCGTCTTGCAAAGCCGCGCGCGCGCCGCGATCGGCCGCGTGGTCTCGCATCCCGGCGCGATCGAGTGCGAGATCGACGGCGGTCACGCGGTGTTGCGCGGGCCGATCCTCGCGAGCGAGGCGCGCGACGCGATCGCGCGGGTCGCGCGCATCCCGGGCATCCACGGCGTCATCGATGATCGGCTCGAGCGCCACCTCAGCTCCGACGTGCCGGCGCTGCAAGGCGGCCGCACCGTGCGGCGCCAGCGCGAGACCTGGCCGCCGTCGCGGCAGGTCGGCGCGATCGGCAGCGGGCTCGCGCTCGCGCTGTACGGGCTCGTCGTCAAGCGCGGCGTGCTCGGCACCGCGGTCGGCGCGGCCGGCGGCGCGCTCGCGGTGCGCGGCCTGGTCAACCGGCCGCTGCGCGAGCTCGTCGAGCCGAGCGGCGAGATCGTCGTGCAGAAAACGATCACGGTCGCCGCGCCGATCCACATGGTGTTCGACCTGTGGACGCGTCCCGATCAGTTCCCGCGGTTCATGGAGCACGTGCGGGACGTCGAGATTCAGGGCGCGCATTCGAAGTGGCGCGTCGACGGCCCGGCCGGTCAGAACATCGAGTTCGTGTCGCGCGTGACGCGGCTCGTGCCCGATCGCGTGCTCGCGTGGCACACGCTGCCCGACCAGCCGATCGAGCACGAGGGCACCGTGCGGTTCGACGAGGTCGCCGACGGCACTCGCGTGCACGTCACGATGCGCTACCACCCGCCCGGCGGCCTGGTCGGCCACGCGGTCGCGCACCTGCTCGGCTGGGACCCGAAGCGCCGGCTCGACGACGATCTCGTGCGCATGAAGGCGCTGCTCGAGGACGGCCACACGCGCGCGCACGGCCAGCGCGTGTCGATCGTCGACGTGCAGTAACCTCGCAAAGTGCCCACGGTTCGCGACGTCGTCACCGCGCATCCGCGCATCCTGTTCGTCGGCATCAACCCGGGTCGCACGTCGGGGCGCGTCGGTCATCACTTTGCGGGCCCGGGCAATCCGTTCTGGCGCCTGCTGCACGCGGCCGGCTTGCTGCCCGTCGAGCTGCGCGCCGACGAAGATCAGCGGCTCGTCGAGTTCGGGCTGGCGCTCGTCAACGTGTGCAAACGCCCGACGCCGACCGCCGCCGAGCTGACGCGTGACGAGCTCGCGCGCGGCGCGATTCGCCTGCACACGCAGGTGCGCGCGATGCAACCCGAGGTCGTCGCGCTGGTCGGCGTCACGCTGGTGCCGATCGTGCTCGGCCGCGGTGTCGCGCCCGGGCCCGGCGCGAAGCGCGAGCGCCTCGCCGGTGCGCGCGTCTTCGTGCTGCCGAACCCGAGCGGGCTCAACGCGTCGTTCCCGAGCTTCGCGGCGAAGCTGCGCTGGTTCGCACGGCTACGCGCGTTCGCTGCCGGACCAGGTCGCGCAGCGCGATCACCGCGGTCTCGAGCCGGCCGTGCACCTCGGCGCGCGCCGCGGCGGCGATGACATAGGCGTCGCGGTCCGGCGCGAGCTCGATCCGCATCGCGCCTTGCACCATCGCGATCTCCGGCTGCGTCAAGCCGGAGCTCGTCATCCAGTCGTAGAGCGGGCCAGCGTGGACGTCGGCGAGCCGCAGGTGATTGTTCGTGCGGACCGCCGCGTCGACCAGGTCGTCGCGGCCCGAGCGGTGGATCAGCCATGCCATCGGACACAGCATGCCGCGCGCGTCGCGGAACACGCTGAGCGGCAGGCCGCGCGCGTCGGTCGGGTACTGGCCGGCGGCGTCGTATTCGCGGAGCCATTCGATCATCTGCGCGCGCCGCCCGGCGAGGGCGAAATCGGCGGCGGGCGTCGAGACCGGCGGGATCGGTTGGCTCGTCACGCAAGCGACGAGCAGGGCAAGCGGAAGCAGTTTCGTCATGCGCTCACGATGGCCCCGGCCCGCCGCGCCCGCTGTCAGGTTTGCGTAAGGCGATCGGTCGGCTACCTTTCATCGGCATGGGTCGAGCGCTCCTCGCCGTCGCCTGTGCCTCGTGTCTGTCGCCCGCCGACGCCGAGCCGCCGCATCGGCTCGCTACGGTCGTGATCGCCGGCGTGCCGCACGTGACGCAGGAGCCGGACTTTTGCGGCGAAGCCTGCGTCGCGATGTGGGCGAACCACCTCGGCAAGACCTACGACCAGGACGCGGTGTTCGCGGCGACCGGGCTCGATCCGGTGCTCGGTCGCGGCGCGTACACGCCCGAGCTCGTGCGCGCGGTGCAGGCGCTCGGCTTCCGCCCGACCAACGTGTACACGCTCGTCGATGCCGACCATCCGCAGGCCGTGCTCGATCGCGAGCTCGCGGCGCTGCACGCCGATCTCGTCCGAGGCGTGCCGAGCATCGTGTGCATGCATTACGACGATCGCCCGCACACCACCGAGCACTTCCGGCTTGTCGTCGGCTACGACGCCGACCACGACGACATCGTCTATCAAGAACCGGCCGAGGACGACGGAGCCTATCGCCACATGAGCCGCTCGCTGTTCGAGAAGCTGTGGCAGCTGCCGTCGAGCACCGCCGGCAAGCGCGTGCTCGTGCGCATCCCGCTCGTCGCCGACCCGGCCGGCCTTGCCCAGCCCGCGCCCGAGCACGCCGGGTTCACGCGCGCGCAGTACGTCCAGCACGTGATGGCGCTGCGCGAGAAGCTCGCCGCGGCCGGCCTCTCGCGCATGGCGATCCGCATCGAGCCGCCGTTCGTGGTCGCCGGCGATGCCGGCGATGCCGCGCTCGCACGTGACGCGCGCACCGTGCGCTGGGCGGCCGATCACCTCGAGCGCGACTTCTTCGCCGTGCAACCGCGCCAGATTCTCGATGTCTACCTGTTTCACGGCGATGCCGCGTATCGGCGCGGCGTGCGCGCGCTCGCGCACGATCCACCCGATACGCCGTACGGGTTCTATTCGCGCCGCGACGGCGGCCTGTTCATGGACATCTCGACCGGCGGCGGCACGCTCGTGCACGAGATCGTGCACCCGTACGTCGAGGCCGACTTCCCGAACGCGCCGGCCTGGCTGAATGAAGGCCTCGGCTCGCTGTTCGAGCAAAGCGCCGAGCGCGACGGCCACATCGTCGGGCTCACGAACTGGCGGCTCGCGGGCCTGCAACACGGGCTCGACACCGACGACGCGCCGAGCTTCCGCGCGCTGACCGCGCTCGACGACACCGCGTTCTACGACGACGATCGCGGCGTGCACTACGCCGAGGCGCGCTACCTGCTGTACTACCTGCAGGACAAGGGCGTGCTCCGCGACTTCTACCGCGCCGCTCGTGCCGGGCGTGCGAAGGATCCGACCGCGTACGCGGCGCTCGTCGCGACGCTGGCCGGCCTCGGCGAGCGCGACATGGATGCGTTTCGCGCGCGCTGGGACAAGTACGTCGCCGCGCTGCGGTTCCCGTAGCGGCGTCAGTGCTTCGGGTGCGGCGCCTTGGCCCAGTGCACCACGACCGGATCCTCGCCGCAGTGCGCGATGTAGCCGGCCGCGAACGTGCGCGCGTCCTCGTTGCGGCCGTCGAGCACGAGTAGCCGCATCAGCTCGTGGGCGCCGGCCGGCGTGCAGCGCTCGCCGACATTCGCGATCAGCACGTCGATCTGGAGCTTGCGCTGCTCGGTGACCAGGCGCAGCTCGCTCGCCATGTTCGCGTGCTTGATGACCTCGCCATGTGCCGGCGCGATCGCGAACAGCCACGCCGATGCCGCGAATGCGATCGCCGCGGCACCGCCGGCGAACGAGAGCCGCTGGCGGTGCTTGCGCCGGAACGGGATCCGCACGAGGCCTTGCGTGCGCGCCTCGATCGCGGCCCAGTCCGCGCCGGGTGCCGCGAGCTTGAGCTCGGCGAGCCCGCGCTTCGCGTCGTCGATCGCGGCCTCGTCGATCGCGCGCTCGCCGTCGAGCCCGGGGTTGGAGGCGGTCGGCTGCGCGTTCGGCCGGAGCTCGTCGTAGCCGGCGGTGTTCGCGCCGCGCGTCGCGAGCACCTTGCGGGCGCGATCGAGGTGGCGCCAGATCTCCGGAACGAGGTCGTGGATCTCGACGATCGCGCGCCAGCGCTGGCGCGGCGACGTGGTCTCGAGGTCGCGCGAACGAACCCAGGCGCGGTCGCATTCCTCGCGCAGCGCTTCGCCGATCAGGATCGCGCCTACCGCGCGGTCGTGTTCGTCGAGGGCGATCGAAGCGTCGCGGTACACGCCTAAAGTCTCGCGCCGGCGCGCCGCGTCACGCAAGCGCAATCGGAATGGCGCCGGCGAGACCGGCGTTGATCCGGCGTGGAGTTAGTCGTGGATCTGCTCGAACCCTTGGACATCAGCACGTACGAGCTCGCCGTGTGGTGCAAGCTCTTGCGCGATCGCGGCTGGACCGGTGGCCGCATCGCCGGCGGGCTTTGCCGCAGCGAAGGCTACGTCAACAACCTGATTCGCATCGTCGATCGCGCCTCGCTCGCGGTCCTCGCGAGATGGCGACGCGAGCAACAGTCGGCCGGCACGCTTCGTCATGCGTGCACGACCGACTGGCTCGCGCAGGTATGCCTGCTGCCGCACGCCGAGCAGGACGCCGCGCTCGCAGCGCGGATCGACCGGCTGGCGCGGACCGCCGGCTAGTGCTCGTCGCGCTTGTCGCGCTTGTCGGTCTTGTCCGCCTTGTCGGGCCGCTGCGCCTTCTCGGCCGGTGCCGTCTTCTCGGGCGTCTTCTCGACCGGCGCGGCCTTGTCGTCGCGATTCGGCTCCTGGCGCTTCAGGTCCTCGCGGTTCATGTCGTCGCGCTTGGTATCGTCGCGCTTGATGTCCTCGCGATTCATGTCCTCGCGATTCTGATTGTCGCGGTTCAGCTGCTGGTCGCGATCCAGGTTCTTGTCGCGGTTCATGTCGTCGCGATTGAGGTCGCGCCGATCGATCTGCCGCGCTTCGGGCTGGTTCATGCGCTCGGGCGCACGGTTGTTCTGGATCTGCCCGCGCGCGAGCTCGCGGCCGCGCTGCGTGTGATTGAAGTGCGCGTAGTCCTGCGGGCGCTGGATGCCGCGGATGTGCTGCGGCACCACGTTGATATCCACGCGCGCGAAATGGCCACGGTAGTTATCCGAGCGCAGCCACGCGCCGTCGCTGTACAGCCAGTAATAGCCGTCTGCGAAGAACAGCGGCTGATTGGCATCCGCCACCACCTGGACTCCCGGGTCGACCTCGACCAAGTCGGGCGTCGTCACGGCCACGGTGCCGCCGTACCGTGCCTCACCGGCGCACGCTGTGAGCAACGCGGCGGCAAGCCAGCCACACGCGGAAAGTCTTATCGTCTTCATATCTCTACCTCCGAGCACGGACTCAGCAGGCCTCGTGCCACGGCGCGCCAGATGTTCTCGCAGGTGTGCCTATGATGGTCGAGTGGGTGAGGACAGCGAGAATGGCGACGGCAAGAAGAAGCGCAAGCTGCGCGCGCTGGCGGGACTCTCGGTCGAACAGTTCCGCCACGAATCGGATCGCCGCGCGACCGACGCGTTGAAGCGCATCCCCGGCATCGACAAGCTGTTCGCGAAGGTGCTCGAGGTCGGGCTCGAGCGCGTGTATTACGTCGAGAACATCTCGTCGAATCTGCGCGTGACGCCGAAGATGTTTCCGCGGCTGCACCGCAGCCTGACGTGGGCGACCAAGATCCTCGACGTGCCCGAGCCCGAGATGTACGTGACCGTCGATCCGGTGCCGAACGCGTTCACGTACGGGCACACCAAGCCGTTCATCACGGTGACGTCGGGCCTCATCGACATGATGAGCGACGAGGAGCTGTTCTTCGTCGTCGGCCACGAGGTCGGCCACATCAAGGCGGGTCACGTGCTGTACGGCACGATGGCGCGCAACATCGCCGCGGTGATCGCGCTGCTCGGCCAGGCCACGCTCGGCATCGGCGCGCTGCTCGGCCAGGGGCTCGTGATCGCGCTGCTCGAGTGGTTCCGCTGCGCCGAGCTGACGTCCGATCGCGCGGCGCTGCTGTGCGTGCAGGATCTCGAGCCCGGCCGCGACGTGTTCATGAAGCTCGCGGGCGGCACGACGCGCATGGCCGCCGACATGGATCGCGAGGAGTTCCTGCGCCAGGTGCGCGCGTACGAGGAGGTCGATCGCACGACGCTCGATCGCGCGTACAAGATCTTGCTGACGATCGGGCGCACGCACCCGTTCGCGATGCAGCGCGCTAAGGAGCTCGAGAACTGGTTTGCCGCTGGGTATCCCGAGCTGATGGCGAAGTTCCCCTAGTGATCAAGACGATCACGAGGATCGGCCACACCACCAGGAGCGTCATGGCGATCACGAACGCCGGCGTGAAACCCGAGATGAATCGCACCGCGATGATCGTGACGAGTGTCAACAAGATCCGCGCGAGCGCGTAGCCGACGGCGCGGTTCGCCGCGGTGCGGTGGTAGCAAACACACCCGATGCCGGCGTCGAGCTGCATCAATTCGATGATCACGTCGAAGATGCCGAGCATGAAGGTGAGCTTCACGACCGACGGGTACGCCGCGACCATCTGATCGGCCGCCGCGGCGTCCAGGATCACGATGTCCGCGACCAGCCCGATGACCGCGAACACGATCATGAACAGCCCCACCATCAGCGGAATGGCCGAACGCGGCATGGCTAGCGCGTGCCCTTCACCGATGGCCGGGTCATCAGCGCGATCACGATCGCCGGCCAGGCCAGCGAAACCACCGTCCCGAGCACGAACCACGCCGGAAGGCTCGACGCCTGGCCGCTATCGGGGCGGAACGCGAGCCAGGTCGCGAGCACGGTCCCGACCGTCAGCGTGATGCGTGCGAACCCGAACGCGACGGCTCGGGTCGTCGCGCTCGGGCGGTACCGCACGCACGCGATGCCCGCGTCGAGCTGCAACATCGCCACGATCACCTCGAAGATACCGAGCACGACCGCGGGGAACTTCTCGAGCATGTGATGGCTCGGCACCGCCTTCAGCGTCACCAGGCTCACGACCAGGCCGATGCCCCCGAACACGATCATCAACACGCCCACGACCATCGGGATTGCCGAACGCTTCATGAGCGCGCGTATACCCGAAAGGTCCGACCAATTTCAAGGCGAATTACGCCGCTCGGCGCAGCGCCTGCCACGCGTCGCGCCACGAGATCCGCCGCGGCGGGCGCGGCGAGCTGCCCGCGATCGCGACGCGCGCGCGCTCCTGGTTGCGCGGCCGATCGGCGAGCTCCTTGTCGGTGCCGACGTACGGCTCGCGCGTGCGGGCGAGCTTGTCGAACCACTGAAACGTCACGCCCCAGTTGCGATGCTGGTTCGCGCCCATGTGGTGATCGTAGTGCCACGGCAGGTGCTGGCGTCCCCACTCGGGATCGATGTGGCAGCGCCGGTGATCGCGCCGATACTTCGCGAGCAGGTACCACGTCGTCAGCGTGTAGAACGGCGCGACCGGCAGCAGCGGCGCGTGCGCGAGCCCGATCGCGACGAGCCCGGCGGCCTCGCCCAGCTGCGTCGGCGTGCTCCACACCGGGCCGGCGAAGTCCGGATCGTAGCCGCCGTGCCGCCGCACCTTCTGATGATGCGTGTGGAAGTGAAACGCGAACAGGCTCGACTTGTCGCGCCCGCGCAGGTGCAGCAGGTAGCGATGCGCGGCCCACTCTCCGTACGCGAAGCTCGCGACCGCGAGCGGGATGCCGATCATCGCTACATTATAGAGCGGTGGCGTCCAGCATCTCGATCACGCTGTTACGTCGCCGAGACCGCGCTCGCTCACGGGTTGCTGAGCGCCTGCAGCGTGAGCTGCAGCCCCTGCAGGCGCACGAGATCCGCCCAGCTCCACAGCTCGCCGCTACCGGTCGCACCGATCGTCGCGGTCACCGGCTCGCCGTCGCCCGCGAGGCTGATCGCAACCAGGACGCCCTGTAGCTGCTGCGTGCCGAGCGGCGCCGCCGAACCGCCCACCACGAGCGTCCAGTCGAGCGTCAGGTCGACCGTCGCCGCCGCCGCCGCGTCATCGTCATCGCTCCACGTCGCCGGCATCGCCGACTCGGTCGCCAGCGCGACGCGCACGTCGCGCAGCTGCGCGGGCTGACCGAGCACGTCGCTCGGCAGATCGATCGGCGCGAGCTCGAGCTCGAACCGCGACACGTCGAGTGCGCCGGTCGCATCCGCGCTCGCATCGAGCTCGCCGTCCGCGACCGCGAGCGCCGTCGCGCCGTCTTGCCAGCCGGTCGCCGTGTTGCGGCTCGCCGTGATCGTGCCGCCGCTCGCCGCCGCGGTCACGAACAACGGCGTGGTGACCGCGAGCCGGGCACGCACCGAGCTCGTCACCGGCGCCTCGGGAATCGCGCTCGAGCACCCCGCTGCCACACCAAGAACACCCAACAGAATCCGCATGACGCGACGCGTTGCAGAAGTCGCGCCAGTGGTTGGACCAATATAAAATCAATGACGTCGGGCAATTGAGCCTGATTTTGCCGTGACACGTTGGCGCGAGCTGTCAGGGCGACGAGCCACCCGAGCCATCGGTCGCCTCGGCGGCTTCCTTCGGCGTCGGCAGCTTCGGCAGCGGACCCTGGTGCTTCGCCGGCGTGGCCGCCGGCTTCTGCGTCGCCGAGCCGGAGCCGGCGTGGCTCGCGGACTGCGCGTCGGCACGATCGAGCACGCCCTCGTTGACGTGCTCCTTGACCGGAATCTCGGACTTCTCGGTTTCCTTCTGCTGTTCCGGCTTGCCGCGCGTCGCCGCATTCGGATCCGCGATCGCTGCCGCGAGGCCAGCCGCGGCAGCGCCGCCCGCAAACGCCGCTCCCGCGGCCTCCGATTTCGGCACGCCGCTCAAGATCGGCTTTTCAGGGCCGCCGCACGCGGCGACGGCGATGAGGAGGCACACGATCCTCATGCACCGATGCTACACCTCGGCTCGACATGCGCGCCATCGCGATCGCGAAGCCGGGAGGTCCCGAAGTTCTGGTCGAGGTCGACCGCCCCACGCCGGAGCCATCGCGCGGCGAGGTGCGCGTGCGCGTGCGTGCGACCGCGGTCAACCGCGCGGATCTGTTGCAGCGGATGGGCGCGTATCCCGCGCCGCCCGATTCGCCGCCCGACGTGCCCGGGCTCGAGATCGCCGGCGAGGTCGAAGCGCTGGGCGCCGGCGTCGATCGCCTGGCGGTCGGCGATCGCGTGTTCGGCCTGGTCGGCGGAGGCGGTTACGCCGAGGCGATCGTCGCGCACGAGCGTACGCTCGCGAAGATTCCGGGCGACATGGCGTTCGAAGACGCGGCCGCCGTACCCGAGGCGTTTGTCACCGCGCACGACGCGATCGTCACGCAAGGCGACCTGCGCTCGGGCGAGGTGTTGCTCGTGCACGCTGCCGGCAGCGGCGTCGGCACCGCCGCGATCCAGCTCGCGCGCGCGCTCGGCGCGACCAGCGTCGGTACGGCACGCACGCAGGACAAGCTCGATCGCGCACGCGAGCTCGGCCTCGACGTCGGCGTCGTCGTCGACGGCGCGCGCTTCGCCGATCGCGTGCCGCCGGCCGCGGTCGTGCTCGAGCTCGTCGGCGGCGCATATCTCGCCGAGGACGTCCGCGCGGTGCAGCCGCTCGGCCGCATCGTGCTCGTCGGCCTGCTCGCCGGCACCAAGGCCGAGCTCGATCTCGGGCTCGTGCTGCGCAAGCGCATCCGCATCTTCGGCACGCAGCTGCGCGCGCGTCCGCTCGAGCAGAAGATCGCCGCGATGCGCGCGTTCGAAACGCAAGTCGTGCCGCTGCTCGCGCGCGGCGCCGTGAAACCGGTGATCGATCGCGTGATGAGCCTCGCCGACGCCGGCGCGGCGCACGCGCGCATGGCGAGCAACGAAGGCTTCGGCAAGATCGTGCTGCGGGTGTAATACTTCGAGCAAGATGCACCCCGCCAGCGCGCGCCTGATCGAGACCATCCGCGCTTCGATCATCGGCGACGATCAAGCGCTCGAAGGTCCGTACGGGGCGCGGCGCGTGACGTACGCCGACTACACCGCATCGGGACGGTCGCTCACGTTCATCGAGGACTTCATTCGCGCCGAGGTCATGCCGCTGTACGCGAACACGCACACCGAAGCCAGCGGCACCGGGCGTCAGACCACGCAGTTTCGCGAGGACGCGCGCGCGATCATCCACCGCGCGGTCGGCGGCGGCCCCGACGATCTCGTCATCTTCTGCGGCTCGGGCGCGACCGGCGCCGTGATGAAGCTGATCGACATCATGAACCTGCGCGTGCCGGCCGATCTCGACGCGCGCCACCAGCTCACCTCGCACATTCCCGAAGCCGATCGCCCGGTCGTGTTCATCGGGCCGTTCGAGCATCACTCCAACGAGCTGCCGTGGCGCGAGTCGATCGCCGACGTCATCGTCATCCACGAGGACGCCGACGGCCACATCGATCTCGCGCACCTCGAAGCAGAGCTGCAGCGCCACGCCGCGCGCCCGCTCAAGATCGCCAGCTTCTCGGCGGCGTCGAACGTGACCGGCATCGCGAGCGACACGCACGCGATCACCGCGCTGCTGCATCGCCACGGCGCGCTGTCGTTCTGGGACTTCGCGGCCGCGGGGCCGTACGTCGCGGTCGAGGTCGCGGAGCTGGACGCGGTGTTCCTGTCGCCGCACAAGTTCATCGGCGGCCCGCAAACGCCCGGCGTGCTCGTCGTCAAGCGCAAGCTGGTGTGCAACACGGTGCCGGGCTGCCCGGGCGGCGGCACGGTCGCGTACGTCAACCAGGAAGACCATCGCTACATCGACGATCCGGTGCATCGCGAAGAAGGCGGCACGCCCGCGATCATCGAGTCGATCCGCGCCGGTCTCGTGTTCCAGCTCAAGGAGGCGGTCGGCGCCGAGGCGATCCGCGAGCGCGAGGTCGATTTCATCCAGCGCGCGATCGCGAGCTGGTCGAAGAACGGAAACCTCGCGATCCTCGGCAACAAGCACGCGTGGCGGCTGTCGATCGTGTCGTTCGTCGTGCGCCACCGCGGCGCGTACTTGCATCACAACTTCGTCGTCGCGCTGCTCAACGACCTGTTCGGCATCCAGTCGCGCGGCGGCTGCGGCTGCGCCGGGCCGTACGGCCACCGCCTGCTCGGCATCGACCTCGATACGAGCAAGGAGTTCGAGCGCGAGATCGTGCGCGGCTGCGAGGGCATCAAGCCCGGCTGGGTGCGCGTGAACTTCAACTACTTCCTCAGCGAGACCCAGTTCCAGTACATCCTCGACGCGATCCACCTGATCGCCGAGGACGGCTGGCGCCTGCTGCCGCACTACACGTTCGATCCCGACACCGGCCAGTGGCGCCATCGCCGCGATCGCACGACCGGAGCGGCCGCCGTGATGCGGCTCGCCGAGGTCTCGTATCGCACCGGCAAGATGGAATACCGCTCGCGCCACGCCACCGAACCGGAGTGGGCGCTGCCGAATTATCTCGAGGAAGCGCGCAAGATCATCGCGGCGATTCCCGACGAGCTGCGCACGCTCGCGGTCGACGAGCCGCCGCGCACGCCCGACTTCGAGGAGCTGCGCTGGTTCCCGTTGCCGAGCGACGTGCTCGCCGAGCTCCGCGGCGAGCCGACCGGCACGCACGCGGCGCTGATTCATCCGTAGCCTCCCGCCGTAACCTCGGGGATTCGATCTGCAACCCGCGGGTAGGCAGAAAGGGACAGCGGATCGCCCGTGATCTCCGCGAGATATGCGTGGCACGAGGCGTGCTGGATAGCTCGTTCACACAGGAGCATCCCCCATGCAGAACCCCACGCAGATCTCGGCAGCGCAGCTCGATCAGGTGACCGGCGGAAACACCCCGGCGCCGGCAGCACCCACCCCCACCAGCGTCAGCCCCAGCAATTGCGGGCTCGGCGGCGTGCTGCACGGCCTCGATCATTCGATCAACGCGCTGAGCAGCAGCAACAACAGCAACAACGGCGGGTTGAGCCCGACCACGATGATGATGTTCGGCGCGGCGATCGCGATGAGCCGCCGGAGCGACGTGGTCGTGTATCAAGGTGGCGGCGGTTGGGGGGGCTGGCACCACCACCACGGCTGGTAGTATCGGGCGCGATGGCGCTCGCCGACGATCGGATCCTGCCGCTCTGCGACCTCTTGCTCGGAGCGGCGTACGCCGACAAGGTGTTGCGCGATCCAGAGAAGGCCGAGGTGCGCGCGATGATCGAGGATCTCGCGGGCACGCTGCCGCCCGAGGTCGACAAGCGAATCGCCTCGTTCGACCCGAACAAGTTCGACGTCGCGCGTGCGGCGCAACCGTTCCGCAGTGACTCGCAAGACGATCGCAAGAAGCTGCTCGTCTTGTGCAGCGCGGTGATCGAAGCAGACGAGGAGATCGACTTCTCCGAGGACGACTACCTGCGCGCGCTCGCCGGTGCCCTCGACCTGCCGAACAGCGCGCTCACGGGCCTCACGGTCGACGTCGAGTCCGAGGAGCTCCAGCAGTCGTTCCAGGCGGTGCGCAAGGGCCCGCCGCCGCCGCCGCCGAAGAAGCCGACCTGACTAGCAGTCCGGCTTCAGCTCGCGAATGCGGGCCAGCACGACGTCGCGGTCGTAGGTGCCGACACGGTAGGACTCGCGCGCGGTGTAGATCCGGAATCGCTCGCCGTCCGCGAGCACGAGGTCGAGGCCGGCCGGCAGCGCACGGCCGTAGCGCGTCATCTGGCCCTCCCACGGCTCGACGGCGGCGAGCTCGCGCCACACGATCGCGCGCTCGCCTCGGGTCGTGCGCAACACCACGCCTTCGCGTCCGATCGTCACGCGCGTCGCCGTGCGGCGCACGAGCGCGACGAAGCCGATCAGCTCGGCGAGGCCGATCGCGATGCCGACGAGCTTGCCGATCGGGGAGAGCTCGCCGTGATGCGGAGGCGAGATGAACACGGCCGGAAGCAGCGCGGCCAGCGCCGCGAACATCGCGAACACCATGAACGCCGGCATGATCCCGTACCGGAATAGCCGGCCCGGCGAAACGAAGACGAGGGGCGCATCGGCGGGGCCGAACCCGACGAGCTCGATGACGCGCTCGGCCTGGGCGTCGTGCTCGGCCGCGAGCTCCTCGTCGAGCCACGCGCCGCGCCGCCGCATCCGCACGACGCGCGCGCCGCGCCAGCCTCGGCGCGCGACGACCGCGGACTCGAGCAGCGCCGACGGCACGACCAGCTCGCCCGCGATCGAGATGCCCTCGCGATCGACCAGCAGCTCGCCGCGGCGCGCGTGGGCGAACGCGTTCAGCGACCAGATCGACGGAACGGCCAGCCACGACGCGCCGACGCCGATGCCGAGGAACTGGATCCAGTGCGGCTCCGGGCCGCCGCTCGCCGCGATCCAGACGAACGCCGCGACCGCGCCGACGCCGGGCAGCGCCGCGAGCGCTACGGCGACGAGGTTGCGCCGGCGCAACACGCCGACGGCGGCGCGCAACGGCTCGACGCTGGTCTCGCGATACGGAATCGCCACGATCGATCGATATCACGGGCGCGCCGGGCGCGCCCAGCGCAAGGCGAGCAGCTGGAGCGCGCACCACACCAGCGTCGCCACGTCGGCGGCGATTCCCGCGCCGCTCGCCAGCACGCCTGCGGTCGCCGCGACCGCGAGCAACGCGAGCGCACCGCGCGTCCACCAGGCGCCGCGGGCGAGCGCGAACCAGCGATCGAGCTGGAACACCGCGAGGGCCCACAGGCCTGCCCCCAGCGCCCAGATGGCAGGTGCGTCCTCGCCGCGCAACGCGGGCGACAGCGGGACGTCGTGCACGAAGTAGGTCGTGCCACCGCCGACGAGCCCGAAGCCCGCCGCGGCGAGCGCGAGCAAGAGCGGCAGCTGCAGCACGATCACGACGAGCCGCGGAACCCAGTCGACACGCGCGGGCTCGCGATCCGGGCGCAGGAGGCCGCCGATCCAGGTGGCAATGGCGATCACGAGCATCTCGAGGGCGCCGCCCAAGCCGAGCCCGATTCCAGCGAGGACCGAGCCGAGGATCGCGTCCATCGCGGCGCGGTCGTGCGCGGTCATCGAGTCGTTCGCGAACAGCTGCGGCTGCTGCTGGAACCACGTCTGGAACAGCGCGGGCTCGGCGGTCGGATCGAAGCGCCAGGCCTTGACCATCGTGACGAGCAAGAGCGCGGTCATCCAGCCGATCAAGTGCACGCTGCGCGGCACCCGCGCGGCGCGCGTCTCGACCACGAGGTAGCCGAACATCAGCAACCAACCGATCGAGACCGTCTTGCCGACCGTGCCGGTGCCGAACGCGGTGATCCAGCCGAACATCCAGAACACCGCCCAGACCACCAGCACGATCGCGAACGCGGCTCGCCGGGACATCCAGACGATCGAGCGCGGCCACGCGTCGAGGTCGCGTTACAAGCGCATCACTGGCTACGCGAGCTTCGCGGCCATCGTGATCGGCGTCGCCGACAGCGCTTTCGAGACCGGGCAGCCCTGCTTGGCGGCGTCGGCAAGCGACTGGAACTGCTCGGCCGACACGCCCGGCACCTTGCCGGTGACGTCGAGGTGGATGTTCGTGATCGTCCAGCCGGCGCCTTGCTTCTCGATCGAGACCGCGGCGGTCGTGCGCAGCTCGGTCGGCTTGTGGCCGGCGTTGGTGAGCTGGGCGCTCAGCGCCATCGTGAAGCAGCCGGCGTGCGCGGCCGCGATCAGCTCCTCGGGATTGGTGCCGGCGCGGCCGTCTTCCGCCTGGAAGCGGGTCTTCACGCTGTACGGCTGATCCTTGAACGCGCCCGAGAGCGTGGAGATCGATCCGGTTCCGGTCAGGTCGCCCTGCCACACCGCGGTGCTGGTTCGCTTGAGTGCTGCCATTGGTTCCTCCGGACGCACGTATATCCGGGAGTGTTTCGCTCGGCAAAGCCGCTCACGTCACTGTCAGCTCGTGGCGGCCGTGCGCGCCGATCCGTTCGACGGTGCTGGCTTGCGGGCCCAGGTTGCCGGGCTCCTCGGTGAAGCGGACCTCGTCGCCGAGCGCGAGCGGGTCGATGCCGCCGAGGACGCTGTTGCGGTGAAAGTAGATGCGGCGGCCGTCCTCGGGCTCGAGCCAGCCCCACTCGCGCTCGACGTCGAGGAACGTGACGCGCGCGTGCTGCGGCTCGACGCGCGCCTTGCCTTCGCGGCGGAAGTGATTGCGCACGTAGTCTTCGAGCTGGCGGCGAGTGGCGGTGAACGCGTCGCGCAACGCGACGTAGGCGTCCTCGTGCGCGCCGTCGGGACCGGGATCGTGGCTCGCCACGATTTCCCCGCCGGGCACCGTGAGGCGCACGCGCACGTGGTACGCGCGGCCCTGGCGGTGGTGGCGGTGCGGCGTCTCGAGGAGGACCTCGCAGCGCGTGATCCGGTCGTACACGCGCTCGAGCTTGTCCACCCAGTCGCGAATTCGCTGATCGAACGCCTCGGTGCGCTCGATCTCCTTGTACGTCGTCTCGACGGGGATCTGCATGGTTGGCAGAATTGCATCGCGCGCGCCAGCGCACGCCACGCGAGAAACTCGGGCATCATCGCGTGCGTGGATCTCGACGCGTACTTCGCGCGGATCGGCTGGACCGGCGCACGGTCCGCGCTCGCGGAGATCTACGCGCATCACCTGCGCGCGATCCCGTTCGAGAACCTCGACGTCTTGCTCGGCCGACCACCCAAGCTCGACATCGCCGCGCTCGCGGCGAAGCTCGTCACCGCGCGCCGCGGCGGTTACTGCTACGAGCACGCGTCGCTGTTCGCGCACGTGCTGCGCGAGCTCGGCTGGGAAGCTCGCACGCACAGCGCGCGCGTCGTGATGGTCACGCCGCGCCAGCTCGCGCCGCGCACGCACATGTTCCTAACCGCCGGCGACCTCGTGCTCGATCCCGGATTCGGCGGCCAGGCACCGGCGACTCCGCTCGCGCTCGACGGCGCGTCCACCGGGCCGCATCGCGTCGTGCGCGACGAGCTCGGCATCGCGCTCGAGATGGCCACCGCCGACGGCGGCTGGCAACGCCTGTGGGTCTCGACGCTCGAGCCCGATCACCCGATCGACTTCGAGATGGCGAATCACTTCACCGCGACGCATCCGAGCTCGCCGTTCACGCAGCGGCTGATGGCGCGCGTGGTCACTGCCGACGGCCGCGTCAGCGTGATGAACCGAGACGTCACGACCGTGCGCGGCGGCGAGACGACCACGCGCCAGCTCGCGGACCGCGCCGAGCTGCGCGCGCTGTTCGCCGAGCAGTTCGGCTTCGATCTGCCGGAGCTGCTCGCCCTGCGCGTGCCGATGATCCCCGAGTGGTCGTAGCGAACCGCGTTCGGTGATGAGACGGCCGGCGGAGTCACTGCGTCCACTGGCAAGAGGACACATCATGACGCTCCACCGCTACCTTCTCGTCACCAGTTTGACCGTCTCGATCCCCGCCGTCGCGCTCGCGGGCGGAGGCGACGATGCCGCCGCGACGGCCGAGGCCGCGGCCACCGACCAGACGACGGTGACCGGCACGGCGCCGGCGATCTTTCACAAGAACACGGTCGGCATCTCGCTCGCGGTTCCGTCCGGGACGCTGAGCGGCAGCGAGGTCGAGCTCGCGTACTTCACCAGCGATCACACCGCGTACGACCTGCTGTTCGGCGTCGATCTCGCGCACACGCCCGACGCGATGATGCCCGCCACGATGGGCATGCCCGCGACGACGACGCCCGGCGGCACCACGTTCGGCCTGACGGTCGGCGCCGGCTATCGCATGTACAAGCACCACTCCGAGCGCATCCACACGTATCTCGAGCCATTCGCGCTGGTGTCGAGCGCGGATCTCGGCAGCGCCGGCGACAACCTGTCGATCGGCGTCGGCGGCGCGCTCGGCGCCGAGTGCATGTTCGCGGACTGGTTCTCGGTGCGCGGTCAGGTCGGCGTGGCGCTGACATTCGCGAGCGCGTTCAAGGCGATCGAGCTCGCGACGAACACGTCGGGCCTGTACGCGAACTTCTACTGGTGAGCGCGCTATGCCGCGATGAAGAACCGCGACGGCTCGACCGGCTCGATGAACAGCGCCATGCCGGTGCTCGCCGCATGCGAGACCACCGGCGGCACCGGCAAGCCGGCTTGCTCGAGCATGTACGCGGTACGCGCCGGGCCGATCGCGTCGACGAGCATGCCGGGCGGTGCCCAGTTGAAGCCGAAGCCCATGATGCGATCGATGTCGCTGCCGTGGGCGACGACCTCGCCGACGCGGCCGAGCGCATAGCTGATGTAGCCGAGCAGGACGCCGCGCAACAGCTCCGCATCCTTGCCGGTCGCGCGGCACAGCGCGTCGAGTGCGTCGGGGTGGCGCCCGCTGCGGATCGCGGCCTTCATGCGCTCGACGAACGCGGGAACCGCCGGGCGCGTCTCGGCGAGCAGGCGGTAACCGCCGGTTTTCGGATCGAGCACGTGATGGACGGCGCTCTCTCCTCTGCCGTCGACGCGGAAGAAGCCGCCCTTGTCGCGCGTCTTGCGGCCGAGGTGGCCGCGCTCGATGCCGTGACGCATGTACGCGGGTAACAGGAAGCTCGCGTGGGCTTCGTCGCGCGTCTTGTCCCACAGGTGATCGACGATCGCACCGTGCACGTCCCAGCCGACGAGATCGATCGTCGCGAGCGGCGCGAGCGCGCGGCCGGTGTGCGAGCCGACGAGCTGGTCCATGTACGCGACGCCGTGCTCCTCGGCGAGCTGCGCGACCTCGTTCAGCACCTTGAAGCCGACGCGATTGCCGGCGAACGCAGGCGTATCGGCGCATTCGACGACGACACGATCGAGCGCGTGCTCGAGCAGCTCGCGCACCGCTTGCACGACCTCGGGCGCGGTATCGGCGTGCGCGATCAGCTCGCAGCCGACGATCGCGGTCGGCGGGTTGAACAGATGGATGCCGAGGAAGTTGCGCCGGAAGTCTTCGCCATGCTCCGCGCACAGCGCCGCGATCGACAGCCCCGACGATACGGTCGCGACGATCGAGCCCGGCGCACGCACGCGTTCGACGAGCGCGAACACGCGGCGCTTGGTGTCGACGTCTTCGGAAACCGCCTCGAAGATGAGGTCGGCCTCGCGCGCGACGTGGGCGATGTGGTCGTCGTACGTGCCGATCTCGATCGCGTCGGGCGCGAGGCGCCCCTTCGCGAGCTCGACGGCGCGCTTGCGGCCGGCCTCGGCCTTCGCCAGCGTGCGGGCCAGGAACACCGTCGGTAGGCCGGCGCAGGCGAACACGGCACCGGAGCCGGCTCCCATCGTGCCGTTCGCGCCCAGGACCACGACCTTGCGGATCGATTTCGTCGCGCTCATCGGTGGGTCGTGCAGCAAGACCCGGGCCGCGCGGAACCGCGCGAAACGCAACGGTCAGGCGTAGCGTGAACGCGCACGTGTGCGGACGAACGCCGCGCGCAGCCGGTGGACGGCCGGGTCGCGCGCGCGCCGGAGCCACGCCGCCGATCGAATCGATGCGCGTTCCGAGCTCCATGCAAGCACGAGCGAGCCGGTGCAGAATTTCGCAGTGCCCACCGAGCTCGCGCGGATCGCTGCCGAAATCACGAGTTGCACGCGGTGCCCGCGGCTGGTGCGCTGTCGCGAGGCGGCGGCGCGCGAGCCGCCGAGGCGGTTCGTCGCGTCGCCGTACTGGGCTCGGCCGCTGCCGGGGTTCGGCGATCCGCGCGCGCGGCTGCTCGTCGTCGGGCTCGCGCCGGCCGCGCACGGCGCCAATCGCACCGGCCGCGTGTTCACCGGCGATCGCTCCGGCGACTGGCTGTACGCGGCGCTGCATCGCGCCGGCTTCGCGAACCAGCCGGCGTCGGTCGCGCGCGACGACGGCCTCGCGCTGCGCGACGCGTACGTCACGACGGTCGTGCGCTGCGCGCCGCCCGCGAACAGGCCGAGCCCGAGCGAGCGCGATCGGTGCCTGAGGTTTCTCGAGCGCGAGCTGGTCGGGCTGCCGCGCGTGCGCGCGATCGTCGCGCTCGGCGCATTCGCGTGGGACGGCACGTTGCGCGTGCTGCGCGAGCTCGGCCATGCCGCGGCGCCGCGCCCGGCGTTCACGCACGCGGCGTCGACGCGACTCGGGCCATACGCGCTGTTCGGCTCGTATCACGTGAGCCAGCAGAACACGTTCACCGGCCGGCTGACCGAGCCGATGCTCGACGCGGTGTTCGCGGCGGCGCGCGCCGCGCTCACCGAGCCGCCGGCGACACCACGCCGGTGACGCTCGAGTTGCCGATGAAGTGGATGATGCCGACCGCGCCACCGCCGCCGCCGCCGGCCGCGCCCGACGACGTGCCGGTGCCTGCTGCAGTCCCCGCGCCGCCGTTACCGCCGAAGCCGAGCCGCCCGTCGATGCCGGTACCGCCGAGCGCGCCGGTGGTGCCGTAATCGCCGTCGGCGCCCGAGTTGCCGGTCACCGGGTCGTCGCCGTTGATGTTCGCGCCGCCTTCGCCGGCGCCGCCGCCGTTCGCGGTCATCTGGCCGGAGATCGCGATCGCCGCGCTCTCGATCACGACGACGCCGCCCGCCCCTCCGCCGCCACCCCCGCCTTCCGGCCCGCCGCCCGAGCCACCCGCACCGGCCGCGCGGATCTTGCCGGTCATGCCGACCGTGACGCTCGTCGGCGCGACGAGATACAGCGCGCCGCCGCTCGCGCCGCCGGTGCCTCCGGTGCCGCCGCCGCCTACTTCGCCGGGACAGCCACCGCGCAGATGCGTGAGCGAGGCGACCGCGGGGCCAGCCGTGCCCGCTGCGCCGATCGTGTCGCCGACATTGCCATCGCCGCCGTTACCGCCGACCGCGCCGGTGCTGCCGCCGGCCCCGCCTCCCGAGCCGCCCGCACTCGCACCGGCCGCCGAGCCGAACGAGCAGCTCGCGTCGTTGGCCGCCGGTCCGGCGGTGCCTTGGTAGTAGCTGCCGACGTCGATCGTGCCGTCGATCTCGAGCGTCGAGGTCGCGCGGATCGCGAGCGGCCGCGTGCCGAACGCGGACAGCAAGCCGCCCGAGGCGAGCGTGACGGTCGTGCCTTGCACGAGGCAGATGTCGCCGCCGCCCACTTGCGTGACGGTGATGCAGCGCGCGTCGCTGTCGGTGTTGATCGAATCGGTCGTGAGCGTGAGCGAGGTGGACGGCACGGCGGTGGTGCACAGATCGACGAAGCCCGGCGTGCAGGCGTCGATCGGCACGTCGGGCACGGCGTCCGGCCTCGCGTCGGGAGCGTCGCTCGTGCCGCCGCCGCCGCCGCCGCCGTCACCCGGCCCGATGCTGGTTCCCGCGCCGTGCTGGAACGAGCAGGCGGCGAGTGCGCACGCGAACAGCACGAAGCGCCACATCGCCGCGATGGTAGCGCGTTACCGCAGCTCGCGGCGAATGACTAATCGCAAGCCAGACCACGTTTCGTCGATCGCGCACACCTTGTTGTCGACGAGGCCGGTCGGTAGTGCGACCGATCGCACGACGTCGCCGGTCATGTCGGTGGCGATACCCGACGCGCGCTTGGGCCACGCGATCCACAGGCCTGCTGCGGGCGTCATGCGCGGGCGTACGGCAGCGATCCGCCCCGCGAGCGCCGAGCGCTCGACCACGAACGCGATGACGACGTCGAACGATGTTTTGCCGGCCAGCCGCGCGTGCACCGTGACGCCGGCGGGCAGCGCGCCGAGCAAGTCGGTGAGCTTCGGAGGCGCGCCGAGCAGCGCGACCCGATGGCCGTCCTCGATGCCGAGCTTCTGCACGAGTGGCGTCGCCGAAGAGCCGGCCATCCATCGAGCCTAACGCGAGCAATCCCGGGATTTTCGGCGATTTCTCCCAAATCCGGATTGACCGCGCCTACGATCGACGCGTGTCGGCTGCCACGCGCTATCGCCAGCTCCCCGCCGGAGGCCGCACGATCGGCTTCGAGCTCGAGACCCCGAGCGGGCTCGAGCTGGTCGCGGGCGAGACCGCGGTGCGCGTGTCGGAGCATCGCGACGGCAAGCCGGTCGGCGAGCTCGAGGTCGCGGTGTTTCATGCCGCGCTCGTGATCGATCGCGACGGCATCCTCGAAGAGAAGGTGCACGAGGTCGCACGCGCGGCGGATGCCGGCGCGCGCGTCGCGGCGGCGATCCCGGTGTCGCTGCCGGGCGCGAGCGGCTATCGCGCCGATGCCGATGTCGTGCGCCCCGGCTCGCGCACGCCGCTGCCGTACGTGCACGTGTTCGCGCTCGCGTCGCACGATCTCGCGGCGAACGGCGGCGTGGTCGTGACCGTGCGCTGCGCCTCGCCCGAGTGGCCGGCCGCCGACGCGATCCTGCGCTCGCTGCGCGTGCTCGGCCGGCGGCGCACCGCGAACGAGTAGCTACGCGAGCTTCACGCGCGCCTCGTCGATCGCGGTGCGCGCGGCGATGCGCAGCCGCGCGAGCTGGGCGAGATCCTGCGGTGTCGCGGCGTGCGACGGCGTGCGATCCCAGTACGCGTCGAGCCAGCGCAGCGCCGCGAACGGCGACGCGACGACGACCGCCGCGGCGGCGAGCGAGAACGGCGGCGGGATCAACGCGAACGACAGCCCGACGAGACCGGCCGCCCACAGCGGATAGACGAGCAGCGCCGTGCCGAGCTTCACCGTCGACACCGCGTCGGCATCTTGCGTGCGCGCGGCGAGCCGCGGAATGAAGTACGGGATCGCGTACAGCGCGAGGCCGGGTAGCGCGAGCGGCGCGAGCGCGGCGCGCCGGACCCAGCGCGTGCGTGGCTTGTGCTCGGCGGCGCGCGGCGCGGACAGCTGCGCGTCGGTGAGGCCGAACCGCGCGAGCTCGGCGTAATACGCTTCGACGCGTGCCGTGACGTGCGCGACCACCGCCGGCTCGGCGCTGCGCAGCAAGCGGCCGGCGGCCTCGACCTGGCGGCCGATCGTGCTCCAGCCGACGAGCGACGCATCGCCGCTGTCGTTCGCGAGCATCTCGGCGACGCGCGCGATGACGAGCCGCTCCTCGTGCGTCGCGCCCTCGACCAGCAGCTCGCGCAGGTCGTCGTCCATCTGCGCGGTGATCGCGCGGACGCGATCCTCGCCCGAACCGGCCAGGTCGGCGACGCGCCGCACCGGTCCCCACAGCACGAGGCACCGCGAGCGAAAGTCGTCGCGCGCGTCGAACTCGAGCGCGACGGCCTGGAACGTCGGCGTGCCGCCTTCGCGTTCGGCCGCGACGAGCATGCGCGCGGCGCCGGTCCGCAACGGCGCGAGCTGCGGCTCGCTGTGGCTCGTGCCCTCGGGAAAGATGAGGATGTTGCCGCCGGTCGCGAGGTGCGTCGCGATCTTCGCGAACGTGGCGTCGTTCGCGGACGCGTCCTTGTCGGGGGAATCCTTGCGGCGCACGATCGGCACCGCGCCGGCGCGATCGAGCAGCCAGCGCAGCCCGGGGATCGACCACAGCGTCGACTTCGCGATCGGCGAGATCTCGCAGGCCGCGTCGGTCAACACCAGGATCGGATCGATCAGCGCGTTGTGGTGGTTCGAGACGAACACGCGGCCGCGCGTGTCGGCGGCCGGCGGCTCGCCGACGCGCTCGATGTCGCGGAAGTACAGCCGGATGATCGAGCGGAACGCCGAGACCAGCGTGCGCCGCACCGAAACCGGTGGCGCCTCACCGGCAGCCACCGCGGTATCGTGGATCGCGACCATACGGCCGCGATCGTATCACCACATCAGGCTGCCGCCGGTCCACGTCGTCATCGGCGTGACCGCGTGCTCGATCCGCTCGGGCGCGCGATGCTCGTCGCAGAACCAGCTCGCGCCGTCGCTGGCTTCGCGGACGCGCGCGCACGCGTAACACATCGGCGAGGCCTGCAGCGGCTGCGGCATGCCGACGACGAGCGTCGGGCAGGGCGCCGCGGCGAGCACGCGGCCGGGCAGCTTGCCCGCGTCCTTGGGGTTGTGCAGCCCGAACTGGCCGATGACGATCAGATCGGCTTGCAGATCCTGCGCGAGCGAAGCGATCTGCTCCTCGGGCTTGCCGGAGCGGACGTACAGGCGAGCACGCCAGTCGGTCGCGTGCAGGTTGAACGTCTGGAGCGCCGGCCAAACGATCGACGACAGCCGCTGCTGCAGCTCCTCGGTGGATCGCTTGCGCTGGCGCTTTTCCTTGACGTAAATGACGTGCAGCTCGGGGGCTTCGTGCCGGGCGGCCTGATCGAGCGCGTGCTCGAGCACGATCTCGCAGTACTCGGTCAGATCGACTCCCACGACCATGCGAAAACGCTTCGGACTCATGAATCGGGTGTCGGTGCATCCCGCATGCCGCGACCGGAGCGGGCGCTTGAGCACACCGTGCCCGCCGTGCCAAATTGATCGCGTGGGACGCCACACTCGCGAGCAGGCGGCCGAGTTGCGCGGCCTCGCTCCGCTCGTCGTGACGGGCGCAGGCACGCCGCAGCTCGTCGGCCCGTGCACGCTCGTCACGAACGGCGTGAAGACGGTCGCGTTCTCGAGCTCGGAGCTGCTGCGCAACGCGGGCGAGCCGCTCGAGATCGCGCTCACGCTCGACGGCAAGCGGACCGTGCGCGTCGCTTCGTGGGCGCTCGCGCGCGCGACCGGTCTGGGGATCGCCGAGCTCGCCGAGCCGTTTCCGACCACCGGCGCCCTCGATGTCACGCCGCTCGGCATCGGCTCGGTGTACGCGACGATCGACACGCGCGGCGCGCCGTCCGCGCTCGTCACCGTGATCGCGACCGCCGAAGGCTTCGCGCGCCGGATCGTGCCGGTGCATGTCGATTTCTGGGACGGCAACGGCATGAGCGACGTGGTCGTGAAGCTCGCGAGCCCACAGGACGCCGAAGACCTCGACGCGGCGGTCGAGGGCGCGGCGCTGTTCTCGTGGCTGCCGCCCGACGCGGTGCTCGGCCGGCCGAGCGAGGTGGTCACGGTCGCGCTCGCGGTGCCGTATCGCGCTCGCGCTGCAAAGCCGCGCGAGCTGGCGCCGTGCGCGGAGCTCGTCGGCCTCGACGATCTCGGCCGCGTGCTGCCGTATCGCGGCCAGACCGAGGAAGCGAGCAACGACCTGCGCCAGGTGGCGGGCGAGATCAAGGAAGAGGACGAAGTGACCGGACCGGTCTCGATCTTCGAGCTCGAGGATCGCAAACGCTGATGCGCGCGGTCGCACCGACGTTGCTCGCCCTCGCGGCCGCGGCGGCTTCGCCCGCGCGCGCCGACGAGATCCCGATCATCACGCTGACCGATGTCGGACCCGACCAGCAGGTGCCGACGGATCGCTCGTTCTTCGTCGCCGGCGATGTCGCACCGACCGTCGAGAACGCGCAGGCGGTCGTCGTGCGCCGCGGTTCGCCGAGCGTGTTCGGCGACGACGGGCCGGATTGCCACCAGCTCGGCGACGAGCTGCGCCTCGCGCCGTCGACGCGTTCGGCCGACCCCGACGACGACGATGAAGACGGCGACGACGCGCGCGCGCTGCGCGTGCGGTATCCGGCCGGCACGCATCGCGCGTTCGAGCTGTTTCCGAGCGCGGCGCGCGACGCGCGCGATGCCGCGGTGCTCGTCACTGCCGCGTGGCAACGCAGCGACGACGCCGCGCGCCGCTACAAAGTGCTCGTTCCGCACGATTCCGAGTTCTTCCAGGCCGGCTACGGTTACTGCCTGTTCGTCGTCGCGACCGAGCGCGCGCAGGCGATCGATGACCCGACGCTGTCGGATCTCGTCGATCTGGTCGCGCGCCGGTTCGTCGGCTGCGGCGACAAGTCGTCGTGCGACGACGACGCGCTCGCGGATTACGAGGCGCGCGCGGTGCGCGAGCTGGCGCGCGCACGTTCGACCACGCACGGATCGGTGACATCGGCGCACGCGACCGCAGCGCTGCTGCGCGAGGCCGCCCGCTCCGAGCTCGCAACGGCCACCGGCATCATCGAGGCGCGCGATCACGTACAGGACCACTGGAACGACGAGGCGCACGTGATGGCGCCCATCACCGAGGTCGTGTGGGCCGACACCAACACCGATCCGTTCGCGCACGCGCTCGCCGCGCTGCTCGCGCGCTCCGCCGCGCTGCTGCCGCAGGTGCGCGGCGCCGGCAAAGGCTCGGCGGTCGCGCTGTACACGACCGACGGCCGGTTACAGGTCAGCGCGCTGCAGGTGCTCGGCGACGGCCGCTCGATCCGCGTCGCGTCGTCGCGCACGCCGGGCGGCGAGCAAGCGCGCGTGCTCACCGCGACCACCGACACGCTCGCGATCGGCGACGCGCTGACGCTGTACGATCTGATCGAGCTCGGCGCCGGCCGCGTGCACGTCGACAAGGACTGGGTCGAGCTCGCGGATCTCGGCGACCGGCTCAGCGGCCTGGGCCTCGACGCGTGGACGCCGGACGACACCGCGTACCTCGCGGCGGCGGCCGCACAGCTGCGCCGGATCGCCGAGTACATCGATCTCGCGACCCACGGCGCGCAGTGCCCGCACGGGCCGCTCGCGACGACCGAGGCCGAGCAAACCGCGGAGGCGGTGAACCGCCACCTCGGCGAGTGGCTGATGTGCCAGCACGTCGACGTCCACGCGCTCGACGCGCTGTCGCAGCAGCTCGACGATCTCGAGCGCGAGGATGCCAGCTGGAAGGACACGCGCGACCAGCTCGTCGCGCGCAGCAAGCGGATCGTGACGCTGACGACGACCGCGCCGATCGCGGCGCGCGTCGAATTCACGTCGAGCACGTGGGCGTTCAGCTACGTGACGCCGTTCGCCGGTTACGCCGGCGTCGTCCAGCCCGACGATTCATTCGGATTGTTTTACGTCGGCGCGCAGATCCACTTCCAGCCGAATCCGGTCGACGACGTGCTGTGGCACGACGGCGTGACGGCGCGCGATCTGCGCCGCGCGGTCGCGCTCGAGCTCGGCGTCGCGCCGTATGGCGGCTCGTTCGGGCCGGAGCATCGCTACAGCGGGCCCGGCAGCCTGCCGCCGGTGTTCGCGGGCATCGCGATCCACGTCATCCCGTACACGTCGTTCACGTTCGGCGGCATGCTCGTCGATCGCAAGGAGACACCGCTCGCGCAGGAGCAGCCGCACCTCGACTTCGCGCCGTACTTCGGTCTCACGGTCTCGCTGAACGTGTTCGATCTCGTCCGCCAGGTCTCCCACCCGAGCTCCGACACCACGGCCTCCCGATGAAGCACCTCGCCTTCGCTGCGCTCGCCGCCTGCACGGGCCTCAGCTCGCCACCCGCGCCGCGCGTCTCGGTGCTCGTGCAAAGCGACAGCGGCTGCTTCGCGCTCGCGACCCCCGACGTGCCGGTCGATCCGGTGCTCGGTCTCGTCGGCCAGTGCGCGCAAGGCGTCGCGCCGATCTGGCTCGCCGGGATCGACATCGTCGAGGTCGTCGTCGATTATGGGCCGGACGTCGACTTCGCGGCGAGCACGCAGCCGCCGCCTCCGACGGTCGTGATCAGCGTCGATAACGTCGCGACCGACACGCCGGTCGACGTCGGCGACGCGCAGCGCCTCGGCAGCCGCGCTTATTTCGTCGCGAAGTTCCGCGCGCCGGCGACACCGTCGCCCGACGTGCGCGTCGAGGCCGATGTCGCGCCGGGCTTCTCCGCGATCGTGCCCGACGTGTTCTCGATCCAGGTGCCCGACGTCGAGCTCCTGCTCGCGGAGTGCACGCTCGGCATGACCTGCAACCTGTTCGGCGCGGTCGGCTCCGTGCACGCGACGGCGTCGGTGCCGGGGAACCTGCCGCAGACCGTCGCGCTCGCGCTCGCGATCGACGGCATTCCGCAGGCGGCCGAGCTGCCGCCGCTCGTCACCCAGCCGGCCGCGAACGATCTGAGCGTCGGCACCGAGGCGATTCCGGTGCCGGCCGCCCACGTCGGCGCGACGTTCACGATCTCGGCGCGGCTCGCGGGCGGATCGCCGGCGACGTACGATACGACACTCGTCGCGCCGCCGATCGAGCTCGCACTGTCGTGCGGCGCGCCGGCCGACTGCAACTTGCACGCGGGCGATCCGGTCGGGCTCTCGATCACCGCGCCGACGCAGATCGCGCCGCTGCAGGCGATCGTCGATACCTCGCGCGACGGCGTGCCGCAGCTCGTGGCCGTGCCGGTCGCGCTGGTGCCGGACACCGACGTCGGCGCACTCGGCTCGCTCGCGCTGACCGCGCCCGCGGCCGGCACCTGGCAGATCGACGCGTCGGTGGCCGGCTATCAGGCGACGGCGCTCGTCGTCAGCGTCCAGTGAAGGTCGCGACCTGGAACGTCAACGGCATTCGCGCGCGCTCGTCGCAGGTCGTGCACTGGATCGACGGCGAGGAGCCCGATGTCGTGTGCCTGCAGGAGATCAAGGCGAGCCCCGCACAAGTGCCGGAGCCGCTCGCGTCGATCGCCGGCTATCACGTGCACTGGCACGGCAGCGGTGGTTATTCGGGCGTCGCGCTGCTGCTGCGCCAGGCGAGGTTTCCCGCGCAACCGGAGTTCGTGCATCCGCCGTTCGATCTCGAGACGCGGATCGTGGTCGCCGAGGTCGGCGCGACCACGTTCGCGTCCGTCTACGTGCCGAACGGCGGCAAGGACTTCGCAGCGAAGCTGACGTTCCTGCGCGAGCTCGAGGCGTGGGCGGGCGCGCTCGAAGCGGCCGGCAAGCAGCTCGTCCTGTGCGGCGACTACAACGTCGCGCGCACGCAGCTCGACGTGCATCCGGTGCTGCGCAAGGACGTGGTCGGCCAGTCGCGCGAGGAGCGCACGCTGATCGAAGCGTTGTTCGCGCACGGTCTCGTCGATGTCGGGCGCTTCGTCGATCCCGACAACGACCGGCTGTTCACGTGGTGGGCGCCGTGGCGCAACTTGCGCCAGCGCAACATCGGCTGGCGCCTCGACTACATCGCCGCGAGCCACGGGCTCGTCGACGGCACGACGACGTGCAAGTCGTACCGCGAAGTCGGTACGAGCGATCATGCTCCGGTGATCGCGCACCTTCGCGACGAATAGTGCTAAGCCACGCGTCATGAAGAATCTATTGGTGCTCATAACGATTTCGACTTCGTTGGTAGCGTGCAAGCGGAAGAAGCCGGAAGAGGCGCCGATGCCGCCGCAGCCGATGACCGGTTCGGCCGGCTCGGCCGGTTCCGGCAGCGCCGCGGCGACCAAACCGCTGACTGCCGACGACATCTCGAAGCGCTTCGAGCAGTGCTGGGGCTACTTCGACGACGCGAAGTGGGACGATTTCACGGGCTGCTACGCGAACGACGCGAGCTACGAGATGCCGGGCGGTCCCGGGCCCGGCCTGGTCGGCGCGAAGGCGATCGTCGAGGACGTCAAGATGTTCAAGACGACGTTCCCCGACCTGAAGGGCGACACCCAGCTCGAGCTGATCAACGGCCACACGATCGTCGCGGTCACGCTCGTCACCGGCACGATGACCGGCGACATGAAGACGCCGATGGGCGACCTCCCGGCGACGAAGAACAAGATCGGCCTCTACACGACGCAGGTGATGGACGTCAACGATCAGGGCCAGGCCACGCACGAGGCCGAGTACGTCGACATGGCGACGATGCTGGGCCAGATGAAGCCCGATCCGAAGCACCCGGTTCGCCCGGCGATGGACAAGCTGCCGATGGCGAAGGAAGTCGTGATCGCGAAGGACGACCAGAAGGAAAAGGACAACGTCGCGGTCACGCAGAAGGTCGCGGAGGCGTTCTCCAAGCACGACGCGAAGGCGTTCGGCGACCTGCTCGCCGACGACGTCGTGTGGTCGGAGCAGTTCATGCCGAAGGACACGAACAAGAAGGAGACGATCGCGAACGCGCAGGACTTCTGGAAGGCGTTCCCCGACGTCAAGCTCGCGGCCGACAAGCAGATCGCGGCGGGCGACTACGTCGCGACGGTCGGCACGCTCGAGGGTACGAACACGGGCGACAGCGCGATGATGCACCTCAAGAAGACCGGCAAGTCGGTCAAGCTGCCGTTCCTGATGATCCAGAAGATCGACGGCGGCAAGGTCAAGACGTCGGCGCTATTCGATCAGTCGATGGCGTTCGCGATGCAGCTCGGCCTCATGCCGCCAGCCGCCGCGACGCCGGCTGCACCAGCGAAGAAGTAGTCGCGAGCTCGTAACCTCGCGCGCGCAGCTCGGGCACGAGCAGGCGCACCGCTTCGATGGTGACCTCGCCGTGCTCGCGGGCCTCGTGCATCAAGATGATGCTGCCGGGCCGCACGCGGGCGAGCACGCGGCGCGCGATGTCGGCGGCAGGCGCGCCCTTCCAGTCGAAGCTGTTGACGTCCCACAGGACGAGGCGCTTGCCGAGCCGATCGAACGCGCGCACGTTCGCGGGCGAGCGGCCGCCGTAGGGTGGCCGCGCGAGTTGCGGCACGACGCCGGTCGCGCGCCGGATCGCGGCGTCGGTGCGCGCGAGCTCGTCGGCGACGCGGCGCGAGCGCGCGAGCGGCAGGTACGGGTGATCGAACGTGTGGTTGCCGAGCTCGTGGCCTGCGCGTGCGAAGCGCGCGGCGAGCTCGGGGAGCTGCTCGACGCGGTTGCCGAGCAAGAAGAACGTCGCGGGCGCGTCGAGCTCGCGCAGCGTATCGAGCAGCGCGGGCGTGCGCACCGGATCGGGGCCGTCGTCGAACGTGAGCGCGATCGCGCGGCGGTCGCGCGAGCCGTGGGTCGCGGTGTGCATCGCCCAGTCGACCGGGCCTTCGTAGCCGCCGTAGCACAGGAGGTAGCCGAGGCCCGCCGAAGCGAGCGGCGCGAGCGGTGCGAGGAGCAGCAGCATGCCCTCGCGAAGTGCGATCAGCGTGCCGTGCCGGGAATCGCGGGCTTGCGGATGGCTGTGGTGGATTTCTACCGTTCGGTGACGCGGATGTCGGCGAGGATGCCGGCGTTTTCACGCGCGAACGTCGCGCGATCGATCGCGAGGACGACGTCGCCGGGCTCGTCGGCGAAGGCGCGGGCGGCCGGGCTGTCGTCGAGCACGTAGCCGAGCTTTTCGAAGACGCGGCGCGACGCCGTGTTGCGCGGCACGACCGAGGCGTAGATCGTCGACAGGCCGAGCGCGCCGAAGCCAAACGCGTGCACCATCGCCGCGAACTTGGTGCCGAGGCCTTTGCCCTGCTGGCCGGTCGCCGCGATCATGAACGCGAACTCGGCGGCGCCATCCTCCAGGCCGCGCAGATCGGCGTCGCCGACCAGCTCGTCGTCGACGAACAGCAGGAACAGGCGCGCGCCTTCGTCGCGCATCGCCTCGTACGATTCGCTGACGTCTTCCGGTGGGATCGGCGCGGTGTGGCCCATCAGCGCCGCGTTCGCCGGATCGTTGTAGCCGGCGGCGAGCGCGGCGGCGTGCGCGTCGACCTCGGCGGGCTCGGGCTCGAGCGCGACGAGTCGCCCCACGTTCGTTGTCCAGTCGACGCGATACACGCGCCGCGAGCGTAGCGTAGTCTCGCGCGGATGAGCGACACCTGGGCGCAGATCGAGGCCGAAGCGACCGACGCGTTTCGCGAGCTCCCGCTGCGCGCGTACTCCGAGGCGATGCCGCCGCCGTACGTCGGGCTCAAGCCGTATGCGCCGTCTCGCGCGCACGGCGCGTGCACGTTCGGCGTATCGCACGGCGACGCGCTCGACGTCGACGAGTACGAGCAGGCGCACGACCTCGAGCCCGGGCTCGATCGCATCGCCGAGCATCTGGTCGGCGAGCTCGGCAAGCTTGTCCGCGGCCAGCCGCACGGGCTGTCGAAGTCGCTGCTCGCGGGCAATCCGGCGTGGCCCGACGAGCTCGCGGCCGCGGCGCGCGCCGGCAAGCTCGCGCACGATCCGCTCGTCGTGATGTGCGCGCTCGCGCTGTCCCGCACGCAGGACGACAAGGGCAACGATCGGTGGACGCTGTTCGGCGCGAGTCACGATGGCCCGCGCGCCGCGTTCGACGGCCTCGACGAGCACGCGCTCGCGGCGTGGGCCGGGCTCGACGGCCGCAAGACGCTCGTCACGTTCGAGCCGTTCGCACGGCTCCCCGCCGACGTGCGCGCCGCGTATCTCGCGGGCGAGCTCGTGCTGCTGCCGACGCCGGCGAGCCTCGTGTTCTTCGAGCACCCGCGCTATCGCGAGCTCGCGCACGACCTGCCGCGCGCGACGCAGATCGCGCTGCTCCACCTGTTCCCGCGCGTCGAGGCGAGCTGCGCGATCCGCATCCCGCAATCGGGCTGGCTCGACGAGCACGATCCGGCGCAGCGCACGCACATCGTGCGCACCCACCGCTGGCAGCGCGTCGCGCGTGACGCCGGCATCCACGGCGACGGTATGTACACCGATCACGTGTCGACCGCGCTGTTCGCGACGACGCCCGAGGCGATCGACCTCTACGACAAGCCGCTCGCGCGCAACGCGCAGATCTGGAGCGGCGACTACAAGCTGCTGCTCGACGGCCCGCGCGCCGAGCAGGCCGCGATCGCGCGCGCGGCCGGCATCGTCGACGCCGGCGGCCGCTTCGGCTACCGCATGTATTACCCGCCGATGCGCGCCGGTGCGCGCGAGCTGTTCTGGCACGTACCCCTCGTCGCACGCGCCGAGCACGAGCGCTGGCACGGCGCGCCGCTCGGCTACGTCAGCGCCGAGCGCGACGGTGCGCCGCCGCTCCGGCTCGCGCCACGGCTGCTCGCGCGCGAACCGCATCGTGCGGCCGCCACGCTGTTCGAGCGCGATCCCGGTCACGCGCGCCATACGACGAGTCTCAACGCGCGCAAGCTGCTCGAAGCGCGCGAGTTGCTCGGCGCGCCGCTGCCGCGCGATCTCGCTCGCTCGCTCGTGCACTGCCCGAAGCACGCTTCGCTCGAGACGTGGCTCGCCGATCTGCCCGGGCACGCGAGCGATCGCACGCGCGGCACGCAGCTCGTCGCGGCGCTGCAGGCAGCGATCGCGCCCGAGGAAGATCCGGGCGCGCCGATCGTGCTCGGCGAGCTCGGCACGCGCGCGTTCGAGGAACAGATCTGGAATTCGATCGCGTCGCTCGCGCACGGCGAATTCCGCCAGAAGAACGACGCCGATGGCATCCGCACGAACCGCGGCAAGCACGGCGGCCCCGCCGCGAAGGCCGCGCACGTGCACGCGCACGAGCGCCGCGACCTCGAAGCGCTCGGCGATCACCTGCACGCGCGCTATCGCGAGCTGATCGCGGCGCACGGCATGACCGGTCGCGCCGAGTGCGTCGATCACGTGTTCCGCTGGGAGACCGACTTCCAGTATCCGTGGATGGAAGGCTGGGCGAAGAACCAGCACGCGCCGGCCGAGCGCAACGTCGTGTGCGTGATCCCGGGCGCGAACCGCGGCGAGGCCGTCGTGTTCGGCGATCACTACGACACCGCCTACATGGAAGACGTGTTCTACGCGGAGACGGGCGGCGACGCGCTGCGCGCACCGGCGTGCGGCGCCGACGACAATCACTCCGCGACCACCGCGCTCTTGCTCGCGGCCGAGCGCCTGCTGCCGCTCGCGCGCGCCGGCAAGCTGCAGCGCGATGTCTGGCTCGTGCACCTGACCGGCGAGGAATTCCCGGCCGATTGCCTGGGCGCCCGCGCGCTCGCCCGCGCGCTCGTCGAGAAGCGGCTCGCGTTCACCGGCGAGGACGGCCGGGCGCGCGACGTCTCGAACGTGCGCGTCGCCGGCGTGTTCGTCGCCGACATGATCGGCCACAACAGCGATCGCGACCGCGACGTGTTCCAGATCGCGCCCGGCGAAGGTGCCGGCTCGCTCGCGCTCGCACGCCGCGCGCATCGCGCGAACCTCCGGTGGAACCAGCTCGCCGCGCAGTGGAATCGCGCACCGGAACGCCAGCACGCCGGTCGCGCGCATCGCATGCCCGACGGGCCGGATCGCTCGCCGCCGCCGCCGTTCGCGCATCTGGCGCTCGCCGGCGAGGTGCGCGTCGAATGGGAGCCGCGCTCGGCGCTCTACAACACCGACGGACAGATCTTCTCGGATCTCGGAATCCCTGTCGTCCTGTTCATGGAGAACTACGACATCAGCCGCAAGGGCTATCACGACACGCACGACACCCTCGCGAACATCGACCTCGACTACTGCGCGGCGCTGACGGCGATCGCGATCGAGGCGGTCGCCGATACGGCGTGCGCGTTGCAAGCCCCGTGACCGTGAGCCGCACGCCGAGCAAGTGGACGGTCCTCGCGATCGTGGGAGTCGGCGTGTTCATGTGCACGCTCGACACGTCGATCGTGAACGTCAGCCTGCCGGCGATCGCGCACTACTTCGGCGTGCCCGTCGGCGCCGAGGCCGAGTGGGTGATCATCGCGTACCTCGTCATCATCGCGTCGACGCTGCTCACGATCGGGCGGCTCAGCGATCGCGTGGGGCGCAAACCGATCTGGCTCGCCGGCCTCTTCGTGTTCACGTTCGGCTCGGCGCTGTGCGGCGTGACGCCGTCGCTGCCGCTGCTGATCGGCGCGCGCATCGTCCAAGGCATCGGCGCGGCGATGCTGATGGCGGTGTCGCCGGCGATGCTGGTGGCCGCGTTTCCACCGAGCGAACGCGGCCGCGCGCTCGGCCTCAACTCGATGGTCGTCGCGTTCGGCATCACGGCCGGCCCGACGCTCGGCGGCGCGATCGCGCAGCACGCGAGCTGGCGTTGGATCTTCTACCTCAACGTGCCGATCGGCATCGCCGGCGCGATCGCGACGTCGATCCTGTTGCCCTCGGACTCGCGCCGCGAGCGCCGCGCGTTCGACGTGCTCGGCGCGCTGCTGCTCGGCGTCGCCCTCGGCGGCGCCGCGACCACGCTGTCGATCGGCAACGAGGCTGGCTGGGTGACGCCGCCGGTCCTCGCGCTCGGCTCGGTCGCGCTCGTCGCGCTCGTGCTGTTCTTGCTGCAGGAGCGGCGCCACGAGCTGCCGCTGCTCGATCACTCGCTGTTCAAGAACCGCCTGTTCGCGTGGGCGACCGCGAGCCTCGTGCTGAGCTTCCTCGCGAGCTTCGCGACCGCGTTCCTGCTGCCGGTGTACCTCGTGCAGCTGCGCGGCTTCAGCCTCGAGAAGACGGGCCTGTTGCTGACGCCGTTTCCGCTGACGATCGCGGTGGTCGCACCGATCTCCGGTCACGTCGCGGACCGTATCGGCACGCGCTGGCTCGCCGCATCCGGCATGGCCGTGATGTGCGTGGGGCTGGTGCTGCTCGCCGGGCTCGACGCGCGGTCGTCGACGACCGAGGTGATCTGGCGCCAGCTCGTCGGCGCGCTCGGTCTCGGCCTGTTCTCGTCGCCGAACAACAGCGCGATCATGGGCGCCGCGCCGCGCGACCGCCAGGGTGTCGCCGCCGGCATGCTCGCGACCGGCCGCACGATGGGCCAGAGCTTGTCGGTCGCGATCGCAGGCGCGGTGTTCGGCTCGCTCGGCGGCGCCGCGGCAGGCCGCGCGCTCGCTCACTCGCCCGGCGATCCGCGTCTCGCCGCGACGTTCACGCGCGGCTACCACTACGCGCTCGTCACGGCCGCCGCGATCGCCGCGGCCGGGGTGTTCACGTCGTTGATGCGCGGCCGCGAGCACCGCGAGGTGTGAGATGGTCGCGCGATGAAGCAGACCTTCACCGCGATCTTGCGGGACGGTGGCGTCGAGGTGCCGTTCGACGTCAAGGCCGTGTTCGGGCAGGCTCGCGCGCCGGTGAAGATGACGTTTTGCGGCGAGACGCACCGCAATCGCGTCATGGTGTACGGCGGCAAGTACGTGCTCGGGATCTGGAAGGCCGTGCTCGCGAAGCACCGGCTCGAGGATGGCCAGCCGCTCGAGGTCACGCTCGAGCCCGACGCCGCGCCGCGCACGATCGAGGTTCCGAGGGAGCTCGCGAAGCATGCGAAGGCGTGGGCGGCGCTCAGCTACACGCACCAGCGCGAGTGGGCGAACGCGATCGCCGACGCGAAGAAGCCCGAGACGCGCGCGCGCCGCGTCGCGCAGGCGCTCGAGGCGCTCACTCCAGCGGCCCGACCGTCGAAAGCTTCCCGCGCTCGCGATACATCCGCTCGATCGTCGCGCGCAGCAGCTCGTCGTCGATCTCCGCGCCGCTAGCGCCCGCGAAGTACGCGGCGCGCTCGCACGCGACCTTGATGAAGCCGCCCGACAGCTCGAAGCGTTCGGCGAGCCCGTCGAAGTCGATGTTCGGCGCGCGGCCGTGCGCCGGCAGCGTGCGACGCCACAGCTCGGCGCGCATGTCGGGCGACGGGAAGCTGAAGAACACGTCGTACGTGAACCGGCGCTTGAACGCCTGATCGATCGCGCCCGTCATGTTCGTGGTCAGGATCGCGAGCCCACCGAACCGCTCGAGGCGCTGCAGCAGGTAGTTGGTCTCGAGGTTCGCGTAGCGATCGTTACTCGACTTGACGTCGGCGGTGCGCTTGCCGAACAGCGAGTCGGCCTCGTTGAACAGCAGCACGACATGACCGGGCTCGGCGGCATCGAACACGTCGCTGAGGTTCTTCTCGGTCTCGCCGAGCCACTTCGACACGACCTGCGAGAGATCGATCTCGTAGATGTCGAGGCCGAGCTTGCGCGCGAGCACCGTGCCCGACATCGTCTTGCCGACGCCGGGATGGCCGCTGAACAGCACCGAGATGCCTTGCGCGCCGCGCAGCTTGTAGCGATCGCGGATCGCGCGGCGCCCCGAGGCCGCGCCGGTGATCTCGATCAACGCCGCGCGCGTGTCGTCGTCGACGATCAGATCTTCGAGCTCGAACGGCGTCGGCAGCTTCTTGCCGAGGCGGGAGATGCGCTGGTGCAGCTGCGCGGCGACCGCGCGGTCGAGCTCGGTGGCGACCGGCGGCCCCGATTCCGGCATGCGTTCGGCGCACGCGGCCTGCGCCGCCGCGACGATCACGCCGCCCGGGATCGCGAAGCGCCCCGCGAGGCCGTCGGCGTCGGCCGCTTCGAGCGTCGGCACGACCTGCTTCCACATCCGCGCGCGGGCGTCGAGGCCCGGCACGTCGACGCCGAGGTGCACGATCGGCCGCTGGTGGATGCGCGGCATGCGTTCGCGGTTGATCGTGAGCGCGATCGAGCCGGTCCAGTCGTCGACGAACAAGTCGAAGAACGCGGGCAGCGCGTCGCGATCGCCGTCGAGCACGACCGCGTCGTCGACGTCGGCGAACACCGGCACCGCGTCGAGCAGCATCAGCTCGCGCACGAGCGACTTCACGATCGGCAGCAAGATCGCGGGCGGCTGCCCGCCGAGCCGCTTGCTGTCGATCACGAGCAGCTTCTGGTGCCAGTGCGAGGCCGCGATCTGCAGCACGAGCTTCTTGCCGACGCCGCGCTGGCCTTGCACGGCGAGCACGATCTCGGGCGAGCGCAGTGCCGCGATCGCGCGGTCGATCGCGATCTGCGGGAACTCGCCGATCGTGTGCCCGCCGCGCAGCTCGGCGAGCTCGGCGAGCTCGGGATCGAGCGCGAGGGAGCTGCCGTCGAGCAGGTACGCGAGCCGCGTCGCCGCGCGGATCTTGCGAAACATCAGCGAGTCGCTCGGCGCGCTCGACGCGGCGATATCGAGCAGGCGATAGCGCACGAGCGGCGAGCTCGCCGACAGGTCGCGCGCCATCAGCGAGCGCGTCGGCGGCGTGTCGTAGACCAGCAGCGCGAGCAGCCGGCCGTCGAGCCCGCGGCACGACGCGTCGCGCGCGAGGTAGCGGTACGCCAGCACGAGATTCGGATCGGCCTCGGGGAGCAGCGCGAACATCAGCGTCGCCCACTGCCGCGGGGTCAGCTGGAACACGCGCACGAGCTCGATCATGGGCGCGCGCACGCCGGCCGCGATCGTCGCCGCGATGCGCGCCTCGATCTCCTTGTGCACCACGAGCCATTGGTCGAGCACGGCCCGCGCGCCGGTGTCGTCGCCGCTGGCCTCGCCGCGCGCGGAGGCGAACAGCCGGCCCATGTCGGTCGGCGCGACGAGGTCGCCGCCGTCACCCGTCGCGCCCTGCTCGCGCGTCCAGCCGATGCGAATCTGGTATTCGACCCGCAGCCACGCGCGGCGCAGCTCGTCGCGCAGGTGATGCGTGGGATCGCGATACGGCTCAGCTGTCACGCGTCGCTATCCTCAAACAACCTCGCGCTCCGGTTCCTTGCCGAGATCGTCGGCGACGACCGCGATTTCTTCGGGCGCGGTCTCCTGCTTGGGCTGATCTTCACGCAGCTCGGGCGCGGGCGGCGGCAGCGGATCCTCGTCGGAGCCCTGATCGAGCTTGTCGACATACTCCTTCATCTTCGCGATGAACGGCGTCGTGTACATCGCCGACGAGATGTGCAGGCGATGCTCGCCCGGGATCGCCGCATCGTCGTGGCCGTCGCGCGAGCCGAACAGCTGATCGAAGCGGTTGTCGGTCATGTCGTCGCGCAGCTCGTCGAGCTCGAGCGCGACGCCGATGACGCGGTAGTCCGCGATGGTCGGCCCCGCGACGAACGCCTTGATCGCATCCGATGCGCTCTGCCCGCGCTTGAGCGACCACGACATCGGGTTTGCCTCGCCCGGCTGCGTGAACTGCGACGCCGTCGTGTGGCCGTACGCGTACTCCGCTTTCCACTTCTGCGACTGGCCGGCGGACAGGCATGCCTCGCGGTAATGCTCGGGATAGTGCATGCCGGTCTCGAGCTGCGACGTATCGGCGGTCGCCTTCTGATCGAACGCCTGCTCGGATGCGGTCGCCGGCGGCTCGGCCACCTTGTCGGAGACCGCGGGCAGCTCGCCTTCCGCGCTGAACTTCGCCTGCGGCGGCTCGATCGGCGGCGGCGCGGCTTCGGGCGCGAGTTCCGGTTCGGGGCGTAGCTCGGATTCGCGCGTCGGCATCGCCGTCAGTCTACCTCTAGCCGAGGCGCACTTGCAGGCTCAAACAGTCGGGCTCGCTGACGATGACGATGTCACCGTCGCGCAGCTCGGCACGCGAGATGCGCCCGCGCGCGATATCGTTGACATACGTGCCGTTCGTCGTGCCCTGGTCGATCGCGACGAGCTTGCCGTTCTCGATCCCGATCCAGACGTGCTTGCCCGAGGCGCGCTGATCGTCGATCAACACGTGCGCCACGCCGGGCTGACGCCCGACGATGATGCCGGTCGCGGTGAGCGCGAAGCGCTGGCCCATCAGGCGGCCGCGCGTGCAGCTCAGGCTGCCGATCGCGAGCGACGCGAACGCGGTCGGCGCATAGCCGCCGGAGCCGCCGGGCTGCTGGATCGCGACCGTCTTCGGTACGGCCTGCGGACCCGGCGTGGCACCCGCCGGTGCGCGCCCGTACATCTGTTGCTGCGGCTGCATGCCGGGTTGCATCGGCATGCCCGGGCCCATCGGCCCCTGCGGGCCCATCGGCGGGCGCCCCTGCATCTGCCCGGCGCCCGGCTTCTTGCGCGCGACAACCAGCACCACGACGACGAGCGCCGCGACGATGCCGACGATCACGCCGACGATCACGCCGGTGCTCGTGCCCGGCTTCTTCTCCTTGCCGTCCTTTTGCGCCTGCAGCGACAGCTGGACGAGCCGCACCGCCTCCGAATGCTGCGGAAACGATGCCTCGACCTGCTCGAAGCTCTTGATCGCGTCGCTGTACTCGTCGGCCCAGTAATGCTCGAGGCCTTCGCGCCAGTTCGTGTCGGTGTCGCCCTGCTTGGGCGTGATGTTGCCGGCCTTCGCGAAGTCCATGAGCGTCGCCGACGCGACCAGGAAGTTGAAGCCCTGGACATCGGTGCCGAACGTGGCGAGGCCGACGACGTTGCCGTGCTGATCGATCGCCGGGCCGCCGGAGTTGCCGTGCGTGATCGACGTCGACGTCTGCAGGATCGGATCGCCGTCGCCGGTCTTCTTGAGCGCGCTCACCGCGCCGTCGGTGAACGTCGGTTCGAGCTGCGACTTGTCGTCGAGCAGATCTTTTTGATCGGCGACGCCGGGATAGCCGATCACGGTGATGTGGTCTTCGATCTGCGACTTGCTCGAGTCGCCGATCGGCAACGTCGGCGCGTCCTGCGTGTTGACCTTGATGATCGCGCAGTCCTTGCCCGTGCCGGGCGCGCCGAACTGCTTGACCTCGTACGGCAGCTTGTCGCCGTTTTGCAGCACGACATAAACGAGCTTCTTCAGGTCGACGAGCTGCACCATGGCCAGCAGCCGCTGCTGGTCCGCTGCCGACATCCGCGATAGCTCGGGGCCGGCCTGGCGCTGGAGCTCCTTGATGAACTCCTTGTTGAGCGCGACCTTCGCGGCCGCTTCGCCGTCCTTGACGTCGGCCACGACGTGCGCGTTCGTCGCGATGTAGCCGTCGGGGGTGATGAAGAAGCCGGTGCCGCTGCCGCCGATCGCGACCTGCAGGGAGTTGTTGCCGAGCTGGTACTTCGCGACGTACGCGCCCCACACCCGCACGACCGCGGGTTTCGCGGTCAACGCGATCTTCTGCTCCTCGCTGGGCTCGTCGGCGTGTGCCGCGACGCTCGCCGCGAGCACGAGCCCGATCGCCAGCGCACGGACCCGGCGCGTGGAAACCACCATCGCCGGCTATCGTAACGTATCCTCGGGCGCGTGGCCTCCGGCGGCTTCGGGATCCGACGCGTCGCGCGCTCGCGCAAGGCCGGCGGCCTGTTTCGGAGGGCTCCCGACGCGCACGAGGTCGGCGAGCGGCTCGGGCGCATCGCGAAACGGATGATCCGCGGCGCGGTCACTCGCGCGAAGTGGAAGGGTGACCGCTATATCGTCGATCTCGCGCTGAACGAGACCGCGCCGCGTGCGAGGCTCTCCGTCGAAGCCGATGCGTCGCTGATGCTGGCGGCCGTGACGTCGCCGGTCGGGCCTGGCTATCACGTCGAGCTGCTCGCGCGGGTCGAGCCGGTCCTCGCCGAGATCGACTACGTCTGGGAAGACGACGACGACGACATCGTCACGATCCAGCGCGACGCATGCGAATGGCTCGCCGACGAGCTGCGCGCCGGCAAGACGGTCATCGACGTGCCACGGCCGTTCATCGTGCCCGGCGCCGCGGTGCTGACCATGCTCGGCCCGCGCGACGCGGCCTGGCGCGACGCGGTGATCGCCGATCCGCAGCGCGGCGCCGACGCGTTCGCATACTGGCAGCCCGGTGCGCCGGGCCACGCGGCGCGGGCGCGCGCGCTGCTCGCGATGTGGCACGACGTGCCGTGGCGCGAGCCGCTCGACGACCACGAGCGCGAGATCTTGAAGCGCGTCGACCGCGATCTGCGCGCGGCCCGCAAGGCCGACATCGACCTCGACGTGCCGTGGCCGGACTGGGCGGAGCTGCTCGACCTGCTCGGCACCGACGACGGTTACGCCGAGGAGGCGGCGCGGCGCGCGGCCGGCCGCCCGGGCACGATCGGCTACCGCCGTCACGAGCTCGATGTCGAGCTGGCGGGCGGCTGGTGGGTTCGGCTCGGCGGCGCGTTCGTCGGCGGCTGGGATGAAGCAGGAGGCCGCTACTGGGCGACCGATGGCGAGCGCACGATCGAGCTCGTCAGCATGACGGCCGAGGACCACCGCGATTCGACCGCGCTGCTCGCGGTCGCACCCGAGCATCATCCCGTCGTCGAGCGGATCGAGGCCGGCTCGCTGCACGGCCGCGCCGAGGCGTACGACGAGGGCGACGTCCACATCGTGCACGGCCTGGTCGCCGACGCGCCGCACATCGGCATCTTGACGTGCAAGGGCACGAAGGCCGACGAGCCGTGGGCGCTCGCGACGTGGCGCAGCCTGCGCCTGCGGAGCGAAGCGCCGTAGCGCCGAGCTAACGCCGAGCTAACGCAGATCGACGTGCACGTCCTGGTGCTCGGTGATGTACGGGAGCTCGAGCAGCGTCTGCCACGTCGCTTCGACGAGGCAGTCGTGCAGTGCGGGCGTCGCGCCGTCGCCGCTCACGGTCGCGGCGACCGCCACGATCTCGTCGCGGGTGAGCTCGAGATCGAGCGCGACGTGCGCGTGCGGAGCGCCGCAGCGCGCGAGCACGGGCGCGAGCTGGCCACGTAGATCGAGCAACGGGTTGCGATGGCCGACGCCGAAGCCGCCGCAGTGGCTCGACGTGCTCGTGCCGCCTAACCCGATGCCGAAGCCGCTCGGGGGATGGTCGCCGTAGCTGTCGCCGCCGCCCCACTGGACGAACAGCGCCCACGCGTCGTTGACGGCCTCGGCCGCGCGATCGATCTCGGCCTGTTCGTCGTCGGCAAACGCGTGCCGTGCCGACAGCGTGCGCGCGAGCGTCCGCGCCTCGCCGCGATCGAGCTCGACGACGCGCTCGACGTGCCGGCCCCAGATGTCGCCCGCGACGACGACGCGCCCCGCGCTGGCGGCGCCGCTGGCCAGCCACGTACAGCTCGTGCCTTCGGCGACGCTCGAACCGGCGCATGGAAAGTCGCGCTGCGACCAGCCGGTGCCGGAGATGGCGACGTTGTCGAACGAGGTCGGGCGCGCGAGCATCGTCGCGTCGGCGGCGAGCTGCGCGTTCGTGGCGGCGCGCACGGCCATGCCGAACGTCGCCGCGGCGAGCGGTGCGAACAGCGCGTCGTCGGCGCGCACGAGCTCGACGTCGTCTTGATTGTCGAGCGCGACGACGTGCACGAGTGTGCGATCGGGCAACGAGCGGGCGAGCGCGGTTTGATCGATCGTCTCGAGCCGGTGCGGGACGAGCTCGTCGGTGAGCACGATGATGCGGCGCGTGCCGTGTACGCGCGCGAGCCACGTCGCGGCCTCGGCGAGCCCGGCATCGAGGTTGGAGCCGTTGCGCGGCGCCAGCGCGGCGAGCGCGCCGTCGATCGCGGGCGCCGCGGCGGTCGCGTCGCTCCAGTCGGGCAGCAGCGCGTGCGCGTCGCGCGCGAAGCCGATCACCTGGACCTGGCCGTGCGGTGCCGCGCGCAGGTAGGCCGCGACGATCGCGCGCTGCGCGCGCGCGCGGTGGTCGGTGAGCGAGCGCGACGCGTCGACGACGATCGCGGTGTGCAGATCGGCCGGCACCACGCCGAGCTCGCCCGCGATCGCGAGCTCGACGGTCGCGAGATCTTCGCGCGCGAGCGGCAGCCGCGCGGTGATCGCGCCGACGCGGTCGCCGCCCGGATGGCGCCGAGCCAGCGCGCGATCGGGGAACGCGTGCCACGCGGCCGCATCGCCGCACGCGGTCGCGAACGCGTCTTGCTTGCCGGTGTCGCCGAGGGCGCGATCGTGCTGGTCGGCCCACGCGAACGGGATCTCGACGAAGCGCTGGTCGTGGAAGAAGCACGTCGGGCTCTCGACCTCGAGGTCGAGCGCGACGTGCGACGAGGTCGGCGCACCGAGATCGAGCACGACGACGCGCCCGCTCGTCGCGATCCGCACGACCCACGGCTCGTCTTCGCCGGCCTCGCCGTGGAACACCTCCTCGATCTGCTGCGCCGCGACGTCGGCGGGCTCGAGCGCGAGCCGGCGCGTCACGCCGTTGGCGGACACGACCGCGCCGGTCACGATGCCATCGGTCGGCAGCTCGGGAGCCATCAACTCCTCGTGCATGCCGCCTTCGACATCGAATTCGAAGTGCGCGACCAACCGCGCCGACGTGCCGGCGAGCTCGGCGCGCATCCACATCGGGGCTACGTCGTCGGCCCGCGCCGAGCCGGCGCCAGTCGCGACGCCGCCGGCGACGCCGAGCACGAGCGCGAGCCTGCCGAGCACCGACGTACGACATTCTCTGCGGTGATTCGGTTGCAGGTTTATTTTGGCGTACGTTCGCGCATATGGACGATCTCGAGACGTCGCTCGTGCTGCTCCAGGTCGTGCCGGTGACCTATCTCGTGGCCGGCGCGCTGATCGTCCCGGCCGTGCTGTACGTGATCGCGCGCTGGCGAGCACAACGCGAGGCCGTGGCCGATCCGCAGCTCGGCATCAAGGTCGCGCTGTCGTGCTTCGCGGTGACCGCGTTCCAGCTCGTGCTCGCCGGCGTGACGCTCGTCATCTACGGCGTGCTGAGCGGCGCGCCCTCCGACACCCGCGGCACGTTTTATCGCAGCGGCCTCGGCCTCGTGCTGCCCGCCGGCATCGTGCTCGCGACGCACCTCGCCCTGCTCGCGCGCACGAATCAAGAGCGGTTTCCTCAGGTGCGCCGGCTGTTCGACGGCTTCAACCTGCTCGTCACCGGCGTGCTCGGCTTCGCGGCGCTCGTGCTCGCGTTCGAGTCGCTGTTCAAGCGCGGCAGCTCGCACGAGCTGGGCCGCCTCGCCGGCGCGGCCGTGCTCGTGTACGGCAGCGCATGGGCCGCGGTCGGCGTGCGGTTCGGGCGCGGCGTGCTCGACGCGCGCGCCGACGAAGCATCGCCGCGCCCGCTGCCGCCCCTGCCAGTGCTGCCCGAGACGCCGGTCCCGATCGACGCGCCCACGCTGCCGTCGCTCGGCGGCGGCGCGTTCCCCCCGATCGCCGCCGGCCCTGGGCCGGTGCCGAGCGGACCCGTGACACGGGGCAGTGACAAGTAGCCCGAAGTCCGAAGTCCCAAGTCCTAGTTCAGGAACATCATCAGATTCGTCGAGGTCGACACCGTCGACAGCCGCTGCAGGCCGAGCAGATCCTCGACGGTCGCGAGGTAGCCGGCGTGCGTGAGCGCGGTGCTCGACGTCATGCCCGCCATCTTGAGGCGCGGCGACAGGATGATCATCGGAACCTGGTCGCCGTTGTCGCCGTTGCGACCCTCGGCCTCGTCCCACGTGATGAAGAGGATGCCGTTTGCCTTGAAGCCCGGGCTGTCGAGGATCGCCGGCACGTTGTTGTTCAGCCACGTGTCGCTCTGCTGCAACGCGGTGACCGGATCGGTCGAAGGATCGTGGCCGTCGTCGAGCAGGTTCGGCGTGATCCATTGATACGCGTAGGTGTCCGCGGCGAGATCGTCGGCGAAGTTCGTGTAGTCGACCGTCGTGGTCTTGCACGGCGCGGTCGAGCCGGTCACCTGGTCGGTGAAGTAGAGGAACGGCACGTGCTTCGTCGCGTACTCGCCGGAGTCGCTCAGGTTGCACGCACTGCCCATGCCTTCGGCATATGCGCGCCACTTCACGCCCGCGGCTTCGAGCTGAGTGCCCAGGTTGGGTTGGTTCACCGGGAACGGGAACGTCGTCGGCGACAGATCGATGTAGCCGGGATACTGAACCGCGCCCGAGATCAGGAACAGGTAGTTCGGCAGCGACGGGTGCGTGCCGCTGTCGGCATAGTTCGTCGCGAGCCCGCCCTCGGCGATGAGCGAGTTGATGTACGGCGCGTTCGTCGAGCCGACGATCTCCTTGTAGTCGTGGTTCTCGAACACGATCGTGAAGATCGTCGGCTGGCCTTGCTCGTTCGAGCCGTCGCTGCCGCCGCCGCCGCCGCCACCGCCGCCGCCGCCGCCGCCGCCACCACCGCCGCCGCCGCCGCCGCCGTCGACGGTGGAGTTATTGCTCGCGGAGCAGCCTGCGATCGCCGCGATCGAGAGAAGGATCGTGAGGGAGAGCCGCTTCATGCCAGGAGTCGTACTCCAACCTCGTCGTCGAGAATTAGTAAATTCGTGCAACACCTGCATGCGCACGATTCGTACAGCACGCTAGGTTCACAGCCATGAGCAAAAAGGTCGCTGTGCTTGGTTCTGGAACGGTCGGTGAAATCCTCGCGAACGGCTGCTTGCAGCACGGTTATGCCGTGATGCGCGCGTCGCGCGATCCCAAGAAGCTCGACGCATGGAAGACCGGCGCGACGGGCGACGCCTCGACCGGCACGCCCGCCGCCGCCGCGAAGTGGGCCGAGCTCGTCATCCTCGCCGTCAAGGGCACCGCGGCGGAGGCGACGATCGCCGAGCTCGCCGCGAGCCTCGCCGGCAAGACCGTGATCGACGCGACGAACCCGATCGCCGATGCGCCGCCGCAAAACGGCGTGATCCAGTACTTCACGAAGCAGAACGAGTCGCTGATGGAGCGCCTGCAGACGGCCGCACCTCAGGCGAAGCTCGTCAAGGCGTTCAACTCGGTCGGCAACGCGCTGATGGTGAACCCGAAGTTGCCGGTGAAGCCGAGCATGTTCATGTGCGGCAACGACGCCGGCGCCAAGCAGGACGTGACCGAGCTCCTCGGCAAGTTCGGCTGGAGCGCGGTCGACATGGGCGGCGTCGAGGCCGCGCGGCCGATCGAGTCGCTGTGCATGCTGTGGTGCATCCCCGGCTTCTTGCGCAACGACTGGATGCACGTGATCGACTACGTCAAGGCGTGATCACTTCGCGGGCGGCGGCGCGTGCTTCGGGCCGAAGTTCAGGCGCCCGAACGCGGCCTGGACATCCTTGTTCTGGCCGCAGTTCTGCAAGCCCGGCATCATCCTCTTGACGTCATCCTGGACGTGCTTCTGCGCGTCGGCCGGCATCTGCTTGCCGGCGGCCGCGGCCTTCTTGCCGATCTCGATCACTTCGTTGTTCGCATCGATCAGCGAGTTGATGTCGGTGGCCATCTTCGGACACGTGTCCTTGTCGGCGACCACCGCGTCGGTGATCTTGTCCATGAAGGCGAGGAACTTCTTGAGGTCGGCGTTGTCGTCGGCACGCGACACGCGCGCGCCGAGAGCGGTGGCGAGGATGAACGTCAGGATGGAGAGTTTCGTCATGGAAGGCCCTTATACACCACTCGCTTCTTCGTCGTGAACGTGTGAAGTGCCAGGTACACGACCGGTGTCGTGAACAACGTCAGCATCTGCGAGACGGCCAGGCCGCCGACGATCGCGATGCCGAGCGGCCGGCGCAGCTCGCTGCCGGTCCCGGTGCCGAGCGCGAGCGGCAGCGCGCCGAGTAGCGCGGCGAGTGTCGTCATGATGATCGGTCGGAACCGCAGCATGCACGCCTCGTAGATCGCGGCCTCGGGCGGCTTGCCGGCGCGCTCGGCACCGATCGCGAAGTCGATCATGAGGATCGCGTTCTTCTTGACGATGCCGATCAGCAAGATGATGCCGATGATCGCGATCACGCTCAGCTCGGTGTTCGTGACGAGCAAGCCGAGCAGCGCGCCCAGCCCGGCCGGCAAGATCGTCGACAGAATCGTGAGCGGGTGGACGTAACTCTCGTACAGGACGCCGAGCACGATGTAGACGGCGAACACCGCGATCGCGATCAGCCACGGCTCGGTCTTGAGCGAATCCTGGAACGCCTGCGCGCTGCCCGCGAACGAGCCGTGGATGCTCGCGGGCATGCCGATCCGCGCGGTCGCGACGTTGATCGCATCGACCGCGTCGCCGAGCGCGCGGCCAGTCGGCAGGTTGAACGAGATCACGGTCGCCGGAAACTGGCCTTGATGGCCGACCGACAGCGCGACCGGCACGGTGTGAACGTGGACGAGCGCCGACAGCGGCACCTGGCCGGTCGTCGTCGCCGGCACGTAGATCTTGTCGAGCACGTCGGGGCTCGTCCCGAGCTTCGGCGTCGCTTCGAGCACGATGTGGTACTGGTTCACCTGCGTGTAGAACACCGCGACCTGGCGCTGGCCGAACGCGTCGTACAGCACGTTGTCGATCGTCGCCTCCGAGACGCCGAGGCGCGAGGCGGTGTCGCGATCGACGTCGACGTCGAGTTGCAGGCCGTCGGTCTGCTGATCCGAGTTGACGTCCTTGAGCTCGGGCAGCTTGCGCAGCGCGGCCGTCACCTTCGGCGCCCACGCGTTCAGCTCCTCGAGGTTCGTGTCTTCGAGCACGTACTGGTACTGCGAGCGGCCGCCGCGGCCGGTGATGTTGAGGTCTTGCACCGCTTGCAGGTACAGCTTCATGCCGGGCACGCCCGACAGCTTCGGACGCAACCGGGCGATCACCTCGTCGGCGCTGTCCTTGCGCTCGGACAGCGGCTTGAGCTGGATATAGAGCGAGCCCGTGTTGACCGTCTTCGAGCCGAAGCCGCCGATGCTCGCGATCACGTGATCGACCGCCGGATCTTCGAGGACGCGCTTCTGTAGCTCCTCCTGTTTCTGCTTCATCTCGGCGAACGAGATGTCCTGCGGCCCGACCGTGCTGCCGGCGAGCATGCCGGTGTCCTGCTGCGGGAACAGGCCGAACGGGATGTGCGTGAACAGCAAGTACGTCGCCGCGATCGCGCCGACGAAGACGACGCCGATGATGATGCGGTGGCGCAGCACGACGCGCAACGCGGCACCGTAGCCGCGCAGCACCGCCTCGAGCCCGCGATCGAGGGTGCGGCCGATCGGGCCCGGCTTCGGCGCGACCTCGCGCAGGAGGCGCGAGCACATCATCGGCGTGAGCGTCAGCGCGAGCACGGCGGACACGGCGACCGCGACCGCGAGCGTCACCGCGAACTCGCGGAAGAACTTGCCGACGATGCCGCCCATGAAGAGCAGCGGAATGAACACGGCGAGCAGCGACGTCGTCATGCTGACGATCGTGAAGCCGATCTCGCGGGCGCCGGTGAGCGCGGCGGCGGCGCGCGGCGCACCGTGCTCGAGGTGACGCGAGACGTTCTCGGTCACGACGATCGCGTCGTCGACGACGAAGCCGGTCGCGATGGTCAGTGCCATCAGCGACAGGTTGTCGATGCTGTAACCGGCCAGGTACATCACGCCGAACGTCGCGACGAGCGACAGCGGCACGGCCACGCTCGGGATCGAGGTCGCGCGGCCGGAGCGCAGGAACACGAGCACGACGAGCACGACCAGGCCGATCGCGATGCACAGGGTGATCTCGACGTCGTGGACCGATGCGCGGATCGAGATCGACCGATCGATGCCGACGCGGACATCGATGCCGGGCGGGATCGAGCGCGACAGCTCGGGCAACAGCGCCTTCACGCGATCGATGACCTCGAGGATGTTCGCGCCGGGCTGGCGGCGAATGATCACCGACACCGAGCGATCGCCGTCGTACCAGCCGGCGACGCGCTGATCCTCGACGTCGTTCGTCACCGTCGCGATCTCGCCGAGCCGCACCGCGGCGCCCGCCGAGTAGTGCACGACGACCGGATTCCACTGGCTCGCGTCGACGAGCTGGTCGTCGGCACCGATCGCGATGAGCTGGTTGTCGCCGATGCCGCCTTTGGGCTGGAGCGTGGTCGCGTTCGCGACCGCGGTGCGCACGTCCTCCAGCGACATGCCCATCGAGGCGAGCTGCTCGGGGTCGACCTGGATGCGCACGGCCGGCTGGACGCCGCCGCCCGCGAACGCCTGACCGACCCCGGGGATCTGCGAGATCTTTTGGACGAGGACCGTGTTCGCGGCCTCGAACATCTGCGGCAGCGGCACGGTCTTCGAGCGCAGCGTCAGGATCATGATCGGCGAGTCGGCCGGGTTGACCTTGCGGAAGCGCGGGCGAGTCGGCAGGTTCGGCGGCAGATCGCCGCCGGCGGCGTTGATCGCGGCTTGCACGTCGCGAGCGGCGCTCTCGACGTCGCGGTCGAGATCGAACTGCATCGTGATGCTCGTCGAGCCGAGCGAGCTCGTCGACGTCATCTCGGTGACGCCCGCGATGCGGCCGAAGCGCCGCTCGAGCGGCGTCGCGACCGCGGTCGCCATCGTCGTCGGGCTCGCGCCGGGCAGCGCGGCCGACACGTTGATCGTCGGCAGGTCGACGCGCGGCAGTGGCGCGACCGGCAGGTTCAAGAACGCCGCGATGCCGACGAGCAGGAGCGCGGCGGCCAGGAGCGAGGTCGCGATCGGTCGCCGGATGAACGGCGCCGACAGATTCACGGGGCCGGCTCCGGCGCGGGCGCGGGCGCAGGTGGCGGCGGAATATGCTGCGGCTTCGGGCGCAGGCGCCGGCCGATGCGCTCCATCGCCAGGTAGATGACCGGCGTGGTGTACAGCGTCAGGATCTGCGAGAGCAGCAGGCCGCCGACGATCGTGATCCCGAGCGGGCGGCGCAGCTCGGCGCCGGTGCCGGAGCCGAGCGCGAGCGGCAAGCCGCCGAGCAGCGCGGCCATCGTCGTCATCATGATCGGGCGGAACCGCAGCAGGCACGCCTGGAAGATCGAGTCCTCGGGCGTCATGTGTTGCTCGCGCTCGGCCTCGAGCGCGAAGTCGATCATCATGATGGCGTTCTTCTTGACGATGCCGATCAGCAGGACGATGCCGATCAGCGAGATCACGTCGAACGGATTGCCGGTGAGCTCGAGCGCGAGGATCGCGCCGACACCGGCCGACGGCAGCGTCGACAGGATCGTGATCGGGTGGATGTAGCTCTCGTACAGCACGCCGAGCACGATGTAGACGGTGATCAGCGCGGCCAGGATCAAGATCGGCTCGCTCGACAGCGCGTCGCGGAACACCTGCGCGGCGCCGCTGAACCGGCCGTTGAGCGCGCGCGGCGGCGGCGGCTCGAGGTGCGCGATCGCCCGGTCGATCGCGGTCATCGCGTGGCCGATCGAGACGTCCTTCGCGGTGTCGAACGCGATCGTCACCGACGGGAATTGCCCTTCGTGATCGATCGCGAGCGGCGAGCGGCGGGTCTCGAACCGCGCGATCTGCGAGAGCGGGAACGCGTCGCCGGTCGCCGACCGGATGTACAACCGATCGAGGGACTTCGGATCGGCGCGGTCGCCGGCCTTGACCTCCAGGATCACGCGGTACTGGTTGAGCTGGGTGAACGTCGTCGACACGATGCGCTGGCCGAACGCGTCGTACAGGGTGTCGTCGAGCGTTTGCGCGGTGATGCCGAGGCGCGACGCGGTATCGCGGTCGACCACGAGGTGGAGCTCGAGGCCGTTGTCCTGCTGATCGCTCGCGACCTGGCGCAGCTCGGGCAGCCTGTTCAGCGCTTCGACGAACTGCGGCGCCCACTCGGCGAGCTCGCCGCCATCGGGATCCTCGAGCGTGTACTGGTACTGCGCGCGGGCAGGGCGCGCGTCGACGGTCAGGTCCTGCACCGGCTGCAGGTAGACGCGGATGCCTTCGACCGACCTCAGCTTGTCTTGCAAGCGCGCGATGATCTCGGTCGCGCTTGCATCGCGAGCGTCGCGCGACTTCAGCGTGATCGAGAACCGCCCGACGTTCGGCGTCGCGTTCGTACCGTCGGCGCCGATCGCCGACGACACCGCGACCACGTCCTTGTCGGCGAGCACGACGTCGGCGGCTTCGCGCTGCAGCTCGCCCATGCGCTTGAACGCGGTGTCGGGTGCGGCTTCGGTGACGCCGGCGATGATCCCGGTGTCCTGGATCGGCACGAAGCCTTTCGGCACGTGGAGCGCGAGCAGCACGGTCACCGCGACCGCGGCGAGCGTGACGAGCAACGTCAGCGTCTGGTGGCGCAGCACCACCTTCAGCGTGCGCTCGTAGAACCGCGTCACCGACGTGAACGAGCGCTCGAACGCGCGCGACACCGCGTTCGGGTGCTTCTCGTGCTTCGAACGCAGGATCCACGCGCACATCATCGCGGTGAGCGTCAGCGACAGGAGCGCGGACATCCCGATCGCGATCGCGAGCGTCACCGCGAACTCGCGGAACAGCCGCCCGACGATGCCGCTCATGAACAGCAGCGGGATGAGCACCGCGACGAGCGACACCGTGAGCGACACGATCGTGAACCCGATCTGCTTCGCGCCGATCAGCGCCGCCTCGAACGGATGCTTGCCTTGCTCGATGTAGCGCTCGATGTTCTCGATCATCACGATCGCGTCGTCGACGACGAAACCGGTCGAGATCGTGAGCGCCATCAGCGACAGGTTGTCGAGCGAGAACCCGGCGAGCTTCATCACGCCGAACGTGCCGATCAGCGACAGCGGCACGGCGACGCCGGGAATCACCGTCGCGCGGAAGCTGCCGAGGAAGAAGTACACGACGAGCACGACGAGCACGATCGTCAAGAGCAGCGTGAACTGGACGTCGTGCACCGACGCGCGCACGGTCTCGGTGCGGTCGGCGAGGATCGTGACGTCGATGCCCTGCGGCATCGACGCCTTGAGCTGCGGCAACAGCTGCTTGATGTGATCGACGACGTCGATGATGTTCGCGCCCGGCTGGCGCTGGACGTCGAGGATGATCGCCTGCTTCTGCTTGCCGAGATCGGCCGGCGCCGGCCCGTGCTTCGGCGGCGTCTTGTCGGCCGCCCACGCGGCGAGCTGCGCGTTCTCGACCTCGTCCTCGACGTCGGCGATCTCGCCGAGCCGCACGATGCTGCCGTCGGGTTGCGCCTTGACGATCAGCGGCCGGAAGCTCGCGGCATCGGCGAGCTGATCGTTGGTCTCGATCGCCCAGTCCTGGCGCGGCCCGTCGAGGTTTCCCTTCGGCTGGTTGACGTTCGCGTTCGCGAGCGCGGTGCGCACGTCCTCGACCGTGAGGTTCGCGCCGGCGAGCGCTTCCGGATCGACCTTGACGCGGACGGCCGGCTTCTGGCCGCCGCCGATCGACACCAGGCCGACATCCTTGACCTGCGCGATCTTCTGCGCGAGCACCGAGTCCGCGTAGTCGTCGACCTGCGCGGGCGACAGCGTCGGCGAGCTGACCGCGAGCGTCAGGATCGGCGTATCGGCCGGGTTGACCTTGTTGTACGTCGGCGGCGCCGGCAGCGTGCGCGGCAGCAAGTTGGACGCCGCGTTGATCGCGGCCTGCACGTCCTGCTCGGCCGAGTCGATGTCGCGATCGAGCGTGAACTGGAGCGTGATCACCGACGCGCCGAAGCTCGACACGCTGGTCAGCGACGACAGCGACGGCACCTGGCCGAGCTGGCGCTCGAGCGGCGTGGTGACCGACGACGCCATCGTGTCGGCGCTCGCGCCGGGCAGCGTGGTCGTGACGATGATCGTCGGGTAATCGACCTGCGGCAGCGCCGACACCGGCAGCTGCGTGTAGCCCGTCGCGCCCGCGAGGAGGAGCCCGACCATCAGCAGCGTCGTCGCGACCGGCCTGCGGATGAACGGCTCGGAGATGCTCACGCGGTCGTCCTCACGGCGCCGGCTCGGCCGCGCGCGCCTGCGCCGAGCCCCGCCCGCCCTTGCCGCCGGGACCCTGCGGATCGGCACCTGGCGGCTTGGGCAGCGCCACCTTGCCGCCCGGACGCAGCTGGTTCTGGCCTTCGGTGACGACCGTGTCGCCCGCCTTGACGCCTTCACCCGGCTTGGTGCCCGGCGCGATCACGGACAGATCATCGGAGGTGAGCGCGACCGTGACCGCGCGCTGCTCGACGGTCATGTCGGCGCCGACGACGTACACGAACGCGCCATTCGGGCCGGGCTGGATCGCGACCGACGGCACCACGAGCGCGTTCTGCCGCGTCTCGATCAGCATGCGTGCCTTGACGAACTCGTTCGGCCACAGCGCGCGGTCCGGGTTCTTGACCAGCGCCTTGAGCCGCAGCGTCGCGGTGGCCTGGTTGATCTGGTTGTCGAGCACCGCGACGATGCCCTCGCCGAGCTGCTTCGTGCCATCGCGGTTGTAGACCTTGACGGCGACGTTGCCGTGCCCCAGCGCGGCGCTGATCTGCGGCAGCCGATCCTGGGCGACCGTGAAGAACACCGCCGCCGGATCGATCGCCGTGATCACGACGAGGCCGGTCGGATCCGACGCGTGGACGATGTTGCCCGCGTCGACGAGGCGGACGCCGGTGAGGCCGTCGAGCGGTGACTTGATCGCGGCGTAGTCGAGGTTGAGCTTCGCGCTGTCGATCGCGGCCTCGTCGATCTTCACCGCGCCTTCGGCCTGGCCGAGCGCGCCGAAATCGAGATCGACCTGCTGCTGGGCGATGAGATTCTGCTCGTGCAGCGTGAGATCGCGATCGTAGGTGTGCTTCGCGGTGTCGCGCTGCGCCTTGTCGCGGGCGAGCGCGCCCTCGGCGTTGTGGAGCTGCACCTCGAACGGGCGCGGATCGACCTGCGCGAGCAGATCGCCCTTCTTCACCGGCTGGCCTTCGATGAACGCGACCTTGTCGAGCCGGCCATCGACCAGCGTGTGCACCGTCACCTGCTGGAACGCCGCGACCGTGCCGAGGCCTTCGATCCACACCGGGAGGTCCTTCTGCTCGACCTTCGCGACCTTCACCGGCACCGTGCGCTCGGCGCCGGCACCGGCGGATGAATCGGGCGAGCCCTTGCTGCAGCCTGCGGCGGCCGCGCCGGCGATCGCGAGGCAAATCCAAGTCGAGGACAGGGTCCGGATGATCACTTCGATCATCGAGTAGCACGGCCCGCGCCACCTAGGTTTTGCGGTCTTATGAACGAATGTGAAGGCGGCGCTCACCCTCCCCAGAACGCGCCGACCCCGACCATCCAGGCTGCCCCACCCGGAAGTGCAAGCACCCGTACGGATAGCTCCGGCTCGAACGTTCGCGACGGAGAGCGCGCGGTGTGCGGCAGGAGATCGTAGCCGAAGCGCGCACCCACGAACGCGTCGGGTAACAGGTGCACGGTACCGACATCGGTGACCAGGGCCGCGCCACCGCCGACCTCGCCGTCGACGAACAGGCGCACCATCGACAGCCGCTTCTGGGCGATCACGTGGCGCAGGCCGAGCTGGATGCGCGAGCCGTCGCCGAGCGCGGTCTCGTCGTGCGCGAGCCACATCCATTCGTACTCGCCGAACCCGCGCAGGCCGCACGCGAGCTCGTGCTCGACGCCGATCGCGAGCGACTCGTTAGCCACCCGCGCGCCGTCGACGGGGAGCGTGCCGCCCGCGAAGCGAAAGCCGAGCATGCCCGGATCGACGTCGTCGGCGCGCGCGGTGCCGGCGAGGACGGCCAGGACGACCAGCACGCGCGTCACCACGTCGCACCCACGAGCGCGAACAAGCCCGAGCTCGACGCGACGGTCATGCACGAGCCGCGGCACGCGACGGCCGGCGCGTCGTCGCCGAGGCCGAACTCGACGCGCATCTCGACGCGCATGCCGAAGCGATAGCGGTTGGTCGCGCGCAGGGCCTCGCCGAAGCCGACCGAGATGTCGGGCCGCGAAGTGCGCGCGCCGTCGCGCCACCAGGCGCGCGTCTCGCCGGCCGCGGCGACGAGATAGAAGTCGCTGGTGACCACGTCGAGCGGCTGGTACTCGCGCGCGAGCCAGCGCAGCGCGCCGCCGGCACGCCCGACCCAGCCGCCGGCATGTGATGTCGCGCCGGTCCGCGCATCGGCGAACGCGACCGCGGCTTCGGCGACGAGCTTGAAGCGCCCGAGGCCGATGCCGACCTCGACGCCGGGGCCGAGCGCAGCGTCCGCGGCCGGTACGGGGAACGGAATCGGCAGCGCGGCGAGGTTCACGCCGAGCTGCGGGCTCGGCAGCCGCGCGAACGCGGCATCCTCGGCGTCGTCCGCGCGCGCGGGGCTGGCCGCCACGCACGTCGCGAGCACCAGGATCGTGGCAAGCCGCACGCTCGCTGGAACGCACGACACCCCGCGCCGGTCTATTCTTGGGCCATGGTTCGTGCCGCGTGGATGCTCGTGCTCGCCGCCGCCGCCGCGTGCGGAGGCAAGGCGAACACGATCGACGCGCCGTCGTCGCCGTGGTCGCTGTCGAGCTCGATGGTCCCCGATCCGCGGCTCGAGCCGGGCGTGACCGCGCTCGGCCAGCAGCTCGTCGTGCTCGGCGGCTTCGACACCGACGTGCAGCAGGGGCTCGCGATCACGCAGCGCGTGGACGTGTTCGATCCGGTGAGCCAGACGTGGCGCCAGCTGCCCGACGCGCCGGTCGCGTGGACACATATCCAGCTCGCCGCGCTCGGCTCGACGCTGTACCTGCTCGGCGGGCTCGAAGGCTCGATGTACATCGCGCACGGCGAGTCGTGGTCGATGGACACGACGCAGACGCCACCGGTGTGGACGCAGCTCGCGTCGATCCCGGCGGGCCTCGAGCGCGGCTCGGCCGCCGTGATCGTCTCGCCGGATCGCATCTACTTGCTCGGCGGCGCCGGCACGAACAACGCGCTCGCGTCGTGCATCTACTACGACCTCACCTCGAACACGTGGAACACGAGCGACCTTCCGGATCTGCCGGCGCCGCGCTCGCATCCCGCCGGCATGATCCGCCCCGACAGCACGCTCGTCGTCACCGGCGGGCTCGGCGGCCTGTTCGCCGACACGTTCACCGCCGATACCTGGCAGCTCGCGCCGGGCGCGTCGGCGTGGCAGACCAGCGCGCCGATGCCGGATCCACGCGGCGGCTGCGCGTACGGCGTGATCGAGGGCTCGCTCGTGTGCGCGGGCGGCGAGGCCGGCACGTCCGCGCTGACGTACACCGAGACGTACGATCCGATCGCGAACACGTGGACCGAGGATCCCGCGATGCCGATGCCGACCGCTGGCGCGCAGGGCGCCGTCATCGCCGATCGGTTGTACGTACCGGGCGGCGCGCGCGAGCTGCAGTTCTTCCCGACCGCCACCTTGTACGTCTACGCGCCCCTCGACACCGCGGCTCCGTAGATCCTTTGCGCGGCTCGCGCGTCATGGACTCGCATGCGAGCCACATTGATCGCTCTCGCCTTGTGCATTTTCGCGCCGCGCGCGCACGCGTTCTGCGGCTTCTACGTCGGCGGGGCCGGCGCGCAGATGTTCAACAACGCGACCGAGGTCGTGCTCATGCGGCATGGCACGACCACCGTGCTGTCGATGCAGAACAACTACCAGGGCCCGCCCGAGAGCTTCGCGCTCGTCGTGCCGGTGCCGGTCGTCGTCAACGAGGCGCAGGTCAAGACGCTGCCGCGCGACATCTTCGACAAGGTCGACACGCTCGGCGCGCCGCGGCTCGTCGAGTACTGGGAGCAGGACCCGTGCTACGTCGCGCCTCCGCCCGAGCCCGGCGAGATGATGGAGGAGGATGTCGCGGTCAGCAGCACCCGGGAGGACGCCGACGACGACAAGCCGGCCGAGCCGTATCACGTCAAGGTCGAGGCCAGGTTCTCGGTCGGCGAATACGACATCGAGGTGCTGTCGGCAGAGCAATCGACCGGGCTGAATCGCTGGCTCGTCGATCACAAGTACACGATCCCGGCAAACGCCGAGCCGCTGCTGCGCCCGTACGTCGAGCAAGGCATGAAGTGGTTCGTCGCGAAGGTCGATCCGAAGAAGGTGAAGTTCGAGGCGGGCATGGCGACGCTCTCGCCGCTGCGCTTCTACTACGACAGCCCCGAGTTCACCCTGCCGATCCGGCTCGGCCTCGCGAACTCGGCGGGCACGCAGGATCTGATCGTCAACATCCTCGCGCCGAACGAGGTCCGCTACGAGGTCGCGAACTATCCGAACGTCACGATCCCGACGAACCTGATCGTCACCGACGACGTGCGCACGCGGTTCGGCGAGTTCTACGCGGCGCTGTTCGACGACGTGCTCGCGAAGGTGCCGCACGCGGTCGTCACCGAGTACGCCTGGAGCGCGGGCAGCTGCGATCCGTGCCCCGGGCCGACGCTCGACGGCGACGACCTCGCGACGCTCGGCGCCGACGTCATCGCGAGCACGTACAAGGACGTCAACGCGTACAACTTCACGCTCACGCGCCTGCACGCCCGCTACGGCAAGGACGTCGGCAACGACCTCGTGTTCCGCGCGGTCGGCGCGATCGTCGGCGGGCGCGGCATCCCCGACGAGCACGGCGTGCTGCCGACGAGCGTCGACCACGACTCGTCGAACAACTTCCAGGGCCGCTACGTCATCCTGCATCCGTGGACGGGCGACGTCGCGTGCGCGAGCCCGCGCCGCGGCATCTGGGGCGGCCAGCCGGGGCCCGGCCAGCAGATCGCGACGCAAGCCGCGACCAACCTCGCGTTCGCGCCGCGCGGCAAGGTGCAGCTCGCATCGCTGCTACGCGTCGACGTGCCGCAGATCGGCGTGCTCGCGAGCCCGAGCTCGGAGCTGCCGTTCGCCGTCCGCCAGGGCCACGGCTGCGGCTGCCAGGCCGCCGGCGGCGGCGCCCTCGGCATGCTGGCCGGCGCCGGGCTCGTCGGCTTGATCGTGCTGCGCGGCCGCCGCCGCCGGCGGTAGGGACGAAGCGCGCTGGCCCCTGGTCGAGCAGACGGTCGTCGTCTACCGTCGCGCGAGAGGAGCATGTGACTGTGCCACCGACCATCAGCCTCTCCGACTACGTCGGAGCGATCCGCGTCGCCACAGATCTGATCGGTCCGCCGCTGGTTGCGCCGGCGTCGGTTACCAAGGCCGCGCCGCATTGGACCGACGTGGCCCAGTCCGTCGCCGATCAAGGGCTCGAACGTTGGACCTGGGGCCTCTCCGCGTTCGGCCGGCCGATTGTCGTCCGTGCGGCCCGCGCGCTGCTCGAGCGGATTCTTCCGGTCTGGCAAGCCGGTGTCACGGCCGGCGGTGCCGACATCAAGACGTATCTCGACAACATCGCACGCGGGTTCGATCCCTCGCCTCGACGTCTACACGACGACATCGCCAGCTGGTTGCGAAGCCCGACGCAGGAGCTCGCGGACGCGCTCGCCGAAGCGACGCAGGGCGAGCGGCTCGACCTGTTCGATGCGATCGGCAACGAAGAGTTTCAAGAGCTGTGGGAACAGGAGCCCTGGATGTTCGTCCTCACGGCCGCATATGCCGCGGCAATGACCGTCTACGACGACGACGCTCAGCTCGCACGTGCGGTTGGCAGCGTGGCGATCTCGGCGCGTCGCGCGCTGGCGCCGTCACTCGGCGATGAAGCTGTGATCGAGACATGGAGAGTGATCGCGGCTGCCGATTACGATCAGTTGATCCCAGTGATCCAGGACGGGCTACGTCGAATCCGAGCCGATCACGGGCACGAGGTCATGCCCGCGATCCACTCGCCGAGCAGCGACACGGCGAGCGGGTCGGTCGCGAGCGTGCCGAGTGGCGGCATGCCGGGGCGCGAGGAGACGAGCTGGTAGACCTTCGAGTCGGCGGGATCGCCGGGCACGATGTCTGGGCACAGGTTGGTTTCGGAGAGCGGGGTCGGGTAGCGCAGGTCGTGGACCGCGACGTCGCTCGGGTTGTGGCAGTGCGCGCAGTTCGCGGCCATGTAGCCGCGCATCCGCAGCTCGACGGTCTGCGACGGATCGTGCGGCGACGCGAACGGTGAGGCCGCGGCGACCGGCGCGATGCCGAGGCTGGAGAGCGTGGCGAGCTGGTCCGCGGTCGTGCCGCCGTAGTCGTACCAGCGCGCGAGCTGCGGTGCGCGCACGCCGAGCAGCGGACCGTACGTGTTCTGGTGACACTCCACGCAGTCGCTGCGGCTCGGGTACAAGTGCGCGTGCGTCGAGCCGTCGTCCATCGGCCACGAGTACGTTTGCTCGGCGTCGGGTTGGAGCGTCGCGTCGCTGCCGTCGGGCAGCCAGCGATAGCTGAAGCCTTGCCAGCCGCGGCTCGGATCGTCGACGAGGAAGCGCGTCTCCATCGCGTGCCGCGTCGCGGGATTGCCGGGCGTGGTCTCGATCGCGAATTCTTTGACCACAAACGATCCGGCGGGCGGTTTCCACGAGCCGGTCGCCGAGGTCGTCATGCGTGCGCCGTCGGGCAGGCCGAGCCAGCGCCGCTTTCTCGCGCCGTCGGTCCACAGCTCGACGACGACGTCGTACGGCACGAGCCCGGGGTGCGGCGTCGCGACGAACGGCGCGGCGATCGTGAAGCAGCCGGTCGCCGACAGCAGCGCGGGCGGCGCCGCGGCCGAGAACGAACATCCCGTGAGCGGCGCGCGCGCGGCGATGCCGGGCGCGGCCTGCGCCGGCCCGTCGAAGCGCGCGACGACGAGCGCGCCGGCCGAGCTCGCACCGACGACCGGCGCATCGCCGGCATGCAGCGCGAGCGCGGCGCGCGTCGGCCGATCGCTCGCGTCGGCGAGCCAGGTCGGGCCGCCGACGATCGTCCACGCCGTGCCCGACCAGCGCGCGATCGCGCCGCGCTCGGCGGTCTCGACGAGCTCGGTCCACGCGACGATCGGATGCAACGTCGAGTCGAGCGCGATCGCCGGTGCGGTCGCGTCGCCGGCGACGTCGATGTCGAGTGCGTGGCCGAGGCGCGTCCACTGCGTCGCGGAGCCCGATACCTCGGCGGCGAGCACGGTGAACGAGCCGCCGTACTGGTCCCATACGATCGCGATCGTGCTGCCGCGCGCCGCGACGCTCGCGCGATCGAAGCCGGCCGGCGGCGCGCCGAGCCCGAGCGGCTCGAGCGCGGTCCACGCCGAGCCGTTCCAGCGCATCACGCGCAGCACGTTGTTGGTGTCGATCCACTCGAGCGCGACGAGGCTCGCCGACGCGACCGCGAGCTGCGGCTCGCCCAGCACCGCATCCGGCTGGCCGAGCGACATCGACGTGCCGAGCGGCTGCCACGACGAGCCGTTCAGCGCGAGCACGCACGCCTGATCGCCGAACACCGCGACGACCGGCGCGCCGCCGCCGGGCGGCGATGCGATCGCGACCGCGATGCCGTTGCCGGGCGACGCGTACTCGCTCCACGCCGCGCCGTCCCAGCGCGCGACGTGCGCGATGCCGCCGTCGATCCACGCCACGATCGGCGCGCCAGTGGTGTCGAGCGCGAGCCCGATCGACAGCGCGTCACCGGCGCCGAGCGGATCGCCGAGCGACGTCCACGTGCCGCGATCGAGCAGTCCGACCGCGACGCGGCGCGTCCCCGGCGTCCCGACCGGCCACGCCGCGATCACGCCGCCGAGCGCGGTGACCGCGATCGCGGGCGAGGCAGTGACGGTGCCGCGATCGATCGGCAGCGAGCTCCACGGCGCGAGCATCGCCTGCGAATCGATCGCGACCGGCGCGCTGTCGCCCGCGGCATCGGTCGCGGTGCCGGCGACCTGCACGTCGAGCACGCCGAGCCCGCGCGCCGCCGGGTCGACGACGACCGCGACCGCGCGATCGCCGTCGGCGACCACCGTCGCGTCGACCGGCGCGCCGGCGAGCGTCACGGTCGGCATCAGCGCGGCGATCGTCGCGGGATCGAGCGCCTTGTCGAATACCAGCCGCACCGGCTCGTGGAGCCACGTCGCGGGCGTCACGCTCGCGAGCGCGAACGGCGCGTTCGGATCGATGCCGCCGTCGGACGCATCGCCGGGGGGCGCGCCGCCGTCGAGATCGCCCCGATCGGCGGCTCCGTGACATGCGGCGATCAACACGACCCAGACGGCGAGGCGATGCACGCGGCAGCTGCATCGCAATCCGCGTGCCGCAACGGTATGACCTAATCGTCGCGCCGAGGCAGCTCCACGCCGAAGCTGCGAGCGAGTGCCAGCAGCTGGGCGAGCGCTGCGGGCACGGCACCGAGCGGTCCCGCGCTCGCGTCGCCGCCGATTTGCGTGTAATTGACCGTGCCCATGTTGTGGTTGAGTGCCTCGGCGATTTTCGGAAGCGCGTGAGTGACGAGATCGCGCGCCGTGCGCGACTGCGCCAGCAGCTGCTCGATCTCGGCCAAGCGGCGCTGGTGCGTCGCCTCCTGCACGCTCTCGCCGTCGCGCGCCTGCGATTCTCGCTGACGCAGCTCGAGCGCCGCGTCGGCTTGCTTGCGTGCGAGCTCGAGCTCGAGCGCCTGGCGTTGCTCGCGTAGCGCGCGGTCGTGTTCGACCTCCATCACCGCGGTGAGCTGCGCGACTTGCGCGCGCAGGCGTTCGGCCTCGAGCGCCGCGATCTCCGCCGCCGCCTTCGCGCGCCGCTGTTCCTCGGCGATCCGGATTTGCTGCTCGGTCACCTCGCGCGCGCGCTGCAGCTCCGCGAGCTGCGCGCGCGTCGCGATCTCCGCGCGATACGGCGCCTGCAGGTGCGCGAACACCTGCGCGCTCTGGATTCGCACCTGCTGGATCTCGATCGTGTCGATCACGACGCCCCAGCCGCGCGTCGTCGTGTCGTCGGGCGCGCCGCGGCCGCCGATCACCGGCGCGATCTCGTCGAGCAAGTAGCCGGCGATCGTCTCCTTGCGCCGCGTGAGGCACTCGTCGAGCGAGAGGTTCGCGATCACCCTCCGCGCCGCGCCGACGAACATCTCGCGCAGCGTCTCGGCGAGCTTCTCCGACGCCGCCTCTGGAAACGTGAAGTTCAGCACGCGATACGCGAGCAGCGGCTCCGCGATCCGAAACACGGCGACGCCGCTCACCGCCACGCCGGTGCGCTCGCGCGTGATCTGATCGGCGGTGAACTCGAGGCGCTGCAGCGTGGTCGGCACGATCGCGACCGCGTGCCACGGCCACTTGAAGATGCGCCGGCCTTGCCCCGAACGCTTGCGATCGAGCTAGCCGGCGCGCGTGCACACGAGGTACTCGCTCGGCTTCGCGCCGATGAACCCCCACCGCTTGAGCTTCTCGGGATCCTCGACCGGCTTGCCGCTGCGCCAGCCGTCCTGGTAGCGCTCGACCTTCCCTCCGCGACGCTGGGCGTCGCTGCGCGCCTCGGCCGAGCCGAGGCTTTCGATCATCCCTCCGCGACGCTGGGCGTCGCTGCGCGCCTCGGCCGAGCCGAGGCTTTCGATCACCGTCGCGGTCGTCGTCACTTGCTTCGGCGGGTTTTGCATGGCGTGGCAGATTGCAGCGCGCATGCCCGTGCAACTGCCCGGAGCAGCGACGGGCCGCTGCTCCAACACGAAGCAGCTGGTACATTTCGAAGCAGAGATGACGTGCCCGCGCTGCTCCACGACGACCGACCTGGTGAAGTCCGGGTGGTGCCGCACGTGCGAGAACGCGTACGACTCGTGGGTGCGCCGTCACGCAGCCGACATCATCTGGATCGTGATGGCCGGCGGCATCATGATCGCGGCGGTCGGCCTCGGGCTGCCGCTGCTCGGCGCGAGCTGGTTCGTTGGCGCGGCGGCCGCGTTCTGCGGCTTCGGCACGATCATCGTGCTCCAGCGCGGCAACGATCGCCGTCGCCGCCGCCAGTTCCGCCGCGGCATCCAGCTGCCGCGCGCCTACTTGCCCGCACCGAAATAGCGGCTACTGTCGCGCGCATCGAAACCCAACATTGTGCCACCGCGCGCTCGGCCCGACGTTGAAGTCGGCCCACGCCGATCGCTGCTGGTCGACGTTGCTATCGTACGCACCGCCGTACGTGATGCGGGCGCCGGCGCCGGGATCGGTTAGCTGAGCGCAGTCGGTGCACGGATCCGGGAACGCGTCCGCGCCCATCCACCAGTCCAGGACCATCTCGGATGCGTTGCCGGCGAGATCCGATTGGTCCCACGCGCCATCGCCGGCCGGCTTCGTGCCGACGTCGACCAGGTCGGTGACCGAGCAGCCGGGCAGGCCGTCGCCGACGCAGTCGGTGCCGTCGCTGTAGCTCGCGTCGCTCGGATCGATCGCGGTCGATCCGAACGGCTGCGACCACGGATACGCGCGCTGATCGGTGCCACCGCTCGCGGCGTACATCGACTCCGCGACGGTCGGCAGGTAACCGCCGTCCCAGATGCAGAACGCGAAAGCCTCGTACCAGTCGACACACACGATCGGTCGGTCTTCGTTGCTCGCTGGTGCGTCGGTCCATGTCTTGACCATCGCCGCGCCCGAGCCTTGCATGCAGTCGTCGTCGACCGCTGCGACGAGCGAGGTGGAGTCCGGCTGCAGGCCGATGTTCCACGCCGATTGCCAGCCGCTCGCGGTGAGGTTGGGATGCGCGCCGGCATCGTTCGCCGGTGCGGTTGCCTGCGTGCCCATGCCGGCGGCGACGAACTGCCGGAACCGCGCGACCGTCACTTCGTAGGCGTCGAGATGAAAGGACGAGATCGTCGCGGGATAGGCCATCGTCGCGTGCATACCGTCGGCCGCAACGTCGTAACCGCGATAGAACGACCCGCCCGGCACGGGCAGGCTCGCGCAGCAATCGCTCGCGCCGCTCGCGCCACATGTCGGCGCGCGGCCCTCGCAGCTCGGCACGCGCGAGGCGAACGCATCGATGCGTCCGTCACCGCGCGTGCTTTCCGTGTCGAAATCGAGGCGGCCACACGCGAGGACACATGCGATCGCGACAGGCCCCGCGCGCATGCGGCGATCGTATCACCGCGCGCCCTAGCGCGCCCTGAGCGCGCCCTCATACGTGAATGCCTGAACTCGTCGGAGCAGACGTCAAGTACCCACGTATGAAGTCGTATTAGCGCGGCACGACGAGCTGGACCTCGCGCGCCGGCACGTTCGGCGCGGGTGCGGGAGCCAGGTAATCGCGCCACCACGCGCTCGCGCGCGCTTCGGTCCAGGCCTGCTCGGCGGGGATCGCGATCGCGCGCAGCCGAGCGGCGAGCACCCGCGCGTCGGCGGGGCGAGCGTCGGGCTCCTTCGCGAGGCACGCCGCGAGCACGGCCTCGAGCTCGTCGGGAATCCAGCCGGGCGCGAGCTCGCGCAGGCGCGGCAGCTCGTCGTAGATGTGCGCGCGATGCAGCTTGGCCTCGCCCGCCTCGCGCGCGAACAGCTCGCGGCCGGTGAGCAGCCACCACGCGATGCAGCCGAGCGCGTACAGATCGCTGCGGCCGTCGAGCTGCATGCCCAGGATCTGCTCGGGCGCCATGAACCCGGGCGTGCCGAGCGTCGCGCCGGCGCGCGTCAGCTTCGGCGTCTCGGGAATCTCGAGCTGCGGCACGCGCCCGCGCGCCGGGTCCTCGCTGCCGGCGGTCTGCACGATGCCGAAGTCGAGCAGCTTCACGATGTCGACCTCGTCGGCGGCGCGGCACACGACGAGGTTCGGCGGCTTGATGTCGCGGTGGAGCAGGCCGGCATCGTGCGCCTCCGCGAGCGACGCGCACGCCTGCACGAGCATGCCGATCACGCGCGCCGCCGGCTGCGGCCCGTAGCGCAGCACGACCGACTCGAGATCGAGCCCGTCGAGCAGCTCCATCACGTAAAAGAACACGCCGTCCTCGGCGACGCCGTAGTCGAAGATCTCGATCGTGTGCCGCGATTTCATCGACGCCAGGGTCTGCGCCTCGCGGCGAAACCGCTCGCGAACCTCCTCGGCGCCGTCCTCGTCCTGCATCGCCTCGGCGCGGATCAGCTTGATCGCGGCCGAGCGTGCGAGCAGCCGGTGCTCCGCGCGCCACACCTCGCCCATGCCGCCGGCGCCGAGGCGCGCGACGAGCCGATAGCTGCCGAGCTCGCGCGCCTTGGTCTGCGCGGTGCGAGCCTCTTCGCGCGAGGCCGCGACTTGACGGCGCATGCGCACGAGGTTCCACGCGAGCACGAGTGCGAGCCCGATCGCGATCGCGATCGCGCCGGCGCTCGCGATGCTCGCCGAGCGCTCGAGGCGATGCGTCGGGCCGAGCAGCGTGCGCGCCGGCACCACCGTCGCGACGTACCAGTCGAGCGGCACCGCGACGCCGGCGCGCTTGCCACCGATCGGCGCGACCGACGCGAGGTACGCGCCGTCGCGCGTCGCCAGCTCGGTGAAGCGCAGCGCGTCGCCGGCCGGCTGTGCGAGCAACGCCTCGAGCGCGGCGTCGTGGAGATCGGTCGCGCGCAACAACCGATCCGAGCCGACGTCGCGCGCTTCCGGATACGCGAGCACCGTGCCGTCGCGCGTGAACATGATCGAGCGTGCCTCGTCGAGCGCGGGCCGCGAGACGAAGCTCGACAGCGCGCGCACGTGAAAGTCGACCGTGAGCACGCCGGCGCGCTGCCGCCGCGCGTCGAAGAACGGCTGCGCGCACGTGATGCCGGTGTCGTGCGTGCGATAGAACGTGTACGGCTCGGTCCACACGCGCGCGCCGGCATGCGCGGCCTGCAGGTAGAACGCGCGCGTGCGCGGGTCGTAGCTCGCCGCTTCGTGCGCGATCACGCGCAGCGCGCCGGCTTCGACCGCGTAGCGCGTGCGCTCGCCCGGCGCGCTTTCCTGCACCTCGATCGAGCCGTCGGGCTCGAGCTCGGCGCCGCGAAACGTGCCGTCCTCGAAGCTGATGCTCACGAACCCGACGCCGGGCCGGCCGACGAGTAGCTCGTGCAAGCGCGGCAGCACCGCCTCGGCCGGCTGCGCGCGGTCGGCGAGCACCGCGAGCTGTGCGAGCAGCGGCTGCGCCTGGTCGAGCGCGAACGCGACGTCGCTTTGCACGTTCGTCGCCTGCGCCGCCAGCTCGTGGCGCGCCATCGCATCCGAGGCGCCGCGCGTCGCATCGCGCCCGAGCAGCACGATGCCCACACCGGCCGCCGCGACGAGCAGGGGCAGCGTGATCACGACGCCCAGCGGCGACGCGAGCGCGCGAGCGACGCGAAACCGTTCGGCTCGCGTCGGCACGACGCCGCCCGTCAGCTTCGTGTCAGCCACGCGATTCGTACACGTGCTCGCCGGGGAGCTCGAACGCGGTCAGAAAGCCACCTTTGCCGCACGCGGTGTCGAGGCCGATGCACGCGGGGCCTGCCCACATGTCCGTCGGGTCGTCGGGTGTGTGCGTCGAGAGCTCGTTCGGCAGCGTGCGCGTCGTCGTGTGCCCGAACACGACGAGCTTGCCGCGGTAGTTCTCGAAGAAGTCGCGATCGCGCAGCCACAGCAGCGCGCGCTGCGGCTCGACGTCGCGCGGATGCGGAAACCCGTCGTCGACGCGCTTGATCCCGGCGTGCACGTAGATCGCGTGATCGTCCTCGTAGAAGAACGGCAGCTCGCGAAACCACGACACGACGTCCGTCGGCAGGAACCGGCCGGTGCACATCGCGTCGAGCTCCTCGGTCGACGGCATCTCCTCGTCGCCGGGGATCACCTCGCCGCGAAACGACCGGTAGCACTCGAGGCAGCCGTTGCCGCGCGGGAACACGAACTCGGGCCAGCCTTCGTCGACCACCTGGATCCACGCGTCCTCGTGGTTGCCACGCAGCGAGACCGTCTTCGCAGGCGTCTTCGTGCAGAACTCGCGTACCCAGGCGACCACCCCGGCCGAGTCGGGGCCGCGGTCGACATAATCGCCGAGGAACACGACGGTGTCGCCGGAGGTGAGCTCGGGCAGCCGCCCGAACAGGATCTGCAACGCTTCGAGATCGCCGTGGATGTCGCCTACGGCAAAGGTCCGACCCGACACGCCATCATCTTAGTGTAGGAAGCGCCGACGATCCCGCTCCCGGTGTCGGAACTCGCGACCGCAATTTCGCGTGGTTGTCCTGGCACGGACCGTGGAAGAATGGTTCGCATGGTGCGTGTCCTCGCCCTCGCCGCCGTCTTTGTTTCGATTTCCGCCACCGCCTTCGCGCAAGCGCCGGGTGACGCCGAGGAGGGCGGGCCGAGCAGCGCGCCGGTCGTGATGGTGCCGCCGCCGCCCGCGCAGTTCGCGTGCGGATCGACCGCCGGGCCGATCCACGTGATGGCGAATCGCTGGGCGGTCGGCCTCTCGATCGGCTCGCTGTCGATCTCGCCGAAGGATGCGCCCAGCGGCCAGGACCCGACGCAGTTCAACGTCGGCGAGCTGTCGGTGCGCTTCCGCCTGACGCCGCACCTCGAGCTCGAAGGCGCGCTCGGCGGCGGCCGCGAGCAGCTGGCGAACGGCCAGCAGGGCGACCTCGAGGCGCACACCGGCCTGCTGTCGCTGCGCTATCGCTTCATGCCCGGCCAGCACTGGAACTGGTGGGTGATGGGCGGCCTCGGCTCGATCGAGATCGCGCAACACGGCGCGACCGACCAGGAAGTCTCCGACCAGGCGCGGCCGGTCGGCGCGCTCGGCGTCGGCATCGAGCGGCGGTTCCATCAGTTCGCGCTGCAGGCCGAGCTGCGCGCGCTCGGCATCGGCGAGCTGCAGAAGTCGTCGGCGACGATGGCCGCGCCGTCGGGCACGACGGTGATGAACCCGCCGCCGAGCACCACGTCGTCGACCGACCAGCTGCAGGGCGGCACGTTGACGATCGGCGCCAGCTACTACTTCTGATGCGCCTCGCCGCCGTTGGGCTCGCGCTCGCCGCGTGCGGCGGCGGCCACGGGCGCCCGGTCGACGCGGCGGTCGCCGCTGACGCCGCCGGTGATGCGCCCGTGCCGTGCGCGAACCATACGTGCGATCTGACCTGCGACGCGAGCGACACGTGGCTCGCGTTCACGCGCGGCCCCGGCACCGGGCAAGGCGACGCCGAGCCGGCCACGCCCGACGAGATCGGCGACGGGATGTGGCACCTGTTCGTCGGCGTCAACGAGGGCGACGGCTCGACGCCCGACGTCTACATCTACGACCTCACCTCGGCGACGCCCGACGGTACGTTCGCGCAGCCCGCCGAGCCGCTGACGACGACACGCGACGCCTACGACATGATCGGCAGCGAGACGCCCGCGTACCTGCGCGCCGACGCGCACCGCGAATACGTTTACTACTGCGCGGTCGTCGCTTACTCGCCCGTGCCGTCGACGACCGTCGCGGCGCTGCGCCGCACCGACGGCGGCGCGTGGACCAAGCTCGGGCCGGTCGCCCCGCCGCTCGCCGGCGAGGCCACGCAATGCGAGCCGACCGCGATCGTGCGCGCGGCCGACGGTCACATCTTGCTGTCGTACCTCGCGCTCGACACCGACAGCGGCCACGTGCAGCAGATCGTGCGCGACTCGACCGATCCGGAATCGTTTCCGGCGGCCGGCGCGACCGTCGAGCTCGACTACGACGGCTCGACGGCGTTCCCCGGCCGGTTCGCGACCTCGTTCGACACGACGAGCGGCGTGTATCGCACCGCGTTCGACGTCGGCTATCCGTACGCGTTGCATACGGTGCAGACCTGGACGTTCACGCCGGCGCTGACGCAAGCCGACGTCGACGCCGCGCTGACGCTGCACGACGGCAACCACGCGCAACACCCGCAGTTTCACGTCGACGGCACGGCGTGCACGCCGGAGACGTGCCCGCAGGGGGCGGTACTGCAGCCGTCGAAGCCGATCTATCCGAACGCGACCGACGTCATCTTCTATTACTCGGGCTGGAGCAACGCGCCGGCGCTACAGGTCAACGGCCAGCGCTGTCATCGATCGTAGCCTGGATCGCGGCGGCGACGATCTTGCCGAGCCGCGCGCGCGTCGCATCGTCGAAGTCGGTCGTGTACGGCAGGTGAATGAAGCCGGCGCGGCCGCGGCCGGCCATCGCGCCGAGGTCGGCGAACATGACGTTGTTGCAGACGTAGCGGCCGGGATCGGTGCTGCGCGCGGGGGATTCGCCGAGCGCCTCGAGCGCTGGCTCGATCGCATCGAGCGGCAGCAGCGTCGCGCGCGTCGCGGCGGCCGCCGGATCGATCGGCTGCGCCGCTCGGATGACGCCGCGGTTGTCGGGCACGCCGCCGTCGACCTCGCCGGTGTCCTGCAGGTTGTACGCGGTTTCTTCGAGCGCGATCGTGTCGCCGCCCTGGCCGAAGCTGATGACGACATCCGGCTGGCAGCGCGCGATCGCGTCGACGATCTCGGCGGGCGCGCGGTCGTACTCGACCGGCACGACGAGCCGCATCACCCGTGCGCCGTGCAGCGTGGACGCATCCAGCGCGGTGACCGCGACGCCCGAGACGTTGTCGTGATCGGCATCGGCAGGGAACGGCTGGAAGCCGGTCACGAGCACCTTGGTGCGGGTCGCGTCACCTTCGTACGCGCAGGCCGGCGGGGTTGCGCGCAGCTCGACGCGCGCCGCGAGATCCTGCGCGCGCACCTCGAGCTGCGAGACGTCGGCGCGGCCGGCTGCGAGGTCGCCGACCGCGACGTCGACGACCGCGCGGAAGTCGGTGGTCGTGCGCGTCGCCTCGCCGGAGTCGAGCAGCATCTGCAGCCGCGAGGTGACGTCGGTGCCGTCGAGCGAGAGCCGATCGAGCGGGCGATCGAGGGGCAATTCGAATTCGAGCTGGTCGGAATCGGCGGTCACGCCCGAGCCGGGCGACATGACCAGGCCGAACCGCTGCGGGAACACCTCGACGTAATCGAGCTCGACTTGCGTGCCGGCGGCGGGCACGAGCCGCACCGATACCGCCGCGCCGCTCGAGTCCCATGTCATCGGAAAATCGAACCAGTCGGCCGAGCGCAGGCCGTCGACCGTCAGCGTCGCGCTCGCGAGCGTCGTGCCGTTGCTATCGAGGATCGCGAGCGTCGCGAGCTCGCCGCTCGCGGCATGCGCGTCGACCTTGATCCGCGCGTTCGCGACGAGCTCGCCGTACTGCGCCGCGCCGGGCAGCGCGCCCTGGCACGCGTCACGCGCGGCGCGCCCCGGGCACAGCGCGCTCGCCTGCACGACGCTCGCGTTGACCGGGTGGCCGTCGCCGTCGAACTTGCCGTCGATGAAGTCGCGAAACATGTTCGCGTTCGGGTTGCCGGCGGTCGCGCCGCCGCCGCCCGCGCAGCCGCACAGCACGGCGGTCGCGGTCACCGCCAGGAGGCCGGCGACCGCTGCCACGATGCAGCTCGTCAAGGACTGGGGCTCGTAGGCACCGCGCACGCCGGCCGGATCAGCACCGGGCGTGCCACCATCGGGCCCTGCCGTCTCGGGCAGTTGGCGGGGCGTGGCTACTGGGGCTGCCGGCGGATACATTAGATGCGATGCCGGCGACGGTCGTCGACGCGGTCAAGACGCCATTTCCGTGCGCGTGCCACTGCCACGAGGCGCTGTCGCTCGACGAGCGCATCGCGGGCATCGCGGCGCTGTACCGGTTCGACGACGCGATGCGAGGCTGGGGCCAGACCGTGATCTGGGACCTCGCCGCGCCGACGATGTGGCGCCTCCAGCAGCAACTCGGCGAGGTGAAATGGGTGGCCGTGCGCGACGGCGGTTGCATCCACAGTCGCCTGCTCGGGTTCTGCGTGCACGAGCTGGTGCACGCGATCAACGGCGATCCCGCGCTGCCGAATTACGGTACGCCGGTCGGCCTGCCGTACGGCGTGCCCGAAGCGGTGCCGGTCGCCGATGAAGCCGCGTATCTGCATCCGTTCAACCAGCACGAGGCGCGCGCGTGGGTCGGGCTCGCGCCGGTCGCGTACCGGCTGTTTCAGATCGAGTGGACGCTGCTGCCGGCGCGCGACGTCGGCACGTACGGGTTCGCCGGCGGCGACGCGGTCGTCGACGTGCCGGCCGGGTATCGCCGCGTGCCGCACTTCGATCATCAGCTGCACGCGCGGCGTTATCTCGCGCTCGCGCACAAGCTCGAGGACGAGGCGCGCGACTGGTTCACCGAGGCCAAGCTCGACGAGATCGCGGCGCGCTTCGAGGCCGCCGAGGCGATCGGGCGAGCGAGCCGCCCGCTCGCATTCCCGGCGGCGCGCGAGATGGCGCGCGTGAAGCCGCAGAAGCCGGGCCGCAACGATCTGTGCGTGTGCGGCTCGATGCGCAAGTGGAAGCAGTGCTGCGGCGCGCAGCTCGCTTGAGCGGTACGCTGGGCGCGTGACGCGCCGCCCGTTGCTCGCCCTCGCCTTGCTCGCCGCGGGGTGCCCCGCACCCGCACCACCGCCGGTGCCGCCGCTGCCGGTCGTCATCGCGCGGCCGCCGGTGCCCGACGCCGCGCCGCCGGATGCCGCGCCGCTCGCCGACGAGACCCCGCCGAAGCTGCGGCTGCCGAAGACGTTCGTGCCGACGCTGTATTCGGCGGCGCTGACGATCGATCCCGGGCAGCCGACGTTCAGCGGAACGATCGCGATCAACGGCCGGCTCACGGAGCGCACGCAGATCATCTGGCTGCACGGGCGGCACATGCAGGTGGAAGCGGCCACGGTCGGCGGCACGACCAAGCTCGCGGTCACGCCGCGCGGCGACGACCTGCTCGAGCTGCGCGCCGAAGCGCCGCTCGATCCCGGCGCGATCGTGATCGACCTCGAGTACACGGGCGAGGTCGATCGCGTGAACACCGACGGCCTCTTCGAGGAGACCGCCGGCGGCGCACCGTACGTGTACACGCAGCACGAGGCGATCTACGCGCGCCGCACCTTCCCGTGCGTCGACGAGCCGGACTCGAAGGTGCCGTGGCAGCTCTCGCTCGACATTCCCGACAAGCTCGCGGCGGTCAGCAACACGCCGATCGCGAGCGAGCTGCCCGATGACCACGGCCGCAAGCGCGTCACGTTCGCGCAGACCAAGCCGCTGCCCGCGTATCTCGTCGCGTTCGGCGTCGGACCGTTCGAATTCGTCGACGCCGGCAAGACGAAGTCGGGCATCCCGGTCCGCATCATCACGCTCGCCGGCCGCGCCGCCGAGGCCGCATACGCCGCGAAGGTCACGCCGCACATCGTCGATTTGCTCGAGGACTGGTTCGGCATGCCGTATCCGTTCGAGAAGGTCGATCTCCTCACGATCCCCGTCACCGCCGGGTTCGGCGCGATGGAAAACGCCGGGCTCGTCACGGTCACCGCGTCGTATCTGCTGCTCGATCCGAAGCACGCGTCGTGGTCGGCGCGCGCGAGCCTCGCCACCGGCATCGCGCACGAGCTCGCGCATCACTGGTTCGGCGACTACGTCACGATGGCGTGGTGGGACGACATCTGGCTCAACGAAGGCTTCGCGAACTGGATGGAGACGAAGATCGTCGCGAAGCTCGAGCCGGCGTGGCATGCCGAGCTCGGCGTGCTCGACATGCGCGACACCGCGCTGCAGTCCGACGCGCTCGTCAGCGCGCGGCGCGTACGCCAGCCGATCGAGTCGGTCGACGACATCTACAACGTGTTCGACGGCATCACGTACGACAAGGGCGCGAGCGTGCTCGCGATGTTCGAGCGCGCGGTCGGCCCAGCCGTGTTCCAGCGCGGCGTGCGCCAGTACCTCGCCGCGCACGCCTACGGCAACGCGACCTCGAGCGATTTCGTCGCCGCGATCAGCGCCGCCGCCGGCCGCGATCTCGCGCCGCAGTTCGCGTCGTTCCTCGATCAGCCCGGCGCGCCCGAGCTCGCGATGCACGTGACGTGCGCCGGCGCGCCGCGCGTCGCGATCGAGCAGCACCGCTACGTGCCGGCCGGATCGCCGGCGCCGGCGGCGGGCCAGCCGTGGCAGTTGCCGGTGTGCGTCGCGTACGAGCAGGGCGGCAAGCGCGCCGAGACGTGCGCGACCGTCGAGCGCGATCGCAGCGAGCTCGTGCTGCCGGGCAAGACCTGCCCGCGCTGGCTGATGCCCAACGCCGACGCGCGTGGCTATTACCACGTCGCGCTCGATGCCGATCAGGTGACGGCGCTGCGCGACGAGGCGTGGCCGCTGCTGACGTGGACCGAGCGCCGCGCGCTGGTCTTCGACATCGCCGCGGCGGCGCTGCAGGCCAAGCTGCCGCTGCAGCTCGCGCTGTCGCTCGTGCCGAAGCTGCTCGCCGGCGGCGATCGGTTCGCGATCCACGACGCCGTCCATCTGATGCGCGCGCTCGACGCCGACGTGCCCGACGAGCTGCGCGCGAAGTACGAGGCCGCGATGCGCGCGACGTTCGGCCCGGGCGCCGCGAAGGTCGGGCTCGCCGCAAAGCCAGGCGACGACCTCGATGCCGAGACCGCGCGCGAGGAGCTCGTCGGCGCGGCGGCCTGGTCGGGACGCGAGCCGGATCTGGTGAAGCAAGCGGTCGAGCTCGCCGACCACTGGCGCGACTTGCCGGAAGCGGAGCGCGATGGCGTGCTCGCGATCGCCGCCGACGCCGACGCCGCGGTCTTCGATCACCTGCTTCAGGACGCGCGCAGCGAGCGCGATCACCACGTGCTGCGCGCGATGTTCCGTGCCCTCGGCAGCGTCCGCGATCCGGCGCGGCAAGCCCGCGCGCTCGCCCTGCTGCTCGATCCGGCGGTCGATCTACGCGAATCCGTCCGCGTGCTCGACGCCGCGTCGACCGACGCGACGCGCGCGGCCGCCAGCCGGTTCGTGCGCGATCACGACGCCGAGCTGCTGCGCCGCATGCCGAGCGAGTCCGCGGACAGACTCGCCGCGGTCGTCGCGGCGACGTGCGATGCCAGGCAGCGCGACGACCTCGCCGCGTACCTCGCGAAGCGCTTCACGGCGCTGCCCGGTGGCCGGCGTGCGGTCGCCGAGTCGGTCGAGACCATGGACCAGTGCATCGCGCGCCGCGCCGCGGTCGAGCCCGAGCTGCGCGCGTGGCTCGGCGGATTTCGTCTGCCGCGACCGGGAAAGGACAAGCACCGATGAGGCTCTCGATCCTCGCAGCCGGCTTCACGATCGCCGCCGCCGCCGTCGCATCCGCGCAGCCACTGCGCGGCCCCGCGCCGGAGGAGTACCAGAGCGACGTCAAGGTCGATCTCCCGCCGGTTCCGCAGTTCGACCTGCCTGCCGGTGCATTGTCGGTCAAGCACCTGCACGTCGAGAGCAAACGGTTCCTGGGCCAGCACGTCGTCGTGCACGGCTTCGTCACGTTCGCGTACGACTGCGTCGCCGACGTCCGCAAGCCGGGCGAGACCGAGCGCGCCGCCCAGAAGCGAGTCGACGACGATCCGACGCTGTGCGAACGCGCGAAGCTCTACCTCGGCGACACCGCGACGACCCCGCACGATCAGAGCCTGTGGGTCGTCGACGTGCCGCGCCCGTACAACAAGCTCGAGCTCACCCGCATGGCGAAGGCCGATCGCACGATGCCCGACCGCTGCGAGCCGGGCGAGAAGGATCCTGCGAAGCAGATCTGTCCGCCGTACCGCGAAGGCGACGAGGTCGTTGTCGCCGGCACGTTCGCGCTGAAGTCGTCGCATGCCGAGGCCAACTCGGACGGCTTGCTCGTGTACGAGGCGATGCGCAACGTGTCGCGCGGCTGGCAGACGCCGGGTGCGAAGCTCGAGCTGACCCAGGTGACCGCGCGGCCCGTCGCGGCGACGCTGCCGCCGCTCGCGCCGCTCGCGCGGCCCCATCCGACGCCGGTCACGCCCGACGCGCGTGCTCGCTCGCTCGACTACCTCGCGAACGGCAATCGCGCGCTCTCCGGCAACCGGCTCGACGAAGCCCGCGCCGCCTACAAGCTCGCCGTCGACGCGTGGCGCGAAGACCACCTCGCTTGGTACGCGCTCGGCATGGTCGAGCTCAAGGCCGGTCACGACGCGGACGGCGTGACGGCGCTCGATCGAGCCGTCTCGCTCGCGCCCGACGAGCCGATGTATCAGGTGTTCGATGGCGTCGCGCACTACGAGCGCGACGTGCAAGCCGATCCCGCGGCTACGAGCTTCGACGTCGCGAGCGAGCACCTGCGCCGCGCTGTCGCGCTCGACTCGCACCTGTGGCGCGCGCACTACTTTCTCGGGAGGATCGCCCGCGCGCAGGACCGCGCGCGCGAGACCGCCGCCGAATTCTCCGCGGCGATCCGCGAGAACCCGCGCGAGGCCGGCCCGTACATCGCGCTCGCCGAGCTGTACCGGCGCTGGGATTACATCGACGAGTCGATGCTCGTCGCGCAGCAAGGCACGGCGAACGTGACGAGCTCGTCCGCGCTGGCCGATCTGGATGACGAGCTCGGCATGGGCTTCGAAGCGAAGCAGCGCTTGCCGCAGGCGATCGAGGCGTACACCCACGCGCTCGACGCGCGCGCCGATCACCCACAGGCGCGCTTTCAACGCGGCCAGGCGTACTTTCATTCCGGCGATCTCGTGCACGCGAAGCGTGACCTCGAAGACTTCGTGAAGGCGCGGCCCGCCGACGCGTTCGCGCGCACGCAAGCGACGAAGATGCTGATGGATCTCGCCGCGAAGCGCGCGCACGGCCGGTGATGTAACCGGCTCGGTCCCGGCGGTCACAGCTTCTTCGAAGCCGTCACCTCTACCCCGGGAACGCCATGATCACACGCACGCTCGTCGTCGTCTTGCCCATGCTCCTGCTCGCGCGGCTCGCCGCCGCGCAGCCCGCCGGCACCGTGCAGCTCGATGAATTCCGGCCCGCGATGGATGCGCATGGCTACCTGTCGCTCAACGGCTCCGAGACGCTCGGCGGCGGGGAGCTGTCGTTCGGGCTCGGCTCGCTCGACTGGGGCCGTCACATGCTCGCGCTCGGCAACGGCACGTCGTCGTACTCGGTCGACGACATGGTGTCCGCGACGCTGGTGGGCGCGCTCGGCGTGCCGCTGGGCGAGCTCGGCGTGTCGCTGCCGGTCTCGATCGTCGACGGCACGGGCCAGCGCATCGACGGCCAGGGCGTCGGCGACCTCGGCGTCCACTTCAAGGCGCGGCTGCTCCACGCCGGACCGCTCGGGCTCGGCGTGCTCGCCAGCGTGTACTTGCCGACCGCGAACGAGCAGCTCGCCGGCAATCCCGGCGTGACGCCGCAGCTCGTCGGCCTCGCGGATCTGTCGCTCGGGCGTGTGCGGGTCGCGCTCAACGGCGGCATCCGGCTGAGCCAGACGCAGACGTTCACCGAGATGAGCCCGAGCGGACCGATGGGCACCGTCGCGTACGGCAACACGCTGCCGTACGGCGCCGCGCTCGCGTACGCGCTGGTCCCGGAAAAAGTCGAGTTGCTCGGCGAGGTGTTCGGAGCGATGCCGCTCGGCCAGCACGAGAACTACGATCCGCTCGAGGCGATGGGCGGCGTGAAGGTGTACCTCGCCAAGAATTCCTACATGACGCTCGGCGTCGGGCGCGGCCTGGTGTCCGAAGGCGGCAACCCCGACGCGCGCGCGTTCATCGGCATCGTGTTCGAGCCCAAGCCGGCCGCGATGCGGCACGCCGCACTCGACGACGACGACGTGGTCGCGGTCGCGCCGCCGCCGCCGCCTCCGCCCGCCGACGAGCCCGATCGCGATGGCGACGGCGTGGCCGACAAGGACGACAAGTGCCCCGACGAGCCCGGCACGGCGTACAACCAGGGCTGCCCGGATCGCGATCTCGTCGCGGTCACCGATTCGGCCATCGTGCCGCTGCGCTCGATCGAGTTCGAGTTCGACAGCGCGACGCTCAAGACGAGCGCGTTCCCGGTGCTCGACTCGGTCGTGCAGGCGCTCGTCGACAACCCGGGCATCGCGCGCGTCGAGGTGCAGGGCCATACCGACGAGCGCGGCGACGACGCCTACAACCTCGACCTCTCCAACCGGCGCGCGGCGTCGGTGATGGCGTACCTGGTCGCGCACGGCATCGCCGCGGCGCGCCTCGAATCGCACGGCTACGGCGAGACCCGTCCGATCGATCCCGCTCACAACGAAGCGGCGTGGACGAAGAATCGCCGCGTCGAGTTCGTGATCGAGGACCACTCCCGATAGTGTGTGATAATGAGCCGGCGTGCGCGCAGCCTGGCTCTCGTTACTCGCGGCAACTGCGGCCTCCGCCGGCCCGACGCACGACACGCTCAAGCCGGCCGAGCTCGACGATCCGTGCGTCGACACGACGTGCAAGCACCACGCGCTCGACGCGTTTCGCGCCGCGCTCGCCGCGCAGAAGGCGGGTACCGAGAGGCACGCGCTGCGCGTGTCGTACTTCGGCGACTCGGTGACCGCCGACGATCACCTGACGAACGACCTGCGCACGCGCCTGCAAGCGCTCGTCGGCAACGGCGGCCCCGGCTTCGTGTTCGCCGCGCCGCCACATCCGTTCAACCAGCACCGCGCGATCACGCGCGAGGTCAGCGACGGCTGGATCGCGTACGGCATCTCCACCGTGGTGCCGCCCGATCACCTGCTCGGCCTCGGCGGCAGCGCCGAGACCGACGGCGGTGGCACGATCCGCATCGCGCCGCTCGCGGCCGTGAGCATGATCGACGTGCATTATCTCGCGCAGCCGCACGGCGGCCGGCTCGAGGTCGCGGCCGACGGCAAGGTCGTCGCGACCACCGACACCGCCGGCGAGCGCAAGCGCGGCGCGTTCCTCGCGGTCGAGCTGCCGGACGGCACGAAGCACCTCGAGCTGCGCGCGCACGGCCGCGTGCGCCTGTTCGGCGCGACGATCGAGGCCAAGACCGGCGCGGTCGTCGACAACCTCGGCGTGGTCAACGCGACCGCGAAGGCGATGCGCACGAACGACCTCGACGATCACCTGCGCAACCAGCTCGCGCATCGCGCGCCCGATCTCGTGGTCGTCATGTACGGCACGAACGAAGCCGAGTGGCTACACGCGCGCGGCGCCGGCATGGCCGAGCACGAGCAGCTGGTCGGCGAGTTGCTCGCGACCGTGCGCGCCGCCGATCCCGACGCGTCGTGCCTCGTGGTCTCGCCGCTCGACCAGATCGACTGGCGCGACGAAAAGCTCCCGCCGCGCGACTCGATCCCGGCGATGGTCGAGGCGCAACGCCGCGCGGCGACCGCGGCCGGCTGCGCGTTCTGGGACGTCTACGCGTGGATGGGCGGCCGCGGCAGCTCCGCGCACTGGCACGCCCGCGGCTGGCTCGCTCGCGACTACCAGCACCCCACGACCGAAGGCGACGAAAGGCTCGCGGAGGCGCTGTACGAGGGCTTGGTGGGCGCGAGCAACTGACGTTATCGTAGGTGCATGCGCGCTTCGCTCGTCGCCTGCCTGTTCGCGTTCGGGTTCGCGTGCTCGTCGAGCTCGACGCCGAAGCCCGACGCGGCGGGCGCGGGCTTCGGTCAGGACTGCACGGTCGTGACCGACACCTCGACCGAATGCGCGAGCGGCGTCTGCACCGATTCGATCAACATGCTGCCGACCCCGGTGTGCTCGACCAAGTGCACGGCCGACACCGATTGCCCGACCGGCTCGATGGGTCAGAAGTGCAACATGAAGGGTTACTGCCGCCCGTAGCCCGTCGCGCCTACTCGAGCGTCGCCTTCACCATCACGTAGCCCTCGTCCGACGCGACCGAGACGTTCTGCATCGTCAGGCCGAACATCGCGGGCAGCGGGATCGAGCCGAGCAGCGCGGTCAACGACGAGATCTCGCCGCCGATCGAGAGCTGGATCGCCTTCTGGAGATCCTCGTTCGACAGCTCGGTGTTGTTCGGGACGTCGGGCAGCACGTCGAGGTAGATGACCGGCGTGCCGAGCTGCATCGCGACGCCGTGGCCGTTGTTGACCGGCGACAGCTGGGCCGACAGCTCGACGTTGAGCGCCGCCTTCGCGACCGTCGCGCCCTGCTCGGTGAACGTCGCCGTCATGTCGGGCAGGTACAGCTTCATCGTGCCGTCCGCGGCGTCCGCGCTGATCATCGGCGCCGACGTCGGCGTGATCGAGATCGAGTCGAACGTGCCGCCGTTCGTCGCCTGCGTGAGGTTCAGCATGCCGATCGCCGCGAACTGCGACATCATCTCGTTCGCGAGATCGTCGGCGATGCCGAGCTCGAGGCCCTGGCCCGCGCTCATCGCCGGCATGCCGTTGTTCGTGTAGACGTAGCCGGCGCTGTTCGCCGCACCCTGGATGAGGATCGAGGTGTCGAGCGCGACGTCCGCTTCGTTCGCGGTGAACGTCAGCTGCGACGGCGAGACCTGGAACGTGATGTTCTGGCCGGCGACCGCGAGGCTCTTCGGACCGGCGAGCGCGCCGAGCGCCTGGTTCATCATCGGGCCCATGAACATCTCGGCGCCCTTCGACACGATGTACGACATCGCACCGGTCAGGTCGATCAGGTCGAGGATGTCGCCGGGCAGACCCGACGCCGAGATGTCGAGGTTCGAGAACGAGACGTCTGGGTTCTGCAGCGTCGTCGTGAAGCCCATCATGCCGTTCGGCTGCACGTCGAGCGTGCCCGACACGAACACCGCGTCCGCCGTGATCTGAAACGTGTCGCTGTCGCCAATGCACGCGACGTCGAAGTCGACGTGACCGTTCGTGTTCAGGCCGTCGATCTCGACCGAGAACTGCATGCCGCCGTCGACCGGCACGAGCGAGATGTTCGCGTTCGTGAGCGTCAGCGAGTCGACGTAGACCTTGCCGCCGAGGCAGCTGCCGCCCTTCTGGACCATCGGCTGCATCGGCGCGAGCAGCTGGGTGAAGTTCTCCTGCGCCATCATCGTGCTGGCGACCTGGCTGATCTTCGCGAACGCCTCGGGCGAGATCGCGGCGGTCATCGCGCTGTCGATGTTCTGGCCCGGCGTGCGCAGCTCGCCGGCTTCGATCGACCGCGTGTCGCTCATCACGCCGCCCTTGTCGTCGGTCGCGACCGTGTGGATGAGCGCCGCGCCGGGCTCGACCTGGATCGTCGCGCTGAACGAGCCGTCCGCGTTCACCTGCGCGGCGACGTTGTTGACCATGACGCTCTTGATCAGCGCGCCGTCGGGGCCCGGCGTCGCCGTGCCGGTCACGTCGAGCGACGCGGTGCCGGTCTGGCTCTGGATCAGGCTGCGCAACGGGGACGTCACCACGAGGTTCGGCGGATCAGGCAGCTGTGCAGGACCGCTCGAACAGGCGACGAGGAGGGTGAGGCCCGAAGCGACGACGAGGTTGCGCATGGCTGTCCGGCCGTTTCAGCAAGGGCGAGGCCAGGTCAGAACCCGCGCTACTCGCCCTTGCGCGGCCGACGCGACGCGTCGAACCCTTGGATCGCCAACTGGATCAGCCAGCACACTGGCTTGTCCAACCCCACCGGCTACTCGGGTGGTCACCCGCCGACGGTCACGCGTCCGACGCCGCGTGCGGACAGCACCGCCGGGAGTCGCTGGCGCAGATCGCCTTGCAGCACGATCGCGTCGGCCTCGACCGTGCCGCCGCAGCCGAGCGCTTGCTTGAGCTCGCGGCACCAGCGCTCGAGCTCGCGCGGCGGTAGCGCGAGCTTCTCGACGACGGTGACCGCGTTGCCGCGACGCTGCTTGCGCTCGAGTCGCACGACGGCGCGCGCCGGAGCCTTCGGCGTTTCGTCGATCGCGGGCTTCGAAACCGCGCCGGGAGGCAGCCGATCGCGCAGCGTTTGCAGCGCCGCGAACGGATGTTCCGGTTTCTTCGCCATGACACGTACGAATACACACATCGTCGTCGAAAAACGACAGCCAGAATCGACCAAGTGTTCGTTGCTATCGCGGCTCACAGATCGGCAACATGAAGATCATGGGTAATGTGTCCAAGCGGTCGGTAGAGGTGGGCGATTTGGTCGAGGGTCGCTACCGGATCATGAAGGTGCTGGGTGAAGGCGGTATGGGCACCGTGTACCTGGCGGAACACACGCTGATCAAGCGCCGCGTCGCGATCAAGATCTTGCATCCGCAGTTCGCTTCTGATGCGAACGTCGTCGAGCGGTTCATGAACGAAGCGCGTGCCGCCGGCACGCTCGGTCACCCGAACATCGTCGAGTCGACCGACATGGGCTTCACGCACGATCACGTGCCGTACATCGTGTTCGAGTACCTCGAGGGCGCGCTGCTCACCGACGAGATCTACCGGACCGGCGGCCTGCCGATGGTGCGTGCGGTCCGCGTCGCCGAGCAGGTCGCGGCCGCGCTGCGCGCCGCGCACGACGCCGGCATCGTCCACCGCGATCTCAAGAGCGACAATATCTTCCTGACCGACAAGGACGAGCTGTCGGATCACGTCAAGGTCCTCGACTTCGGGATCTCGCGGTTCATGGCGCACGACGAGCGCCACCCCGGCATGGTGATGGGCACGCCCGAGTTCATGGCGCCCGAGCAGATCACGAACCCCGAAGGCGTCGACCGCCGCGCCGATATCTACGCGCTCGGCGTGATCCTGTACGAGATGCTGACCGCGCGGCGGCCGTTCGCCGCCGACAAGGACATCGGCGAGCTGCAGCGCCGGATCATCCAGGATGCGCCGCCGCCGCTCGAGCGCGAAGTGCCGCACGCGCTGCAGGAGCTGATCGTCGGGCGCATGCTCGCGAAAGATCCGGCCGCACGCCCGCAGACGATGGCGGCGGTCGAGGTCGCGCTCGAAGCGTTCCTCACGCGCAGCGACGGCACGCCGATTCCGCGCCGGCGCAGTCAGCCGATCGAGGTCGTCGATCCGGCGGAGATCGCGCGCACGTCGGGCACGATCCCGCGCCCGCACGGCATGCTCAACACGCCGTATCCGGGCATCCCGGCAGCCGGCACCGCGCCGGTCGGCAAGGTCCCCGACGCGCGCCGCAAGTCGATCGTGCTGTACTCGATCGCGGGCGTGAGCCTGCTGCTCGGCGTCGCCGGTATCGGCATCGGGCTCAAGGGCAGTCACAACGCGGCGCCGGTCGCGCAGCAGCCCGCGCCGGCTCCGGCCGCGACACTCCCCGCGCCGGCTCCCGAGCCGCGCGAGCCGGCGAAGGTCGACGTGCAGATCGACAGCGACGTCGCGACCGCGCATGTCGTGTTCCGCCGCCGCGCGTCGGCGACCCCGATGCACGCGACGATCACGCCGAGCGACATCGTGGAGCTCGTCGAGCTCAGCGCGCCGGGTTACAAGACCGAGCGCTACTGGCTGACGTTCGACCGCACGACGCACCTGAAGGCGCACCTCGCGCGCGGCAGCGGCTTCGAGGAAGCGACCGAAGAGCAGACGCTGGTCGCGCTCGGCGAGGGCGTGCCCGAGGTGCCGGCGGCCAAGACCGTCGTGAAAGTGCATGCGACCGACAGCGCACCGGCGCGTGCGGTGGAGGTCGCGGTGGTCGCGCCGACGCAGGTGATGGCGCGCCGCAAGATCGGCCGCAGCGCCGTGACCGAGGCGCTGCCCGACACGACGGTGGCGGTCGAGACCGTCGAGCGGCCCCGCGCGCGCGTCGCGCAAGGCGCGGCGGCGATCGAGACCGCGCCGGTGGCCGCGCCGGCCGCGCCGATGCCGGTGGCCGAGGCGCCGAAGAAGGTCGAGACCGCGCCCGAGCCGGCGTGGGCGCCCAAGGCCGAGACTCCGGCGGCGCCGATGCCCGCCGCGCCGGCCGCGAAGGTCGCGGTGGCACCGCTGCCGGCGCCGAGGGCTGCCGAGGCGGCCCACATCGTGGCGCCGTCGGTGCTGAAGTCGCTGCTCGCGTCGAGCTCGACGATCGAGCCGTCCGAGGCGGTGCAAGCCCAGATGATGCGCGACGAAAAGAAGAAGGCGACCGCGGTCATCAAGGTGTGCATCGGCACCGGCGGCGAGGTGACGGCCGCCACGGTCGCGAAGTCATCGGGCTACACGCAGTACGACACGGCGCTCGTGGCCGGCGTCCGCGGCTGGCACTACCGGCCGTTTGCGGCAGATGGCCACGCCGCGCCCGCGTGCAGCGCCGTCGTGTTCGCGTTCGCGATCCAGTAAAGTGTGCGCGTGCAGCGCGCCGTCGTCGTGATCCTCCTCGCAGCGTGCGGAGCTAGCGCATCGCCGCCGCTGCCCGAGGTCACCGACGCGACCGCGTACGTCGACCCGCGCATCGGCACCGGCGGGCTCGGCTACGCGTATGGCAGCTGCTTCGTCGGCGCCGCCGCGCCGCACGGGTTCGCGAAGCCGGGGCCCGACACCGACGGGCCGTTCGGTACGGCGTCGTTCCAGCACTTCTCCGGCTATTACGCCGACGACGATCGCATCCAGGGCTTCTCGTCGGTGCACCTGCACGGCGCCGGGGCGACCGATTACGGCGTGCTGTCCGTGATGCCGACGCTCGCGTTCGATCCGAGCAAGACGAGCGTCGTCGATTACGAGGATGGCTTCGCGAAGGCGGACGAGCTGGTGAGCGCCGGCAACTACACGGTCACGCTCGCGAGCGGGATCGAGGTCGAGCTGACGGCCACGCCGCGCGTCGCCGTCGAGCGCTACACGTTCCCGTCGGCCGGCACGATCGTGATCGATCTGACGAAGACGCTGTCGGGCGGCACGGTCGATGCGGCGACGATCGCGGTCGACGACGCCGCGCACGAGGTGACCGGCCAGCTGCATCACCTCGGCGGCATGTCGAAGGGCTTCGGCGGCTACACGATCTATTTCGTCGCGCGCGCGGCCGCCGCGTGGACGTCGAGCACGACGTGGACGAACGGCGCGGCGCTGGCGGTGCCGGCCGGCGCGGCGACGCTCGCGATCGGCATGTCGCTGGTCTCGGCCGCCGGCGCGCGCGCGAACCTCGCGGCCGAGGTGCCGGCGATCGACTTCGATGCGGTCGCGTCGCAAACGCGCGCGGCGTGGGCGCAGCAGCTCGGCGTCGTCAAGCTCACCGGCGGCACCGAGGTCGAGCGGCGCACGTTCTACACGAGCTTCTATCACGCGTTCCTGATGCCGAGCGTGATCGGCGATGTCGACGGCTCGTACGTGCTCGCCGGGCAAACCCAGCCCCAGGTCGCTGCAGGCTGGTCGCAGATGTCGGATCTGTCGCTGTGGGACAGCTATCGCACGGTCGCGTCGCTGTACGCGTGGCTCGATCCACAGAGCGCGCACGACACCGCGCGCTCGCTCGTCGCGTTCGCGACCGGGCTCGGCGCGTATCCGAAGTGGCCGCTCGCGATCGGCGAGACCGGCACGATGCTGGGCGCGAGCGCCGAGATCGTGATCGCCGATGCGACCGCGCGCGGCGTGCCCGATGCCGGCGGCGCCGACGCGTATCCGATGCTGCGCGACGCCGCGATGAACGCGAGTGCGCCGCCGACCGAGCTCGGCGGGCGCGACCAGGTCGGCGCGTACATGCAGTACGGCTTCGTGCCGCGCTCGGTCGACCGCTCGGTGTCGCTGACGACCGAATACGCGCACGACGACTTCGCGCTCGCGCAGCTCGCCGGTGCGCTCGGTGAATCGGCCGATCACGACGCGCTGCTCGCGCGCAGCCACGGCTGGGCCATGCTGTACGACCCGGCGGTCGGCTTCCTGCGCGGCCGTAACTCCGACGGCTCGTTCCCGACCGACGCGTACGATCCGACTGATTTCAGCGACGGCGACTACGCGGAGGCCGACGGCTGGCAATCGCTGTGGATGACCGGCAACCACGACAGCGACACGCTCGCGGCCACGCTCGGCGGCGCCGGCGCGGCGACCGGCGTGCTCGAGTCGATGTTCGAGATGGCGAAGCAGGACTGGGACACCGCGGATCCGTCGGCAGCGAACTTTCCGCGCCCGTATTACTGGGCCGGCAACGAGCCCGATCTCGATGCGGTGTTCGTGTTCTGGCAGCTCGGCGACGCGCGTCACGGCGCGCAGTGGCTGCGCTGGATCGAGGACACGATGTACAGCGATCAGCCCGACGGCGTCCCCGGCAACGACGACGGCGGCACGATGGGCTCGTGGTACGTGCTCGCGACGCTCGGCCTGTATCCGATCGCGGGCAGCGACCAGTGGATCCTCGGCGCGCCGCGATTCCCGAGCGCGCGCGTCGACGTCGGCTCGCACGAGCTCGTGATCGAGGTCAAGGGCTCCGGCCAGGACGTGAAGTCGGTCGAGCTCGACGGCGCGGCGGTGGACGGCCCGACGATCTCGCAGGCCCAGCTCGCGGCAGCCTCGACGTTGACGTTCGTGATGAGCAATTGAGGATGTGATGGCAGACGCCGAGCTGCATGGCTTTCAGTGTCCGAACTGCGGCGCGAAGCTGCATCCGGATCCGCCGGGGATCGAGATCCGCGACCCTCGCACCGGCAAGCTCGTGGCCACGGTGCCGGATGGGCAATTGATCTTGTTCGTGTCATAATGACACTATGATGTCGAGAGCCCGGTTGTCGCTGGAAGGGTTATCGGTCGGCGACGCGTTCGGCGAGCAACTGCTGCACTGCGGGCCGGTGGCGCGCGAGCTCGCGCTCGAGCATCGCGCCGATCCACGCGGCCGGGTGTGGGGCTGGACCGACGACACCGCGATGGCGATCTCGATCGTCGAGCAGCTCGAGGCGCGCGGCGCGATCGAGCCGGCGGCACTCGCCGCGGCATTCGCGCGCCGTTACTACGACGATCCGATGCGCGGCTACGGTGCCGGCGCGCACCGCGTGCTCGCGTTGCTCCATGAGGGCATGCCGCACGAGACGGCGGCGCGCGTGTTGTTCGACGGCCAGGGCTCGTGCGGCAACGGCGGCGGGATGCGCGCGGCGCCGATCGGCGCGTGCTTCGCCGGCGCTCCGGCGCGTGCAGCCACCGAGGCAGCACGGTCGGCCGCACCGACGCACGCCCACCCGGAAGGTGTCGCCGGGGCCGTCGCGATCGCAGCGGCCGCGGCCGCGGTGTTCGCCGGCGAGCGCGAGCCGCGTGCCGTGCTCGAGCAGGTGCTCGCGCAGACGCCGCCGGGCGAGGTGCGCGACGGCGTGCATCGCGCGGTCGGCCTGCTGACGTCTCGACCGCTGACCGTCGCCGGCATGCTCGGCAACGGCAGCCGCGTGCTGGCGGCGGATACCGTGCCGTTCGCGCTGTGGTGCGCGGTCACGCACCTCGACGATTACGCTGCCGCGCTATGGACGTGTGTCGAGGTCGGCGGCGACATCGACACGACCTGCGCGATGGTCGGCGGGATCGTCGTCGGCGCGGTCGGACTCGGCGGCATTCCGCAGGCGTGGCGAGACGCGCGCGAACCGCTCCCGATATGATCGCGCCGTGACGGAAGAAGACCTCAAGTTCGCGCTCGTCGCGTTCTCCGCGGTGTTCTTCGTGATCGATCCGCTGGCGAACGTGCCGATCTTTCTCACCATCACGCGGACCGACACGCCCGAGCAGCGCGTGCGGATCGCCGGGCGTGCGGCGCTCGCCGCGTGGATCCTGCTGTCGGTGTTCGCCGCTGCCGGCGGGCTGATCTTTCAGGCGTTCGGCATCTCGCTCGGCGCGTTCAAGGTCGCCGGCGGCATCATGCTGCTGCTGATGTCGGTCGACATGATGCGCGCCCAGCCGTCGCCGACGCGCACGACGCGCGAGGAGCAAGACGAGAGCGTCGCGCGCGAGGACACCGCGGTGTTTCCGATCGCGATCCCGATGCTCGCCGGGCCGGGCGCGATCGCGACCGTGATGGTGCTGATGAGCCGCGCCGCGTGGGATCCGGTGCGCACCCCGTGCGTGTTCGGCGCGATCGCGGTGACGTGCCTGGCAGCGTGGCTGCTCATGCGCGCCGCCTCGCGCGCCGAGCGCTGGCTGCCGAAGACGTTGCTGCGCGCGTTCGAACGCGTGATGGGCCTCCTGCTCGCGGCGGTCGCGGTCGAGTTCATCGCCGGCGGCGTGCGCGATCTGATCATTCGAGCGTGATCTTGTACGCCCCGCACGTCTTGATCAGCGCATCCCGGTACTTCGATCCCGCCGACAGCTTCGCGAACGCCCTGCGTGCCATGTCGGGATCGGCGTGCATGCACGCCCAGACGCCGCGCGCGTAGTAGAACGCCTCGAGCTCGGTCAGCGCCCCCGCCGTGTCGCCGGCGGCGATGAGATCATCGGCCATCCCGGTCGCGTACGATTCGCTGTCGGGCTCGTTCGCGTGCTGGAACGCGATCTGCTGGCCCTTTTGACAGGCGCGGAACGCGTCGCGATGCGCCTCGGTCGCGCCGACCGAGGCCATCATGGTCATCGCGCGCTGGCAGTGGTGCGACGCGATCGCGTCCGCGAACCCGGCCTCGTCGCCCGACGGGCTCGCCGGCGGTGCGCTCGGTGCGAGCGGCGCCAGCGGCGCGGGGGGTGCGCTGGCATCGCCGCCGCTGCTCGCGATCCCCGCGATCACGATCGCCGCCACCGCGAGCGCGACGCCGCCCAGGCCGAGCCAGCGCGCGGTGTGCCGCGGTGCCGCCGGAGCGCCCATCGCCGAGGCCGCGCTCTGCAGCGTCGTCGGGACCGGCGCGTACATCGGCGTCGCGGCGGCCGTCGGCGCCGTGCCGTCGCCCCCGAGCAGCCGCGTCGCGAGTGCCGCGCTCGTGTGGGCCGCGGGACCGGAGAACGGCGCGAACGCGCGCGCCAGCTCGCCGACATCGCGGTAGCGACCCTCGCGCTCCTTGTCGAGGCAACGCGCGATCGCGGCGGCGATCGGCGGCGCGACGTCGATCGGATCGGGCGGCTCGATCGCGATCTTCACCGCGATCTCCGTCAAGCTCGCGCCGGGAAACGGCAACCGCCCCGAGATCGCCTGGTAGATGATGATGCCGAGCGCCCAGATGTCGGCGCGCGCGTCGACATCGCGCGTCGAGCGCAGCTGCTCGGGCGCCATGTACGCCGGCGTGCCGAGCACCGCGTTGGTGTGAGTGAGCGCGGCATCGGCGGCGTTCGGCGCCTTCGCGATGCCGAAATCGAGCACCTTGACCAGCGGCGAGCCGTCGAGCCGGTGCCCGACGAACAGGTTCGCCGGCTTCAGATCGCGATGCACGATGCCGTGCGCGTGTGCCTCGGCGATCGCGACGCACGCCTGAAGCACGAGCTCGATCGCCGCGGCCGGTGCGAGCGACCGTTCGGCGAGCAGCTGCGCGAGGTCGTGGCCTTCGAGCAGCTCCATGACGATGTACGGCGCGCCATCGGCGAGCTGGCCGACGTCGAACACGCGGCACACGTGCTCGCTCTTCAGCTTCGCGACGGCGCGCGCCTCGCGCAGGAAGCGTTCGACCGCGCTCGGATCGGTCGCGGTTCGATCGTGCAAGACCTTGAGCGCGACGCGCTGGTCGAGCTGCAGGTGCATCGCGACGGCGACCACGCCCATGCCGCCGGCACCGATGATGCGCTCGATCCGGAACTTGCCGGCGACGATGGCCCCGACGTCGAGCACGCGATCACAGGATATCGCATCGCGCCCGTGTCATGCTCGTGCGATGGGCCGGATATCCCTAGTCTTGTTCTTCGCCGCGTGCAGTCATGCCGCGGCACCCGTCAACACCTCGCCGCCACCGCCTCCCGGCGGAGGCGCGGCCACCGGCTCGGCCGCGGCCTCGCAGTGCCCCGCGATCGCCGAGCACCTCCTGAGCTTGATGAGCGCGTCCTCGGTCGTCCCGCCCGAGCAGCTCGAGCCGTTCCGCAAGGTCATCGCGACCCGCTGCACCGAGGATCTGTGGACCGCGCAGGCCCAGCAGTGCTTTGCCGAGGCGAAGAGCCTCGAAGATGCCGACAAGTGTCAGCCCAACCTGACCCCGGCGCAGCAGGAAACGCTGCAGCGCGACGGCCAGGCCGCGGCCCAGCAATCGATGTCGCCGAAGGGCGATGTCGGCACCGCCCCGACCCCCGCGCCGCCCGCCGACGAGGCTCCCGCCCCGGCACCGGGGGGCAAGGACAAGCGCTCGACGCGCGGTCCGGCCAAAACGGGCGGCGATCCTTGTGAAGGCGGCGAATAACGCCGCGTGGTAAGCACACGCGCGATGTACGTCGACGCGCGTCCGCTGTTCGGCTATCGCCCGTACTGGGCGAATCGGTTCGGCATCGCGCCGGTTCTGCCGACGTCGCGCGCCGAGATGGACGAGCTCGGCTGGGACAGCTGCGATGTCGTGCTCGTCACCGGCGACGCGTACATCGATCATCCGAGCTTCGGCATGGCGCTCGTCGGCCGGCTACTCGAGGCGCACGGGTTTCGTGTCGGCATCCTCGATCAACCCGAGTGGCGCAACGCCGAAGCGTTTCGTGCGCTCGGGCGCCCGAATCTGTTCTGGGGCGTGACCGCCGGCAACATGGATTCGCTCGTCAATCGCTACACCGCCGATCGCAAGGTGCGCAGCGACGACGCGTACACGCCGGGCGGCCGCGCGGGCTCGCGCCCCGATCGCTCGGTGATCGTGTACGCGCAGCGCTGCCGCGAGGCGTTCGCAGACGTGCCGCTCGTGATCGGAGGCATCGAGGCGAGCCTGCGCCGCATCGCGCACTACGACTACTGGTCCGATGCGGTGCGCCGCTCGGTCCTCGTCGACACGCGCGCCGACCTGCTCGTCTACGGCAACGCCGAGCGCGCGATCGTCGAGATCGCGCATCGGCTCGCGGCCGGCGAGACCCCGGCGCAGATCCGCGACGTGCGCGGCACCGCGTTCGCGGGCGCGCGAGACGGCTTCGCCGAGCTCGACTCGACGTCGGTCGACGCGCCGGGCCGGATCGATCCGCCGCGCGATCCGTACGCGATGGAAGCGGAGCGCGCGGCCGCGCCGTGCACGACCGGCGAACCAGCCGCGCCACTCGTCCAGCTCGCGAAGAAGAAGCTCGATCGCACGCGCCAGGCGATCCGCATGCCGAGCTTCGACCAGGTCGTCGCGGACCCGGTGCTGTACGCGCACGCGTCGCGCATCCTGCATCTCGAGTCCAACCCCGGCAACGCGCGGCCGCTCGTGCAGCGCCACGGCAAGCATGACGTGTGGATCAACCCGCCGCCGATCCCGCTCACGACGGCCGAGATGGACGCGCTCTACGAGCTGCCGTTCACGCGCGTGCCGCACCCGCGCCACGGCGACGCGAAGATCCCCGCGTACGAGATGATCAAGCTCAGCGTGACGATCCTGCGCGGCTGCTTCGGCGGCTGCAGCTTCTGCTCGATCACCGAGCACGAAGGCCGCGTGATCCAGTCGCGCAGCGAGGCCTCGATCCTGCGCGAGATCGAACGCATCCGCGACGTCACGCCGGGCTTCACCGGCAACATCTCGGATCTCGGCGGCCCGACCGCGAACATGTATCGCATGGCGTGCAAGACCCGCGAGATCGAAGCGGCGTGTCGCAAGCCGTCGTGCGTGTATCCCGACATCTGCGACAACCTCGGCACCGATCACGCGCCGCTCGTCGCGCTGTACCGCAAGGCGCGCGCGATCCGCGGCGTCAAGCGCATCTTCATCGCGTCGGGCGTGCGCTACGATCTCGCGGTGCGCTCGCCGGAATGGATCCGCGAGCTCGCGCAGCACCACACCGGCGGTTACTTGAAGATCGCGCCCGAGCACACCGAGGACGGCCCGCTGCGCCACATGATGAAGCCCGGGATCGGCGCGTACGATCGCTTCAAGGAGCTGTTCGATCGCTACTCGCAAGAGGCGGGCAAGGAGCAGTACCTCATCCCGTACTTCATCGCGGCGCATCCCGGGACGAGCGACGCCGACATGGTGAACCTCGCGGTGTGGCTCAAGCGCAACGGGTTTCGCCCCGACCAGGTGCAGGCGTTCCTGCCGTCGCCGATGGCGAGCGCGACCGCGATGTATCACACGGGCTTGAACCCGCTGCGCTCGCTCAAGGCGCGCGAGCGCGTCCAGGTCGTGCGCGATCTGGCGAGGCGGCGGTTGCACAAGGCGTTCTTGCGCTACCACGATCCGGCGAACTGGCCGCTCCTGCGCGAGGCGCTCCATCGCATGGGCCGGGATGACCTGATCGGCAGCGGCAAGCAAGCGCTCGTGCCGTCGTGGCAGCCGCACGGTGAATCCCCGAAGCGGGGCGGGCGCAAGATCCAGCGCGGCGTCGCGCTCACGCAGCACACCGGGCTGCCGCCGCGCAAACGCCGCTAGCGCGCACGCTTCGAGGCGGCCGCGGCGCGAAGTTCGCAGCCGGCGCGGATTATTGAGATGCGCTCTAAGGTACACTCGAAGGTCGATGGGCGCGCCATCACCGGATGATTCCGGAGTCGTCGCGATCGGTAGCATCCTCGACGGGCGCTATCGCGTCGACGCCGTGCTCGGCGCGGGCGGCATGGGCCGCGTCTATCGCGGCGAGCACACCGGCATCGGCCGCGCGGTCGCGATCAAGGTGCTGCACAGCGCGCTCGGCCGCAACAAGGAAGCGACGCAGCGGTTCCAGCGCGAGGCGCTGGCGTCGGGCCGGCTCGATCACGCGAACATCGTCGGCGTCTCCGATTTCGGCGTGCTGACCGACGGCAGCCTGTACCTCGTGATGGAGGCGCTCGAAGGCGAAGGGCTCGGCGCGCGGATCGAGCGCGACAAACGCATCGGGTGGCTCGAAGCGGTCGAGATCATCCGCGGCGTGCTCGCCGGGCTGCGCCACGCGCACGATCGCGGCGTCGTCCACCGCGATATCAAGCCCGACAACATCTACCTCGCGAAGAAGGACGGCGAGCAGATCATCAAGATCCTCGATTTCGGGATCGCGAAGCTATATGCGGGCAACGCCGACGATCCGGCGATGACGCGCGCCGGCCTCACGGTCGGCACGCCGGCGTATCTGTCGCCCGAGCAGGCGGTCGGCGGCGCCATCACGCCGGCGAGCGACCTGTACTCGACGAGCGTCGTGCTGTTCGAGATGTTGACCGGTCGCGTCCCGTTCGACGAGAAGGATCCGCTCGCGATGCTGACGGCGCACGTCACTCGCGAGCCGCCGACGTTCGCCGAGACCGCGCCCGATCTTGCAACGCCGCCCGCGCTCGAGGCGATCGTGCGCCACGGGCTCGCGAAGGTATCGGCGGAGCGCATCACGTCGGCCGTGGACTACGTGCGCGCGCTCGACGACGTGCTGCGGTCGGCCGGCTACTACGTGCCCGACATACGCAACAGCTCGTCGCCGATCGCGATCCCGACGCCGCCGCCCGGCTTCGCGACGCCGATGCCGTTCGCCGCCGATCTGGGCAGCGCGCCGACCGCGATGTTGCCGATGGGCTCGATGCCCACACCGGTGAGCGGCGCGATCGCCGTCCCGCAGCAACCGGCGCCGCACGCCGGCTCGCGCAACGTGATCGTCGTCGTGATCGTGCTCGCGCTGATCGCCGCCGTCGCGTTGTACGAGCTCGGCCGCTCGCGCGATCGCGGCGACACCAGCACGACCGAGCCGTCGCCGGTGACGGCGCCGATCCCGATGCACTTCGGCGACAACGGCGTCGATCGCGACACGCGCATCAAGGCCGCGATCCACGATCTCGAGGACGGCGCGACCTGCACCGATCGCAAGGCGGCGATCCCCAAGCTCGTCGAGCTCGGCGAGGATCCGCGCTCGCTCAAGGCCCTCAAGAAGGCGCGCTATCGCATGTACGGCGGCATCGCCGGCCTCGGCGAGACCAACGCGAACGCCTGCCTGACGGAATACGCCGAGGCGGCGTACAAGGCGCTCGGCGGGAAATAGGCGTTGGGAGATGGGGAGATAGGGAGATAGGCTTTGGACTTTGGGCTTTGGGCTTTGGCCAGAGGTCTTGTTCGGAGCCCCGAAGTCCGAAGTCCGAAGCCCGAAGTCCGAAGCCCGAAGCCCGAAGTCCGAAGTCCGAAGCCCGATCAGGCCAAGGGCCGCGCCTTCCATTCCTTCTGCGTGAACACGTCGAAGTCCACCACCAGGCAGATCGGCTTGTCCTGGGTGTCGACGGCCCAGTACGAGACGAACTCGCCGTCGCCGCAGGGCAGCACGAGCGCGCGCCGGCCGTCGGTGAGCGGGACCTCGAGCGGAGTGACGCCGACCGGGTGCTCGGGCACCGCGAGCACGCCGGGTGGGCCTTCGCCGGCATCGACGAGCGCGAGCCAGCCGCTCGTCACCGCGCAGCGCGGCAGCTGGTCGGCGCTCTTCGGGGGTTTCTGGCCGCGGTAGTGCGCGACCGTCCAGCGCGCGATCGGCGGCCGGCCGACGTGAATCACGATCGCCGCGAGCCGCTCGCCGCCGCGATCGTCGCGTGACAGCGACTGCATCACCCGAAACGCACCCGATCCAGACGGCCGATCGAGCACGCGCCAGCTTTTCGGCGCCGCCGGATCGAACAGCGCGAGCGCGCCCGAAGAGACCGGCAGTTGCAGCGGCAACAGCCTCACGTCGATCTTGTGCGGGCCGAAGCGCTCGCCGTAGCGCGTGAGGCGCGCGACGTCGCGCGGCGCCGACAGCTCGTCGCGCGGCTGCGGCGGAGGCGGCGGTGCGGGTGGTGGCGGCAGCGACGGCTTCGTCGGGCGCAGCGGCCGTGCGCGTTCCGGTGCGGCGCGCTTGGGCTTCGCCGCCGCCTTCGTCGCCGCACTCGCTGCCTTGCGCTGTTTGCTCGCCACCGCGGAACCGTAACAGATCGTCACGCAGGGGCGTGCGTTGACACGTCTCATGAAACTCACCTGGACACTCGCCGCGCTCGCGGCCTTGGGTAGCAGCGCGAACGCAGACGACATGAACCCCGCCGCCGGCGAAGCCGTCCAGGTCCTCGGTGTGGCGTCGTCGGCGCGCGGCGCGGCCGCCGATTACCTCGTGTTGCCCGAAGGCGGCGAGCTCACCGGTCAGATGAAGTTCATCACCGCCGACGCGTCGCTTGGCGGCAAGCCGCTCGAGTTCACCGATCTCGCGATGTTCGGCGTCACCGGCCGGTGGTCGCTGTTCCGCAAGCTCGAGCTCGGCGCGAATGTCGATCTACTGCCGAAGCAGCCGTCGTACCTCGACGAAAAGACGTGGCAGAGCGTCGGCTTCACGCTGCGCTCGCCGTTCGGCCAGCACGCCGCGATCGCGCTGTCGGGGAGCGGCGGCCACCTGCTCGACAGCGCCGGAATGTGGACGCGCGAAGCGCTCGCGATCGAGTGGAAGAAGCCGATCGATCGCGAATGGGTCGCGTTCGACATTCAAGGCGGGATCGAAGGCACCGGGCTCGTGCGCGATACCGACAGCGCGTTCTTGACCGAGCTCGCGCTCCAGACCTCGGTGATGTTCCGCGAGCCGAGCAGTCACTGGGGCGGCTGGGTCGGCATCGGCTACGCGCGGCCGGTGCAGCACTCCGGCGTCGATCCGACGACCGAGATGGCGATCGATCCGCAGCCGCGCGTCGACTTCCACGCCGGCACCGTGCTCGCGATCTCGCACGAGTGGGATCTGTTCACGTCGTTCGCGGTGATCGATCGCGGCGACCTCGCGAACCCGGCCACCCGGCTGCCGATCCTCGACGGCGGCTTCGACCAGAAGCAGATCGTGTTCGGGGTGACTCGTCACATCGATCCGCCACGCCACGCCCACCCGGCGCCGGCCGACCGCGACGACGTGATGCCGCTTTAGCCACGGGTAAAAAACTACCCCCGGGTCACGGGTCACCCGGCGAAACCGATCGTAACTGTTCGAATATACGAACGTTCCAGATGGCGCGCGGCTTGTAATTGGGTCGGTCCGTGCTGACGACCCGCAACCAACTCATCGCCGATCACGCTGACGCCGCTCGCCGCATCGCGCTCCGCATGGCGCGCCGCTGCCCGGAGTGGATTGCCCGCGAGGACCTGGTTTCGGCCGGCATGGTCGGTCTGATCGAAGCCGCCGACCGCTACGACGGCTCGCGCGCGGAGCCGTTCCTCGCGTTCGCGGAGCATCGCATCCGCGGTGCCGTGCTCGACGAGCTGCGCCGCGGCGACATCATGCCGCGCCGCGCCCGCGCGCTCGCCCGCAAGATCGGCGAGGCGGTGCGCGAGCTCGAGAAGCACGGCGAGCCGGCAACCGATCAGGGCGTCGCGGCCAAGCTCGGCGTGTCGGTCGAGGCGTATCGCAACGACTTCGCGAGCCTCGCGCACGTGCAGGTCGCGCCGCTCGAGAACGATCAGATTCCCGCGAACGACGAAGCGCCCGACGAGCTCGCCGAGCGCGGCGCGCGGCTCGCGTCCGTGAAACGTGCGCTCGCCGGCATGGAGGCGCGCGACGTGACGATCCTCGGCCTCCACTACGCCGAGGACCTGACGTACCAGCAGATTGCGGAGACGCTCGGCGTCACGCCGTCGCGCGTGTGCCAGCTGCTGTGGCGCGCGATCGACCGCCTGCGCTCGCGGCTCGGCGGCGGTGCCGAGACGGTGAAGGCGGCGGCGTGACCCACGTGATGATCGTCGACGAAGACGGCGTGATGCGCGCGACGCTGTCGTCGCTGCTCGCGCGGGCCGGCTTCGGTGTGTGCACGTCGAACGATGCGGTGCGCGCGCGGCGGCTCGCCGAGGTGGCGCCGCCTTCGATCGCGCTCGTCGGGATGTCCGCGCTCGGCGCCGCGATCGAGCTCGTGCGTGCGCTCAAGGCGCGATTCGGCACCGCGATCTACGTCGCGGCGATGACCGGCGACAACACGCCGGAGACGCGCGCGGTCTGTGTTGCGGCCGGCGCCGACGAGGTGCTTGCCAAGCCGATCGGCCTGGCCGATCTGCGCCGCAAGTTGACCGCGATCGCTCGCATGCGCGCGACCGCCGCCGAGTCGTGACAGCGCAGCCAGGACGTGCGAGCCTCCCGCCGCGTTCGATGGTGGACGACGTCGTTCCGGTCAAGTGCATGGTCGTCGAGGACGACGATGACGTCGCGCGCGCGATCGCGCGGCGGCTCGGGCAGGACGGCGTCGAGGTCGAGGTGTCGGCGGAGGCCAAGCCGGTGCTCGCGCGGCTCGATGCCGGGCTCGCCGACTGGGACGTCGTCATCCTCGATGTCGGCTTGCCCGACGCGAATGGCGTCGACGTGCTGCGCCGGTTTCGCGAGGCCGGCGCGCTGTCGTCGGTCGTGATGCTCACCGGCGATCGCACCGCGAACACCGCGGCGACGTGCATGCGCGCCGGCGCGTTCTACTACCTGACCAAGCCGTTCGAGGCGTTCGAGCTGTCGGCGATGGTGCGCTCGGCCGCGCGCCACTCGCAGCTGCGCCGCGAGCTCGCGGGCGCGAAGCGAGCGCTCGCGGCGCCCGAGCTGCTCGTCGGAACGTCGGCGGCCATGCGCAAGCTGCGTGCGGCGGCCGATCGGCTCGCGGCGCAGGACGTACCGATCTTGATCCAAGGCGAGAGCGGGACCGGCAAGGAGCTCGTCGCGCGCACGCTGCACGATCGCGGGCCGCGCCGCGGCAAGCCGTTCGTCGCGCTCAACTGCGGTGCGATCCCGGAGTCGCTCATCGACAGCGAGCTGTTCGGCCACGCGAAGGGCGCGTTCACCGGCGCGACGACCGATCGCGCCGGCGTGTTCGTCGAAGCCGACAGAGGCACGCTGTTTCTCGACGAGATCGGCGACATGCCGCTCGCGGTGCAGGCGCGCCTGCTGCGCGTGCTGCAGGAGGGCGAGGTACGCCCGGTCGGCGGCAGCGGCACGCGCACCGTCGACGTGCGCGTGATCGCGGCGAGTCACGTCGACCTCGACGAAGCGGTCGCCGAGCAGCGCTTTCGCCAGGATCTGTTTTACCGGCTCAACGTGGTGACGCTGCGCGTGCCGTCGCTGCGCGAGCGCCAGGGCGACCTCCCGCTGCTCGCCGCTCACTTCCTGCACAAGCACGGCGGCGCGAAGCCGCCATCGCTGTCGCCCGAGTCGCTCGACGCGCTCACCGCGTACGACTGGCCGGGCAACGTACGCGAGCTCGAGAACGCGGTCCTGCACGCGATCGCGCTCGGCCAGGGCGAAGCGATCGGCCCCGAGGCGCTGCCGGCCTCGATCGCGCGGCGCGCTGGCGCGCGGGCGGCAGCCTCCAGCGGCGGAGGCGCCGGCGACGACGTCGACCTCGACCAGCCGCTCACCGAGGCGAAGCGCCGCGCCACGCTCGGCTTCGAGCGCCGCTACCTCGTGCGCGTGATGGAGCGCGCGAAGGGCTCGGTGTCGGAGGGCGCGCGGCTCGCCGGTCTCGATCGCACGAACTTCCGGCGCTTGTTACAGCGCCACGCGCTCGATCCCGCGACATTCAAGCCCTGAGCTGTCTCGGTTGCCAGCTGTTGCCGAGGTTTGGTTTGACCGGGCGCATACCGCGGTGCTATGGACCCGCGCGATGCGCTCGATTCTTGTTGGTGGTGTGATGTTGATCGCGGTGGCGGCTTGCGGCGGCGACGACAGCAGCCCGCCTTCGGTGTCGGCCTCGTCGGGCAACGTGTGCGATCAGATCGCCGCGGTCGCCTGCTACGACCTCTACCAGTGCTGTTCGACGGGCGAGATCGAGAGCTATCTCGATGTCAGCGATCCGGAGTCGCAGGACACCTGCAAGAGCGACCTCAAGAAGCGGTGCGAGCGCGCGTACGCCGATGTCGAGGACTCGCTCACCGCGAACCGCGTCAAGTTCGACGCCGACACCATGAACACGTGCCTGAAAGCGCTGCTGCCGGCGGACGGCGTGTGCGCGAGCGTCGACACGGCGCTGCCGTGGACGATGGCGTGCATGACGTCGGCGTGGGTCGGCACGGTCAACCAGGGCGGCCAGTGCTTCTTCACGTACGAGTGCGCGAACCAGGGCACGCAGTTCTGCTCGCCGAGCCAGGCGTGCATGGCGTTGCCGACCGCGGGCATGGCGTGCTCGGCGCAAGGCTGCGCGCTCGGCAACTACTGCAACGGCACGACCTGCACCGCGCAGGTCGGGCTCGGCATGGCGTGCACCTCGAGCACCGCGTGCAGCACGGGCCTGTTCTGCGACACCGCGCAGGCGACGCCGGTGTGCTCGGCGCTGCTCGCCGGCGGGACGTCGTGCCCGTCGAGCGAGGCATGCATGTCGGGCGTGTGTACGCCCGGCACGTGCGAGGGCACGGCCACCACGTGCGTCGGCAACAACGAGTGCGAGGGCCACTGCTCGAACGACACCGCGCTATCGTGCTCTCCCGGCTTCGATTACGAGTGCGGCGAGGGCCACTGCAGCATCTCGACGGCCGACTTCTGCGACACCGCGTCGAACTGCCCGCTCGGCGAGACGTGCGTGCTCCCTGCGATGTGCGTCGCCGGCGTGTGCCAGGGCAGCGTGTGCTCGGAGAACGAGATCACGGTCGACTACTGCACGGGCGCGCTCGGCGCGGTGCCCGCCGCGCCCTGAACGGGAACACGAGGCCGAGCGCGAGCACGAGCCAGCCCGCGCCGCCGCCGGCGCTGCTGCAGCCGCCGCTCGCGTCGTCGACGACGCCGTGCGCGTAGACGTGGCTCGTGATCACGACCGGATCGTTCGACAGCACGAGCGCGACGCGATACCGGTGGTCGTCCTTGCTCGCCTGGTCGTGGAACGTGTGCGTGAAGTCGTCGCCGCGGACGGTGAGCTCGTCGAGCTTGGCGCCGTCGCGCCACAACTCCAGATTATAGCCGTCGCCGCCGGTGACCTGGACGTCGAGCGCGGAGAGCTCGTCGATGTCGTCGCCGATGCCGGCGGTCGCGCCGCCCTTGCCGTGCGCGACGAGGTCGACGCTCGGATCGTCGGGGCCGCGCAGGTTCGCGATCGTGTGCTGGTGCTTCACCGCGTCGACGATCGCGGCCTCCGACAGCTCGCCGGTATGGACGAGCGTGCACGGGCTGCCGATCGGCGAGCCGGTCGAGCCCTCGTTCATGCCTGCGGTGTGATCGTCGCTGCCGGTCACCGCCGACAGCCGGTGGCCGGCGTCTTCCTGCGCGTCCCACAGCTTCACGACCTGTGGCGTGAACGCGAGCACGCCGACGTCGTAGCCCGCGGTGATGACCTCGATGCCCGAGACCTCGTTCCAGGGGATGTCGGTCGAGTGCATCCAGTCGCAGCCGATGCAGTTCGTGCCGAGGTTCTCGGCCGGATGGTTGATGATGAACGCGCCGCCCTGGGCGACGACATCGTCGATCACGTTCGCCATCGTGCGGCCGTTGCGGCCGAGCCGGTGATCGACGTACTGCGAGATGCCGACGCCGTTGCCGTGGCCCGAGTACGTCGTGATCTCCGAGCTGCGCGTGACGAGCACCGGCCAGCTCGCCTGCTGCGCCGCCACCAGGGCGTGCTGCGACACCGTGTTGTGGTCGCTGAGGTTGATGAAGTCGAGGCCTTTGGAGTGCGCGAGATCGATGTCGTCTTGCAGGGTGGCCTTGGAGTCGCCGCTCTGGCTGTCGTGGACGTGAAAGTCGCCCTTGTACCAGCGTGTGCCGGTCGCCATCACGACGGGCGCGAACGGCGCCTGAGGCAGGACCGGCAGCGTCGCGGCGTCGCGGAACGTGATGTCGATCGTCCAGTGCGTGCCCGTGTCGGTCAGCTGCGCCTTGCCGATCTCGACGTACCAGCCGGCGGCCGCGGTGATCGCGCCGGGCAGGTAGCCGCGCGACGATTGCGCGACGCCGATCGTGATGTCGTCGGTGAGGCCGCCGCTCCACCCGCGAAAGCCTTCGGGCGCCCACACGCCGAAGTCGAGGATGTTGGCGCCGGTCGTGTACGTCTTGGTGACCGTGATCTCGACCGTGCCGGCTGGCACCGCGAACGGCACGTCGACGTAGTCGCCGTTGCCAGGTGCGATGTCACCTTCGAAGTGCAGCGTGGACAGGACCGCGAGGACGGCGAGCATGCGCGGAGTTTCGGCGAGCGCGCCGGCCGCCGTAAAGCGGGGGCTTTGTCACCGCGTGCCCACGGCCGTGGTCAACGCGAAGGACCTCTCCACCCACGCGTCACTTCGTTTCGCTTCCTACGCCGCGAGGCCGGTCCACTCCGCCGATTTCGCCCATAATTCACGCGCGAGCGCCTCGTCGTCGGCGAGCCGGCTCGGTTTGCGCTCGCTGCCGTCCTTGTCGTAGTAGCGGCCGGTTTCGGCGGCGAGCTCCGGTGCGGTCGCGCAGCGCAGGCTGGTTTGCGCGCCCTGGTCGGGCGTCCACATGAACTTGCGCATGATCCAGCGGAACGGGGGCGGCACGCGGCGCCACACGTCGGTCGCGACGACGCCGGGATGCAGCGCGTACGTCGTCACGTCCGAGCCTTCGAGCCGGCGAGCGAGCTCCTTCGTGAACAGCACGTTCGCGAGCTTCGACACGGCGTACTCGGGGAGTGCGGTGGTCGAGCGGGTCTTCGCGCGCAGCGCGACCCAATCGATCGCCTTCGCGCTGTAGTGCGATTGGCTCGCCACGTTGACGATGCGCGCGGCACCGCTCGCGCGCAGTCGATCGAGGAGCAGGCGCGTCAGCAGGTAGTGGCCGAGATGGTTCGTGCCGAACTGGATCTCGAAGCCATCCTTCGTCGTGCCGCGATGGCCGGCGAGCCCGGCGTTGTTGATGAGGCCGTGGATCGCGGGATACTTCGCGAGCAGCTCCTCGGCGCAGCGCCGCACCGACGCGAGATCGCCGAGATCGAGCGCGATGAACTCGACGTGGTCGTTACCGGTGCCGCGCTTGATCTCGTCGATCACCGGTTGCGTCTTGTCGCGCGAGCGGCACGCCAGCACGACGTGCGCGCCGCGCTGCGCGAGCTCGCGCGCCGTGATCTTGCCGATGCCGGTGTTCGCACCCGTGACGACGAAGGTCTTGCCCGTGAGGTCGGAAGCCATGGCCGTAAGATGGGGCCGCGGCTCGCCGCGTCAAGCGAATGCGAGTTCGGGTTGACGGGCGCGGCGTGCCAGCGGTACATCGTCGTCGGAGGTTCGCACTACAGGCAAACGCGAACGACAGCTCCGACGGATGCAGGGAAGCCGGTGAACATACCGGCACAGCCCCCGCTACTGTGACCGGGGACGACGCGAGCTCGGCGTAAAAGCCAGCCACTGGGCAACTGGGAAGGCTGCTCGCGAAGGACGAACCGGAAGTCAGGACACCTCTCCGTCGCGGTTACGTGGGGTGACATGACTAGTCGACTCGTCATATCGATCGTACTCGTGCTCGGAGTGCGCGCAGGCGCAGATCCCGAGCCGGAGACGATCGTGATCGAAGGCTCCGCGCCGGATCACGCGGCGCGCGACCGCGATCGCGCGCTCGGCGACGCGCCGTTCGTGACGATCGTCCATCCCGACGAGCATCCGGCGACCGCTTCGGTCGCGGACGCGGTCGGGCAAACCGCCGGCGCGCTGACCCGCTCGCTCGGCGGGCTCGGCGCGTACGAAAGCGTGAGCGTCCGCGGCGCCGAGCCCGGGCAGACGCTCGTGCTGATCGACGGCGTGCCGCTCGCGCGCATCGCGCAGGTGACGACCGATCTCGGTCGGTTCGCGCTCGACTCGTTCGGCCAGGTCGAGCTGTATCGCGGCGCGGTGCCGGTCGAGCTCGGCGGCGCCGGCGTCGGTGGCGCGCTCGATCTGGTGACGCGGCTCGGGCCCGACGATCGCGGCGATCGCGTGCGCGCGTCGATCGGCGCCGGCTCGTTCGGCGCGCGGCACGTGCGCGCGCACTACGGCGACACGCACGACGGCGGCCGCGTGCTGTCGTCGACGACGATCGGCTATCAAGGCGCGACCGGGGACTTCAGCTACTACGACGACAACGGCACGCCGCTCAACCGCACCGACGATCACTACGCCGTGCGCAGGAACGACGCGTTCGATGCGGTCGATGCGGCCTCGCGCGTCGGCACGAGCGACGGCGCGGTGACCGGCGGCGTGCGCGCGGCGTGGAAGCACCAAGGCTTGCCCGGCAGCCAGGAGCAACCGGCGGTCGCGGCGAGCCTCGCGACGCTCGACGTCGTCGGCGACGCGCACGTGCAGCACGAGGTCGGCCCGGCGTCGGCGCGCGAGCTCGCGTACGTGCTCGCCGAGACGCAGACGCTCGACGATCCGGCCGGCGAGCTCGGCCTCGGCGCGCAGCATCGCGGGTACATGACGCTCTCGGGTGGCGCGACGTCGACGTGGGCCGTGCGGGTGCACGGCGATCGCGCGACCGCCGGCGTCGAGGCGCGCATCGATTCGTTTCGCGACCGCGACCTCGGTGGCGCGGCGCCGACGACGACCGGCGATCGCGAGAACGCCGCAGTGCTGGCCTCGTACGACGCCGTGCTCGATCCGACCGTCACGATCACGCCGGCGATGCGGCTCGATCTCGTGCGCACGTCGCCGACGCCGATGGATGCAGGGCCGACGGCCGGCATGGCCGTACCGACGCGCCGGGACGTCGTGCCGAGCCCGCGCGTGACGATGCGGCTCGCCGGGTCTCCGGATGTCGCGCTCAAGGCGAGCGGCGGCTGGTACGTGCGGCTGCCGACGCTCGTCGAGCTGTTCGGCGATCGCGGCTACATCGTCGGCTCGCCGGCGCTGCGTCCGGAACACGGACCGTCCGGAGATTTCGGCGCGGTGTGGGCGCCGGCGCGCGTGCTCGGGCGTGGCGTGATCGATCGCGTGCTCGTCGAGGCCGACGTGTTCGTGACGCGCAGCGACGACACGATCGCCTTCATCACCACCGCGGGCTTCGTCGCGCGCGCGACGAACATCGGGCAGTCCGAGAGCCAGGGTGCCGAGCTGGTCGCGTCGGCGCGCGCGTGGCGCGTGCTGTCGCTCACCGCGAGCTACACCGAGCTCGCGACCGCGCAGGTCTCCGACGACCAGACGCTCGACGGCAAGCCGCTGCCGCGCTCGCCCGCGCACGTGTTGTACGCGCGCGCCGATGTCGTGCACGGCCGCGCATCGGCGTGGACCGACGTGTCCGCGCAATCGGAGAGCTTCCTCGACAATGCCGAGCTCGGCCGCGTGCCCGCACGCACGCTCGTCGGTGCCGGCGCGCGCATCGAGATCGGCGCGCGCTTCGGCGTCGCCGTCTCGGTCGCGAACGCGTTCGACCTGCGCGTCGTGCAGCTGCCGCTGTCGCCGCCGCCTTCGGCCACGTTCACGGCGACGCCGACCGCGCTCACCGACGTCGCCGGCTTCCCGCTTCCCGGTCGCAGCTACTACCTCACGATGGATTGGAGTCACTGATGCAGAGATCGTTTGCGTGTCTCGTTCTCCTCGCCGCATGCAACAGCAGCAACGGCGGCACACCCGACGCGCTCGCCACCGGCGACGCACCGCCGAACAGCGCGACCGCGGTCGTGGTCGCCGGCGACTTCACCGCGGGCCATCCCGGCACGATGGGCGTGGTCGATCCGAAGACCTTGCACGTGATGACGAACGCGGCGCCGCAAGGCGCGGTCGGCGACGACCCGGTGATTCGTTACTTCGACGGCCAGATCTACATCGTCAACCGCGCGGACGGCGACAACGTCACGATCCTCGACGGCGCGACGCGCGCACTCGTCGAGCAGGACTCGACCGGCGCGGGCTCGAACCCGCAGGACGTCGCGGTGGTCGGCGGCGAGCTGTACGTGCCGGTGTTCGGCGGCAACGGCCTCGCGGTGGTGACAGCCGGCTCGGGCGACCTGCACACGATCGATCTGTCGATGGACGATCCGGACGGCAAGCCGAACTGCAATTCGATCTTCGCGGCCGGCGGCTTGCTCTACGTATCGTGCGAGCTGCTCGACGACACCATGCAATTCCTGCCGCCGCGCGGTCCGGGCATGGTCTATGTCGTCGATCCGGCCACCGAGCTGGTGGTCGCGTCGGTGCCGATGATGAACGTCAACCCGTTCGGCGCGTTCGTGCAGCTGCCGTCGGGCGATCTCGCGATCCCGACGGTCGACTTCGCGACCGACGACGGTTGCGTCGAGATGATCTCGACCGGCGCGACGCCGGCCTCCGACGGCTGCCTGGTCGACAACGCGGATGTCGACGGCTACGTCGCCGGCATGGCCGTGCAAGCGCTGTCGACCGGCCAGCTGCTGCTGTGGCTGTCGGTGAGCGAGCCCGACTTCATCCACGCGAATCTGATCGCGTTCGATCTCGGTGCCGGCACGCTCGCCGACGCGCCGAGCTCGCCCGACACCGAGGTGATCGAATCGGTCGCCACGTGTCCCGATGGCAGCGTGATCGTGACCGACGGCGCGATGGCGACCGGCGGCGTGCGCGTCTATCGCGACGGTGCCGAGGTCACGACGACCGCGCTGTCGATCGGCCTGCTCACGCAGAACTCCGACGCGATCGTGTGTTACTGAGCCGCGGCCTTCGGCGCCGCGGTCTCGCGCAGCTCGCGCGGCGCGACGCAGTACACCTCGGCGACGATCTCGATCGAGCTCGACGGCGACGTGTTGCGATAGTCGCAGCGCCACGACGCGGGCGCCGCGCCATCGGTCATCGCGAGCGGCCGCGACGCGACGAGCTGCGCCATCCACTGCGGATCGGCGTAGCAGCCGCCGGTGACGAGCAGATCGGTCGCGCGCTCGCAGCTCGCCACCGCGGTCGCGACCTGCGTCGCGCCGACCGAGAGCCGCGCTTCCTTGCGCGCGAGATCGGTCTTCGCGCCGTACGCGCCGGCGGGACCGGGCGAGCCTTTCGGCCCCTGCGTGCCTTGCGGACCTTGCAGCCCTTGCGGCCCTTGCAGCCCCTGCACGCCTTGCGGCCCCTCCGGTCCTTGCGGCCCCGGATCGCCTTTCGCGCCGCGCCCGCCTTCCGGTCCTGCGGGCCCGACGCCCGCGGGGCCCGCCGATCCCACCGCGCCCGTCGGCCCGGCCGGTCCCACCGGCCCGGTCATGCCCGGCGGCCCCGCTTTGCCCTTCGCGAGCAGCTCCTGCGTCACGCGCGCGACATCGAGCGGCCCGCGCTGCTCGATCGCGCTCACCCGCTGATCGAGCTGATCGACGCGCGGATCTTTCGCGCTCGTTCCGCACGCGACGAGCATGGCGATCGTCACGTGCCGCATCGCCTCGATCCTATTCTGGCCAAAGCCCAAAGCCCAAAATTTTGCCCTCTCGATCGAATGGGCGTAGCCAATAAAGCCATGCTGGAGCTCACCGCCGTTCGCCTCGAACACCCGCGCGGTGGGGCACCGCTGGTGAGCGACGCGAGCCTCTCCGTCGCGCGTGGCGAGGTCGTGATGATCGTCGGCGCCGCCGGAGTCGGCACGTCGCGTCTTGTCGCGGCCGCGCTCGGGGAGGTGCCTGTCGCCGAAGGGCGCATCGAGGTGCTCGGCCGCGACGTCGCGAAGCTGCGGCGCTCGTCGCTGCGCATGCTGCGCCGCCGCGTCGGCATCGTGCCGCAGGAGCTGTGCTTGCTCGACGATCGCAGCGCGCAGCTCAACGTCGCGCTGCCACTCGAGATCGACGGCGTGCCGCGCTCGACGACGATCTTGCGCGCCACCGAAGCGCTGCACCGCCTCGGCCTCGAGCGCGAGGCGCAGTTGCCGCTCGATTGTCTGGCCGGCTCGGAACGCCAGCGCGTCGCGGTCGCACGCGCACTCGTGCGCGACCCCGAGCTCGTGCTCGCCGATCATCCGACGAGCATGCAAGATGCCGAGGGCGCGGAGCTCGTCGCGGCCGCGCTCGCTGATGCGGCGGCGGCGGGGGCCGCGGTCGTCGCGTTCGGTCGCGACCTCGCGCTGCGCGCGATCGCGGAGCGCCGCGGCTGGCGCACGCTCGGCCTCGTGCACGGCCAGTTGCTCCCACTCGGCGACATCCGGCTCGACGGCAAGACGATCGACGAGTTGCTCGTCGACATCACCTCGGCGCCGGTGAAGGCACCCGAGCCCGAATCGATTCCGAATCTCGTGCCGTTCCCGCTGTCGGCGCGCACCGCGGGTGTCGCGTGAAGATGCGAACGCAGCGCAAGCTGCGCGAGCTCGCACCGCGCCGCGTGCGCCGCGGCACCGACTTCGATCTGTCCGACGCGACGGTCGAGCCGGATCCGGGGCCGCCGCCGGAAGCGGTGTTCGATCGCCTGACCGGCCCGTGGGACCGGCATCGCGCCGTCACGATGCCGGGTTCGGCTGACGAGGAGACGTGATCGCCCGCCTGGGTTCCGCGCTGCGGCGATCGTTCCGCATGGTGATCGACAGGCCGCGTGCCACGCTGTGGACGCTCGCGGCGGCGACCTGCGTGCTCGTCGCCGCCGGTGCGAGCGGCATCGCCGCGGAGAACGTCGATCGCTGGGCGGCCGCGCCGCATGGCAGCTCGGCGACCATGGTCGTGTACCTCGGCGACGGCGCCGATGAAGCCGGCGCCACGCGGCTCGCCGGCGAGCTCGGCAGCGTGCCCGGCGTCGAGCGCGTCGAGGTGGTCGCGCCGGCCGAGACCGCGCGCCGACTGCAGCAAGCGATCGGCCCTGATTCGGCGTTGCTCGACGGCGTCGATGTCGCGAGCCTGCCGCCTTCGCTCGAGGTCTCGCTCGCGCCTGGAACGCGCGACGTGCTCGAGATGAGCCCGACGATGCGCGCGCTGCGCGCCGCGCCCGGTGTCGCCGACATCGCGATCGAGGACGGCGGCACGGACCGCACCAGCGGCGCGCTCGCCACCGTGCGCACCGCCGCGTGGATCGCGGCCGCGGTCTTCGGCGCGCTCGCGCTGGTCGGCGTGCTCGCCGCCCTGCGCGTGCGGCTCGAGCGCGGCAGGCGCGAGCGCCGGGTACTGCACCTGCTCGGCGCGTCGCCGGCGTTCACGGTCGTGCCGACCGCGTTCGCCGGCGCGCTGTACGGCCTCGCCGCGGCGGCGGCAGCCGCGATCACGCTGGCGGTGCTCGTGGCCGGCTACGGTGACGCGATCGACGTGATCGCGCCGGCGCCCGCCGAGCTCGCGCTGTTCGTGCTGACGGGCGGCTTGCTCGGCCTCGTCGGAGGCGGCCTGGCAGGAGCGGCACGTGCGTAGCCGCGTGGCGCTCGCGATCGTGCTCGCGCTGGCGGCCACGGCCGACGCGAACCGGCACCGGCGAGGGGGCCTCGGGCCCCGGGCCTCGGGCCCCGGGCAAGAGGCAGATCCACGCTTGATGCTCGAGACGCAGATCGCGAACGAGCGCGACGTGATCGGCAAGACGATCGACACGGTGAGCGAGAAGCTGGTGGTTGCCGATGCGACGCGGTTGCATCGCGTGCGCGCCGCGATGCGCGCGATCGAGGCGCCGCGGTCCGAGGATGCGAGTGAAGCCGATCGGATGGCCGCGGCGCGGCGACGTGCGGCCGCGCGCATGTTGCTCGAGCGCGATGCGGCCGAGCGCGGCCTGCTCGCCGACGAGCTCGCGCGCTTGCGCGATGGCGAGACGCGGATCGCCGCGGCGGCGGACCAGCTCGTCGATCTCGTCCTGCCCGCGTCGCTGGCGCGACCGGTGGCCGGCTCGATCGCGCGCGGGTTCGGCCCGTACGAGCACGATCGTTCGCACGCGACGCTCGTCCGCCGCGGCATCGACTTCGAGGTCGAAGATCACGCGCCGGTCGTCGCGCCCGCCGACGGCATCGTGCGTTACGCCGGCCCGATCCGCGGCCTCGATCACGGCGCGATCCTCGACCACGGCACGTACTACACGGTCGTCGCGAAGCTCGGCGAGCTCGCGTTGCCGATCGGCGCCCACGTCGCGACGGGCGATCGCCTCGGCCGCGCCGCGCATCACCGCGTCTATCTTGAAGTCCGCGTCAAGGTGGGCCCGGGTGGCCTGCCGATCGATCCCGAGCCGCTGCTGGCGCGTTGACATCGTCATGCGCGTCAGCCTCATTCTCCTGCTGGTGGCCTTGGTCGGCACGCCCGCTTTCGCCGACGACGACTGGTCGCCCACCTCGTACGAGTACGCGCCGCGCGGTGTGCTGCTGCGCCCGTTCTCGTTTCAGGCGTGGGACATCCCGGTCAAGCACGGCAAGCTGTACCTGCGCGCGAAGTTCATCGCGCTTCCCTGATCACTTCGCGCACGCCGCGTTCCACCAGCCGGCGCCGGCCGCCTTGCCGGCATCGCGACACAGCGCCGCCGCTTCCTCGGCTTTGGTGAGCAACGGCTCCGCGACGGACTCGAGCTGCTCGCAGAACGCCGCGGTGTTGTCGGCCGCGTCCACGCCGGTGCGGACATTCTGCGGGATCGGAAAGCGAATCATCACCTCGGCGAACCTCCGCATCACCTGCGCGATGCGCGCGAGCGACGCGGCGCGGTCGGTCTTCGCCCGCTTCACATACAGCTCGCGCGCGGCCTGCACCTTGGCGGTCGACGCGGTCACGAACGCCCGAAGCGAGTCGGGGTCGTGCGGCGCCTCGATCGTGAGCGCCGCGACCAGCTCGGGATCGAGCCCGGCGGCCGACTTCACGACGACCGAGACCGCGGTCCCGCCGCAGTACGTCGCATCGGGCTTCGCTGCGACGACCAGGCCGGGCGCGCCCGGAACAGGCCCGGTGATCACTCGCAGGCGGTCTGCGCGAGCTTGGCTCGCGGCGAGCAGCACGACCACGATCGAGATGCGCGTCATCGTCATGGCGAGGCAGACACGCGCCGCCCGAGCCGGTTGCGCTACGATTCCGCGATGCTTCGCGCCTCGCACTTCGCCGCCTTTGCCGCCGGCGCGATCGCCGCCACCGGCGTGTCCGCATTCGCCGTTCCGAAAGACGTCGCGCGGTTTCGGGCGTTCGACGCGTTCGCGCAATCGCTCGCGCTCGTCGAGCAGAACTACGTCGACAACGTCGACGAGCAGGCGCTGCTGCGCGACGCGACCCGCGGCATGCTGCACAACCTCGACGTCCACTCGACGTACTTGCCACCGAGCCGTTATCAGAAGGTGCGCCAGGACACCGAGGGCGAGTTCGGCGGCGTCGGCTTCACGCTATCGCCCGGCTTCGTCGACGACGCGCGGCCGAGCGTGCCGCCGTATCCGATCGTCGACGAGGTCGTGCCGGGCTCGCCCGCGGACGCCGCGGGCGTGCTGCCCGAAGATCGTCTCGTCGCGATCGACGGGACGCCGACCGCCGAGGTCGGTCACGAGCTGCGCGAAGCCGGCCAGTGGGAAGCCAAGCTGCGCGGTGCGTCCGGCACGCGCGTATCGGTCAGCATCGTGCGCGTCGGCTGGCACGATCCGCGGACGCTCGCGATCGTGCGCGCGCAGGTCAAGCAGCCGAGCGTGCACGACAAGGTGCTGGAGCCGCACGTCGGCTACTTGCAGATCACGCGCTTCACCGAGACCACCGCGGCCGACGTCGACGCCGCCCTCGCCGATCTCTTCAAGCGCGACGCGCTCGGCTATCTCGTGCTCGACCTGCGCGGCGATCCGGGCGGCATCGTCGATCAGGCGATCGCGGTCGCCGATCTGTTCCTCGACGACGGCACGATCGTCACGATCCGCGGCCGCAGAGGCGCAATCGAGACGCAGAACGCGCATCCCGGCGGCACCGGTGTCGGCGTGCCGATCGTCGCGCTCGTCGATCAAGGCACCGCGTCCGCTGCGGAGATCCTGGCCGCGGCGCTCCACGATCACGGGCGCGCGCAGCTCGTCGGCGTGCCCACCTACGGCAAGGGCACGGTGCAGACGTTCTACGATCTCGACGACGGCTCCGGCCTCAAGCTCACCACCGCCCGCTACTTCACGCCGAACGGTAAATCATTGGAATCGAAGGGGATCATCCCGGACGTCCGCGTCGACGCGTTTACTCCCGAAGAGATCGTCGCGGGTGGAAGCGGTGGAGGTGGCGCGGCGGGGAGTAACGATGCCACAATCAATGACGAGGGCGCGGACGACCCACAACTCGCAGCGGCTGTCCAGATCGCGAGACAAGCCGGCCGGGCGGGGAACAAGTAGTCGGCCCATCGAGTAGTTCGGCGTAGCTTCGACTGATAACGTCATCATGCGGGGACCCATCGCGCGATGTTCAAGCTGGTGATCCAGGACGATGAAGGGAAGACGACGGTCGTCCCTCTGATCCGTGACGAGATCACGATCGGTCGCAAAGAAGGCAACACGATCCGGCTGACCGAGCGGAACGTGTCGCGCCGTCACGCCCGGATCCTGCGCAATAACGGCGAGGTCCAGATCGAGGACCTCGGCAGTTACAACGGCATCCGCGTCAACAACGCGCGCATCGCCGAGCGCGTGTCGTTGCGCGTCTCCGATCAGGTCCAGATCGGCGACTACAAGCTCTATCTCAAGGCCGAGGGCGTCGAGCAGGTCGACGACGCGCGCACCATGCCGATCGAGCGGCTCGAGGCGCCGGCGACCGAGCAGATGCCGGCCGTGCCGCCGTCGTCGCCGACGCAGCCGATCCCGGCGCAGGCGCTCGCGGCCGCCGCCACCCCGCCGGCCGGTCAACGCACGGCCGCGCTCGGCACCGCCGACACCGATCCATCGGGCCGCCCGGTCGCCACCGCCGCGCAGGTCGCGGCGATGAACCAGGCCGTCACGTACGGCAAGCTGGTCGTCATCTCGTCGAACTATGCCGGCAAGGAGTTCGACCTGACGCGGTCGCAGATGGTCGTCGGCCGCACCGACGAGAACGACCTCGTCATCAACCATCGTTCGATCAGCCGCAACCACGCGAAGATCACGCGCGACACCGACACCAACCGCTACACGATCAGCGATCTGCAGTCGTCGAACGGCGTGCGCGTCAACGGCCAGGACTACGGCAAGGTCGAGCTGCGCCGCGGCGACGTGATCGATCTCGGCCACGTCCGGCTGCGCTTCGTCGAGCCGGGCGAAGACTGGCTGTTCTCGCGCGACGCGGTGATCGCCGATGTCCCCGACGTGGGAGGCAAGCGCGGCATGCTGGTCGCGGTCGCGCTCGGCATCGTCGTGCTCGCCGCGGTCGGCGTGTACTTCGTGATGAACAAGGGCGGCGGCGCGAACCCCAAGAAGACCGACAACGGCTCGAACCTCGCGGTCGGCGGCAGCAACATCGCGAGCGGTGAGAACCCGCAGCCGGGCAGCGGCTCGCAGACCGTCGCGATGGTGGCCGCCGACGCCGCGGTCGCGCAGGTCCAGCCGAGCGGCAGCAACGACGAGACCCATGACCTGCTCATCCAGTGCCTCGATTACCAGACCCACAAGGACTGGCAGAACCAGCTCAACTGCTCGGAGAAGCTGAGCAAGCTCGATCCGTCGCAGGGCAAGACGCTGCACGACAACGCGACCACCGAGGCCAGGAACGACGTGGCAGACGGCAAGCTCGACGACGCGATCCGCGAGGGCGACCTGCAGAAGGCGCGCAAGATCCTCGACACGATCGGCGCCGATTCGGTCTATCACAAGGGCGCGCAGGACCGATTCAACACGCTCGAGGGCAAGCAGGTCGACGACTACACGCGCAAGGCGAAGCTGCTCGCTCGCGCGCACAAGTGCAGCGACCTCGAGACCTACGCGCAACAGGCGCAATCGATGGGCCCGCGCGTCGCCGACGCGGTGCGCACGGTGCACTGCGACGTCGTGGCGGTGGGCCCGGGCCCCGAGCACGTGACGCACGCGACCCCGACGCCGACGCCGACCCCGCCGCCCGCCGGCTGCGATCCGGATGACCTCAAGCAGAAGGGCCTGGACCACGAGGCGCAGGGGCTTCACGCCGCCGCGCTCGGCGAGTTCGAGCAGGCGCTCAAGTGCAAGGGCGACCCGCGCGTCGTCCAGTACGCGTTCATGGCGGCCTGCAACTCGGGCAACGTCTCGAAGGCGAAGCAGTACTACCGGAAGATGACGCCGGACGGGCAGAGCCGGTTCGCGCAGATGTGCATCCGCCGCGGGATCACCAAAGACCAGCTCGACTCGCCCTGACGATCCCTTTGGTGTCGGATGTTTGACGTGATGGATCCGGGTGGTGTAACCAGGTCGTGGCCTGAGTGCACTCTCTCGGAGGCCACATGTCTAGGCATCGTTATTTCTTTCCGGTCTCTCCGGTAGCACTCGTCCTGGCGGCGCTGGGTTCGGCCGGTACCGCGGCCGCTCAACCGGGCGGCAACGTCCCGCTCGACACGTTCAAGCCCGCGATGGACTCGCGCGGCTACATCACGGTGAACGCGTCACAGGTGCTCGGGGACAAGGAGTTCTCGTTCGGCCTCGGCGCCCTCGACTGGGGGCACCACCTGCTCGAGCTCGGCAGCACGTCGACGTGCAGCAAGACGAGCGGCGCCGCCTGCTACCAGGTCAACAACATGATCACGGCGACGCTCATCGCCGCGTTCGGCCTCCACGCCGGACCGGCCGAGCTCGAGTTCGGCGCGTCGGTGCCGTTCGTGATCATGGACGGCGACCGTGGTCCCGACTTCGTCGACGCCACCGATCCGAACAACAACAAGTCGTTCGGGCTATCCGGCCAGGGCATCGGCGACATCGGCCTGCACTTCAAGACGCGGTTCTTGAAGACCAGCAAGGGGCCGCACATCGGCGTCGGCTTGATCGCGAGCGTGTACCTGCCGACCGCGAGCCCGAGCGCGAAGTGGCTGGGCGACAACGCGGTCGTGCCCGAGGTGATGGGCATCCTCGACAAGGAGTTCGGCCGGCAGGGCAAGTTCAAGGTCGCGCTCAACGGCGGCATTCGCATTCGCAGCACGTCGACATTCCTCAACAACGATCCGACCGATGGCGGCGCGGTGGGGATGGGCGCGCCGATGGTGCCGGTGACCGGGCAGCAGATCTCGGCCGGCACCGAGATCCCGTTCGGCCTGGGCCTCGCGTACGCGGTCGCGGTGCAGAAGTTCGACCTCGTCGGCGAGCTCATCGGCTCGGCGCCGGTGTTCAGCAAGCCGGCCGCGCCCGCGGCGGGCTCGGTCGACTACTTCCCGCTCGAGGCGATCGTCGGCGCGAAGCTGTACCTCGCGCGCAACTCGTTCCTGTCGATCGGCGGCGGCCATGGCCTGCTGTCCGACAAGGGCGCGAACCCGGACTGGCGCGCATTCATCGGCATCGTGTTCGAGCCGAACATCGGCGACCGCGACGGCGACGGCATCAAGGACGACGTCGACAAGTGCCCGGACGATCCGGAGGACTTCGACGGCTTCGAGGACGAAGACGGCTGCCCCGATCCCGACAACGATCGCGACGGCATCCCCGACGTCGACGACAAGTGCCCGAACATCCCGGAGAACAAGAACGGCATCCAGGACGCCGACGGCTGCCCCGAGGGCGTGAAGAACGATCGCGACGGCGACGGCATCCCGGACGACGTCGACAAGTGCCCGGACGATCCGGAGGACTTCGACCAGTTCCAGGACGCCGACGGCTGCCCCGATCCCGATAACGATCAGGACGGCATCCTCGATGTCGACGATCTGTGCCCGAACGATCCGGAAGACAAGGACGGCTTCGAGGACGCCGACGGCTGCCCGGATCCCGACAACGACAAGGACCGGATCCTCGACAAGGACGACAAGTGTCCGAACGAGCCGGAGACGTACAACGGCTACCAGGACGCCGACGGCTGTCCGGATCGCGGACGCGTGGTCGTGACCGACACGTCGATCGAGATCCTCGACATGATCTACTTCGAGTACGACAAGGCGATCATCAAGAAGGAGTCGTATCCGATCCTCGATGCGGTCGCGGCGACGCTGCAGGGCAACCCGAGCATCCAGCTCGTCGAGATCCAGGGCCATACCGACGAGCGCGGCGACGACGCGTACAACCTGGATCTATCGGATCGGCGCGCGAAGTCGGTGCGCCAATATCTGATCGACAAGGGCGTCGATGAAAAACGGCTCACCGCACAGGGCTACGGTGAGACACAACCGCTCGATCGCAGGCACAACGAAGAGGCCTGGGCAAAGAACCGACGTGTCGCGTTCCTCATTTTGAAACGCGGGACGGACTGAATTCAGGCTGCTAGCCTTCGATCGTGATCAGATTTCTTATCTTCATCTTGCTCGCGGGGGCCATCGGCTACTGCGGCGCGACGGTCCCGATCGGTAACAAGACGTTGTTCGGCCATATCCGCGCGATCTGGCACTCGCCACAGACGCAGGACTTGAAGAACGGCGTCAAGGAAACGGCCGGGCCGACCGTCCACAAGGTCGAGCGCGGCATCGAGGGCGGTTATCACGCGATGCAGGACTCGATCGACGCGGGCCTCAGGCCGGCGCCCGAGCACGAAGTCCGCGGGTCGGGTACGAGCCAATAATGAAGTTTGCACTGACCGAGCAGCTCCTCGAGGAAGCGCGGCGGTTCGAGCTGCGCTCGGCGTGCCGTCACTGCTTCTTCTGGCGCGGAGATCGCTGTGCGCACGACTGGCCGGATGAAGGCCAGCGCCGGTGGCCGCTCGACGCGCCGGATCCGATGACCGGGGCGCGGCCGACCGAAGCCGCGTTCTGCAAGGAATTTGAACTGCGCTGAGTCGGGATGCTGGATCTCCTGTTCTCGCCGGAAGTGGCCGAGGCGCGCGTGGTGGGCAAGCCGGTGGTCGCGCTCGAGTCGACGCTCGTGGCGCACGGGCTGCCGTGGCCGGATAACCTCGACGTGGCGCGCGAGCTCGAGGGCGCCGTGCGCGAGCTCGGCGCGGTGCCGGCGACGATCGCGGTGCTCGACGGCCACGCGCGGGTCGGGCTCGATGGCGACCAGTTGCAGAAGCTCGCGCGCGCCGGTACCACCTTGGCGAAGGCGGGCGCGACCGATCTCGCCGTGCACCTCGCGCGCAAGTCGAGTGCGGCGACCACGGTGAGCGGGACCGCGCTGATCGCGGCGCGCGCGGGCGTTCGCGTCTTCGCGACCGGCGGTATCGGCGGCGTTCACCGCGGGGACGGCGGCGATGTCTCGCACGATCTCGTGGCGATCGCGAAGACGCCGATCGCGATCGTCTCGGCCGGCGCGAAGGCGATCCTCGACCTGCCGCGCACCGCCGAGCTGCTCGAGACCCTCGGCGTGCTCGTGGTCGGCTACCGCACCGACGAGCTGCCCGCGTTTTACACGCAGCGCTCGGGCGTGCGGCTGGAGCACTTCGCCGCCGACGTGCAAGAGCTCGCCACGATCGCGCGCCGCCACTGGGACGACCTCGGCGGCGGCGGCATCCTCGTGTGCAATCCGATTCCGAGCGACGCCGCCCTCGACACGCCCGCGATCGAGGCCGCGATCGAAGCCGCGATCGCCGAAGCCGAAGCGCGCGGCATCTCCGGCAAACGCCTCACCCCGCACCTCCTCGCGCGCGTCGCCGAGGTCACCGGCGGCGACTCGATCCGCGCCAACCGCGTGCTCGCCCGCCACAACGCCGAGCTCGCGGCCGAGCTGGCCATCGCCCTGCTGTAGTTAGCGCCTCTGCGCGTTGGCGGTGATTCTTCCCCTACTGCAGCTCGTACACCGCGATGCGCTTGCCGCCGCGATCGAAGCTGGGCGAGCGCTCGAGGACCCAGAAGCGGTGGTCGAGCACGCCGAAGCGCAGCTTCATGCCGGCGGACAGGACGCGGGCGCGGCGCGACGCGTGGCCTTCGCTCGTCATAGTGAACACGTCGAGATACTCGACGTCGGCTTTCTTGCGCGCGACCGCGTCGGCGTTGACCGGATCGACCGACAGCGCGATCCAGACCTGGTCGTGCCCGACGACGCCCTGCAGCGACTTCGGATCGTAATGGGCGAGCGGTTGGTCGAGCTCGACGGTCGCCGGCTTGCCGGCGCGCCACACCTGGACGGCGGTGTTGTCCCAGGTCATGTGCACGAAATCGAGCCGGCCGCCGGCGTCGGCGAGCACCTGGAAGCGCTTGCGCTGCTCCATCAGGTCCGCGATCGGATGGCTGTCGACGAAGCGATTCGTCGTGAGGTCGTACGTCGCCTCGGTGTCGGGCGTGCGCTGGTTCTCCTTGCGATCCCACGTGCCGCCCTTGACGCCGATCGCCTTCGTCCAGCCGTCGGCCCAGTGGTCGACGCGAAACTCCAGCGCCTTGTCGGTGCCGGTGGCGTCGAGCACGAGTGGCCGGCCGGCCGCGAGCCGCCGTCCGCTGGCGAGCTCGTACAGCTCGGCACGGTGGTCCTTGCCGGCGGTTCCGGCGACGTCGTGCTCGAGCGCGACCTGGGCGTGGCCGGCGTCGCCGATCACCGACACGTGCGTCGCCGGCCCGAGCTTGTAGACGATCGGCTTCTTCGCGCCCGCCGTCACATCGACGAGCGCGCCGAGCTGGCTGCCATCCTCGGTCTCGCCGACGACGAACGCCCTGTCGTGCGCGAAGTACGGGATCGCGACGGCGTGCAGCATCACGGGAGCCAGATCGACCGTGACCTCGTTGCGGGTGTCGAGCGCGACCACGTGCAGCTCGCACTTGCTCGCCGCGTCGGCCACGACATACGCGAGGTGGGTGTCGTCGCCGCCGATCCCGTCGTCGACGAATCCGGCCGGCGGCGCGACCTGGATGACCTCGGTGGCGCCGACGATCGCCGGGCCCGGCTTCGGTTGCGCGACCGCAACGGCCGAGACCGACACGAGCGCAGCGACGACGGTGACGCGCATCATCGCGTTTCGATGCCACGGACGCCGCCCCCCGCGCAAGTGATACATTCGAGGCCCCATGGGAAGTATCGCGTTCACCCGGAACTATACCGACCACAGCAACGACACCGGCTATCAGTTCGAGTTCCATTGCGACAAGTGCGGCAATGGCTACCGGTCGACGTTCCATGCCAGCGCGCTCGGCGTCGGCTCGAAGATGGCGCGCGGGATCGGCAGCTTGTTCGGCGGCGGAAACCTGTGGGCGGCCGCGCAGGCCGGCGAATACATGAAGGATGGCTTGCGCGGCTCGGCGTGGGACGGCGCCTTCCAGAAGGCCATCGAGGAGATCAAGCCCAAGTTCAACCAGTGCCACCGCTGCGGCCGCTGGGTCTGCCCGGAGGTGTGCTGGAACCAGAGCCGCGAGCTGTGCGTCGAGTGCGCGCCCGATCTCGCGCAAGAAGGGGCCGCGGCCCAGGCCCAGATCGCCGCCGAGCAGCTCGCGACCAAGATGCGCGCGGTCGATCAGGTCGAGGGCATCGATCCGAAGGCGCAGATGCTCGGCGCATGTCCGAGCTGCCGGGCGCGCCTGCAACCCGGCGCGAAGTTCTGCGCCGGCTGCGGCAAGCCCGTCGCCGGTCCCGCACAGAAGCAGTTCTGCACCGGCTGCGGCACGCAGCTCCCGCCCGGCGGACGGTTCTGCGCCTCGTGCGGCACGCCGGCACCGGGCTAAAGCGCCGGCGGAAACGACGCCAGCTCCGCGATCACGCGCGCGTGCTCGCGCTCCCACGCCGCGATCCGCGCCGGCTCGGTGTGAGCGCGCGGATGGGCGACCTTGTAGTAGCCGTCGCTCGGCCGTCGCGTGTCGGCGCGCCAGACCATGGCCGGCAGGCACGGCAGCTGGCGATGCCGGCACGTGTTCGCCAGCTCGCCGAGCGCGGCATGAAACGCGGGACTGCGGTGGTGCACCGACCGCGCGCCGAGCCCGCCCGCCAGCTCGGCGTACGTGATCGAGGGCGCGTGGCTACGCGCCCGGCGCAGCAGCTGCTTGTAGATCGTCTTTGCGAGCGGGCTCATGACCAACCTCCGTGTACGGGATCGAATCTGCAAGCGGATCGACGGCGCGGAACGCCGCGGCTTCGTCCACGCAGCCGGCATCGATCGCGTCTTGCCCGAGCAAGTCGGCGATCGTGCGAGCGACGCGAATCAAGCGATCGATGCCGCGCGCGGTCAGCGTGCGGCGCTGCTCGACCAGCTCGGCGAGCACGCGCTCGCATGCCGCATCGAGCGGACAGGTCGCGCGGAGCACGCGCGCCGACATCTCGGCGTTGCAGTGGATGCCGTGACGCTCGAGACGCGCGCGCTGGCGATCGCGCGCCGCGACGACACGCTCGCGCATCGCCGCCGACGACTCGCCGGCGACGGTGCTGCGCAGCTCGGCGAGCGGAACCGGACGCACGTAGACTTGCAGATCGATCCGATCGAGCAGCGGCCCCGACAGCCGCGCGCCGTAGCGATCGATCGCACCGGAGCTGCACGTGCACTCGCGCGAGCCCGAGCCGAGCCAGCCGCACGGACACGGATTGGCCGCGGCGACCAGCAGGAACGATGCGGGCAGCCGGATCGTGCCCTGCACGCGGCCGATCGTGACCGCGCGCTCCTCGAGCGGCTGGCGCAGCGCCTCGATCGTGGAGCGCTGGAACTCGGGCAGCTCGTCGAGAAACAGCACCCCGTGATGCGCGAGCGAGATCTCGCCGGGCCGCGGCTGCGTGCCGCCGCCGAGCAGCGCGGCGCCGCTGATCGAGTGGTGCGGCGCGCGAAACGGCCGGTCTTCGATCAAGCCACCGGATGCGAGCCCGAGCGACGAGTACACCTTCGTCGTCTCGAGCGCCTCGGCGCGCGTCATCTGCGGCAGCACGGTCGCGATCCGCCGCGCCAGCATCGTCTTGCCGGTGCCGGGCGGCCCCGAGAGCAGCAGGTTGTGGCCGCCCGCGACCGCCAGCTCGATCGCGGCGCGCGCGAGGTGCTGGCCGCGCACCTCGGCCATGTCGACCGCATCGGCCGCGCGCGGCGGCCGCGGCGGCGCGCGCTCGGGCGAGGGCAGGGCCGCGCGCCCGGCGAGCGCGTCGATCACCTCGCGGATGTGGCCGACCGCGCGCACGTCGATGCCATCGACGACCCGCGCCTCGGCCGCGGAGGCCGCCGGCACGAGCACGCCGCGCATCCCGCGCTGGCGCGCGAGCATCGCGGCGGCGAGCACACCGCGCACCGGCCGCACCGATCCATCGAGCCCCAGCTCGCCGAGCACGAGCAGCCGATCGACCGCCGCCGGATCGTAAAGCTTCTCCGCGAGCAGGACCGAGATCGCGATCGGCAGGTCGAACGCGCACCCCGGCTTGCGCAGGTCTGCCGGCGCGAGGTTGACGGTCACCTTCTTGAGCGGCAGGTCGTGGCCGACCGTCTGCAGCGCGCTGCGAATGCGCACGCCGCCTTCTTTCACCGACGGCGCGGCGAGCCCGACCACGTGATAGCCGGGCAACCCGCGCGCGGTCTCGCATTCGACGTCGATCTCGACCGCGTCGATCCCGACGAGCGTGCACGATTTGACGAACGCCACCACGCCGCGACGCACTTCAAGCCGCGGGCCAGCGCAACCGTGCGAATACGCGCCCACGCTTGTCCGCTTCGTCCGGCAGCCGGACATCCGCGTCCGACTAACGGACGACAACCGGACACCGCCTCGGCTTCACCGAGAGCGAGTCCGCCACGGGACGACGCGAGGGGCGTTCTTCCACACTCCCGGCTTCGGCTAGGAGCATTTTGATCCATAGTGAAGAACTGCTGATCTGAAATCATCTAACCCGATCGGAATGCTGTTGCTTTCTCGCATTGCGATCCGTTACCCACGTTCTGGCGCTCGGCGCGTCGGGGGTGTGCGATGGCTACTGGTGTCGTCTCGCGAGTCGTGGTGGTTGCGTTCCTCGTCGTCGCGGCAACGTCTCGCGGAGACAATCCGCCGAGCTTGCCCGAGACCGCCGCACCGGAGCCGATCACCGGAAATCCGGCGGTCAACGCGCCCGGCTCGGAGACTCCGAGACACGACCCATTCACACCGTACGATCCCGGTCCTCCCGGCACGAAAACTTGGAGCTACAAAGATCTGAGCCCGGGCGAGCGGGCGCTGGCCGACCAGTCAGCAAAATCGAATGCCGGCTGGGACAAGGTGCAAGCCGGGTACGCCGCCGCAGTCAAGGAGCGCGCGCACCAGGCCACGGGCGACTCGGCCGCGCACCAGCTCGGGATCGTCGATGACCTCGGCAACACGGGGGTCGTCCGATGAGGCGTGTGCTCCTGATTGGCGCTGTGCTCGCTGCGAGCTCGTGCAACGCGACCACGAACCAGCACGTGACCTTCGCGCACCTCGCGTTCGACGTGCCCGGTGACTGGTCTCACTACGACACGAACCATCGTGGCGTGTCGACGGAGGTGTGGTCACCGTCGGGCAACGACGAGAAGGAGAGCCTGACTGTGATCCGCACCGAGCTCGCGCCGGTGACCGCGCAGGGCGATGCGTCGACTCTGTCGACGCTGCTCGCCCAGGCGCAGGCCGGCCTACCCGAGTCGCGCGTGTCGGCGAGGAGCTCTGTGTCTACCAAGATGGGGTTCTCCGGCGCTCGCGTCGATCTGGACTACTTGCCCAACGGCCTCAAGGATCGCTACCACCGCATCCACGTCGTGCTCGTCGATGGCAAGTCGCTCGTCCACGTCCTGTACACGGCGAAGACACCGGACGCGAACCTGAACGCGTTCAACCTGCTGCTCGCTTCGATTCACGAAGGGGAGGGATGAGCCATGAAGATCACAAAGCTCGCGCACCTGCTGCTCGCAGTCGGATTGATCGCGGTGGCCGCCCGTCGCGCGCACGCGACCTCCGAGATCTGCGGCAACGGAATCGACGACGATGGGAACGGTCTCACCGACGAGGGTTGCTACCCGACGCTCACGACAGGAGTCTGCGAGTCGCCCTTGTCCTGCGGCGACACCGGAATGATCAGTTGGAAGACCGGATCGCTGCACTATGACCTCCCCGCGGACATCGCGCCGGCGGTTCCTTATGGTCCCGGGATCGGCTTCCGGCGCTTCTACACATCGATGTACACGGCAGGGACGAATCCCACGAGCGTGAACCACACGCCGCTCGGACCGAACTGGCAGCACACGTATATGACGTGGCTCTACAAGTTCAACGACGGAACGCACAATCGGATCATCTTGCACACAAGCCAAGGTCGCGACGTCGACTACGTCGATGCCAGCACCACCTGCACGGTGTCCCCGTTCAGCGGGTTCGAGAGCTACACGCCGCAGGCCGGCGATCACGTGCTGAACCTGTGCGTGGATACGACGAACACTCTGTACTACGTGCAGCTGCTCACGGGCGAGACGCTCAAGTACAACAGCTCCGGCCAGCTGATCGAGATCTGGGACACGATGCCGACGCCGAACAAGGTCTTGGTAACCTGGACCAGCACGACCCGTGGAAACGTCTCGACGGTAACCGATGCGTCCGGCGAGCGGCGCTTGTCCTTCAACTACACCGACAACCTGCTCACCAGCATCAACTACCAGCTCAAGAGCTCTGCAGGAACTTGGACTACCGAGCAGACGACGAGCTTCACGTACGACAACTATGTGACTCGCGACGCGACGAGCGGCTGGTTCACGCCCGCGAACGCGACCGAGTGGACCGAGCTCCTCACGGGGACCGGGATCTCGAACCCCACGAACCTCTGGCTCTTGCAGGAGACCTCGGGATCGTTGGCCGACTCGATCGGTAGCGCTCCACTCACGGCGCATAACACCGGTGGCATGAGCTACAATAACTCGATCGGCGGCTGGTCGCGTCACGCGGTCGAGCTGACGGACGGAAGCACGTCGTACTGGAGTTCGAGCTCGTCGATCTGCAATCCCGCGTCGAGCACTTGCACGGCGGTAGGAATCATCGCGGGTACGGGCACGATCTCCGGCACGAGTAGCCGCGACCTCGTGTGCATAGGTGACTCCAATGGTGCGCGGGGCATGGCCGTGGGCGTTTCCTCCGGCATCTGGAACGTCAAGGAGATTTGGGACGGAACCCATTCCGCGACGGGCTCGACCCCATTCAATGACGGGGGCGCGCATACCTGGATCCTCGCGACCGACAAGGTCCACACCAACACGCAATTCACGAACGACATCACGGGCGCCTCACCTTCCTGGGCGACCGGGACCAGCGCGACCGGCATCTTCGCGCTCGGCGGCATCTATGACGACGCCGCGCCGTCGGCGTACTTGTATGCCGCAGAATGGGCGGGCACGGCGCTCACGCCACCGCAAGTCATCACCCTCCGTAGCAAGCTTGAGAACGGTCCGGGGATCCTGACGACCGTCACGATCGGTAGCCAGCTGGCCGAGCAGAACGT
>DASXCY010000127.1:0-8468 GCA_036490935.1 Kofleriaceae bacterium | reverse complement strand
CGCCGTACTGCGGCGACGGCAGCGTCGACACCACGTACGGCGAGCAGTGCGATCTCGGCACGGCGGGCAACACGGGCGCCTACGGCGGCTGCACGGCGCAGTGCAAGCTCGCCGGCAGCTGCGGCGACGGCATCAAGAACGGCTCCGAGCAGTGCGACGACGGCATCAACAACGGCGCGCCCGCGGATCGCTGCGATGCCAGCTGCAACCTCAAGTGCGGCAATGGCGTCGTCGACCCGGGCGAGCAGTGCGACGACGGCAGCACGAACAACACCGGCGGCTACGGCAAGTGCAACATGAACTGCACGTTCGGCCCGCGCTGCGGCGACGGCGTGAAGTCCGGCAGCGAACAGTGCGACGACGGCACGAACAACGGCTCGTACGGCACGTGCGACATGGACTGCACGCTCGCGCCGTATTGCGGCGACGGCGTCAAGAGCGGCCCCGAGCAGTGCGACAACGGCAGCGCGAACTCGGTGACCGCGTACGGGCCAGGTCAGTGCACCGCGGCCTGCGCGATCGCGCCGTACTGCGGCGACGGCATCGTCGAGACGGCGTACGGCGAGCAGTGCGATGGCGGCTCCGGCTGCACGGCGGACTGCCAGTTCACGATCCAGTAGCGCGCGTTCCCATCTGAGGTGCGCGCGATACATGTATCGCCTGCGCCACTTCCGGTGATTTCCATGGAGGGCACGCCGCGGGGGCGACATGCTCCGCGATATGCGTAGCCTTCGCCCGTCGCTACTCGTGCTCGCGATCGTGCTGCCGGCGTGCATGCGCGGTTGCAATCCAGGGTGCTCGTACAACTCGGCCGCGCAGCGGTGCAGCGAGCAGTCCGACTGCCCGGCACGCACGACGTGCCACGCCGGCTACTGCATCGACGAGGGCTACGCGCGGATCGACGATCGATGCAAGGCGAGCGCGGGGTGTGCCGACCGCGGCGAGTGCGAGGCGATCACCAGGCGTAGCTTCCTCGGGCTCGATCCGAGCCTCGAATGCGCGGCGACCACCGATGCCGATTGCAGGCAGTCGAAGCTGTGCCGCACGCGCGGGCAATGCGCGCGCGGCGTGGGCGACGTCGGCTGCGCGGCGACCGATGCCGCGGTTTGCCGCGCGTCGGAGCGCTGCACGACACACGAGGAGTGCGAGCTCGAGGGCGGCCAGTGCGTGCGGCACTGGACCGGCTGCCCTGCCCTCGTCAGGCCCGGCCAGCCGGCGTGGGACACCGAGGTGAGGCTCGTGTGGGATTACGAGTCGCTGCGCGCACCATGGCATCCCGGCGACGTCGGCGCCGCGACGATCGCGTGTGAGGCGACGAGCGAACACGGCGGCGTCGCGATCGAGTTGCGCGTCGCGGGCCACTGCGCGGTCGGGCCGCACCTCGATCACACCGGCACCGCAGTGATGCTGCGTGCCGACGTGCCGCTGCACGTCGGGGATGCGATCGCGTACGCGGTCGTGCGGCCGGCTTCCGGCACCTCGTTCGTGCAGCTGCGCTACGACGGGAGCTCGCCGATGCTCGGGGGCAGCGGCGCCGAGACCCTCGAGTGCGTGGTCGTCCCCCATGCGGTCGCATTCGAGCGCTCGCGCCGCGAGCTGGCCGCGGTCGATCACTCGACCGCGGCGGCGGCGCACCAGGAGCCGGATCTCGCGAGCTCCAGCGACCTCGGCCAGGCGATCGAGGACGCGCGCGTCCACGCCGAGCGCGCGTCGATGTGGCTGGGCTGGGACGATCCCGAGCTCGCGACGCGCGTCGCGCGCCTCGACGCGGCCGCGGACGCGTGGCACGTGCGCCTCGACGCCGCGATCCGCAAGGCCGCGACGACCGACGGCCCGATTCGCGGCGGCCACATGGCCGTCTCGCGCACCGCCCGCGTGTGCGGCGACGCGCTGCGCGCGCGGCTCGGCACGGCCGCGGCGACCCGCACGATCGACGCGACGACGTGCGCGATCGAGCTCGCGATCGATAACACGGGCAAGGATCCTCTCCCGATCATGCCGGACCGCGACGACTTCGGCGACGTCGACTCGCTCGCGTGGCTGCGGCCCGCGCATGACGGCCAGCCGCCCGCGGTGATGCAGGCATCTGTCATCGCGGTGCAGGTCGGCGCGACGTCGTCGACGATCGGGGCACTCGACCTCCCACCCGGCCAGCGTGGCACCGTGCTGGTCGACGGCGACGAGCCCGGCTCGCTCCTGCGCGGCCGTCTCGACCTGCGCTCGACGTTCGTGATGCGCCCGTGACCCTCGCACCTGCGTCGGCTTCCCGCGCGCGATCGCGTGCCGTGCATCGCGCTCGTGCTCGTCGCGTTCGCCGCGTACGCCCGCCCACGGCCTGCTGAACGCGGTCATACCCTCGGCGGCGGATGGTCGATTCACCGCCGCTCGCCTCGACGGTGCAAGACGAGCCGGCGTCCGACGCGCGCGTGGCGCGCTCCGACTCGCCGATGCTCGAGCGCGGCGCGATGCTTGGCCGCTATATCTGCTCGACCGGCTCGGCGAAGGCGGCATGGACGTCGTGTATGCCGCGTACGATCCCGAGCTCGATCGCAAGCTCGCGATCGAGCTGCTGCGCGAGCACGTGGCCGGAGCGAGCGATCGGCGCGCGCGGCTCGTGCGCGAGGCCCGTGCTCGCTCGTGCGCCCGCACGCGGGGCGCTCCGAGAGCCGGACGTGGCTCGTCGCGTGCGGCTTCGTATCGGGCGTGCTCCGCGGCGCGTACGGCCTCAACGGCCCGCCGCTGGTCGTCGATTCAAGATCCGCGCGACCGCCGGGCGCGCGAGACCGCGCGCCTAGCCGGTCTTCGCCTTCCAAGCCGCGAGCACCGCGAGCTCGCGGTCGCGCGCGATGCCGCTCGAGCGATACTTCGTGCGCTGCGGCTCGTCGAGCGTCGCGAGCCAGGCGAGCGTGTCGCGCGCGGTCTGCTCGGTTGGCCGGAACGTCAAGCCGGCCGCGATCGCGCGCTGGTTCGCGCGCGTCCCGAAGCCGGCGTTCTCGCCCTTCGCGTCGGCCCACATCGGCATGTCACCCCACTCGCTGACGTTCTGCGCCGCGAGGAACGCCGCGTCGACCCAGACCAGGTGCGCGCGGTCGCCGGCGGCGTGGTTGCACGCGTCGAGTGCCTGGCGCATCGTCGCGCGCTGCTCGGGGCCGAACGCGTTGTACACGCCGACCGTGCGATCCTCGGCGATGCGTACGAGCCACGCGCCGAGATCGCGCCCGTCGATGTACTGCACGGGCGTCGTGCCATCACCGGGCGCGAGCACGTCGCCGCCGTCGGCCATGCGCGCGGGCCAATGTGTGAACCGGCCGGTCGGATCGCCGGGGCCGACGATCAGGCCCGGCCGCACGTTCGCGACGCGACCGGGCATCGCGGCTTCGGCCGCCTGCTCGCACAGCGCCTTGAGCGGGCCGTACGTCTTGTCGGTGACCTGCTCGGTCGTCGGATCGTCGATCGTGCCGACCGGCGCGGTCTCGTCGGCGCCGACCTTGTCCTCGGTCGCGTAGACCGAGACCGTCGACACGAAGATGTAGTGGCCGACATGGGGCGCGAGCAGCTCGGCCGAGGCGCGCACGATGCGCGGCACGTAGCCCGATGTATCGACGACCGCGTCCCAGCCACGGCCGACGAGCGCCTCGAGGTGGCCGTCGCGATCGCCGTGCAGTTTCTCGACGTCGGGGAACAACCCCGGATGCGTCTTGCCGCGGTTGAACAGCGTGATCGTGTGGCCGCGCGCGCGCGCCGCGTCGACGACGTGCGGGCCGAGGAAGCCCGTGCCACCGAGGATGAGGATGCGCTTGGGCGGCTTCGGCGGGGGCGGCGGCGGGGGCACGGGCGTGGGGGCCGCGCTGCACGCGGCGAGGGCAAGCGAGCCGATCAAGAAGTCGCGGCGATCGATCATGTCATCTCCTTCCGGAACTTGAAGCCGAGCGCGACGGCGAGTGCGAGCCAGATCGCGACGAGCGGGACGGTCGCGGCGATCCACATCGTGCTGCCCGCGCCGGCGAGCAGCATCCAGCTCGCGCCGAAGTCGCCGAGCCGGTACACGGTGGTGTCGATCACGTTCTTCGCGCGGTACTTGTCGTCGCGCGCGATCACCGTGAACAGCAGCTCGCGCGCGGGGCGAGTCAGCCCGTGCGTCGCGGTGCGCGCGACGACCGCCGCGATCGCGAATGCGGTCAACGACGGCGCGAGCGCGAGCCAGCCGAGGCCCGCGAGCTGGACGAGCGGCAGCACGCACAGCACGACGCCTGGCCCGAACCGGCGCAGCAGCGGCGCCGCGAGCGCGAGCTGGACGACGAGCACGCAGCTGTTCGTCCACAGATCCACGGTCGACAGGAACGCGGTGCGCGCGGTGCGGTCGGCGAGCGCGTCGTGCGTGATGCGCACCTGGTCGAGATAGAGGAACGTCGCGGCGCACGCCGTGCACAGCACGTAGCCGACGATCGCGACCAGATACGGCGAGCGCACGACGTGCCGGATGCCCGTCCACGCGCCGCCGCGGTCGCGCCGCGCGCGTGGCTCGTCGGGCGGCCCGGCCATCGCGACGACGCGCCACGCGCACACGACCGCGACCTCGAGCAGGCACGCCGACAGCGCGAGGATGCCGGCCACGCCGAGCGTGCCGACGAGCAGCTTGGTCAGCGCGGGCCCGACGATCGCGCCGACCGTGCCGCCGGCGGTGATCGGCCCGTACAGCGTGGTCGCGGCGCGCGGGCCGAGCACGTCGGCGAACAAGCTCCACAGCACGGACACGACGAACAGGCTGAACACCGCCGACCACACGTAAAACGCCCGGCCGATCCACACCGGCGCGACGTCCGCGCGCACGAGCAGGAAGAACGCGAGCTCGCACGCGGCGAACGCGTGAAACACGCGCGGCACCAGCTTGCGCGAGTCGGTGCGCGCGAGCGCGGCGCTCCACGCCGGCGAGGCCGCGGCGACGCCGACGAAGGTCGCGGTGAACAGCCACGGAATCTGATCGGGATTGCCGTCGAGGATCAGCGCGTCACGCACCGGGCGAAACGCGCCGTAGCTCGCGAGCACGGCGCCGAACGCGCCCGCGCCCCAGGCCGCGATCGCGAGCTCGCGTCGGGGAACCATCACGCACAGCGTGAAGCCGCCGCGTGTCGCGGTTCAAGCGTCGCACGGCGTCGCACGGGCGCGAAAGATCGCGTACCGGCGGTACGCACCGTCACTTGCAGAGGCGTCCGTAGACGACCGCGTGGCCGGCGCCGCCGCAGAAGTTCAAGGTCGCTTCGGCGACGCCGGTGCCGGAGTAGCCCTCGAAGGCGCCGGTGCCGTCCTTGTAGAAGATCTTTGCCTTCGCGTTGACAATGCATTTGTCCGCGGTCGGCGTGATCGAGATGACGTCGCGCTCGGTGCGGATCGTGCCTTCGCGCGCGACGATGTGGTGATTGCCGCGCAAGTCACCGTTCGGATCCTTGCCGACGATCGTCGCGAGGACGGTGCCGTCGTAGCTCTTGTCGGCGCTCGCCGCGAACAGCGTGAACTGCACGTGCGCGAGCGTCTGCTGGAGGCTGGGGTTATCGAGGTGCTTGACCTCCTGCGGATCACCGACGAGCGCGAGGTCCCGGCAGTCCTTACCGGTCGCCGCGATGCCGGCCAGCGCGGCCGAGGTCTTGGCGCGGGTCAGTGCCGGATCCTTGGGCGAGTTGGCGGACGCGACGGAGCCGGCGGCGATCAGGGCGCAAACGAGCGAGCGATGGAGCGTGTGCATGGGAGTTCCTTTGCTGGGGAGACGAGGTCTCCGGTTGACGAGACCAATGTGCGCGCGCCGAGCGATTCCCGGTAGCCGCACTCAGGGCAGCTCACTCTTTACAAATCCTCAATAATCCGCGACGCTCGAGCGGTGGACCTGCTCGCCGCGATGACGACCTTCGTGCGCGTCGCCGACGCCGGCAGCCTGTCGAAGGCCGCCCGCACGCTGCGGGTGACGCCGGCGGCGGTCAGCCGGCAGCTGACCGCGCTCGAGGGCGAGCTCGGCGCCTCGTTGATCGTGCGCACGACCCGCCGGCTGGCCCTCACCGACGAGGGCCGCCGCTTCTACGAACACGCCGAGCGGACCGTGCACGAGGCCGACGAAGCGCGCGCCGCGGTGCGCGAAGACCGCGCGGTCGTCGGCCGCGTCACGATCTCGATGCCGACGGCGATGGTGCACGCCGGCCTCGACGCCGCGCTGGCCGAGCTCGTCGCCGGCAATCCCGGCCTGGAGATCGATCTGCGCCTCGAGGATCATCCGGTCGATCTGCTCGCCGATGGGATCGACGTCGCGATCCGCGCGGGCCTCGTGCCGCCCGACAGCACGACACTGGTCGCGCAGCCGCTCGCGATGCTCGATCGCGCCGTCGCGTGCGCGCCGGGGTACATCCGGCGCCGCGGCGAGCCGCGCACGCCCGGCGAGCTGGCTCATCACGACGCGCTCGTCCATCTCCACGCCGGCAACGCGGTCGGCATCTGGCAGCTGCACCGCGGCGACGAGCTGGCGGCCGTGACCGTGCGCGGGCGGCTCCGCGCCACCGCGCTGCACGTGTTGCGCGACGCGGCCATCGAGGGCGCCGGCATCGCGCTGCTTCCGCGCTTCCTGGTCGTCCGCGGACTGCGCGCGCTCCCGCTCGGCGGCTGGCAGCCTCGCCCGCAGCAGATCTACGCGCTCGTCCGCGTCGAATCGAAGAATCGCGCGCGGGTACGCGCCGTGATCGAAGCCATGCGCGCGCGGCTGATGGTGGTGCAAGACGCCACGGACCGCTGATATAAGGAGCGCACCCCATGCGTACGCTCGTCGCCGCTTCCGCCGTCCTCGCCCTCGCCTCCCCGGTTCATGCCCAGCACGCGATCACCGGCGTGCGCACCACGATCGATTTCACCGGCTACACCGCCGCCGGCCTGTCGCCCACGCCGGGCGACGGCCAGCTCAGCTCGAACGAGTGGCTCGTCACCGGGTTCTCCGACGGCGATACCACGGCCGGCGGCACGTTCGACAGCACGGCGTGCTCGGACCCGACCGCGGACGGCACCTGCGACTGGGATCGCGGCCCGTCGGCCGGCGGCGTCACGACCGGCGGCATGTACGCGTTCGCGGTCGCGACCGGCAATCCGGCGTTCGGCTGGCAGGCCACCGGCACCGACGTCGGCGGCAGCAAGACCGGCAAGTTCACGCTGACGCTCGTCAACACGACCGGCGCGGACTTCGGCGATCCGACGATCTCGTACACCGCCTGGGCGTTCAACGATCAGGATCGCGCGAACACGATCACGCTGTCGTGGTCGACCGACGGCATCACGTTCACCGCCGTACCCGCCCTGGACTTCGCGTCACCGGCGGCCAAGGACGCGACGCCGGCGTGGGTGTCGACGCCCGAGCAAGTCACGCTCACCGGCATCACCGTGCCCGCCGGCCAGAACCTGTATCTGCGGTGGAGCACCGCCGATAGCGGCGGCTCGGGCAGCCGCGACGAGCTCGCGTTCGACGACATCGCGATCCTGATCGCCGGCTGCGGCGACGGCACGATGCAGGCCGGCGAGGCGTGCGACGACGGCAACAACACCGACGGCGACGGCTGCAGCGCGACCTGCACGGTCGAGCACGGCTACGACTGCAGCCCGGCGTTCCCGTCGGTGTGCACGTCGACGTGCGGCGACGGCGTCGTCGCGTCGAACGAAGGTTGCGACGACGGCGGCACGACGGCCGGCGACGGCTGCAGCGACACGTGCACCATCGAGGCCGGCTACAACTGCACGGGCGAGCCGTCGACGTGCACGACCACGTGCGGCGACGGCGTGGTCGGCGGCAGCGAGCAGTGCGACGACGACGGCACGACGCCCGGCGATGGCTGCAGCGATACCTGCCAGCTCGAAACCGGCTGGTCGTGCCCGACACCGGGCGCGGCGTGCGTGCCGGTGTGCGGCGACGGCCTGCTCGTCGGCACCGAGGCATGCGATGACGGCGGCACGACCGCCGGCGACGGCTGCAGCGACACCTGCACCGTCGAGGCCGGCTACACGTGCGGCGGTGCGCCCTCGACGTGCACGACGATCTGCGGCGACGGCCTCGTCGTCGGCAGCGAAGGCTGCGACGACGGCGGCACGACGGCGGGCGATGGCTGCAGCGACACGTGCACGGTCGAGGCCGGATACACGTGCAGCGGCGCGCCATCGGTGTGCGCACCGACCTGCGGCGACGGCATCATCACGGGCTCCGAGGCGTGCGACGACGGCGGCGTGGCGGCCGGCGACGGCTGCAGCGCGACGTGCACGATCGAGTCGGGCTGGATGTGCAGCGGCGCGCCGTCGGTGTGCTCGCTGCTGTGCGGCAACGGCGTGATCGACACGGGCGAGCAGTGCGACGACGGCAACACGACCGCGGGCGACGGCTGCAGCGACCAGTGCGCGATGGAGAGCGGCTGGTCGTGCACCGGCGCGCCGTCGGTGTGCTCGGAGTTGTGCGG
>DASXCY010000126.1:0-37830 GCA_036490935.1 Kofleriaceae bacterium | reverse complement strand
TCGGCCCGATCGGCAAGCGCGTGCTCGATCCGGCCGCCGCGACGCCGCTGTTCGAGCTGCCGCTGGTGTTTCGCGAGCGCGAGCAATCGGTCGGCCGCGAGGTCTGGCGCAAGCTCAGCGGAGCGGGCTGACCTTCCAGATGTCGCGCGCGTACTCGCGGATCGCGCGGTCGCTCGAGAACTTGCCGGCGCGCGCGACGTTGAGGATCGACGACCGCGTCCATGCCGCCTGATCGCGCCACGCCTCGGCCACGCGGCCCTGCGCGTCGGCGTACGCGCGATAGTCGGCGCACACGAGGAACGGATCGTGCTCGCGCAGATCGGCGACGAGCGGCGCGAACATGCCCGTATCGCCGCGCGAGAACGTGCCGTCCGCGATCAGATCGATGGCGCGCGACAGCTCGGCGTCGTGGATCTGCGACGGGTGGTAGCCCTCGCGTTTTCGAGCGAGCACCTCTTCGGCGGTGAGCCCGAACAGGAAGAAGTGGTCGGCGCCGACGGCCTGCCGGATCTCGACGTTCGCACCATCGAGCGTGCCGATCGTGAGCGCGCCGTTGAGCGTGAACTTCATGTTGCCGGTGCCCGACGCCTCGAGCCCCGCCGTCGAGATCTGCTCGCTCAGGTCCGCCGCCGGGTAGATGCGCTGTGCGACCTTGACGCTGAAGTCGGGCACGAACACGACGCGCAGTTGATCGCGCACGCGCGGATCCGCGGCGATCGCATCGGCGACGCCATGCGCGAGCCGGATGATCAGCTTCGCGGCGTGATACGCGGGCGCCGCTTTGCCGGCGAACACGAACGTGCGGGGCGCGCCGAGCTGCTCGCCGTCGCGCAGCCGGTTCCACAGCGCGATCACGTGCAGCAAGTTCAAGTGCTGCCGCTTGTACTCGTGGATGCGCTTGCACTGCGCGTCGAGCAGCGCCGCCGGATCGAAGTGCACGTGCTCCGCGAGGTCCACCTTGTTCGCGCGCTTCACCGCGTGCCAGTTCTCGGCGAAACCAGCGTCGGTCGCGAACGGCTCGAGCTCGCGCAGCCGATCGAGGTCGCGCAGCCAGCCGTCGCCGATCGCCTCGGTGATCAAGTCGGCGAGCCGCGGGTTCGCGAGCGCGATGAAGCGCCGCGGCGTCACGCCGTTCGTCACGTTCGTGAACTTGTCGGGCCACAGCTCCGCGAAGTCGCGCAGCACGGTCTCGCGCAGCAGGCGCGAGTGCAGCTCGGCGACGCCGTTGACGTGATGGCTCGCGACCGTCGCGAGGTGCGCCATCCGAACGACCTTGTCGCCGTCTTCGCCGATCAGCGACATACGGCGGAGGCGGGCGCCGTCGCCGGGATACTGCGCGCGAACGTCGTCGAGAAACCGCCGGTTGATCTCGAAGATGATCTCGAGGTGGCGCGGCAACAGGCGCGCGACGAGCGGCAGCGGCCAGGTCTCGAGCGCCTCGGGCAGCAGCGTGTGATTCGTGTACGCGATCGACTGCTGCACGATCGCCCAGGCCGCGTCCCAGCCGAGGCCGTGGACGTCCATCAGCAGGCGCATCAGTTCCGGAATCGCGAGCGTCGGGTGCGTATCGTTGAGCTGGATCGCGAGCGTCTCGCCGAGCTTCTCGATCGGCTGGCCGCCGTGCCGTAGCAGGCGAATGCAATCTTGCAGCGCGCAGCTGACGAAGAAGTACTGCTGCTCGAGCCGCAGCTGCTTTCCAGCCGGGCTCGAATCGTTTGGGTACAAAACTTTGGTCAGGTTCTCGCTGCGGATCTTCGCGTCGACGGCGCGCCAGTACTCGCCGACCTGGAACGCGTCGAGGTCGAACTCCTCGGCCGCTTGCGCGCTCCACAGCCGCAGGAAGTTCGTCGTTTGCGTGCCGTAACCGGCGACCGGCACGTCGTACGGCACGCCGTTGACGACGCGCTCGGGGAGCCAGTGTGCGCGCCCGCCGCGCCACTCGACGTGGCCGCCGAACCCGACCGGGTGCTCGATCTCGTAGCGGCGGATCTCCCACGGGTTGCCTGCGCGCAGCCACCGATCGGTGCGCTCGATCTGCCAGCCGTCGCGAATCTGCTGATCGAAGATCCCGAACTCGTAGCGCAGGCCGTGGCCGACCGCGGCGATGTCGAGCGTGGCGAGCGAATCCATGTAACACGCGGCGAGCCGGCCGAGCCCGCCGTTGCCGAGGCCGGGCTCCTCCTCGTGCGCGACGAGCTCGTCGAGCGACTGTCCGAGCTCGGCCATCGCGGCGCGCGCGGTGTCGGTGAGGCCGAGCGCCATGAGGTTCGAGCCGAGCTGCGGTCCGATGAGGTACTCGGCCGACAGATACACGACCGTGCGCTGCTTGCGCTCGAGGATCGCGCGCGCCGACGCCACCCAGCGATGCTGGAGCCGGTCGCGCACCGCATACGACAGCGCCAGGTAATGATCGTTCTTCGTCGCGACGCCGGGAAACTTCGCGAGCTCCGTGTAGAGCTTGTCGAGAACGGCCCGCGCCAGCTCGTGCATGCGCGCAGCCTACACGGATCTCACCAGGCGATCCTCAAGCCGAGCCGCTCGAGCTCGAGCATCGCCTCCGCATTGCCGCGCGCATCGTCGAGGGGATCGTGCGTGTGGGTCGTCTTGCGCAGATGCTTGAACGAAGCACGCGCGTCCTTCGCGAGGCCCTTGTACATCGAGCCGAGGTTTTGCGACGAGAACCCGAACGGGTTCTTGCCCGTGAAGTGGTGGAAGTACCAGCACACGAACATCCAGTCGAAGCCGTTGTTGTCGGCGACGAACACCGAGCGCGGCGGGATCCACTCGGCGAAGCGCGCCATCACCGCGGCCGGCTCGTCGAACGCGAGCGTCTGCTCGCGCGTGAACGCCGACACCGCAAGCGCGTCGGGCACCCAGCGGTCGCTGATGGGTCGCAGCCGCGCCGCGAACGTCCGATCGAGCGCGGGCTCGACGACGATCGCGCCGAGCGCGATCATCGAGTAGTCGCCGGGAATCGGGCCGTCGGCCTCGATGTCGACCATCACGTAAGGCATCGCGTCATTCTAGCGCTGCGCGCGCAGCCGCTTGAGCGTGGTCATCAGCTGTTCGCGGGTGATGAGGTCGAGCACGTCGAGCGCGCCGTCCTCGCCGCGGAACAGCAGGCGATGGTGGATGCCGACGCGCGCCATCAGCACCTGACGCGTCATGTCCTTCGCCTGCTTGACGTTGCGCCACGCGAACGCGTCGCCGGCGGACAGCGCGCCGATCGTGCGCATCGCCTCGGCCGCGACGTTCGCCGGTACACTCGCGACCGCATCGGCGAACCGGCGATCGAAGCGCGGCAGCACGGTCGCGCGTGCGCCGGGTTCGACCGCCTCGGTCTCGGCGTCGTCGGTCTCGGCGGCGGGCGCGACGCGCCGGCTGCGGTGATCATCGCGCGCGCTCGCCTCGCGCTTGTCGTCCTCGGCAGATTGCAGGGTCGATTGGAGCTTCTGGCGCAGGTCGCGGCGTTCGGCGTTGCCCTCGCGGATCAGCGCCTCGAGCTCGCGCACGCGCGATTCGAGCCCGCTCGGCCGCTCGGTCTCGGGCGCGCGCGCGAGGGCCACGGCGGGCAGTGTACGCGCGGCATCGAGCTCGCCGCGCATCGCCGCGAGCGTGCGCTCGAGCTGGTCGGCGCGCGCGGACGATTGCTGCAGCTCGGCGCGCAGCTCGGCAGCCTCGTCGTGCTTGGCCTGCTTGCCGCGGTCGGTGAGCGCGTCGAGCACGTCCCACGCGGGGTCGTTCGGCGTGAGGCCGAGCTCGTCGCGCGCATCCTCGACGGCCTGGAGCAGCGTGTCGGCATCGTCGACGTGCAGCGTGCCGATGCACGCGCGCGCGAAGTAGATGCCGACCGATGGCATCGCGCGCAGCAGCGTGTACGCGAGCTCGACATCGGCGAGCTTGTCGCTGCCGTTCAGCGCGCGCTGGCAGTCGGCGACGAGCGCCGGCCACGCCGCCGTCGGCCCGTCCTCGACCGCGAATTCGAGGGCGAACACCCGGGCGGCATCCGGCTGCAGTCGCGCGACGTGCCGGCGCGCGTGCTCGAGCTCGCGCGCCGAGAGCAATTCGAGCACCAGCTCGTCGCGCCAGTCGTCGGCTTTGTCGGGCTGGCGGCGCGCGAGCTCGTCGAGCGCGCGCTCGGCGTGATCCCAGGCGTTCGCGTGCATGAGCCGGCGATACGCCGCGACCAGCGCAACGTCTCCGAGCCGCGCCGGGTCGACGCGCGCGAGATCGCGCAGCGCGAGCTCTTGCACGTGTCCGACCAGCATCTGGTTCGCACCGCTGCCGAGAAAGTCATCCCACGACAGGCCAGGGATCGGCGATGGCGTCGCGACCGGCTTGTCGGCGCAGCACTTCTTGTACTTGAGCCCGCTGCCGCACGGGCACGGATCGTTGCGGCCGATCTGCTTCGCGCCGCGCACCGTGAAACCGCCGGCGGCCGCCGTCTCGATCTCGGCCGGCAGCGAGGCGATCACGTCGTCGAGCTTGGCCGCCATCGCGCGCTCGTCGGATGCGACCTGCTTCGCGTACTCCTTCGCGAACGAGGCGATGTGCTTGGTCGCGGCGCGCACGTTCACATCGTCGATCGCCGCCGCGATCGTCGCGATCAGTGCGAACCCCTCGGCCGACAGCGACCGCACCGACAGCCGGCGCACTTCTGGAATCACGCGCGCGGGCGGCGCGCCGGCTCGCCACGCCGCGAACAGGGCGAGCGCCTCGATCTCGGCCGCATCCTTCGAGATCGGGAACCGCCTGCGCGCGACCGGCTCGATCAGCGCCGCGCGTTCGCCGCTCGCGATCGCGATCAGCGCGCACGCGATCTGCGGCAACTCGATCCCGAGGATGATCTCGGCGACGAGCGCGACCGGGACCGGCTCTGTCTTCGCGCGGGCGAACGCGAGCAACGCCGCGCGTTCGTGGTCGAGCGCGCCGAGCGCCGCGCGAATCGCCGCCTCCGACGCATCGGTGACGGTCGCGAGCTGCGCGCGCGAGATGCACTCGCCCGCGAGGACTCGGTTGCGCTCCGGTTCCGCCACCGAAGCGTTTTAACATTCCTGCGGGCGATTGCATGCGAGGCTCCACGCTCCATGACCGAACCCTGGATCTGTCTCGAGTGCGGCGCCCGCCAGGCGAGCTCCGGGCGGTGCGCCGCCTGCGGGAACCCAGACATGCACGACGCGGCGCTCGAGCAGGTCCGCGACCTGATGCGCGACATCGACCAGCGCGCGCGCGATCGTCACGAGACCCGCGCACGCTGGATCGGCGTCGTCGTGGGCATCGCGGTCGTGGTCGCGCTGTGGTGCGTGCCCGGGTTCTGGACGGCGCGCGCCGCGGGATTCGCGCTGCCGTTCCTCTTCGATCAGTGGTTGCTGATGGCCGCGCTCGGGCTCGGCGTGATGTGGCTCGTGCAACGCGCTCGCCCGCGCCCGCGGTTTGTGTACCTCGACGACCTGCCTCGGTAGCTCGCTACTTCGTCAGCACGAGATATGCGAGCACGACGATCGCCGCGACGAGCACGCCGACGAGCGTGAACACCAGCCCGTTGCCCTTGCCGGGCTGCGCCATCGCGCGCTCGCCGCCCGACGCGTAGCCGGCCTGCTGCATGCGCATCGACATCGCGGCCGCGAGCTGCGGGCTCGACGGCGGCTTGCTGCCACCGCGCGACGGCGGCTGGCTCGGCGGCTTGCTGCTCGGCTTGCTCGGCGGCCGGCTGCCCGGCTTGCTCGGCGTCTTGTTCGGGCCGCTCTGGTGCATGGCGGCCGCGGCCGGCTGCGTGCTCGTGCGCTGGATCGAGGGCAGCGAGGGCACGCTCGGCTTGCTGCCGGCGGGGGCGCCGACCTGCGGCTGACTCGCGCGCGACTTGACCTTGCCTTTGGCCGAGCCGGGCGGCGCGCTGCCGTTCGCGAGGTCTCGCATGGCGCCGTTGATCTTGTCGGGCTCGGCGAGCTTGCGCTGGTTCGACAGGAACGCGAAGTACGAGTCCGGCATGTCGTCGAAGTCCATGACCAGATCGCACTCGTCGCAGCGGCACGTCGGTGGCTCGTGCGGAGGCGGACCCATGTCGCTCGTCTCGACGAGCAACACCTTCTCCTCGTCGCACTCGGGGCAGAAGTACGGAACGTAGAAGCTCTTCACCACGCCCGAGCCGGTGAAGTTGTTGACGAGGTTGATCTGCGCGACGATCGCCGGCGAGCACTCGACGAGCACCGAGCGCGTGCCGTTGCCCTCGAGCTTGGTCAGCCAGTTCACCCAGTCGCGCACGCCGCACGAGTTGATGCGCTCGATCTCGCCGAGATCGATCACCGCGGTGCCCGCGGGAATCTTTTCGACGAGCTCGCCGAGCTCGTTATCCTCGTCGATAACGCCGACGAGCTTCACGTAGCTCACGTCACCGCGGTGCTGGATCGCCGACTGGAACTTTGTCGTCATGCTCAGGACCGCAACGTAACTGCGGTATGGATGATTACAGCACACTGCAATCGCGTAGATCCAGTGCGCTTACGTGCGAGTAGCTACCACATTGGATCCCGGTATGCTCGCGCGCGAAGCAGGCGGAGCTCGGCGTGAGTGTCTTCGATCGGGCAGGGACGACCGCGTGATGGCGGGGCTAACTGTCGAAGACGTGGAGCGGCTGCGCGCGGGCGAGCAGACCGGTCACGGCACCGCGGAACGCTTCGAGCGACGCCGCCGTCGCGATCTGGAGCATCCGCCGGATGGTGCGCGCGATCAGTTGACCGGCTGCGAGAGCAGATCGCGAATCATCTGGTACTGGTCGCTCAGGTAGAAGCGCACGAGATCGGGGCCGCCGAGCACGGCGCCGAGCGCGACCGTCTGGTCGTGGCTCTCGAGTTTTTCGCCGGACAGCCGGGCCACCATCCAGATCGCGGCGGCGAAGTCGTCGCACGCGACGAGGCCGGCGCGCTTGGCGCACGCATGCATGCCGTCGATCCACGCGCCCGGATCGAGGTTGGGGGTGCCGGCGTTGCGCTCGATCACCTTCGAGGCGCGCGCTCTCGCGTTCTCGATCAGCTCGGCGGCCGGGCCGGTCGGCTCGCCGCCGGCGAGCAGCGCGCGCAGCAGGACGGCGAGCTCGCGGCGGTGGCGCGCGCCGAGCTGCAGCAGCGACGCGTAGCCGCCGCGGATCGCCTCGAACGCGTAGCCGAACAAGAAGCGCAGCGCGAGGTCCGGCTCGCCGAGCAGCGAGCGATCGAGCACGAGCAGCTTGCGCGGAAACGCGGTGACCGCGGCGAGGCCGGGCACCTTCTCGCCGACGAACACGTCGACCTCGACGTCGAACATCGCGCCGACCTCGGCCGCGAGCTGGAGCAGCCGCACGTCGCCGGCGGCCTCCGCGGGCACGAGGTTCTCGCCGAGCGACGGCTGCGGGACGCGCTCGGACAGCTCCTCGGCCATCGCGGTCCACAGCTCGCCGAACGGCTCGCGCGCGGCGGCGGCGAGCAACAAGCGCTCGCGGTTCGAATCGTCGAGGCTGCGCCGCAATTGCAGGCTCTGGCGCGTCGCGCGCACGTGCTCGGCCATGCGGTAGTCGGTGTCCTGCGAGAACCCGAGCAGGTCGAGCGCGGTGAGCACGCGGTGTGCGCGCTCGCTGTCGGCGAGCCGGTTGTAGAACGACGCGAGCAGGCGATACGCCGGCGCGTGGTGGATGTCGCGATCGAGCACCTTGCGCAGCTCGGCGATCGCGCGCTGCGGATCGTCGACCGCGTAGATCTCGGCGAGCGCGACGCGATCGCTCGCGCCGTCGGGTTCGACCGCGAGGATGCCGCGATACGCCTCGATCGCCGCCGGCCGATCGCCCGACGACAACAGGATCCGCGCGAGCCCGCGCTGGAGCGGCACCGCGGCGCGCTGGCCGCCTTGCGCCATCGCCGCGTGCGCGGCTTCGAGCAGGAGCTGCTCGGCCTGGCGCTGGTCGCCGGATTCTGCGGCGCGGCGCGCGAGCACCAGCGCGGGCGGTGCGTAGCCCGGGTCGTACTCGATCGCGCGGCGGTATTGCGGCGCGGCGGCGCGCGTGTCGCCGGCCGCGTCGAGCGTGCGGCCCTTGTAATAGTAGTAGCGCGCGAGCGCCTCGGGGATGAGCGGCTGGCCGGCCTGCGTCGCGAGCTCGATCACGCGATCGATCGCGGCGCGCGCGTCGGCAAAGCGACCGGTCAGGAAGTATTCCTGCGCGAGCAGGTAATACGCGTCCTGGTGCTGCGGCTCGATCTGGATCACGTGGCGCAGCACTGCGACCGCGCGCGCCGGGTCCATCTCGCCGTCGGCGTGGATCGAGGCCTGGCGCATGAGCGCGGCGAGCCGATCGTGCGGCGTCGACTCGGCGCCCACGAATTTCTGGATCGCGGCGATCGCGGCGTTCCAGTGCCGCATGTCGGCGTGGAAATCGACCAGCGCCGACAGGATCGTGAAGTCGGTCGGCGCGAGCTCGAGCGCTTGCTGGTACAGCAGCGCGGCGGCGTCGAGATCGCCGTCGCGCTCGACGATCGCGGCGCGGCCGACGTGCACGCGCGCGACCAGCGGGCCCGCATCGTCGCGTTTCTTGTACAGCTTCTCGAGCTCGCGGTACGTCGATTCGAAGTCCCATGCATCGGGCTGCGCGCGGGCGAGCGAGCGCAGATCGTCGAGCGCCGCCGCGTTGAGCGGCTTGATCTCGAGCGCGACGACGAAGCTATCGGCCGCCGCCTTCGGATCGCCTGTGACGCGCGCGACCACGCCGCGCTTGCGATAGAAGTCGCTGCGCGTCGTCGGATCGCCCTCGCGCATCGCCTTTTGTGCGAGCGCGTTGGCGAGCGGCTGCGCCTTGTCCCACTCGCCGCGGTCGAAGTAGTGATCGAACAGCGACTGGTTCGCGGGCAGGCAGTCGGGATCGACGGTGAGCGCGCTCTCGTAGTAGTGCAGCGCGCGCTCGGGATCGGCGAGCTGGACCTCGTAGATGCGGCCGATCTGCGCGAACACGCCGGCGCGTTCCTTGTCGTCGGCCCACAGCTTGACCTCGAGCTCGAGGGTCTCGATCACGCGCGGCCACTCCTCGCGGCGGCGGTAGAGGTCGCGCAGGCCGTGTACGGCGGGCAGGCATTGCGGCGTCGTCTTGATCGCGGCGTCGTAGTAACGGATCGCGTCGGGCTCGCGGCCGAACTTCGCTTCCATCACGGAGCCGCACTTGAAGTAGAGCAGCGCCTTCATGTTGCGATCGGTGGTCAGCTTGATCTGGCGGCGCGTGACGTCGATCAGCTCGGCCCACTGCTCGGTCGATTCATAGATCCGGCCGAGTGCATCGAGGGACTCGCGGTTCTCGGGCTGCAGCTCGAGCACCTTCTGGTAGTGCTCGACGGCGGTGTCGACGTCGCGCGCGCCTTCTTCCGAGACCCGCGCGATGCGCTTGAGGAGGTCGACGGTATCGGCCGGGCCGTGCGCGCTCTGCAGCCGCAGCTTGAGCACGTCGATGAGGCCGGAGTTGTCGCCTTGCTCGCCGAAGTAGCGCTCGAGCGCGGTCGCGGCGCCGAGGTCGCCCGGATCGACCTCCAGCAGCTTGCGGTTCAAGCGCACCGACGCGCGCGCATCGCCGCTGCGATCGGTCGCGAGCTTCGCGGCGGCGCGCAACGCCTCGGAGCGGCGCTGCGGTTCGCGCTGCACTTCGGCCCGGCGCTCCCACGCCGTGATCAGCGGCGCCCAGTCGCCGCGTTGCGCGCACAGGTCCTCGAGCACCTTCACTGCTTGCCCCGGCTGCGAGTCGACCTCGACGACCTTGCGGTAGGACTCGATCGCGGCGTCGACCTGGCCGAGGAAGCTGAGCTGCACGTTGCCGCGGCGCGCGTACAGGTCGCCGAGCCGGTACGCGCGGTTGTTGCCCTCTTCCACGTGGGCGATCGCGATGTCGTAGAGCTGCATCGCGACCGGCCAGCGCTCGGCCTTGTAGCAGACGCGCTCCATCGCGGTGAACACGTCGCGGTTGGACGGATCGGCGGTGAACGCGGCGGTGAACGCGGTGATCGCGCCGTCGACATCGCCGCGGTTGCCGCGCAGCGTGCCGACGCGTGCGAGCAGCTGTGCGCGGGCGGGCAGGTCGGAGACCAGCTCGGCGCGCATCTCGAGGACACGCGCGAGCTCGCGTTCGCGGCCGAGCTTCTCGTACAGCTTCTCGAGCCGTTCGATCGCGAGCGGGTTCTTGGGATCGCGGTCGAGCACCGACTCGTAAGCGGCCGCGGCGTCGGCCGCGCGGTCGAGCTTGTCGGCGCGCAGCTCGCCGAGCTCGAGGAGAACGTCGACGTCGCGGGCGAGGCGCATCCTCGTCGACTCCGCTTCGGGTTGGTGCGCGCTGGCTTCGGCCGGTGGGGTCGCGAGCTCGCGTTCGAGCACCTGCGCCATCTCGGCCCAGCGGCCGGCGCTGCGCAGGAGCCGCAGCAGATCCTTGTGGCGCTGCGTGTCGATCGCATTCGCCTGCGCGATGACGAGCATGCGGATCGCACCGTCGATGTCGCCGAGCTCCTGCTCGTACAACGCGGCGAGCTCGCCGGCGCGCTGCGCCTTGTCGGCGGGTGCGGTCGCCGCTTCGAGCTGGCGGCGCCGCACCTCGGCGAGCTCGGGCCACTCGGCGATCTTCGCCAGCGCCTCGGCGAGCACCTCGAGGTTGCGCGCGGTCTGCGGGGCGCCGCGAAACGCCCGTGCGAGCTCGTCCCACAAGCCGAGCGCGCGCGCCGGCGCCTCGATGCCGGCGAGCGCCTCCGTCTGATCGGGCTCGATCGACAGCACGTCGAGATACGCGGCGACCACCGCCTCGGGCTCGCGGCCGAGCGTGACGAGCAGCTGCGCCTGTTGCGTTTGCAGCTGCATGCGGCGCGCGACCGGCGGATCGAGTGCGAGCTCGGCGCGCACCAGCTCGAGCGCGCGCTCGTAGTTGCCGGCCTGGCGATGGATGCGCGCTTGCTCGCGCAAGACGTCCGCGCGCCGGATGTTGGTTTCGAGCGCGTGGTCGAGGGCGCCGAGCGCCGCGTCGCGATCGCCGCGACGTTCCTCGCGCAGCGCGATCTCGATCCAGATGTCGGCCTTGCGGTCGGGCACCTGGGCGAGTGCGACCGCGCGCTTGCGCAGGTCGATCGAGCGCTCCCATTGCTGATCGCGATCGTGGAGCTTCGCGAGCACGAGCATCGCGTCGTCGTCCTCGGGGCGCTCCGCGATCATCCGCTCGAGCGCGGCTCGCGCGCCGGCCGGATCGCCGAGGTGCTCGTCGAGCAGCTCCGCGTACTCGCGAGCGGCGGAGGCTCGTGCGTCGCGACTGGTCAGCGACGTCGACAGCTCGGCGAGCACCTTCGCGAGCTGGTCGTAGCGCTTGCCGGCGCGATACACCGCGGCGAGCGCGGCGCGGCTGAACGGATCTTTCGGATCGGCTTCGCTCGCGCGCTGCAGCGACTCCTCGGCCTGCACGAAGTCGCCGCCGACGAGATCGACGATGCCGCGCGCGCACTGCAGCGCCGCCGAGCTGCGCGGGTCGGTCTCGGCGCGTGCCCAGGCCTGATACGCCATCGCGAGCACCTCGTCGGCTGCGCCGATCTCATCCGAGAATTCGGCGCTCTGCGCCGAGAGGCGCGCGCGCAGCAAGCGGACCAGGTGATCGTGCTCGGTGCCGACTCGCACCGGCAACTCCGTGACGCGGCCCCACAACTCGATCGCGCGCGACGCGTTGCCGAGTCGTTCGGCGAGCGTGGCGGCCCAGCGCACGGCGAGCCCGCCGCGCGATTCGAGGCGCGCCACGGTGCCCGCGGTCGGCGCCGTGAAGTCGAGCAGGTCGAGCCAGCGCTCGGCAGCCGCACCGTCGGCGGAATCGGCGACGACGCTGGCGAGCTCGCGCGGCGGCGCACCCGCCGCGGCCCCGAGCTCGAGCGCGCGCCAGGCGTGCGTGGTCGCGACCTCGGCGCACTCGCCTTCGACGAGCCGGCGGCGCGCGGCGAGCTCGGCCGCGGCGTCGCCGGCGGTCGCCGCGGCATGCACGGCCGCGACCTGCGCGATGCGGCGCGCGGCGGCCGGCGCGGTCGCGGCGGGCGCGTCGGCGAGCTCGTTCCACAGCGCGAGCGCCGCACCGTGCTGGCCATCGTGCTCGAGCTCGTGCGCGACGAGGTGGCGAAACGCGAGCGCGTCGAACGCGCCGCCGGGCAGCGACGCGACCAGCTCGGCGCGTCGATCGAGCAGCTCGAGCAGCTTCGCGTCGCCGGCGCGCGCGGCCGCGCAAACCGCGACGTCGTGCACGCGCAGCCAGCCGAGCGTCGCGGGCGTCGCGTCCTGCTCGTTGCGCGAGATCGCCGACCAGCACAGCGCGAGTGCGGCGGCCGCATCGCCGGCGCGGTCGAGGACAAGCGCGGCGGTCGCCGCGATCTCGTCGGGCGCACCGCCGGGGTCGTGCGCGGCCTTGCGCAGCTCGAGCACGCGCGTCCACTCGCCGGAGGCCGCGTGCGCGAACGCCGACAGCTCGGTCGCGTGCGCGCGCAGCTCCGGCGCCAGCTCGCCGGCGAGCGCGCGATCTGCGAGCGGCGCCGCGAGCTCCGCGCGGCCGTGGCGCAGCAGCCACGCCTCGGCGACCTCGATCGCGAGCGCCGGCGCGAGGGACGCATCGAGCCGCGCCTGGGCCGCTGCGAGCGGCGCGCTGTCGCGGTCGCCGAGCGCCGCCGACAACCTCAGCCGAGGTGCGAGCGGGTGGCGCTCGGCGAGCTCGAGGTGGCGCAGCGCTTCTTCGGGCCGGTGCATGGCGTCCCAGCTGGCGAGCGCGATGCGCGCGTTGAGGTCGGCGAGCCGGCCGTCGGCGTCATCGCCGACGAGCAGCGCCTCCGCCTCGCCCGCGACGAGCTCGAGCATGTGCTCGACGAGCTTGAGCGCGTCGGGCACCTCGAGGTTGCGCGTGTCGTCGGGCGCGAGGTTCGCCTCACCGGTGTCGTCGCCGGCCTGCGCGGGCACGACGTCGGTGATCGCGGCTTGCGGCGCGACCGGCGGGCGTGATGGCGGGATCGGTGGCGGCTTCATCGGCGTGCCGCGCATCGGGGGAGGATCCGCCATTCGCGCGATCGTACCGGGTCGCTCGAAATGGCGCCACCTGCTGGATTTTCGATGCTACCCTCCGCCGCGATGGGCCGCTATCGCGGCACTTCCTCGGCTTAGGGATGTTCGTGCTTCGCACTCACTCCATCGCTGCGCCTCGGTCCCTGGCCCGGGGCCTGTGTGTTTGCGGCGATGCCGGGGTCCGCGGCGCCGTCGAGGATGCGCTGGCGGCGTCCGGGCTCGACGTCGAGCACCGCGACAGCCTCGACGGAGACCTGGCCGGGTTCGCGATGATCGTCGTCGACCGCGCGGCCAGGCGCACCGCCGGAGAGGCGCTGTGCGCGGCGGTCGCGCCGGTCGTCGTCGTCGGGGACGACCTCGGCGACGACGGGCTGATCTCGCTCATGCTCGAAGCGCCGGTCAGCCACCATGTCGGCGATCCGCGCGACCGCGACCTCGGCATCACGTCCGAAAAACTCGTCTCCGGCGACCTGTTCGGGCTCGAGAAGTATGTCGCCGGTGGTGCACGCGTCGGCGAGCGTACGGTCATCAGCGACGCGGACAAGCGCGCCGCGATCGCCGAGGTCTGCGCGTGGGCCGAGGGCGTCGGCGCCCGCACGCCCGTGCTGCACCGGCTCGCGAGCGTCGTCGATGAATTATTGATGAACGCCTTGCTCGACGCGCCGCGCGCGAACGACGGCGGCGGTCGCGGCCGCGCGCTGCTGCGCTGGGCCGCCGACGACCGCGTGCTCGCGGTGTCGGTCGGCGATGCGTACGGCGCGCTTCGCCAGCGCGACGTGATCGATCACGTACGGCGCGCGCGGCAAGAGCGCGGCCGGCCGCTCGCCGAAACCGCGCCGGGCGCGGGCCTCGGCCTCTACCTCGTGCTCGCGAACGTCGCGTCGCTCGTCGTCAACGTCGAGCCCGGTCAGCGCACCGAGGTCGTGTGTCTCTTCGATCTCGCGCATCGCGACCGCCGCGCCGTGGCGAGCGGCGTTCGGTCGCTGCACGTGTTCGCAGCTCCGGCGTGATATGTCGTCACGGACCGTTCGGGCGGCCGACGAGGTTCCAGTCGACGGCAGCGCGGCCACGCATCGCACCGGCTCGGTGAAGGCCGACACGATGAAGACGTTGCGCGCCGAGCTCTCGACGGCGACGTGGACGCACGAGCCGCTCACCGGCGTGCGCTGTCACATGGTGACGAGCGGCTACACGTCGTATCGCGTGGCCGCCAAGGAAGTGCAGCGCGTGCAGGGCTGCGGTGGCGACGCCGTCCGTGCTCATGCGTTGGCGAGCAGCGCGATCGCCGCGGGCACGAGCACGAACACGACGAGCCAGCCGGCGAGCCAGGCGGTCTTCGCGCGCGTGCGGGCAGCGGGCGCGATCGGCAGCGTCGCGGACAGGCGCGGCAGCTCGATCGGTGGGCGGCGCAGGCGGCCGGCGAGTGCGATCGCGTAGACCGCAGCGACGGCGAGCGTCGCGACGAGCCACGGTGCGGGATCGTCGGGCCGCGCGATCGCGACGATCGCGAGCACGACGAACGCGACCGCGCCGAGCGCGAACGCCATCGGATAGCGGCGGCGCATCAGGCGCGCGTCCTTGCGGTAGGGCAGGGCGGCAGCGCCGAGCAGCGCGGCGATCGCGCGCTCGAGCGCGGTCGGCGGGCGGATGTCGAGCGAGGCGAGGCGCTGGCGATCGAGCGCCGACACGTCGCGCAGGATCGTGCCCATCAGGCGCGCGCACGACGCGCGCGTCGCGGCCAGGCCGAGCACGCTCGCGATGGCGAGCCCGCCCAGCTCGGGCGCCGCGGCGGCGAGGCTCGCGTCGCCGGCGAGGTAGCGCGGCGCCGCGATCAGCACGAGCACGATCACGACGACCGCGGCGAAACCGGGCAGCGCGCCGAGCACGGCGCCGCCCGAGGCGCGCGCGCGGGGATCGAGCGCGACCGCGGCGGCGGCCCACGTCGCGACCGCGGGCATGAGGCCGGCGGCGACCAGACCGAGCGTGGCGTCGACGAGCGCGAACCGGCCGAACATGTCGGGATGCTCGAGCAGCGGCAGCACGGCGAGCGCGCACGCGAGCGTGGTCGCGGCGGCGGCGCGCGCGCAGCGCACGAGCGCGACGTCGAGCAGCGGGCCGCCTTCGATCGGCAGCTGCGCGAGCAGCGCGGCGTCGGCGCGCCAGTACAGGTGAAACGGCACGCGCATGAACGCGAGCGCGAACGCGACGAGCGCGATCGCGAGCCACAGGTGGCCAGCGCTCGCGTAGCCGTCGGCGTGCAGGCGCGAGATCACCGGCACGTGAAGCGCGAGGCCGGCCACGATCGCGACCGTCCACGGCGACCGCCACCAGCGCCCGCTGCGCCGCTCGTGCCGGCGCTGCCACGCGTACAGCTCGCGGCTCGTCACGTCGGGCCTCGGTCTTCGATCAGCTTCATGTACAGGTCCTCGAGCGCGTGCGGCCCGGTTGCGAGCAGGGCCGCGAGGTCGTCGCCGCGGCGATCGGCGACGAGCTTGCCGCGATCCATCACGAGCACGCGATCGCACAGCCGCTCGGCCACGCCGAGGAGGTGCGTCGACATCAGGATCGCGGCGCCCGCATCGGCGACCGCGCGCAGCGTCGCGCGCGCGTGACGCGCGGCGTGCGGGTCGAGCCCGTTGAGCGTCTCGTCGAGCAGCGCGAGCTTGATATCGCCGACGAGCGCGGCGGCCAACCCGACGCGCTGGCGCATGCCGAACGACAGCTCGCGGCACGGCCGCTGCGCGATCGCGGTCAGCCCGAGCCGCTCGAGCACGGCCGCGCCTGCGCCCGCCGCGCCGCGCGCCTCCGCGACGAACTCGACGTGCTCGAGCACGGTGAAGTAGTCGTACAGCTGAGGTGGCTGATCGGCGAACCCGACCTTGCCGCGGCTGGCGCGCGGCGCACGCGCGAGGTCTTCGCCGTCGAGCTCGATCGCGCCGCCGCTCGGCAGCAATACGCCGGCCATCGCGGCGAGCGTCGTCGATTTGCCGGCGCCGTTCGGGCCGAGCAGCAGCGCGATCTCGCCGGCCGCGAGCTCGAACGCCAGGCCGTCGACCGCGACGCGCTGGCCGTAACGGATCGTCAGGTCGCGCACGCGTGCGATCACGGCTCCCACCAATACCTCACGACATAGAGGATGCGCTGCCGCGCGTGCGCCGGAACGAGCACGCGCAGCGCGATCTGCTGCGGGCCTTCCTTCGCCGCCGAACGGGTGGAGTCGTAGACGAGCGTCCAGGTCAGGCCGCGGTACATGTGCTCGCGCAGCACCATCTCGACCGGCACGGCGCGCGCGTTCGTGACCGCCAGCTCGATCTCCTCGACGATGCGCTGCCGATCGTCGTCGATCGTCAGCTCGCGGCGCGTGCGCGTCGCGGTCACGCCTTCGGCCGTGCCGATCGGGATGGTGTCGACGCCGGCAACGCGCGCCGCGGCGTCGAACAGGCGCGCCTCGCCGAGCAGCGCGAGCGTGCCGTCGGTGCGCGTCTCGACGAGCCGCACCGGCCCGGCGGGCAGCGCGGCGGTCGCGCGTGGATCGCGTTCGAGCTCGAAGCTCTCGGTGACGGTCGCCGGCACGGGTTGCCCGCCGAACGTGGTGCGCAGCGGCAAGCCGCTCGCGTGGTCCCACTTCGTGCCGATCGGATCGTAGACGAACACGCGGCGCAGCAGGCGCGGGGGCTGATCGGCTAGCAGCTCGACGCGCGTCTCGCCCGGAGGCAGCACGCGGCGGCCGAGGTCGCGCGACGCGCGGGGCTGCGCGGTGTGATTCGCGTCGGCGACGCGGACGCGCGCGTCGAGCACGAGGCCGGTCTCGTTGCGGATGGCGATCGCACCGCCGAGACTCGCGCGCTCGCGCGCCGCATCGGTCGCGAGCGTGTACGCGGCATCCCAGTGCATCCGATCGGTGATGTAGCCCAGCACGAGCACGTGATGCCCGGGCCGCGCCGCCACGTCGACGTGCAGCACGCCGGCCGCATCGGCGTCGATCCGGCGCAGCTCGACGCCGTCGCTCGCCTCCACGCGCACCGACTGCGGCGATACGCCGGCCGCGATCGCGACGCGCGCGCTTGCCGTGCCGCTCGCGCCGACCTCGATCGGCACGCGCTGGTGGAGCTCCGCGACGTCGCGGAACAGCACGATATCGTCGCCGGCGAGCTCGAGATTCGCAGGCACGCGCGGCTCGGCGGCGTGCGCGCCGCACGCCGCCGCCACGATCGCGAGCGCCACCTTCACCACGAGCGCACGACGGCGTACGTCACGACCCTGTTCGCGCCGGGCGGAAGGGGCACGAAGCGCTGCACGCTGATCGTGGCGCTCGTATCGCGGAGATCGCGCAGCTGCACCGAGCCCGGATCGCCGGCGACGACCGCGCGCGTCTCGGTGATCATCGCACCGCTCGGCGTCGGATCGCCGCCGTCGCGTTCGCCGCCGGTCGGCAGCATCGGGTGCGTCCACACGACGAGCGACGGACGCGCGCCGCTGCCGATCGCGGCGAGCGCGACGACGAGCACCGGCCAGGCCGCGCGAGCCACGCTCGAAGCATACGATGTATAGTGCGGGCCGTGGCGGTCGCGACCTACCCGGGCACGGTGTCGCCGTTACGCGGGCTCGATCCGTTCGGCGAGGCGGAGCGCGATGTCTGGCAGGGCCGCGAGACGGAGCGCGACGAGCTCGCGCGCATGATCACGGCCGACGGGTTCCGCGCGGGCCTGCTGTTCGGCGAGCCCGGTGTCGGCAAGACGTCGCTCGTGCGCGCCGGGCTGATCCCGCACCTGCGCGATCACGGCATCGTCGCGCTCGCGTGCGAGGACCTCGCGCAGCCGGCGGCGAGCTTCGCGGCGGGCCTGTCGGCGTTCGGCATCCAGCCCAATCCGCAGGAGATCCCGGTCGCGTTTCTCGCGCGCGCGGTGTCGAACGCGGTCGCCGGCCAGCAGTTCGTGTTCGTCGTCGACGACGTCGACCTCGCGTGCGGCGACGAGCGCATCACCGGCGAGCTGGCCGAGATCTTCGCGAAGGTGGTGAGCCGCAGCGGCGGGCGTGCGCGATTTCTGTTCGTCGCCGCGGCCGATCGCATGCACGTGCTCGGCGCGCTCGAGCGCCGCACCGGCTCGCTGTTCCCGCCGTCGACGCGGTTCGAGCTCGCGCGCATCCCGGTCGCGTCCGCGAGCACGATCCTCGATCGCGTGCTCACGCTGTCGGGCGTCGCGGCCGATCCGCAGCTCGCCGACGCGGTGGCGCAGGCGCTCGCGCGCGCGGGCGGCCTGCTCGCGGCCGATCTCCAGATCGCGGCGATGGCGATGCGCGACTTGCACGTCACGTCGCTGACCGCGCTGCAGAAGCTCGGCGGGCCGACCGAGCTCGAGTCCGCGTGGCTGCACGACGCGTGTCGCGCGACCGGCAACGAGCGCTCGGCCCTGCGCCTGTGCGCCGAGCTCGCGCAAGGCCAGCCCGGTCCGCGGCCCGGCGACGCCGTGATCCGCCGCATCAACCTCGACGCCGATTACGCGCAATCGGCGTTCGGCGTGCTCGAGCAGCGCGGCGTGATCGTGCGCGCCGATGCCTCCGGCACGTCGTGGATGCTGCGCCACGAGGTGTTGCAACCGCGCGTGCGCGAGCTGACCGCGCCGGCCCGCGCGGCGGCGAGGCGCGCATTCGATCTGCTCGGCTCGAAGACGAACGCGAAGGCGCGGCTGTCGCTGCGCGAGCTGCGCGCGCTGCGCTCCGAGGGCATCGCGCCGGTCACGCCGCCCGAGATCGAGGTCGTGCAGCGCTCGAAGCGCTACTACACGACCATCGCGGCCGCGATCGCGGCGGTGCCGATCGTGCTGCTCGTCATCATTCTGGTGTCGATGCGCGGCCACGTGTTCTTCGATCTACGGGCCGCGCCCGGCGGCGATCACGTGCTGGTGCGCGGCGGGCGCTCCGGGTTGTCGCCGTTCGGCTGGCTGCCCGGCAGCCGCTACGGCAAGGTCGTCGCCGATACCGGCCTCACGCGCGCGATGGTCGCGCCCGAGGTGTGGAAGAAGATCGATGCGCGCGATCTCGGTGCGTCGCGCGGCGCGTGGCCCGACGAGGTTCCGCAGATGATGGCGCCGCAGCTCGCCGGGCTCGTCGAGTACGCGACGACCGGCAACGACAAGGCGCTCGCCGAGCTGCAGAAGACGGCGAACGATCCGGACGATCTCGCGGAGCTGCTCGCCGAGCTGCGGCCGATCGCGCGCGGCACGCCCGCCGAGGTGCTGATGGTCGAGGCGGCGCTGCACACCGCGTCGCCCGCGGTGCAGCGCGCGGCCGTCGCGGTCGCCGGCGCGGCGGCGCAGCGGCGCGATGTCTACACCGAAACGCTCGAGCAGGCGCTGACGTCGAGCGATCCCGAGCCGCGCCGCATCGCGTTCGCAGCCGTGCGCAGCCTCGGCGAGCGCGGCCGCGCGCTGTTCACCGCCGCGCAGGAGCGCGTGACCGATCCGCAGGCGCGACGCGATCTCGTCGCCGAGCTTTCCGTCGGTGCGAGCGACGAGGGGCCGTCGGCGGCGAGCGCCGCGCAGATGCTCGGCGATCCCGAAGCATCGGAGCCGCTGCGTGCGCGAGCGAAGGCGCAGATCAAGAGCGCGCTCTCGCTCGACCCCGCGGCTGCAGCGGCCGCGCTCGCCGCGCTCGTCGCCCAGGACAAGGCGCCGCAGGACTCGCGCACGTTCGCGATCGAGACGCTGCGCGATCTCGATCCGCTGCCCAAGACGGCCGGACTGGCCGAGGCGGCGCGTGCGGCCTACGGCTCGCGGTCGGCGGCGGTGCGCGCCGCGGCGTTGCCGCTGTTCGCGAAGGTCGATCCCGACAAGGCGATGGCCGAGTTGACGCCGATGCTCGACGACAAGAAGCTCGACAAATCGCTGCGCGTCGCATCGGCGCTCGCGTGGGGCGAGATCGCGGCGGCGAATCACGGCGCCGCCGACACCGCGCTCGACAAGCTGCTCAAGGACGAAGACAACGACGTGCGCGCGGCGGCGGCGACCGGCGCGGGCAAGCTCGGCCGCACGTACCAGGACAAGCTGACGAAGATGGCCAAGGGCGAGAGCTACGGCGTGCGCATCGGCGCGGCCGAGGGGCTCGCGTGGACCGCGCTGTCGGGTGCGAGCTCCGGTGTCGCGATCGACGGCATCGCGCAGCTGTGGCGCGAGAAGGGCCGGCCGCGGCGCGACGCGGTGAAGGTGTGGGCGCACCTCGCGCGCAAGAAGCCGTTCGCGCAGGTCGTCGATTATCTATCGATCGCGTCGCGGCTGACCGAGGACCCCGCGCTGCATCCGATCGCCGTCGAGGGCCTGTGCAACGCGTCGCTCGCCGGCTCGGTCGAGGCGCGCAAGGCGCTCGCGGCGGCCGCCGCCGACGCCTCCGCCGACGTGCGCCGGCTCGTCATGCAATGCGTGGTCGACGGGCCGGATCCGGCGAAGAACGGCGCCGCGATCGCGCTCCGGCTCGCGAAGGATCCGGACAACGAGATCCGCGCCGACGCCGCGCGCGTGCTCGCGATGACGGTCGGCAAGGGCAAGGTGGCGCCCGGCATCGCCGACACCGTCGTGCAAATGCTCGAGGACCCCGATCGCGACGTGCGCATCATCGGCGTGCGCGCGCTCGGCGAGCTCGGCGCCGACGCGCCCAAGACCGCACAAGCCGCGATGGGCAAGCTGTTCGAGCGCGGCGACGACGGCGAGAAGCTCGCGCTGCTGCGCGCGGCGCAGGCGGTCGGCGCGGCCGAGCTCGTCGGGATCGCCGCGAGCGATACGTCGTCGCTCGTGCGCATCGCGGCGGTCGAGGCGGCGCTGTCGTCGGGGCTGCGCGCGCAGGAGACGCTCACCGCCGCGCTCGCCGATTCGGATCCGCAGGTGCGCAAGGCGGCGCTCGAGCGGCTCGCCGCGCAGAAAGACAAGATCGATCCGGCCGTACGCGATCGCGCGCTCGCGCTCGCGGTGCGCGATCCGGATCCCGAGCTGTCGGAGGTCGCGCTGACGACGATCGCGCGCGTCGCACCGAAGGATGCGGTGCTGGCGCGGTTGCGCCGCTCGCTCGACTCGCGCATCGAGCGAGAGCGCGCGCAGGCGGCGGCGGCGGCGATCGGCCTCGTCGATCGCGAGCCGGCGGCCGCGGTGCAGCTGCTCGAGCCGCTGCTCGACGATCCGTCGCACGACGTGCGCGTCGCGATGCTGCCCGCACTCGCGTCGGCGTACGCGAAGACCAACGACGCCAAGAAGCTCGCCGATCTGCTCGGCGATTCGGAGACCGAGGCGATGCGCCGGCTGGTCGTCGCCGGCGCGTTCGTGACGCTCGCGAGGACCGACGCCGGGCGCGCGGCGAGCGAAACCGAGCTGAAGCCAATCGCCGACGGCGGCCCGCCGATGGCGCGGTTCGTCGCGCAGCTCGCGCTCGGGCTCGTCTCGGGCAAAGCCGACGGCATCGCGTTCCTGCAGGAGCTCGTACCGTGATCGCACGCGCCGCGGTGCTCGTACTCGCGGCGTGTTGGACCGGCCCGGTGGCTCCGCCGCCCGCGCCGCCGCCGCCGCCGCCGCGCGCGCCGCACCTCGATCTCGACGTCAAGATGGAGCGGACCGCCTGCTTCGGCCGCTGCCCCGAATATTCGATCGAGATCCACGGCGACGGCACCATCGTGTGGCACGGCATCGCGAACGTCACGCCGCTCGGCACGACCGTCGGCCGCACCGCGCCGGCACACATGCGCGAGCTCGATCGCGCGCTGCACGCCGCTCGGTTCTTCGATCTCGACGAAGCAGGCCACCTGCCGGTCGATCCCGACTGCACGCCGGGCGGCCAGTGCTCGTTCACGAGCGTCACGATGTGCAGCGACACGCCGCACGCGATCATCACGGTGCGCCGCGCCGGCCGCACGCATCGCGTCGACAACGCCCACTGCGATCCGCACGCCGCGCTCGCGCCGCTCGAAGACGCGATCGATCGCGCCGCTGGCCGCAGCCGCTAGCGCGGCCGCGTCAGCGCCTTGGCCTCGAGTAGCTGCGTGTACTCGTTCCACGCGCGCGTCTCTTCGTCGGTCGCCTTCCACATCGTGAAGTGGCAGGTCTCGGCGCCGGCGGGGATCGTCGAGTCGAAGCGCACCTGCCAGTTCTTGCCGAGCGAGTGCTCCTGCGCGGCCTGGATCATCCCGCGTACGAAGTAGCGCTGGATGCGGCAGTCGAACGCGCCGTAATGATCCTGGTGCGGGCACCAGATGATGTCGAAGCTTACCTGGTTGTCGCCGTCGAGCTTCGGCGCCTCGAGCGACGCGTAGGCGATGCGGTTCAGCACCGTCGCGTAGAACGAGAAGAACTCGGCCTCGGTCATCTCTGCGGGGATCTCGACGCCCGCGAGGATCTGGCGGCCGACGTCGAGCCCGACGCGCGAGACCGCGTCGCCGATCATCTTCTGGCCTTCGGCACCGAACGCGGCCTCGGCCGCGCGCAGAGCCTCGACGAGCGCCATCGCCTGCATCGTCCCCCACTGCCAGAGCGTGGCCGGATCGAAGTCGGTCTTCGCGAGCACGTCGTCGCGGAGGCGCGCGAGGCCCTTCGCGTACGGCTGGTTGAAACGAAAGTCCTTCCAGCGCGGCTCGTCGCGATGTTCCCAGTGGGCCATGCGCCGATACTACGCCGAGAAATCGGCTAGTTGGCCGGGCACGCAACCGGCGCTCGCACCGGTCGATACCGGGCGCATGTTGAAAAAACGGTTCTTGTTGTCCGCGGTAACCGATCAACTCCACGTGTTACGGTGCAAGCCGTGAAATCGATCGGGGTGTGGTGGGTCGTGGGGGCGACGGCGTGTACGGCGGTGCAGCTGCACGGGACGTCTTCGACGCCGGCGACGAGCTCGAGCTCGCCGGGAACACCGGTCGCAGCGAGCGATGACCACGCGAGCGGTGCCGGCGACTCGACCCTGGTGATGGTGCCCGACGTGATGGGGATGAGCCAGGCCGACGCCGAAGCCAAGCTCCACACGGGTGGTGTTCGCGACGTTCGCACCGACAATCCAGAGCAGCTCACCGCGGCCGCGCGCGTGTGCTCGGAGGTGCCGGGCGGCGGCCACGAAAACCGCGTGTCGCTGCCGGTCGTGCTGCGCTATTGCGACCACACGCCGGTCGCGCAAAACGGTCCACCGAGCCTGATCGGCCTGCAGCCCGACCAGGCGAGGCAGCGCGCGCTCGGCAACGGCTGGACCCACAACGTCGTCGTTCGCGAGATCAGCGACGACCCCAATTGCAAGCTCGGCACGGTGTGCCGGACGTATCCAGAGGACTGGCAGTACAACAACAGCGCCGATCTGGTGCTTTATGTCGCCGGCAAGATGGCGATCAAGGCGCCCGAATAGGGCCCGGGAGATAGACGTGAACAAGCTAGTATTTTCGTCCGCGGTTGCCGCGCTATGTGGGCACGCGATGATTGCGGCGGCTGGCCCGGCCGCGTGGTGCAAAGGCCAGAAATTCGAGGTCACGCACGAGGACGTCTATCGGCTGGCCGACGGCGATCCCAGGTCGACACTCGAGACCCTCGCCAAGTATCAGTGCTCCGATTCCGAGGATGCGAACGCCCACCGAGCGGATCTCGACAAGGCGCGCGACGCGTGGGGCGCGAAGTACGGCCTCCGCGACGCCGACTGGGCGGACGTGATCGTGTGGCGGGCGAACAACAGCATCACGCTCGCGAACGAGGTCGCGCTGGCGAACCGGACGTTCGCGACGCTGAGTCCCATCGATCAGTACATCGCGATCGAGCGCGGGGACGAGAAGGTGAACGCGGTCGGCGGGATCGACAATCTGTACATGAGCGACATCCTCGACGCTCAGTTGAGCGATGTGGGTCGGGTCGGTGTGCTCGACTGGTGTCTCAAGGACAGCATGATCGACGCCGACGAGCAGGTCGTGCGGTGGGCAGCCTGCCAGGCCGACATCGACAAGTTCGATCCCAACAAGGTCTTCGAGCAGGTCCGCGGTGACACCGCTCACGATGGCTTCGCACGGATGTCGATCCGTGTAGAGGCCCACGACATGGTCAAGCGAATCAAGGCGGTCGCCGACAAGAAGGCCGCACTGATCAAGCAAGACGCCGAGTATGGCAAGGTCTTCGCGGTTGCCGAGAAGGCTCGGACCGACTGGACGCGGGCGATCGGCGCGAACGCGAAGTTGCTGGAGCTGACTCGCGACCTCGAAGGCGCGCAGTTCTTCCACTCGCGAAAGCTGTACGAGGGTTGCGAGGTGAAGACGCACGACGCGCTGGTCGCCGCGGCCGGCAAGATCCCGGCCTCGGCGTTCGCCGCCACCGCGGCCAACTTCGACAAGGCGAGCGGCACGCTCGCGAAGAACCCCGAGCTCTTCGTGGCCGCGGTCGGCTACATCGTGTGCCAACCCAAGACCAACACGGCGCGTTATCTGGCGAAGGTGATCACTGGCGCGGCAGGCGCGCGCGGTCCGCGCAGCGCGGCGCTCGATGCGATCATGGGCACCACGTTCACGTTTGACGACACGACCAAGAAGGGCCTCCGTTATCCCAGCTTCTGGGCGCGGCCCTACCGGCTCGACGACCCGTCGGGCGTCGGAGAGGCCGGCGTGATCGCGACGGTGAAGCCCGGCAAGGACGGCGTCGTGGTGACGTTCGAGAAGAAGAAGCGCATGGAGGCGGACTGCATCAAGGAGCACCAGGGGCGCCCGGTCCGCATCCGCGACAGCGGTAGCATCGAGTACGAGATCATCTGCGACAAGACCGCGATGGTCGCGCACGAAGCATCCACGATGTCCGACACGATCATCGATCCGGCGTACGCCAAGTGGCTCAAGCCGGGAGTGATGATCGCGTTCACTGGCCGCAACAGCAACGGCGCGTCCGACGTGATCGCGCTGTGGCCGAGCAAGTCCGCCAAGGCGCCGTCGTGGTTGCTCGGAGCGACGGTCAAGTGATGCGCTGTTTAGTCGTGGCAATGGCCTTCGTCGCGCTCGCGGTCACGCCGACGTCCGCCGACGACAAGCTGAAGGTCCCGAGCTTGATCGGCAAGATGGTCGAGGACGCGCAGAATGCCGCCATCTCCGCCGGGTTTCCACAGGATCTCTACGTCGAGACCGCGGGGCCCGACTGCAAAGGTGACGTCAAGGACAACGGCAAGGTGAAGTGCCAGTCTCCGGCTCCGGGGACGGTGCTCGGACGCTACGAGCACATCACCGTGTACGTCGTTCGAATCGCCCAAAAAAAGAAGATCACGAAGGACGATACCGATGCAGTGATCGGGAAGATGCTCGACGAGGCGAAGCAGATGCTGGGATGGGACGGTTACAAGGGCAAGATCACGCTGGAGGAGAGCGATAGCTGTCAGATGAACCAGGTCTGCGCGGTGAAGCCGACCGAGTTCATGGAGGACGATCCGATCACGATCGTCACGAAGACCAAGGAGAAGGTCAACATCGCACCGCCGCCGTGACGCGCGGCTCAGCCCGCGCTCTGCAGGCCGGCGGCGATGCCGCCGATCGTCGTGAACACGATGCGCGTGAGGCGCGCGGCATCGCCCTGACCGGCGCGGCGGCGGCGCAGCGCCTCGATCTGGATGTGCGAGAGCACGTCGAGGTGCGGGTTGCGGCGGTCGACCGAGGCGCGCAAATACGGCCGCGACGCGAGCGGCGGCGACATGCCGAGCACGTCGCGCAGCGCGTGGACCGTGCGCGCGTGCTCGGCGCGGATCAGCTCGAACAATTGCTGTGCGTCGGGGTCGGCGAGCCGCGCGTACTCGGCCGCGACCTCGATGTCGGAACGCACGAGCGAGATCTCGCAGTTGCGGACGACCGAGCGCAAGAAGCGCGAGCGGTCGCACAGCGCGCGCAGCGCAGGCGCGCCGAGCTCGGCGGCGAGCGTGTCGAGCGCGGTGCCGACGCCAAACCACGCCGGCACGCCGTGGCGCGACTGCGTCCACGAGAACACCCACGGGATCGCACGCAGCGATTCGAGCGTCATCCGGCCGCCGCGGCGCGCCGGGCGCGAGCCGATCGGCAGGTGCGCGACATCCTCGATCGGCGTCGCCGCGACGGTGTAGCGCGCGAGCCGATCCTCGTCGGCGGTGAGCTGCAGATACGCGGCGCGTGCGGCGTCGGCGGCGCGCGCGAGGCTGCGATCGTCGGCGGGATCGTCGGCGGGCGAGGGTGCGGCGGCCGCGAGCACGGCGCCGATCGCGAGCTCGAGATCGCGCGCGGCGATCGCCGGTTGGCCGTAACGCGCGGTGACGGTCTCGCCTTGCTCGGTCACGCGAATGCGTCCGCGCAGCGACGCCGGCGGTTGCGCGCGGATCGCCTCGCTCGCCGGTCCGCCGCCGCGCCCGAGCGCGCCGCCGCGGCCGTGAAACACGGTGAGCACCACGCCCGCGCGCTCGGTCACGGTGGCGAGCTCTTCCTGCGCGCGGCGCAGCGCCATCATCGACGCGAACGGCCCGACCTGCTTGCTCGAATCGGAGTAGCCGACCATCACCTCCAGCTCGGCTTCGCCTCTCCTGTCGATCCCCATTCCGCCTGACGGCGAGGCGCCGAGCTCGGTGTGCAGCACGCGGTCGGCGAGCACGTCGCTCGCGATCGCGCCGGCGCGCGCGAGGTCCTCGAGCTGCTCGAGCAGCGGCACGGGCCGCAGCTCGCCGGGCGCGAGGCCGGCGGCGCGTGCGAGGAACACGACCTCGAGCAAGTCCGAGACCTCGCGCGTGAAGCTGACGACGTAGCGCTCGCACGCGCGCGGGCCGAGCTCCCGGCGCGCGCGGCCGACCACGTCGAGCGTCGCGAGCAGCTCGCGAGCCTCGGTCGTGAGCGCGTCGCGCTCGCGGATCGGGGCGATGGCGGTCGCGAGCACGTCGTCGAGCACCGCGCGCCGGCCTGCTTCGTCGAGCTCGAGGTAGCCGGGGCGCCCACCGCGTGCGAGCAGCTCGCCGACGACGCGATCGTGCACGCCGCTGTGCTGGCGCAGATCGAGCGACGCGAGGTGAAATCCGAATACGTCGACGCGGCGGAGTGCGTCGCGCAGCTCGCGCTCGGCCACCTGCGCGAACCCGGCCGCGCGCAAGCTGCGATCGAGCACGGCGAGGTCGGCGCGATAACGCGTGGCGTCGCTGTAGCCGTCCTCGCGTTGATCGAGCGTGCCGCGCAGGCGCGCCTGCACGTACCACAGCTTCTCGCGCCACGGTTCGGACAGCGTGCGCGGCCGCGCGTGCGCCGCGACCTCGGGGAAGCGCTCGCGATCGCGCTCGAGTGAAACCGCAAGCTCGTCGAGCGCGCCGGGATGCGCGCGCAGCTCCGACATCGACAGCGAGCGGCCGAGTTGCTCGACGTCGTCGAGATAGCGCGCGATCGCGACCGCCCGCTGGCGCGCGAACGCCGCGCGCGTGACGGCGGCGGTCACGTTCGGGTTGCCGTCGCGGTCGCCGCCGACCCACGAGCCCCAGCGCAGCAAGGTCGGCGCGCGCCAGTCGGCGCCGAGCCGCGGGCGCAGCCGATCCTCGAGCGTCCGGTACAGCCGCGGCGTGACGTCGAGCAGCGACCGCCGAAACACGTCGAGCACGGTCTCGACCTCGTCGAGCGGCGTCGGCCGGCGCACCCGCGCGTCCTCGGTGCCGTGGAGCGCGAGCACCTCGGCCCGGAGTCCTGCGTCCTCGGCCCGGAGTCCAGCGTGCTCGGCCCCGAGCTCCGAATCATCGCCGGTCGCGAGCAGCGCGCCGATGCGCGTCATGTGATCGAGCGACGACCGGCGCCGCGACTCGGTCGGGTGCGCGGTCAGCACCGGCATCACGAGCGCGCGATCGAGCAGCGCGCGCAGGTCGTGGTCGCTCGCGCCGGCGAGCTCCTCGATCGCTGCCGCGATTCCGTCGGGCGCGACGACGCCACGCGCGTGGAGCGCGCGCAACCGCTCGCGCTCCTCGGCGACGTTCATCAAGTGGCAGTCGAGCGCGTGCGCGCGCGCCGCGGTCTCGAGCGTGTCCTCGCCGAGTGCCGCGATCTGCGCCGCGAACGCCGACCGGCCGCCCGCGAGCTCGCCGCGCCGCAATCGCGTTGCATCGTCGCCGAGCTGCTTGCAGGCATCGGCGAGCCGGGGCGTGCCGAGCGTCGCGACCGCCGCCCACAACGCGCCGTCGAGACGAACCAGATCGCGGTCGAGGTCGGACACGTGCGAAGATTACTAGGATGCGCTGGCTCTGCATCGCGTTGCTCGGCTGCGGTTTCACACCTGGAGGCGCGGTGACGTCCGGAGCGGGCGATGCGGCACACCCCGATGCGAGCGCCGACGCGCAACCCGATGCCGCGGCCACCCTGTGCGGCGGCAAGGTCTGGCTCGCCGACTTCTCGGTCGACCCGACGACGATCGACCTCAACGGCGACTCCACGCTCGACTTCGCGATGCGCGACAACGGGGCGCTCGGCGGCACGCTCGCGGGCGACGTGTGGACGCAGGACGCGACCTCGATCCGTCCGCTCGACACCGAGCCGAAGCAGGACTTCGCGACGCGCACGCTCGTCCACGTGCGCATGCGCAACACGTCGCTGCCGACCGCGGTCCACGGCGCGGTCGCGTGGATCAACTTCGGGTTCACCGCCACGTCGTTCGCGCCGGTGTTCGTCGACGCCGAGCTGCAGCCCAACGGCACGCAAACCGGCACGCTCTGGGGCAAGAGCTCGACAGGCGCCGAGACGGAGCTCGCGGAGTTCACGTTCCTCGACGCGGGCATGCACGACTATTACCTCGACATCGATCCGACGACCTACACCGTGCAGTTCCAGATCGATCAGGCGGTGCCGGTCTCGCGCACGCGAGCCCCGCTGCCCCTGAACGGCAACGACGATCGCTGGGCGTCGATCGACGCGTGGAGTGACACCGACGCGGAGTACGGCTATCTGCGCGTCGAAGCGTGTCCCTAGGAGCGTGTGAGACCAGGCTACGACTCGACGAGCACCGACGTCGGGTTGCCCGGCGCGACGAGGTTCGCCGCGACCCACAGCGCGAGCGCCTGGAGCGTGAGCGTCGGGTTGAAGCCCGATGACGTCGGGAACAGCGCGGCGTCCGCGCACCACAGGTTGCCGACGTCGTGCAGCTTGCCGAACTGATCGCACACGCTTTGCGTCGGATCGGTGCCCATGCGCAGCGTGCCCATCACGTGGCGCGACTGGCTCGGAATGTCGGGCGGATCGACGAGCGCGAACTGCGCGCCCGCCGCCTCGTGCACCGCGATCATCTTCGGGATGTAGAAGTCGCGCGTCGCGAGCTCCCACGCGTGGTTCGTGTACGTGACGCGCACCGCGGGCCGGCCGTACACGTCTTTCAGCGCCGGATCGAGGTCGACCGCGTTCGTCAACTGCGGCGCGTCCTCGGCCTGCATGATCATCGCGACGAGCTTGTCGCGCAGCGGGCTTTGCTGCATCAGCCGCTTCAGCAGATCGCCGGTCTTGCCGAGCGAGACCGCGTAGTTCATCGCCTCGCCGATCAGCTCGGCGCTCGTCGCGAGCTCGATGATGCCGCCGAGCGGCTGCGCCGGATCGCCGGGCACGCCGCGGAAGTCGCTCATGCCCATCGTCACCGACCGGCCGCGATGGCCGTGCACGCGCTGCTGCAGCACGCCGACGACGATGGTCTGGAAGTGGAACATCAGGTTCTTGCCGACCATCCCCGACGAGTTGCCGAGCGCCGGATCCGAGAGCTGGAGCAGCCGCGCGCTCTCGATCGCGCTCGCCGCGAGCACGTAGCGATCGGCGGTCGCGGTTTGCACGGTGCCGTCGGCATCGAGGTACTCGACGCCGGTGATCGCGGTCCGCGTCGCGTTCGCCACGAGCCGCATCACCGCGGCATTGAAGCGCAGCTGCACGCGGCCGGTGACCAGCGCGTCGCGCAGCAGCGTCACGGCCGGCGAGCTCTTCGCGTGCACCGGGCAACCGAAGCCCGAGCAAAACCCGCAGTCGATGCACGCCGGCCGCCCGCGATACGGCTGCGAGCACACCGCGGTCGGATACGGAAACGGATGATAGCCGAGCGAGGTCGCGGCGTCGGCGAGGAGCGTGTTCGCGAACATCGGCAGGCCGGGCGGCATCGGATACGGTTTGCTCTTCGCCGGCGCGAACGGATCGGCGGCGGCGCCTTCGGGGCCTTGCACGCCGACCGCGTGCTCGATCTCGACGTAGAACCGCTCGAGCGTCGCGTAATCGACCGGCCAGTCCGCGAAGCTCGCGCCGGGAATCGCGCCGAGCAACGTGCCGAGCTGGAAGTCGGTCGTGCGAAACCGCGGGTACTTCATGTCGGCGTGCACGGCCGCGCCGCCGACATTGCGCGGCAGGCCGTTCGCGTCGCCGACCAGCGCGCGATCGCCGGCGCTCGCGCTCGCGCGGAAGCTGCGCGGCTCGATCATCGGATCGATCGCGATCATCTGTCGGATGTCCATCTTGAGCTCGTCGTTCGCGAACAGCGGCGGGTGCAGGCCCGCCGGATCGTCGAGCCCGGGGAAGTAATTGTCGCCCTGCTCGAGGATCAGCACGGTCTGGCCCGCGGCCGCGAGCGTCTTGGCCACCGTCGAGCCGGCCGCGCCCGAGCCGATCACGATCGTGTCGAACGTCGCGAGCGACGCTTCGCCGAGCACGTTCGGGGTCGTCGAGGGCAGCGCCATCAGAAGAACCGCTTGCCGCCGCTGCCGACCGCCGCGATCGTCAGGACGTTGATGATGTCGGCGTCGAACGGCTCGGTGCCGTCGCCGGGCGTCGCGGTCGTCGTCGGCTGCGCGGCGCGCTCGACGTACATCATCGTCGACGTGTCGTACTGGGCGTAGCCGAGCGGCGCGCTGTCGCCGTCGAACCGCGCGAGCTGCCAGCCGCTGCCGGCCGCGTTGCCGCCATAGTCGGGCGCCGCGAACATGCCTTCGAGCGTGTGCTGCGTGAGCGTCTGCGAGTACAGCGGAAACGCCGCGCCGACCGTCGCGAGCGCGGTGACCTGATCGAGCGCGGACAGCTCGCGAAACTGCTTGCCCGGCTCGAGTAGCGCGGCCGCCGCGTCGAGCTGGACGACGAGATCGGTGTACTGGTCCTGGTAGCCGAGCGTCGGGCCGAGCAACGCGGCGTTGAAGCCGCCGCCCGGCGCGCGCGCGCTGCCGAGCACGCGCATGCGCCACGCGATGTCCTTCACGCGCGACAGCGGCACGAACTGGCTCCAGTCGTCGGCCGGGAAGTTGCTCGACGCCTGGCCGGCAGCGTCGGGGAACGCCACGCGCCCCGAATTCGGCCCGCCCGCGAAGATCTGCGGCGGGTCGGAGACGAACGCGGCGAGCAGCTGGTCGATGTAGCGCACCGCCATCGCGTCGTGTGCGCCTGGCAAGATGATCTCGGTCGCCGCATCGATCGTCGCCCACTGGTGCGCTTCGAAGAACGCGCCGCTCGGCGACGGCTTGCCGCCATCGCCGCAACCCGGCAGCTGCGGCAGCGTCGCGACCGCCGCCGTGCCGCCGAGCAGCTGGACGAATCGGCGGCGCGTGAGCACGACGCGTTGGTATCACGTCGCCGGGTCGCGATACACGGTCCATTGCCGGACCGCGACGTGCTCGCGCAGGGCCTTCGATTCGTAGCGCAGCTCGACGAGCTCGGCGTGCTGGTCGGCGAGGTACTCCGCCACGCCGGCGGCGCGATAGGTCGCCTCGCTCAACGCGATCTGATAGGCCTCGGCGAGCGCCTGGAGCTTCGCGGCGATGTTCACCGTGCCGCCGAAGAAATCGGCGTTGGAGTTGAGCCGCACCGCGATGCACGGGCCGGTGTTCAGCGAGATGCGCAGTCGGATCGGCGTGTCGGCTCGCGCCGGGCTGAACGCATCGTGGATCTCGCGCGACGCGCGCACGGCGTCGACCGGGTTGACGAACGTCGCCATCACCGCGTCGCCGATCGTCTTCACGATCGCGCCGCGGTTCTTCACGACGATCGCGAACACCTCGTCGAAGTGCTTCTTGATCTCGACGAACGCCGCCGGATCGCCGCGCGCCGCGTAAAACGCCGTCGAGCCAACCACATCGGTGAACAGCAGCGTCTGCTCGCCGACCGCGAGCTTGACGTCCGCGCCGATGTAATCCTCGCTGAACAGATCGCGAAACTCCTGGAACGACAGCAGCGTGCCGGGGCGCAGCGCATCGTCGCTCCACTTCGCGCGCTCGATCGAGAACCGCTCGGGCTCCGCGCCCTCGTTCGCGAACAGCACCTTCGGCTCGGTGCTCGCGCGCACGACCGTGCCCTCGGCATGGTCTTTCCACACGAGCTCGGCCGGGCCGCCGTCCTCGACGTCGACGTACCAGCCGCCGCGATGCCCTGCCCACATCGTGTAGCGGCCGGGCGCGAGCCTCGGATGCAGCTCGACGCGCTCGCCCGGCTGCAGGTGCTTCTGCACGCGGACGAATTCCTTCGTCGATGGTTCGGCGCTGCAATACAACCGCTCGGGCACGTCGCGGATCGACGGGTGTACGCGGAACGTGACCTCGACCGCTTCGGGCGTATCGGTCGTGAAGTCGACCTCGCACGCTTCGCAGTGGCCGTTCGACGCGAGCTCCGACAGCTTCCCGGTCTCCTCGCGCAGGCCGCGGCAGTGCGGGCAGATCGTGTCCCACGACAGATCGAGGAGGCCCGCACGCGTCGCGTGCAGCGCGGTGCGCAACAGGTCGACCTCGGGCAGCTTCCACGTGCGCGCGCGTTCGCGGATCTGGATGCGATGCAGATCGGCGTCGTCGCCGGTGCGGATGAACTCGCACAGCGCCTCGACGCATGGCTCGGGCAGGCCTTCGCGCACGAGCTGATCGCGGCCGGCGCGCAGCCGCGCGTCGGACTCGTCGGCGAGCGACGGCGGCGGGAGCTGGAGCACGTCGGGCCGCAGGCGGTCGAGCTGCGCCGCGAGCGCGGGCAGCACGCGGCGATACGCGCGCTCGAGCGTGGGGAACCCGAGCCGGATCGCGAGCGCGCTGAACGCGCCGCGCGGGACGCAGCCGTAATACAGGTAGACGCGCGTGCCGGTCGGCGTCGCCTCGAGGCGATGGATCGCGAACATCACCGTCATGAACCCGCGCTCGTACACGCGCGCCGACGTCAGCCATTGCTCGGCGACCCAGTTCCACGGCACCTCGAGCCACTCGTGGCGCACGCCGCCGGCCTTCGAGCTGCCGTAGCGCTTGCCGGCCTTCTCGACGAACGTCATCTCCGCCGTGCCGAGCGCGCGATTCAGGCGCGACGTATCCGAGATGAACGGCCACAGCGCGGCTGGCGTGCCGGGCAGATCGAACACCCAGAGCCGATCGATCTTGCGCGCGTCTGCATGGCCTTTCGGCCAGGGATGCAGCTCGAGCAACTCGTCCTTCGTCAGTGGCCCGTTCGCCATCTCGGCGAAACGCAGGATACTACGCTCGTGCGGTGGGTGTTCGGCTTAGTGGTCGCGTGTGCGTGCGGGAGGCTCGACTTCGATCCCACGCGCGGCGGCACCGGCTCGGCCGGCTGCGAGTGCCTCCCGTGCGGGTTCGTTCTGCGCCGGCACGTGCCCGGCACCGTGAGCTAGAGTATCGCCGTGGCCACTCACTACCGCAGCTGTCCGTTGTGCGAAGCCACCTGTGGCGTCGCGATCGAGACCGAGGGCGAGCGCGTGGTGTCGGTGCGCGGCGATGACGCCGATCCGTTCAGCCGCGGCTACATCTGCCCGAAGGCGGCCGCGCTGGCCGACCTACACCACGATCCGGATCGGCTGCGGCGGCCGATCGTGCGCGACGGCGCGAGCTGGCGCGAGCTCGGCTGGGACGAGGCGCTCGATCTCGTCGCCGAGCGCCTGCTCGACGTGCGGCGCCGCCACGGCAAGCACGCGATCGCCGTGTATCAGGGCAATCCGACGGCGCACAACCTCGGCCTCATGACGTTCGGCCAGCTCGCGCTGCGCTCGCTCGGCACGAAGCAGATGTACTCGGCGACGTCGCTGGACCAGCTGCCGCACATGCTCGCGGCGCTGCAGATGTTCGGCAACCAGCTGCTGATGCCGGTGCCCGACATCGACCGCTGCGATCTGTTCATCTGCCTCGGCGCGAATCCGCTCGCCTCGAACGGGAGCCTGATGACGGCGCCCGACATGCGCGGCCGGCTGCGTGCGATCCAGAGCCGCGGCGGGCGCGTGATCGTGCTCGATCCGCGCCGCACCGAGACCGCGGAGAAGGCGGATCGCCATCTGTTCGTGCGGCCCGGCACCGACGCGCATCTGTTGCTCGCGATGATCCACGAGATCTTCGCCGCGGGGCTCGCGCGCGTGACGCGCCCCGCGCGCGGCGAGGCCGAGCTGCGGGCGGCCGCCGCACCCTGGCCGGCCGAGCGGGCCGCCGCGATCACCGGCGTGCCCGCGGCGGAGATCCGCGAGCTCGCGCGCGCGCTGGCGACGACGAAGCGCGCGGTCGTCTACGGCCGCATCGGCGTGTGCACGCAGGAGCACGGCGGGCTCGCCGCGTGGCTGTGCTACGCCGCGAACGCGATCACCGGCCACCTCGACGAGCCGGGCGGTCTGATGTTCACGACGCCGGCGGTCGATCCGGTGCCGCTCGCCGCGCGCGTCGGGTTCGACGGCGGTTTCGCGCGCTGGCGCTCGCGCGTGTCGGGCGCGCCCGAGTTCGGCGGCGAGCTGCCGATGAGCGTGTTCGCCGAGGAGATCGAGACGCCCGGCAAGGACCAGGTCCGCGCGCTGATCACGAGCGCGGGCAATCCCGTGCTGTCGGCGCCGGGCGGGCCGCGCATCGAGCGCGCGCTCGGCGGCCTCGACTTCATGGTCTCGATCGATCCGTACATGAACGAGACCACGCGGCTCGCGCACGTGATCCTGCCGCCGGCCTCGGCGCTCGAGCGCTCGCACTACGACGCCGCGCTCGCCGCGGTTTCGGTCCGCAACGTCGCGAAGTACTCGCCGCCGGTGTTCGAGCGGTCCGCCGACGCGCGTCACGACTGGGAGATCGCGATCGGCCTGTGGACGCGGCTCGTGTTGCCCAGGCTCGCGCGCCGCGCGACCGAAGCCGTGCTCGGCCGGCTCGGCCCGGAGTCGATCATCGATGCCGCGCTGCGGATCGGTCCGCACAAGCTGTCGCTCGCGAAGCTGCGCGCCGCACCGCACGGCATCGATCTCGGCCCGCTCGAGCCGCGGCTGCCGCGCCGGCTCAACACGCGCGATCGCAAGGTCGAGCTCGCGTCGCACGTCTACCTCGCCGATCTGCCGCGCCTCGACCGCACCACGCCGACCGGCCTCGTGATGATCGGCCGCCGCCACCTGCGCTCGAACAACTCGTGGTTGCACAACAGCGAGCGGCTCGTGAAGGGCCCGCCGCGCTGCACGCTGCTCGTCCATCCCGACGATGCCGCGGCGCGCGGGCTCGCCAACGGGTCCACCGCGCGCGTCTCGACCGCGTCCGGCACGATCGAGCTCCCCGTCGAGGTCACCGACTCGATGATGCCGGGCGTCGTCAGCGTGCCGCACGGCTGGGGCCACGGCAAAGCCGGCGTGCGGCTGTCGGTCGCGTCGCGCGTGCCGGGCGCGAGCATCAACGACGTGATCGATCCGGCGCGCATCGACACGCTGTCGGGCACGAGCGCGCTCAGCGGTCAGCCGGTCGAGGTGACGCCCGCATGAGCGCGCTATTCGACAAGATCGGCGACGCGAAGCTGCACGCCGTCGTCGATGACTTCTACACGCGGCTGTTCCGCGACGTGATGATCGGCTTCATGTTCGCCGGCAAGGATCGCGCGCAGCTCGCGCAGCGCGAGTACGAGTTCACCGCGGGGTTCCTCGGCGCGGACGTGAAGTACAGCGGCCGGCCGATTCGCACCGCCCACGGCCATCTCACGATCTTCGGCGGCCAGTTCGAGCGCCGCTTGCAGATCCTCCGCGAGACGATGCGCGATCACGGCGTCGATCCCGAGGTCCAGCAGGCCTGGATCGATCACACGCTCGCGCTGCGCCCGCAGGTCACGCGCGATCGCGGCTCGGAGTGCGAGGCGACCGCGGAGACCGCTCCCAAGCTCGGCCTCGCGCCGCCGGCGCCGGATCCCGAGCGGCCGATCAAGCTCGGCCGGAAATAGCCCCTACTCGCGCCACACGACGAGACCGTCGCCGAGCGACGTGCCTTGCGTCGTGTAGTTGTAGGCCGCGATGCGCTTGCCGGTGCGCGCGTACTTCACCGTGACGAAATCGCCGGCAAAGCTGAACGCGCCGGTCGGGTCCGCACCGCAGGTCGACCAGTGCGCCCCGCTGTCCGCCGACGTCGACAGGTTCGGTCCGCCGCACTGCGCCGGGCCGTCGCTGCCGCCGTAGAAATCGCTCGCGATCGAGATCGCGTGCGTGGCGTCGTCCTGGGCGATCGACACGTAGGCGCTCTGGTAGTTGCTGCCGTTGGGCGGCATCGCCGCGGGCGTCGACCACGACGTCCCCGCGATCGCGCTGCCCGCTGCGAAGAACACGTCGTTGCTGTCGTCGGTCAGCGTGCGCGCCGCGGTCGCCGCGACGTACGGGGTTTCGCCGTCGACGACGATGTCGAGCCCCGTCACCACGTTCAGCCGGCCGTTGGTGGAGAACGCGACGTGCGTGGTGCCGCCGTAGTAGTAGGCGATATAGACGCCGGGCCCCGGATCGGCGGAAGTGACCTCGGCGAACACGACGCTCGGCTGGAGATCGATCCCGATCGAGATCTCCGGTCCGACCGTGTCGTCGTCGGTGACGTTGCCGTCGGCGGGAGGCAGGACGAGATCGTCGAACGCGCCGGTCTCGCCGTCGCGCGAGCGCAGGTGGATCACGTTGCACAGCGTGTCGCTGCAGCGCTGCTCCGGATCGGGGCTGTAGCTCTGATAGTACGCGACGTACATCTCGTTGGCCGAGAACGCGACGGTCGGCTGGTCGATGTTGTCGCTGGCGTCCGAGCTCTGCGGTTGCGCGACGACCTCGGTGCGCCACGATGTCCCGAGATCGGACGACTGCGCGAGCATCACGTCCTGATAGATCACGTCGTCTTCGACGCGCTGCTTCTGGTACACGATCGCGAGGTGCTGGGACACGCCGTCCTGCACGAGCTTGACCTCGCGCGGAAAGCCGTCGTTCGCCTGGTTATCGGTCGGGACATTGCCGACCGTGTCGATCGAGACCGGCGCGCGCCACGTGCACGACGCGCGATCCCACATCGTGAAGTACAGCTGCGAGCCGGTGTTGTCGCCGCCCGACAGCCCGTCGTACGCGAGCATCGGCTCGTCGTACTGGCTGAGCTCGAGCGAGACGTCGGAGTAGCCGCCGGGCGCGCCGGACGCGCCGAGGGCTTCGACGGTCTCGAACCCGGGCTGCGCGCTGCACGCGGCGGGCGCATCGCTGCCGCCGCCGCCATCGGGGCCGTTGTTGGTGGGGTGAGGCGGGCAGCCGGCGAGCGCGAACACCAGGATCACAGCGTGCGTAGGCTTCATCTATCCGGATGACCCGCGTCGCGGCGCGAGGTCTCACGGCACGGCAGGGCCAAGAAATTCGGTGACTTCGCGCAGCGACGCCGCGTAATACGAGCCGTACTTTGCCGCCAGCGGCGCGAGCAAGTCGCGTGCGCTGGTCGCCAGAGCCCGGGCGCGTGCGGCATCGCCACCGCTCGCGCGCAGGGCCCGAGCGAGCGCGAGCTGCGCTTCCGCGATCTCGTCGGGTGTCGCTTGGCCCTGGCGCAACTCGAGCGCGCGCGCCAGCAGCGGCACGGCCTCGCGCGCGCGGCCGAGCCCGAGCAGAT
>DASXCY010000125.1:0-73269 GCA_036490935.1 Kofleriaceae bacterium | reverse complement strand
CACGCCGACCGCGACCACTTCTTCGATCGTCATCGGACCATCTTCGAGACGATCGGCGAGCGTCTGACCGCGCAGCAGCTCCATCACGAAATATGGGCGGCCATCGGCCGTCACACCGAAGTCGGAGATCGACACGATGTTCTCGTGATCGAGCTGCGATGCGGCGTGCGCTTCCTGAGTGAAGCGGGCGCGCGCGTCGGCGTTCGAGGCGTGCTGAGCCGAAAGGACCTTCGCTGCAAATCGCTTTTGCAGCGTCTGGTGCTCGACGAGATACACCACCGCCATGCCGCCCACGCCGATTCGTTCGAGCACCAAGTAGTCCTTGCCCAACATCGAACCGATGATCGGATCCGATTCTGCGATGGAGCTACTCGCCATACCGCGTCGATTATAGCCCTTGCTCGATGCGCGATCGCGCGCTCGTTGCGGCAGACATGTCGGGTCGTGGAGCGTCTGCAGAACCGTCACGAGAATGTCGATCCTCGCCTCGCCGCGCACTATGATGCTCGCACCGCTTGGGGGGAACCACGGTGCTAGCTCGCCTAGTTTTCTTCGTCAGCCTCACTACGATCTTACTGGCGCCGATCGCGCGGGCTCAACCCGCGCAGCCGGCGCCGACACCACCGGCAACGGCTCCGGCGCCGGCGAGCCCGCACCCCGCGGACTCGCCGCCGGCGACGGATCCAACGCCGGCGCCGCCGGAGACGGGACAACCGACGGCGCCGCCACCGACCACGGATCAACCACCGGCGACGTTGCCGCAGCTGCCCGAGCACGTCGACGACAAGCCAGCGCCGAAGCCCGCGCAGGTCGGATTCCGCCGCAACTTCGCCGGCTCGATCCAGCTCGACTACATGTACATCCCGACGGAAAAGACCGGGCGCGACGTCGCGCTCGACGGAGCTACGGCCGAGGCGTCGCTGAAGGTAGCGATGGACTTCAATAGCCGGATGAGCGCGAGCGTCAAGGTGTGCGTCTCGTGCCACGGCTTCGAGGTCGGCATGGCGTTCTTCGACGTGCGGTTCGCCGACGAGCTCAACTTTCGCGCGGGGCGCTTCACGCCATCGTTCGGCGAGTTCCCCCTACGCCACGATCCCGCCAACCACCGCACGAGCGACAAGCCGCTCATCTATGACATGGGCCGGATGGTGCGGTTCAAGGAGTGGAACGAAGGCGTCTTGCCCGCGCCGTGGGTCGATAACGGCCTAGAGATCAACGGCACACATTATTTCGGCGAGCACGTGCAATCCTCCTATGCGGTCTACGCGATCAGCGGTCCGCGCGCCGCGGGGCAGCCGACCGACTTCGACTTCGTGCTCTCGCACTCGCCCGATGCATATTATGTCGACAACAACTCGCGTCCCGTCCTCGGAGGCCAGGTGGTCCTGAGCTACGTGAGCGGCAAGTACAGCACCACGATCGGCGCGTCCGGTATGGGCGGCACCTATGACCCCGACCACGAGCTGCCGTTCCATATCTACGGCGCGCAGTTCGTGCTGCGCCTCGAGGACGTGTTCTTGCGAGCCGAGTATCTGAACCGACGCCAGAAGATGTACATGGGCGACGATCCGGCCTCCACCTTCAAGTACGGCGCGAGCCCGGACGGCACCTACGATCCATGGGTCGACAAGGACGGCGCGTATGGCGAGCTCGAGTTTCCCATCACGCGGCGTCTGACCGGCGTGCTGCGCGAGGATGGGATGAGACGGCGCGGCAACGTGCTCGCCACGAGCGAGATGCGATCGGAGAGCGAGGTCGTGCGCCACACGGTGGCGGTCGCGATCGGGCTGGGCCAATCGCTTCGCCTCAAGCTGAGCTTCGAACGCTATCTGTTCTCCGACTATCCCAATGAAGACGTGATCCACGTCGGCATCGCAGGTCCTTTCTGAGGAAGGAGATGATGATGCGCGCAAAGCTCTTGATCTTCGTGACGGTCCTTGCGGGCTGCAAGCTGAACCCGCTGGTCTCCGATATCCCGGGCGACGGGCCGCCTCCCCCACCGGACGCACCGGCGTCGACGAACATCCTGCCGGCAGGCTCGACGGTGCCGAGCGTGTCGGCCAACGGCGAGCTCGTCGATCAGATCCGGATCAATGAAGGGTTGACCTACGCGACGCTGATGGCCAACGGCGGCGTCATCACGCTCAGCACCGGCAAGTCGGGCGGTAAGACGGTGAGTTATTGGAACTTCGGCCCGGCGACGCTCGAGACCAACAACATCGCCGTGCTCGCTCCGATGTACGTGTTCGGAACGATGGACCAGTCGGGCGTCTTCACGCCGCTGACCACGCATCCACCGCTGATCGACACGATCCCCGGCGATACGCGCTACAGCGCGTTCCGGCGCGTGATCGACGTGCCCGTGACCGCGCAGTACGCCGGTCAGCTGTTCCCGTCGATGAGCGCGCTCGACGACGCGATCAACCTCGGGCTCGTCGGCACGCCGACCCCCGACGGCACGTGGGTGAATCTTCCGGTCGTGCTGCCGGGCCTGACGCTCCAGGTCAGCTCGTCGGGACCGCCTCCGATCGCCACGCAGCAGGTGTTCGCCGAGGGCTATCAGGTCGACGTGTTCCAGCTCGGCACCAGCCTCGGCCGCCAGCCGCTGAAGAACAGCCAGGTCCCGGTCGGCCAGGCGTCGAGCCTGCTGAGCGGCGTGGCGACCGGCAGTCCGCCGGTCTTGTCGACCACGCCCGACCCGCAGCTCGTCTTCCAGTACACGATCCCGACCACGCCACCGACGATGGCTCCGAACTACACGCCGGTGACCACCACGCTCACCGTCCAGCTCGCGACCGGCGTGCCGCCGAGCATGATCACGATCGATTCCGACCTGTTCACGCGCAGCTCGAGCGGCGCGATCACCGGCTACCGCATCGACAACGTCGCCAACTTCACGGTCACCACGACGACGAACAACCTGCAACTGCAATTCACGGACGGTGAGCCATGAGATCGCTCGCAGTCGTGCTCGCGCTCGCGGGCTGCAACATGTTCGACGCGCCCGACGTCGGGCCGCTCTTGCGCTCGCCGGTCGACGCCGCGCCGGGCATGGAGCCGGTCCCGATCGGATGCGACGACACCGACAGCGATCCGAGCGTGATGATCTCGTTCGCCAACGACGTGCGCCCGCTCATGTTCCGATCGCCGGGCGGTTGCATGCCCTGCCATCTCGGTCGCGTAACGTCCGGCCTCGATCTCAGCTCCTATGCTTCGATGCGTCGCGGCGGCATGAACTCCGGCACGAACGTCATCATTCCGATGAAGCCGTGCGAGAGCATTCTGCCCGGCAAGCTCAGCCCGACTCCGCCGTTCGGCTCACGCATGCCATTCAACGGGCCGCCGTACTTCACGGCGACCGAGCTCCAGCTCGTTCGGGATTGGATCGCAGAGGGGGCGCTGGACAACTAGGGTCTTAAACTGTTGCCGTCCTTCCGTCGCGGTTACGTGTTCGTTGCGCTCTGGCTCGCTCTTACGGCGTGCCAACCGGCGCCGTCGTTGTCGTCGCCGTCGGCGCCTCCCGACGTTCGCTCGGCGTGCGCGCTCGCGGAGCGGCGCTGCACGCAGTGTCACGATCGAGGTCGGATCCTCGACGCGCACTTCAGCCGCGACGAATGGGCGTCGACGATCGAGCGCATGCGCCAGATGCCGGGCAGCACGATCGCGCCGTACGAGACCGACACCATCCTGCACTGTCTCCTATCTCGGTCGATCGAAGCCCGCTGACGACTCGCGACTACGTGTGGGCTCGCTGTATGCGAATTCACATTAAAAAACGCGCATTAGGCAAATCCGACTGATTTGCACAAGTGCGTTGCGCAACGCCTCGCCTGGTGTTGTGCAACGACCTCGTAACCAGCGAGAACGACTTCGTCCGGCGCTGGCCCGGTTCGAGCAAACGCTTCGTCCCCGGGGAGATTGGGAGCCTGTGGGTGAGTGTCCCCAAAGGAGGCAGTGGTGAATCGCTATTGGCTATTCGCATTACTCATCGTGGGTGCCTGTGCAGTGGACACGACCGACGATCAGGTCGCGTCCGAAAGCTCGGACATCAGCATCTCGTTGCCCAACGACTTTCCGTTCCTCGACGATAGCGGCCTGGCCGGCACGTTCAGCGTCACCGGCAAGGTCGACCTGACGAACGGCTTCTTCAAGTCGTTCGGCATCAACGGTCGTACGTGCGGTAGCTGTCACAAGCCGGACTCCGGCTGGACGGTGTCGCTCGACGACATCAACCTGACCTTCGACTTCACGTTCGGCCTCGACCCGCTGTTCCGGCCGGTCGACGGCGCGAACCAGCCCAACGCCGACGTCTCGACCATCGGGAAGCGGCGCCAGGCGTACAGCAACCTGCTGACCCGCGGCACGATTCGCGTCGGCATCGGCATGCCCGCGACCTCGGACTTCACGCTGACCGCGGTCGACGATCCGTACGGCTACGCGTCGGCGGCCCAGCTGTCGCTGTTCCGCCGCCCGCTGCCGGCCACGAACCTCGAGTTCATCCCGGTCGTGATGTGGGACGGCCGCGTCACCGGCACGTCGCTGGAAGATGCGCTCGGCAACCAGGCCGACGGGGCGACGCAGGGCCACGCGCAGTCGCCCAACCCGCTGCCGCCCGCCGCCCGCGCCTCGATCGTCGCGTTCGAGACCGGCACGTTCAACGCGCAGATGATCGGGTTCCGCGATGGCACGCTGACCGCGCAGGGCGCGCTCGGCGGCCCGAACAACCTCGCGAGCCAGACCGAGGTCGCGGGCGCGTTCGACCTGTTCGACGCGTGGGCCACGAGCAAGGACCCACATCGCCAGTCGGTCTATCGCGGCCAGGTGCTGTTCAACACGCGCTTGCGCACGACCGGCGCGGGCGCGTGCAGCGGCTGCCATGACTCGCAGAACGCGGGCACGAGCGCGGAGGGCAAGTTCTTCAACGTCCAGGTCGCGGCGGAGGAGAACCGCACTCCCGACCTGCCGCTCTACACGTTCACGCAGAGTGGCACCGGCACGGTCGTTCAGGTGTCGGACCCCGGCCTCGGTCTGATCGACGGCCAGTTCAAGGACATCGGCAAGTTCAAGGTGCCGGGACTGCGCGGCCTCGCCGCACGCGCGCCGTACTTCCATAACGGCAGCGCGCAGACGCTGCTCGACGTCGTGCGCTTCTACGAGGCGAACGTGAACTTCGAGTTCACGCCCGACGAGGAAACCGATCTCGTCAACTTCCTCGAAGCGCTGTAACGCGTCGCCTACATAGTCACTGTTCGAACGGGCGGCCGCGATGGCCGCCCGTCGTGTTATCGTGGTCGCGGTGGCTCGCTCGGAACGAAGCACGGTACCCGTGCCGATCGGGCAACGGGCCGGCGGCGGCCGTTTTCGCCTCCTGGTCGTCGCCGATACCGAGGTGCTCGGCACACACGTGCTGCCGGAGAGCGGCACGATCACGATCGGGCGCGGTCGCGGCAACACGATCCAGATCGATCACGAATCGATCTCGCGGCGGCACGCGATGTTGCACGTGGGCCGCGTCATCGCGATCGAGGACCTGGCCAGCTCGAACGGGACGAAGCTGCGGGACATCGCGATCCCGCCGCACGAACCGCGCGAGCTCGGGGTCAACGAGCTCGTCACCGTCGGCTCGATCACACTCATCCTCCAGGCCCGCTTTGCACCGGGTTTGACGAATCGCATCGCCACGCACGACTACTTCCAGACCCGCCTCGAAGAGGAGTGCGCACGCGCCGCGCGCGGCGACATCCAGTTTGCGGTGGTCGGAATTCGCGTCTCGGCGGGCGCTCCCGAGAACTCGGTCGTCGCGGCGCTCATGACCACGCTGCGTCAATCCGATGTACTCGCCAAGTTCGGGGAGTGCGTCTACGAGCTCCTGCTCGTCGACACCACGCCCGAGCAGGCAGGCCACGTCGCGAAGCGCCTCGTCGCGTCGCTGCAGCTCGTCGGCACCGCGTCGTACGTGATCGCGCATTTTCCGACCGACGGTCGCAGCGCGTACACGCTGATGACGCGCATCACCGGCCACGGCGAGGAGGTCGATCACGGCGATCTCGTCATCGTGGACCAGTCGATGCGCGACCTGTACGCGCTCGCGAAGCGGATCGCCGCGTCCGATCTGCCGGTGCTGATCCTCGGCGAGACCGGCGTCGGCAAGGAGAAGATGTCACGCGCGGTTCACGACTATTCGCCGCGCGCCGACAAGCCGTTCGTCGCGATCAACTGCGCGGCGTTGAACGACAACCTGCTCGAGAGCGAGCTGTTCGGTCACGAGCGCGGCGCGTTCACCGGCGCGCATGCGGTGAAGACGGGCCTGCTGCAGGCGGCAGAGGGCGGCACGGTCTTCCTCGACGAGATCGGCGAGATGTCGCTCGCGATTCAAGCGAAGCTGCTGCGGGTCATCGAAGCCGGCGAGGTCCGGCGCGTCGGCGCGACCAAGGCGCACCACATCGACGTCCGCTTCATCGCCGCGACGAATGCGGACCTCGAGGGTGCGATCGAGCGCGACGCGTTCCGCGAGGATCTGTACTTCCGGCTGAGCGCGGCCACGCTCGTCATTCCGCCGTTGCGCGAGCGCCCCGCGGAGGTCGAGGCGCTGACCCGGTTGTTCGCGACGCAAGCCGGCATGCGCGCCGCGGGCGCGCCGAAGGAGATCACGAACGAAGCGCTCGCGCAGCTGCGCCGCTATAGCTGGCCCGGCAACATCCGCGAGCTCCGCAACGTCATCGAGCGCGCGGCGGTGCTGTCGAGCGACGGAGCGATCACGCCCGAGCACCTTCCGCTGGAGAAGATGCGCGGCACCTACGTGCGTCCCGCGACGAGCGACGGAGAGCCGGCGCCGGAGGGCGATTCGCTCACCGCGGTCGACGAACGCGGCCGCATCCTCGAAGCGCTCGAGCGCTCGGGTGGCAATCAGAGCCAGGCCGCGACGCTGCTCGGCGTGTCGCGCCGCACGCTGATCAACCGGCTCGTCCAGTACGACCTGCCGCGGCCGCGCAAGGGCCGGCTTCGCGGCTAACGCGCGCCGCCGAACTTGTCGGGGTTCGACGGCGTGCCGGCCTTGAGGTCGAGGTCGGACGTGTTGTCGCCGTCCTTGACGTCGACCTCGGTGGTGAGCGGCTCGGCGCTGTTCTCCTGCCATGCCTGCACCTTGTACTTGCCGGGCGCGAGCGCCTTGAACGAGTACGTGCCGTCCTTGTCGACGATGACGTAGTGCGGAGCGTCGACCGAGACGATGAACGCCGACATGTCCGCGTGGATGTTGCAGCCGAGCCGGATCACGCCCGGCTTCTCGATCTTGATCTCGCGTGATTCGCCGCTCTTGTAGAGGCCGAGGTCGAACGCCTTGGCCTTCGAGACCGAGAACACGTTGTGATAGATCGAGTCGAAGTTCGGGAACGACACCGTCGAGCCGACCGGCACCGCCAGCACGTGCGGCATGAACGTCTTGTCGCGCTGCTCGATCGTGCGCGCCTTCGGGGTGCGCTTCGCGTAGCCGCCCTTGGCCGGCCACAGCATCACGACGCCCAGGCCGGATGGCGCCTTGCCGTCGATCTTCACCGCGCCGTGCAGAACGCCGACCTTCGCCGTCTTGGGCTTGGGCGCCTCGGCCTCGTCGGTCGCGCCGACGACGAGCGGCTGCGCGCCCTTGTCCTCGATCTTCTTCAGCGGCGTCGTGATGTGGTCCGGCTCGCCGGCGCGGAACACCGATGCCACCTTCGCGAGCGGCTTGGGGCCGGTGATCAGCTCGGCGCGCGAGAACAGCTGCTCGGCGTAGTTGCGCTGGCCGTGGCTACCCGCGACGACCGCGAGGTCGAGCAGGCGCTTGACCTCGGGATCCTTTTGCGTCGCCGCGAGCTTGGTGACGGTGTCGAGCTTCTTCGGGTCGAGCTTCTGCTTCTCGAGCCGGTCGGCCGGCGCGACGATCTGCGGCTTCAGCGCGGCGATCGGCGCGAGCAGCTCGCCCTTCTCTTTCTCGGGCACGTGGAACTTGTCGAGCGCGGCCACCAGGTCGCCGGCGAGCGCGTTGAACTCGTCATCCGACAGCTCCATGCTGGCGTGGGTGATCGTCATGTCGCGGCCGGTGTACTTGCAGCCGCCGCCGGTCGCCATGCACACGAACTCGACGAGCAGCTGCTTGAGCTTCACGGCGTCGACGTTGAAGAAGCGGTCCTTGATCTTGTCGTTCGCCGTGGTGCGCGTGACGAACTCCTCGACCACCGCGGTGATCGCAGGCTGACCGCCGAGCCGCTCGTACAGCGACTTCGGCTTGGCCGGCTCCGGAGGCGTCGGCACGGTCGCCGTCGCGGGGGTTCCGGAGACCTCACCGGTGGTGGGCGGTGGAGGTGTCGTTTGCCGCTTCGCGGAGCCTCCCCCGCACCCGAGAGCGAGGATGCACACCAGAACGCCGAGCTTGTTCATGCCGGCGGTTTTAGCCTTCGCGGCGTGCTCGGAGCAAGCCGACGCCGTACAAGACCAAGAGCCCGGCGCCGCCCGCGAGGATCACGTAGCCGAGCACCGGAGCACCGCCGCTCGCGACCGGAGGGGGCGCGGCCGCGACCTCGAGCGTCGCCGCGGTCGCCTGGAGCGACAGTGGCTGCGGCTTGACGTCCTTGCCGACGGCGATCGGAAACGTCTGCGCGGTGGCGCCGGGCGCACCGCCGGCGAGCACGATCGGCTTGCCGAGCCCGAGCAGCGCCGCAGCGGCCGCGTGCGCCGCGAGGTGCGTGCGCGCGCCGTCGAGATCGAGGCGCGTCGCGAGCGCGAGCGCGCCACCCGGCGTCGAGTCGGTCTTGGCCACCTGCTCGCGGACGATCACGGTCAGCGCGCTGCCGTCGGTGTCGAGCTGCGCGGCCGCTTCGTCGGACGGCGCGATCGGACGCGCCGCATCGGGGATGTGCAGGACCGGATGCAGGCGCCCGTCGTGGAGCTGGAACAGCTCGATCACCTCGCCCGGCTTCGCCGCGAGCAGCGCCTCGTGCGCCGCGGCCTCGCGCAACGCGGCTTGCGGGCCGCCGATCGCGCCGCGCAGCACCGACGAGTGCGCGATGGCATCGGCACGGGCGCGCGCACCGCGAATGCCGGCATCGAGGCTCGTGCCCAGCTCGCGCACGTCGGCGGCGAGCGCGTCGGCGGCGGTCGTCGGCGGCGCGACCGGGGCGGCCGGCGGCGGCGCGCTCTTGCCGGCCATCGCGACCGCGATCCCGACCGCGCCCAGCACGAGCCCGCCCGCGAGCAGCAGCCAGCGCGGCGGCTGCTTCGGATGCGCCGGCAGCTCGACGAGCGCCGGCGCGGCGACGCTCGGCCCGACCGACGGCGGCACGACGACCGGCAACTCGGGGGTGACGCCGGGCACCGAGATGATCGGGATCGAGATCGACAGCGGCGTCACCGAGTTCGACGGGCGCACGATGCTGTAGAACGCCTCGATCGCGCCCTGCAGCTCCTTCATCGACTGGTAGCGTTTGTCGGCTTCCTTCGCGAGCAGCTTCTCGACGATCATCTCGGCGAGGCCGGGCGGCGCCTCCGGCACGTGGAGCGGCGGCGGTGGCTCGTGGACGACCTGCTGCAGCGTCAGCTGCGCGTCGCCCTCGTTGCGGAACGGGCGCTTGCCCGACAGCATCTCGTAGAAGATCACGCCGAGCGCGTAGATGTCGACCCGGTGATCGACGTGGTCGGGCGTGAGGATCTGCTCGGGCGCCATGAACTCGGGCGTGCCCATCACCATGCCGCGCGCCGACGAGTCGATCTCGGCGTCGGCGAACCGCGAGATGCCGAAGTCGATGACCTTGACGATGTCGGGCCGGTGCTCCGAGTTGACCAGGAACACGTTCTCGCTCTTGAGATCGCGGTGGACGATGCCGGCGTTGTGCGCGGCCTGCAGCGCCGATGCGATCTGGTTCGCGATGCGCAACGAGCGCCGGATCGGCAGGCCGCCGTTGCGGAATACCTCGTCGACGAGCAGCGTGCCCTCGAGGAATTCGAACACGATGTAGGGCACGCCCTTGTCGGTGAAGCCCATATCGGTCGACTCGACGATGTTCGGGTGACCGAGCGTGCCGGCCGCGCGCGCCTCGTTCATGAACCGCTTGACGACGTCGGTGTCGCTCGCCAGCTCGGAGTGCAGCACCTTGATCGCCAGCTCGCGCTTGAGCAGCACGTGCTGCGCGAGGAACACCGTGCCCATGCCGCCGCGGTCGAGGGGTCGCACGATCCGGTAGCGGCCCGAGATGACCTCCCCTGCGCTGACGATCGGTGTGGACGGCTGAGGCAACATCACGCCGGCCACCCGCCGGCAATGGTGATTGTAACGAAAGTAAGCGCCCTCGCGCGACCTTCGCGCGTTTTGTCACCCGGATGTTAGGCTCACGCGATGCGGATCGCGCTTCGCGCGACCATCCTCGTCAAGCTGCTCGTCGCGCTGGTGCTGCCGGTCGTGGCGCTGTTCACCCTGTTCGCGTTCGTCGCGTACGAGGTGTCGCGCCGCGATCTCGACGCCGAGCTCGGCCGCCGGCTCGAGGCGATCGCCCAGAGCGCGGCCGTGCAGGTGCGCGACGGCAAGTATCTCGCGGAGCTGCCGCCGGCCGACGACGACCAGCCGCTGTACCAGCAAGCCGCGCTGCGCTTCACGGCGCTCGCGAACGCGACCGGGGCGCGCGTGCTCGCATTCGATCGCAAGCTCGACGCGCGGCTCGACAGCGGCGGCGACGTCGCGATCGGCGCGGCCGACCGGCACTGGGTGCACTATTTTCGCGCCGAGCTCGACCGCAGCGAGATCGAACGCGTGCTCGCCGGCGGCACCGCCGCGAGCGTGACGTTCCAGGACCACGACGGCACCTGGTACAAGACCGGTTACGCGCCGGTGCGCACGTCGGCGAGCGACTCCACCGTCGCGCTCGTGATCGGCGCGCAGGCACCGGCCTCGTACTTCACGCGGCTCGCCGACCTGCGCACGCGGCTGTTCGAGTGGGGCGCCGGGCTCGCCGCGGTCAGCGTGCTCGCGGCCGTGCTCGCGACGTGGCTGATCACGCGCAACGTGCGCCGGCTGGCCGCCGCGGCCGAGCGCATCGGCGCGGGCGATCTCGGCGCGCCGATCGCGGTGACCAGTCGCGACGAGCTCGGCGTGCTCGGCGAGACGATGGAGCGCATGCGCCAGCAGCTCGCCGAGCGCGACGCGAAGATGCAGCAGATGCTCGCCGGCATCGCGCACGAGGTGCGCAACCCGCTCGCCGGCATGACGTTGTTCGCGGGCGTGCTGCGCGACGAGCTGCCGGAGCCCGACGAGCGCCGCGACCACGTGGTGCGCATCCAGCGCGAGCTCGGCTACCTCGAGCGCGTGGTCAACGATTTCCTCGAGTATGCGCGGCGGCCGCGCCCCGAGCTCGCCGACGTGCCGGCGAAGGAGCTGCTCGCCGAGGTCGCGCAGCTCGCGTCGACGCCCGAGCTGACGGTGGCGGCGAGCGCCGAGCTCGACATCGTGCGCGGAGATCGCGCGCAGCTGCGGCGCGCGCTGCTGAACCTCGCGCGCAACGCGGTGCAGGCCGCGACCGGCGCGGGGCACACGGAAGCCGGCGCGGTCCAGCTGTCCGCGCGCCGGACCTCGCGCGGCCCCGCGCTCGCGGTCACCAACCGCGGTCCGGACATTCCGCCGCAGACGAGCGGCAAGCTGTTCGAGCCGTTCTACACGACGCGCGAGAAGGGCACGGGCCTCGGCCTCGCGTTCGTGCGCGACATCGTGCTCGACCACGGCGGCACCGTCGAGGTGACGAGCGCGGACGGCGAGACGACGTTCACGATCATCTTGCCCGCTTGAGCTCTTCGATGTCGCGCTCGCAGCGCTCGACGCGATCGCGCAGATCGAAGCGATCGCGAAGCAGGTCGCGGACGTCGCGCATGGTGCCGTCGACTTCCGCGAGGGCCGTCGACGTCCGGCTCTCTGACTCGACGATGCGCTGCGTCAGCACGTCGAACCGCGCGTCGATCCGGTTCTCCATGTGATCGACGCGCTTGTTGGTCTCGCGGATCTCCTCGCGCGTCTCGCGGATCTCGTCCCGGATTCCCTTCAAGACCTCGATCGTGATGCCGCTGTTGTCCACGGTCATCTCCAGTCTACCGGTTGCCTCGCGGCCTGCCCAAGCAGATTCGATGCCGCGCTAACTGCGCGAACCGCCGCGCGCGCTCGTCCGGTGCGTCCTGCCCGCGGACACCCGTGTCCGTGATACGACCATCCTCGGACGCGTGGCGACCATCCTCATCATCGACGACAACGATACGGTGCGCGACGGCCTCGCGCTGACCGTGAAGAAGCTCGGCCACGCGCCGGTGACGGCGGCGAGCGGCGCGGCCGGCATCGACGCGTTCAAGAAGCAGCGCGCCGACTTCGTGATCACCGACTTGAAGATGGACGGCCAGACCGGCGTCGACGTGCTGCGCGCGATCAGCGCGCTCGATCCCGACGTGCCGATCATGATCGTCACCGGGTTCGGCACGGTCGAGACCGCGGTCGAGGCGATGAAGCTCGGCGCGTTCGACTTCGTGACCAAGCCGATCCAGCCCGAGGTCGTGAAGCTCAAGGTCGAGCGCGCGCTCGAGCTGTGCGCCGTTCGACGCGGCCGGCGCAAGGCAGATGCCCAGCTCGAGGCGCTGCGCGCCGACGCCGACGATCGATTCAGCGAGCTCATCGGCGACGGCGACAAGATGGCAGTCGTGCGCCGCACCGTCGAGAAGATCGCGGTCGCCGACACCACCGTGTTCGTGGCCGGCGAGAGCGGCACCGGCAAGGAGCTGGTCGCGCGCGCGATCCACCGGCTCGGCAAGCGCGCGACCGGACCGTTCATCAAGGTCAACTGCGGTGCGCTGACCGAGACGTTGCTCGAGAGCGAGCTGTTCGGCCACGAGAAGGGCGCGTTCACCGGCGCGATCAAGCAGAAGCTCGGCCGCTTCGAGCTCGCGGACGGCGGAACGCTGTTCCTCGACGAGGTCGGCGACGTGCCGCCGTCGATGCAGGTCAAGCTGTTGCGCGCGCTCCAGGAGCAGGAATTCGAGCGCGTCGGCGGCGAGGCGCCGATCAAGGTCGACGTGCGCGTCGTGTCGGCGACGAACAAGGATCTCGAGGCCGAGGTCGCCTCCGGCCGGTTTCGCCAGGATCTGTTCTTCCGGCTCCACGTCCTGCCCGTGAAGTTGCCGCCGCTGCGCGAGCGCCGCGAGGACATCCCGCTGCTCGTCGGCCATTTCATCCGCAAGCTCGGTCCGAAGACGAACCCGCGCGTGCGCACCGTTTCCGATGCCGCGCTCGGCCGCATCATGGCCTACCACTGGCCGGGCAACGTGCGCGAGCTCGAGAACGCGATCGAGCAGGCGCTGGTGTTCGCCGAGGGCGACGAGATCACGCCGGTCGCGCTGCCGCAGTTCCTGCAAGGCGGCGCCGAGGACGACCGCCTCGACGTGCCGCGCGAGATGTCGCTGCCCGAGATCCTCGACGACCTCGAGCGCCAGCTCATCCTCAAGGCCTACAGCAAGGCGGGCAAGGTCAAGACCGAGACCGCGCGCCTGCTCGGCGTGAAGACGTCGGCGCTGTACTACAAGCTCGAGAAGTACGGGATCGAATAAGCAGGCTTTGGGCATCGGGCTTCGGGCTCTGGGACAGATCGTTCCGGCCAAAGCCCGAGGCCCAAAGTCCAAGGCCCGTGCTATCTGCCCAGCATGACGTTCACGCTCTACTACGCTCCCGGTGCGTGCTCCCTGTCGCCGTCGATCGCGATGCGCGAGGCGGGGATCGCGTTCGACCTCGTGCGCGTCGATCTGCGCGCGAAGAAGACCGCCAGCGGCGACGACTTCCTCGCGATCAACCCCAAAGGCTACGTGCCGGCGCTGCGCCTGCCCGATGGCTCGGTGCTGACCGAGGGCGCCGCGATGGTGCAGTACATCGCCGACCAGAAGCCGGAGTCGCAGCTCGCGCCCCGCGCCGGCACGATGGAGCGCTACCGCCTGATCGAGTGGCTGAACTACATCGCGACCGAGCTGCACAAGGGCGTGAGCCCGCTCTACAGCGCGGCCGCGAACGACGAGTTCAAGAAGGCGCTGGTCGAGCGGCTCGCGCTGCGCTGGGGCGTCCTCGCGGCGGCCGTCCGCACGCAGCCGTTCGTGCTCGGCGAGCGCTTCACGGTCGCCGACGGGTACGCCTGCTACGTGCTGCGGTCGTGGCAGAGGTCGCTCGCGCAGGATCTCTCGCGCTGGCCCGAGCTCGTCGATTACTACGCGCGGCTCGTCGCGCGCCCGGCGATCGCGGCCGCGCTCGCCGCCGAAGGCCTCGAGGTATGAAGGAGCTGTTCGCGCGCGCCGAGCCGGTCGTCTACGCCGCGCTACGCATCGTGGTCGGCGCATTCATGATGCTGCACGGGCTGCAGAAGCTGTTCGGCGTGCTCGGCATGGATGCCATGCCGGTCGGCTCGCAGCTCTGGATCGGCGCGGTGATCGAGGCCGTCGGCGGCACGCTCGTGATGCTCGGCCTCGGCACGCGCTGCGCGGCGTTCGTGGTGTCGGGGCAGATGGCGGTGGCGTACTTCCAGTTCCACTGGCGGCTCGACATGTCGCACTTCAAGTGGGTGCCGCTCGTCAACAAGGGCGAGCTCGCGGTCGTGTACTGCTTCGCGTTCCTGTTCTTCTGCGTGCACGGGCCCGGCCCGTTCTCGCTGGACCGCGCGATCACTTCGAAGACGTGAACGGCGGCTTCTCGGTCGGCGCCGGCTCGCCGTAGCGCCCGCGCGCCCACGCGTGCAGCTCGTGGCCCGGCAGGTCGAGCGCGGCGCGGCAGATCTCGACGACGTGCGACGGGAAGTCGCGCCCCTGGACCCAGCGCAGGAAGCTGCGGTCGGGCCCCGATGCGAGCTCGTGCAGCGCGAGGCCCATGTACTTGCCGAAGCCGAGCACGATCGTCTCGCCGTCCCAGCGCAGGTGGCGCGACGGCCCCACCCAGCTCGCGCGGCCGGGATCGCACACGCTCGCGATCTGCGCCCAGTCGCGCCCGGCGAGCTCGAAGTGCTCGAGCATGCCGACCAGCACGCGCCCGGTCGCCGCGACGTCAGCGCTCGCGCTGTGCGCCGCGGCGAACTCGCCGCCCGCGAACCGGCGATGCGCGTGCTGCAGGCTGCGCGGCTCGCACTGCTGCCATAGCCGGAACGGATCGACGATCTTCTTGCCGCCGAGCGCGGGCGCCGGGCGGCCGATGCGCGCGTACTCGGCCTGAAGCATCTCGATGTCGAACGACAGGTTGTAGCCGACGATCACCTCGGCCTCGGCGAACACGGCTGCGATGTCGTCGGCGAACGCGCCGAATCCGGGGCAACCGGCGAGATCTTCCATCGTGATGCCGTGCACCGCCTGCGCGGCGGGCGCGATCGGCACCGTCGGCTTGATGCGCCAGACCTGGCTGCGCGCGTCCTCGCCCAGGCCGTGCTGCACGCACAGCTCGATCACCTGATCCTTGGCGAAGTCGATGCCCGTGGTCTCGCAGTCGAACACCACGACGTGCGGCTCGTCGGCCTCCACGCGCGGTTCCGCCGCCGCCGGCTCCGCCGGGCACCAATCGAACAGCGACAGAGTGCCTTCCACGCAGCCAGTCTAAGTGCCCACTCTGACAGCGGCCGCGAGCGCATCGACCCGGCGCGCGGGATCTGGCCGACGTCGAGGGCATCGTGCGGCGCCACGCGGATGACCTGGATCGGCGCTACGTCGAGACGACGCTGCGCAGGCTTTGCGACCTCGCCGAGGATCATGCGTTCCTCGAGCGCTGGAGGCTCGTGGTAGGGTGAGCCGTGCGCCGCTGGCTCGTCGTGCTCGCCGCTCTCGGCGTCTTCGCCGCTTGCAAGGTGAAAGATCCGCCGCCGATCACCGACACGGCGTGGCGCGACTCGTTCGATCGCACCAAGCCCGGTCGCGACTACTACAAGACCGGGCCGGGCTACGACGTCGCCGACGGCGCGCTGTCCGCGCGCGGCGCGCACAACCATCCGCTGTGGTTGCGCCGCAAGCTGCCGCACGACGTGCGGATCGAATTCGATTGCTGGTCCAACGGCACGCCCGATCAGCCGCAGCGCGGCGACATCAAGGTCGAGGTGTTCGGGGACGGCAAGTCGTTCGACCCCGATGGCGGCCGCTACACCGCGACCGGCTACGAGGTCATCTTCGGGGGCTGGTTCAACTCGAAGTCGATCATCGCGCGGCTCGACGAGCACGGCAAAGACGTGGTCGAGCGCGTCGACCCGAAAGTCCAGCGTGGCCGCCACTACCACTGGAAGATCGAGCGTGTCGGCAACAAGCTGACGTGGTGGATCGACGACATGCAGACACCGTTCCTCGTGATGGACGATCCGCATCCGCTCGAAGCGACCGGCCACGAATACTTCGGCTTCAACAACTGGGAAACCGATACGTGGTTCGACAACCTCGTCGTCACGCCGCTCTAAGCTAAGATCGCTCGGCTCGGGCGATGGAGCAGTTCGGCAAATACACGCTCGTCCGCAAGATCGGCACCGGCGGGATGGCCGAGGTGTTCCTCGCGCGCACGACGATGGCGCAGGGCCTCGCGAAGACCGTCGTCATCAAGAAGATCCACAGCTCCTACGCGCGCAGCCACCAGTTCGCCGCGATGTTCAAGGACGAGGCGCGCATCGCGCTCGGCCTCAACCACCCCAACATCGTCCACGTCTTCGATTACGGTGCCGCCGGCGAGACGTACTTCCTCGCGATGGAATACGTCGAGGGGCTCGATCTGCTGCGGCTGCTGCAGGAGGCGGCCAAGGCGCGCATCCGGCTGCCGTACGGGATCAGCGCGTACATCGTGCAGCAGATCGCGAAGGGGCTCGACTACGCGCACCGCAAGACCGACGAGCTCGGCCAGCCGCTCGGCATCGTGCATCGCGACATCTCGCCGCAAAACATCCTGATGTCGTGGGACGGCGGCGTGAAGATCGTCGACTTCGGGATCGCGCGCGCGCGCGACGTCCACGAAGAACAAGGCGTCATCAAGGGCAAGTTCGCGTACATGTCGCCCGAGCAGGCACGCGGCGAGACCGTCGATTGCCGCAGCGACGTGTTCGCCGCCGGCATCGTGCTCTACGAGCTGGTGTGCGCGCGCCCGCTGTTCACCGGCAAGGGCAAGGAGGCGCTCGAGATGGTGAAGTCGGGCGCGATCCCGCGGCCGCGCGACTTCGCGCCCGAGCTGCCGGAGTCGCTCGAGCGCGTGATCCTGAAGGCGCTCGCGTTTCACCGCGACGATCGATTCCAGACCGCGCGCGATCTGCAGCACGGCCTGGGCAAGTTCCAGCTCGAGTGGGGCCAGAAGGCCGGCTTCTTGATCGATTCGAGCGCGCTCGCACAGCAGCTCGCACAGACGGTGCCGGCGGAGCTGCGGGTGGTCGCGCCGCGGCCGCCGTCGGAGGGTTTGCGCGCGGCGATCCCCGCGCCGCCGACCGACGAGGCGGTGCCCGAGCCGGTCAAGCCAGATATTTCAGCCGCGGTGTCCTCACCGGTGATCGCGACGCAGCAATCGGGAATGACCGGCGAGAAGCTCGTGCGCGAGCGCAAGCACGTCTACGTGCTCGAGGGCGTGCTGCGCGGACTGGCCGCGCTCGAGCGCCGGCTCGGCGCGACCGGTGCGGCGCGACTCGTCGACGAGTTCTACAAGGTGGCGCGCGACGTCGCGTTCAAGCACGAGGCGCTGCTCGAGCAGCCGCGGCCCGACGAGACGACCGCGCCGGCCGGCGAGGCGATGATCCGCGTCGTCGTCGGGCTGCCGATCGCGGGCGAGGACGATGCCCGGCGCGCGATCGAGCTCGCGCTCGCGCTGGTCGATGCGCTCGACGGCATCGGCTCCGACGTCGAGCCCGAGCTGCGGCTCGCGATGGCGGTGCAGCGCGGCGTCGCGCTCGCGCGGCGCGGCACCGGCAAGGAACTGGCGTTCGATATCGAGGACGCGACCGCAGCGTTCGCGCACAAGCTCGCCCGGCAGGCGCGCGGCGCCGAGATCCTGGTCGGCGGCCGCGTGTTTCGCGCGGCGCGCGCCGAGTGGACGTTCGAGGCGCTGCCCGCGATCGACTTGCCCGAGGCGGCCGAGGGCGGCAAGTCGACGCAGCCCGACGACGATACCGATCCCGGCGTCAAGCGCGCGCGCGTGTATCGCCTGCGCGGGCCCAAGGATCGGCAGAGCCGCATGCGCGAGCGCCGGTCGTCGCTGCCGTCGGGGGCGCGCCTGCACGGCCGCGACCTCGAGCTCAAGGCGCTGCGCGACGCGTGGCGCGACGTGCTCGTCACCAAGCGCAAGCGCCAGCTGCTCATCGTCGGCGATGCCGGCGTCGGCAAGCGCACGCTCGTGCGCACGTTCCTCGACAGCATCGCGCCCGGCGACGCCGTCGTGATCCGCACGACCGCGCGCGTCGGCACCGCGATGACCCCGTACGGCGTGATCGCGGATCTCGCGCGCGACGTGCTCGGTCTCGCCGAGGATGCCGAGCCGCACGAGGTCGAGCGCCGCCTGCTGCGCGCGCTGCCGCTCGTGTATTCCGGCGACGAGCAATCGCCCGAGGCACGCGCCGCGCTGCAGATCTTCGGCCTCCTGCTCGGCGCCCGTGGCGCGACCGCCGGCAACCAGGTCGACGCCGAAACCCGGCGCGAGACGCTCGCGAAGATCCTCGCGCGCATCGAGCACAAGCTCGAAGGCGACAAGCCGCTCGTCGTCGTCGGCGAGGACGTGCACTGGGCCGATCAGGACAGCCAGGAGCTGTTCGCGGCGCTGCTCCGCGTCGACACCGCGAGGCCGATCTTCGGCTTGCTCACGACGCGCCCCGAGCCGCGCGTGCTCAAGCGCGCGAAGGAGCTCGGCACCGAGGCCGTGTATCTCGACGAGCTGCCCGACGATGCTCGGCGCGCGCTGCTCGCCGAGCGCTTCGTGCCGGGGCACGACATCGACGAGCTCGCGTCGCAGATCGCGGCGCGCTGCGGCGGCAACGCATTCTTCATCCAGGAGCTCGTCGACACGTTGATCGAGCGCGGCATCCTCGTCGCCGACTCCGACGACGGCGAGTACCCGGGCTTGTTGCGCTGGGTCAAGCGCGACGCGCCGATCCACGTGCCGTCGACCGTCGAGGACCTCCTGCTCGCGCGCATCGACGCGCTGCCCGCCGGCGAGCGCGAGGCGCTCGTGCACGCGGCCGTGCTCGGCCGCCACGTGTCGGCGGCGACCTTGTCGGCGCTGGTCGGGCGGCCGGTGCGCCTCGAGCTCGACGAGCTGGTGCGGCGCGGGCTGTTCTCGCCGGCCGACGGCGAATACAAGTTCAAGAACGACATGACGATGACCGTCGCGTACGGCGTGTTGCCGCCGGAGACCCGCGTGCAGATGCACCGCGCGGTCGCGGCGCGCATCGCCGGCTCGCCGAGCTATCGCGTCGGCCAGGACGACGCGCTGATCGCGCGCCACCTCGAGCTCGCCGGCGACGAGGCCGCGGCGGCGCAGCGCTACCTGCGCGCCGCCAGTCACGCCGTCGAGCTCGGCGGCAACACCGACGCGTTCCGCCAGCTCGCGCGCGTGCTCAAGCTCCTGCCCGCGGACGATCACGCGCGCCGGTTCACCGCGCATCGCCTGCGCGAGGAGATCCTGCGCCGGCTCGCGAAGCGGCCGCAGCAGCTCCGCGAGCTGCACGCGCTGCGCAAGGAGGCCGAGGCCACCGCCGATCCCGGCAAGCTCGCGCACGCGCACTGCGCGCTCGCGCAGTTCTACATCGACGTCGGCAAGGCGCCCGCGGCGCTGCGCGCGGTCGCGCCGGCGCTGCAGTTCGCGCGCGAGGCCAAGGACGTGCTCGCCGAAGCCGAGGCGTTGCGGCTGCGCTCGGCGATCGCGCGCCTCGTCGGCAACGTCGAGGAGTCGCTGCGACTCGTCGAGCAAGCGCTCGAGCTGGTGGACGCCATCGCGCAGAAGTCGGAGCCGGCCGCGCTCACCGCACGCGCGACGATCCTGAACCAGCGCGGCACGACGCTGTGGAACATCGGCAAGCTCGAGCAGTCGATCGAGGCGTACGCCGAGGCGCTGGTGATTTATCGCGCGCTCGGCATGACGCGGCTCGAGGCGCGTGCACTCAACAACATGGGCATCATCTTTGCCGCCCTCGGCGAGTACGAGGAAGCGCTCGCGCACTACAAGAGCGCGCTCAAGATCGATCACGCGCTCGGCGAGCGCTCGGGCTTGGCGCTGAAGCTCGGCAACATCGGCCAGTGCTACTCGGATCTCGGCGACGTCGAGCGCGCGGAGAGCTATCTGTCGCGCGCGCTCAAGGTCGCGGAGCAGACCGGCGATCTGTCGGCGGCGGCCGACACCGCGGTGACGTGGGGCCAGGTCAAGCTGCACGGCGGCGACACGCCCGGCGCGCTCGCGTTGTTCGAGCGCGGCCTCGCGCTCGCGACCGAGAACCGCGATCGCTATCAAGAAGTGCGCGCGTTGCAGTACGTCGCGCTCGCGCACCTCACCGGCGGCGGCCCGCCGGCGCCGGCACTCGAGATGGCGCGGTCGTCGACCGAGTGGGCGCGCAAGATGCCGATGATGGTCGGCATCATCTATGGGCTCGTGTTCCAGGGCCTCGCGCTGTCCAGGCTCGGCCGCCACGGCGAAGCGGTCGCCGCCGTCGACGAGGCCGGCGCACTGCTCGACGCCACGCGCATCGACGGCGTCGAGCACGTGCTGCGGTGGCGCGCCGAGGTCCTCGCGGCCGCCGGCCAGACCGACGCCGCGCGCGCCGCGATCGCGCGCGCGACCGCCGAGATCGACGCGAAGGCGAGCAAGCTGCGCGACCCCGCGCTGCGCGAGATGTTCTTCGCGGCACGCCAGCGCTAGGGTCGCGCCACGAGCGCACACATCTCCGTCCCGAGCTCCGTCGAGATGCACGACCGGCAGGAGTCTGTGCGACGCCGGCTCGGGCGCGCAGCTCAACCCGTGCTTCGCGGCCGAGACGCTCGTCTCGCTCGCGGACGGCACGACCCGCGCGATCGGCGTCCTCGACAACGGCGCTAGCTGGTGCTCGCTCGACAACGCGGCCGGCAGCACGCTCGTCGCCAGCGAGACCGACGTGTCGATGGGCTGGCGGTACGGCGGCTCCGACAATTGGCAGATCGTCGCGGCGTCGCTCGAACGGGTTCCGTGATATGGCGTCGCCATGTCGATCGACATCCAGGTCCACGATCGCGCACCGAACGCGCTCGCCGAGCTGATCGTCCAGACGATGCAGGGCGGCGTGGTGATGAGCTCCGAGCCGGAGGTCGGCCCGCTGTCGGCCATGGTCGCGGCCGAGGAACGCGAGGCGGCGCAGCGGCGCGCCGCGTGGCACTGGCTCAACTCGATCTCGAAGATCTGCGACCACGACAACGACTGGTCAGACGTCTGAGCTCTGCTACGGTGCCTGGCGTGGCCAGCAAGCGCGTGCTGCTCGCGTGCCTCGCGATCGTCGTCGCGGCGGCCGTGGTGCTGTTCGCCACGTTCCTCACGCGGCCGCCCGATCCGAAGCTCGACGACCTCGGCGTCGTGCCCGCGTTCCACTTGCTCGACGAGCGGGGGCAGCCGTTCACCGAGGAGGCGCTGCGCGGTCACATCACGATCGTCAGCTTCATCTTCACGCGCTGCGACACGATCTGCCCGGTGACGTCGATGAAGATGGCGCACCTGCAGGAGCAGACGTTCGACGTCGGCGACAAGGTCAAGCTGCTATCGTTCTCGGTCGATCCCGGCTACGACACGCCGCCGCGGCTCGCCGCCTACGCGCAGCGGTTCGGCGCCGATCCGACGCGCTGGCGGTTCGTCACCGGCCAGCCCGATCGCGTGAAGGCATTGATCGAGGGCCCGTTCATGACCTCGACCCAGGTCGAAGGCACGCAGGCCGACGGCGCGCCGAACATCGCGCACGGCGGCTACTTCCTGCTCGTCGATCCCACGTTGCACATCCGCGGCAGCTTCAGCTCCAACGATCGCGATCGCCTCGACGAGCTAGGGCGCGCCGCCCGCTTCCTCGCGCGCACGATGCTGTAAGCTCGGGGTGTTCACAAGTCGCCAAAACGACTGCACTTGTGGTCGCTCGCCGGAATCGTAGCAACCCGAGCGCCTAGCGGGCGATAAACGGCTCATGGCGAAGCTGGCGTACGTGATGGTTCTGGCGGGGCTTGCGACCGGCGCGTGCACGAAAGAGGAAAACCGCTGCAAGGCAGATGCGGACTGCGCCGACCCGGCGTATCCGTTCTGCGACGTCGATGGGCAATACGCGGCCTCGGGTGGCGCCAAAGGCGTCTGTACGATCGTTCCCCCCGACTGTCCTGTCGATCGCTGCGGCTGCGAGCCTGGGGCGACGAGCTGTACCAGCGATCAGCTCACCACGTGCAACGCCGACGGGAAGTCGCAGGACATGGTCGATTGCACGCTCGGTTGCGAGGACAGCGCGATGTCCTGCAAGACGTTCGAGCCCGCGAACGGGCTCGGTCCGGCACTGATGCAGGCGTCCGCGGCGCAGGACATCGTGTTTCCGTCGACGATCACCGTCAATACGGACACCGGCGCGATCGTCGACAGCAGCAACGCCTCCATCGCGGTCACGTCGCTAGTCGTCAACCAAGGCAGCTCGGCGATCCGCGTGTTCGTCGGCAAGTCGTTCGAGATCCAGAACGCGACGGTCGTAGGCACGATGCCCGTGGCGTTCGTCGCGAGCGGTCCGATCAAGTTCGAGGGCCTGTTCGACGCCAGCGCGAACCTGGCCTCCGCCGGACCGGGAGCGCTCGAGCTACCCGCGCCATCCGCCGGTGAGAATGGGATCCCGGGTCTCGGGGGCGGCGGCGGCGGTAACGCTACGAGCGGCGGAAGCGGCGCACCGAAAGCAACGTCGATCGGACCGATCTCGTCCAAAGGTGGCGCGCCGCAGACGACGTTCGAGCCGTTGATCGGCGGGGCTCGCGGCGGGGATGGCGATGCATCCGGCCTGGACGGCGGCGGCGGCGGCGGCGGTGTCGAGATCGTGTCGATCACGTCGATCGAAGTCGTATCCACCGGCGCCATTAACATCGGTGGCGGTGGTGGTGGAGCCGACGGAAGCGGCGGTGGTTCGGGAGGCAACATCATTCTTCAGGCACCGAGCATCACGGTCGATGGCACGATCGCGGCAAATGGTGGTTCGGGTGGTGCGGGCGGCCTGCCAGGCAACGATGCGACGGCGGACGATCAAGCGGCGGCGAGCGTCATGTCCACGGGCCAACTTTTCACGGCGAGCTCGGGATCCGGCGGCACGGGATCCGCGGCACCGACGAATGGACAAATCACGAGCGGCTCGGGTACGACAGCCGCCGGCGGCGGAGCCGCAGGGCGCGTCCTGATCGGCACACTCGACGGGACCTTCGCGCGTGGCAGTACCGCGATCCTGAGCGCGACCGTGACGGCACAGATGCTCGTGACGATGTAGGGCCGCGATCGTTTTTCCAGGACCCTCAAACCGTTCTAGACTCCTTGTCGTTGCTCGCCCTCGACGTGGTCATGCTCGCGATCGGCACGCTGGTCCTGTTCTGGGGCTCGCGCTGGCTGGTCAACGGATCGAGCGCGATCGCGCGCGCGTTCGGCGTCACCCGGTACGTCGTCGGGCTCACGGTGGTCGCGTACGGCACGTCCGCGCCCGAGCTGGCGGTGGCGACCAACACCGCGCTGTCGCACAGCCAGCCGATCGCGCTCGGCACCGTCGTCGGCTCGTGCGCCGCGAACATCTCGCTCATCCTGGGGCTGACCGCGCTGATCCGGCCGCCGACGATCGACGGCCGCGTGATCCGTCGCGAAGCGCCGGTACTGATCGGCTCGGCGATCGCGGTGCCGCTGCTGTTCCGTAACGGCGTGCTGTCGCGGCTCGAAGGCTCGCTGCTGGTCGTGTGCGCGATCATCTTCACGATCGCGACGCTCACGATCGGGGCGCGCGACGGCGAGCAGCAGAAAGCCGAGGCTCGGCCGCGGATGTCGCGTTCGGCAGCGGGGCTGATGACCGTGCTCGGCCTCGTGCTCCTGCTCGCTGGCACGCACCTGTTCATCAAGGGCGGCCGCGGCATCGGTGCGCATCTCGGCATGTCGGAGCGCATGCTCGGCCTCACGGTGATCGCGATCGGTACCGCGCTGCCCGAGCTGGTGACGTCGCTGATCGGCGCGATCAAGGGCGAGGACGAGCTGGCGATCGGCAATCTGATCGGCTCGAACCTATTGAACGTATTCCTCGTACTCGGCGTCACCGCGTGCCTACGGCCGATCCGGCTGGGCGAGCGCATGCACCTGGTCGACCTAGTCGGCCTGGTCGGGATCACGCTGCTCGCCGTGGTCGTGTTGCGCGGATCGCGAAAGATCACGCGGTTGGAGGGTGCTCTGCTGGTGGCAGCTTACGTGGCGTTCATCGTCTGCTCGTCCATCCTGTGATCGAGGTGTCCGGCCATCGCCTCGCGCGAGCAGAAGACAGGTGGCCGGATGTGCTTTTGTCCTAGTCGCGGCCGGGACGATCGCGATAAGAACGCACCATGACTCGCATTCTGGGTCTCGTGCTTCTCGCAGCGACGGTCGTCGCCCCAGCCGCCTTCGCCGACCAGCCGAGGCGGCTCGCCCTGCCGATGCGGCTGCCGCCGCTCACGACGCCGTCCCCGGCGGTCAACTCGCACACCGTGTTCCTTAACAACTGCATGCCAAGCGGTTGCACCGTGCACCCAGGGTCGACGAGCTCCGTAACCGACACGTTCGACTACGCCAACGGCCTCTCGACTCTGTCGGCGTATCCGTACGGCAGCACCAAGTGGAACTCGGTCGTGTCGTGCGTGAAGAGCCTCATGTCGCCGTTCAACATCACAGTGACCGACACGCGACCCTCAGGGAATTACTTCGAGGTTATGGCGGCAGGCTCGGCCTGCGATGTGTTGGCATCGGGCGATTGCAACGGCGTCGGCGGCGTCGCCGATTACAACTGTCAGGCTCCGGGCGAGTGCTCCGGTACGTACTTCCCGAACGCGCTCGTGTTCGACTTCGCGGAGTCCTGGGGCGGTGACGTCAACGAGGACTGCGCGACGATCGGCCAGGAGATCGCGCACGCGTGGAACCTCGATCACGTCGATCTTCCCGACGATCCGATGACGTACGACAACCTCGTGACGCCGCTCAGCTATCACAACGCTGCGCCGTGTGGCAGCGACTGCTTGTACACGTGCTCGGGCGGCGGCACGTGCAACGCGTTCAACGTCAAGTGCACGAGCAACCGTCACGCGTGCATGAGCACGGGCACCGCGACGCAGGACGAGATCAAGATCATCACCGCGCTGTTCGGCGCGTCGAACGCGAAGCCGCCCGTCCTCACGATCACGTCGCCGGCGAACAACAGCGCGCAGGCCGCGGGCTTCGCGATCGACACGACGTGCACCGAGTCCGACGGCAGCGGCATCGAGTCGGTGGCGCTGACGGTCGACGGCGGCGCCGGTCCGACGCTCACCGTCGCGCCGTACAACTTCTCGACGAACGCGGGGCTGTCGAACGGCACGCACAACTTCCAGATCACGTGCACCGCCGGCAACCAGCAGACCGCGGTGCAGAACCTGACGATCATCGTCGGCGTCACGTGCAGCACGGACAGCGACTGCCCGACGAACGACGTGTGCTACCAGGGCGCGTGCATCGCGGGCTCGGGCACGCCCGGCGGGCTCGGCTCGCCGTGCACGACGAGCGCGGACTGCCTCGACGGGCAGTGCGCGAGCGACGGCACCGAGAGCGTGTGCGTGATCCCGTGCAACCTGAGCAGCGGGTCGTGTCCGTCGGGCTTCGGCTGCGTGAGCGACGGCTCGGGCACCGACGGCGTGTGCTTCCCCGGCTCGGAGACCGGCGCCAGCGGCAACGCGGGCTGCGATGCCGGCGGCTCGCCGGCCGGCCCGATGCTGCTCGGCCTCGGCGTCGTCGTGCTGGTAATCTCGCGCCGCCGTCCGCGCGCGGATGCACGCCGCTAGCGACTGGGCGCGCCGGGTCGTCGAGAGCGACCGGCTCGCCGACAAGCTGGCGGCGCCGGGCCGGCTGGAGTTTCGCGACGGCGAGGCCGTGGTTCGGCTGGCCGCGCCCGGCCGGCCGCGCGAGCTGCGCATGGTCCCGGGCAAGCAGGCTCGCGTGCCGCCGCTCGCGGGGATGGCCGATCCGGCGCAACGCGCGAGGATCCTGCACGCGCTCGCGAACCACGAGCTCCAGGCGGTCGAGCTGTTCGCGTGGGCGGTGCTGGCGTTTGCCGACGCGCCGCGCGCGTTCCGGCGCGGCCTCGTCGCGATCGCGGCCGACGAGCAGCGCCACTTCGCGCTGTACGCGGCGCGGCTCGCCGCGCACGGCACGCGGTTCGGCGATCACCCGGTGACCGGCCACTTCTGGGCCAAGCTCGATCACCTGACCAGCCCGCTCGAGTTCGCGTGCGCGATGGGCCTGACGTTCGAGGCGGCCAACCTCGACTTCGCGGGCGATTACGCGGCGGCCGCGCGCGCGTGCGGCGACATCGCGACCGCGGTCGCGCTCGAGCGCGTACACGCCGACGAGATCCGGCACGTGCGGTTCGGCTGGCAGTGGCTGCGCCGGCTCGCGCCGGACTCGGACGCGTGGGACGCGTACACGCGCACCGTGAAGTTCCCGCTCGGCCCGCACCGCGCGCGCGGCGTGCGGCTCGACCGCGATGCGCGGCGCCGCGCCGGCTTCGACGAGGCCTTCATCGCCCGGCTCGCCGAGGTCTCGCCGACCCGGCCCGGCGGCGCGCCGCGATGATCATCTACGCGAACTTGGATCAAGAGGCGAAGTGGAGCGGGCTCGGGATCCCCGCGCATGTCGCGCGACGAATCTCGGAGGCGGCGGTGCTGCTCGCGGCGCTCGCACCGCGCGGCGAGAAGGTCGAGATCTGGGCGCCTGCGGAGGTCGGCGTGCGCGCGACCGGCGTGACGATGCGCGCCGGCACGCCGCCGCGCTGGGACCTGGCGTGGGCCGATCCGGGCGCGAAGGCGGTGAACGATCGCCGGTTCGCGCTCGCGCTCGCGACCGAGCTGGGATGCGCCCTCCCCGGTGCGCGCGCGCTGCAGTCGCTCGAAGGCATCGCGTGGCCGGCGCGCTGGGTGTGCAAGGTGGCGTGGACCGCGGCCGGCCGCGATCGCGCGCGCGGCGAAGGCGAGCCGGCGGGCGAGCTGCGCGCGCGCGTCGCCAGGCTCGTCGCGCGCGGCGCCGTGCTCGAGCCGTGGCTCGATCGCATCTGCGACTTCGGCGTGTGCGGCGCCGTCGGCCGGCCGGCACATCCGCCGCACGCGCTCGTCGTCGACGCACGCGGCACGTTCCGCGGCATCGAGCGAGGCACGGCGCTCGAGCCGGCCGAGCTCGCCGAGGTCGCACGCGCGTACGCCGCGGTGTCGGCCGCGCTCGCACGCGCCGGCTACGCGGGGCCGTTCGGGCTCGACGGCTTCGTCTATCGCGACGAGTCCGGCGCGCGCGCGCTGCACCCGTTCTGCGAGCTCAACGCGCGCCACACCTTCGGCCACATCGCGCACGCGCTCGGCTGCCGCGTGCTCGGCTTCGGCGAGCCGCCGCCCGGCGCGACGACGCTCGTCGCCGGCGAGATCACGGCGTGGGCGGCGTCGTGATCGACAGCTTCGCGACCGGCCCGACGTGCGGCATCGAGTCGCCGGGGCGGCGCAGGCGCCCGCCCTGACCGTGCCACTTCGGAAACGGATCCTTCGGATCGATCGCGGCGACCTTCAGCTCGCCGCGCCGCGACAGGAACAGCGCCGGCTCGAAGCCGTCGGGGGCCGGCCGGCCGAGCGTCATGCTCATGCCGGTCGGCGACGTCGCCGCGATCGCGGCGCTCGAGCGCGCGGCCTCGGGCACGAGCGTCGTCACCAGCCACACGCGGTGCTCGACGTCCTCGAAGTCGGGCTTGGCCGCCTTCAGCGTGTCGGTCGTGATCGGCGCGCGGCCCTGCCCGTTCACCTCCACCGCGATCGACACCTCGGCCGGCACCTCGATCTTGGGAGGCGGCGGCGACGACTGCCACTGCTTCGCGCTGTCGTCGCTGCCATGCGAGCACGCCGCGAGCGCGCACGCGACCATCAGCAAGCGGACGCGAACCATGCGACCATGATAGCCGATGGACGCCGCGCTCGCCGCGTGTCGTGCCGCGCTGGCTGCCGGCGGCAACGCGATCGCGCTGACCGGCGCCGGCGTGTCGGCCGAGAGCGGCATCCCGACGTTTCGCGGCCGCGAGGGCTACTGGACGGTCGGCTCGCGCGAATACCACCCGCAGCAGCTCGCGACCCGTGCCGCATTCGAGCGCATGCCGTGGGACGTGTGGGCCTGGTACCTGTACCGCCGCGGCGCATGCCGGCGCGCCGAGCCCAACGCCGGCCATACCGCGCTCGTCCGGCTCGAAGCCGGGCTCGGCGACCGGTTCGCGCTGATCACGCAGAACGTCGACGGCCTGCACCGGCGCGCCGGCAGCCGCCGCGCGTTCGCGATCCACGGCGACATCGATCACATGCGGTGCGCGGCCGACTGCGAACCCGACACCTGGCCGATTCCCGACGACACCCCGCTCCTCGGCAAGGGCGAGCCGGTCCCCGCCGACGTGCGCGCGCGCCTCGCCTGCCCGCGCTGCGGCGGACCCGCGCGCCCGCACGTGCTGTGGTTCGACGAGACCTACGACGAGCCGCGGTTCTTCCTCGACACCGCGCGCCGGCTCGCGACCGGTGCCGCGCTGCTCGTCGTCGCCGGTACGTCGGCCCAGACGAACCTGCCGTGGCAAGTCGTCACGCTCGCGGCGCGCGCCGGTGCCGTCATCGTCGACGTCAACGTCGAGGACAACCCGTTCGGCGAGCTCGCCGACCACGTCGTGCGCGCGCCGGCGGCGATCGCTTTACCCGCGATCGTCGACGCGATCCTCTAGACAGCTGCGATCCGATTGGGCAGGGTTTGCGAGCATGGCTCCCGAGGATCCAGCGCCCGGTACCGGCTCGCCCGTCCCCGAGCTGATCATTCCGTCGCCGGGCGGCGAGCAGACCGGCGAGGTCCAGCTGCTGCCGCCCGAGCAGGCGCAGGTCGTCATCGACGAGATCAAGGCGGTCGCGGAGAGCCGCGGCGACGACTCGGACGTCGTCGAGCTCGTCGAGCTCCGCCAGAGCGGCTCGATCCCGGTGCTCGCCGACGAGGCGCCGGCCGCCGCCCGCCAGCCCGAGGAAACCGACGCGCTCTCGGTCGACGACCTTCGCGATGCCTGGCCGTTTCTCGATCTCGACGAGCGCGGCGACGGCCTGCGCGTGCTGCCGCGCGAGGAGGCCGAGGAATTCTTCATCGCGCTACCCGCGATCGATCACGCGCAGCTGATGGTGAACTTCCGGCCGGGCCAGCGCCGGCAGTGGATGCGGTTGCTCGAGCCCGACGACGTCGCCGACGTCATCCAGGCCGCGCCCGAGGCCGAGCGACCCAAGCTGCTCGCGCTCCTCGACGAACCCACGCGCAAGGAAGTCAACGCGCTGCTCGCGTATGCCGAGGACGACGCCGGCGGCCTGATGTCGACGCGCTACGCGCGCCTGCGGCCGAACATGACCGCCGACGAGGCGATCTCGTACCTGCGCCGCCAGGCGCGCGCGAAGCTCGAGACGATCTACGTCGCGTACGTGCTCGATGCCGAGCAGCATTTGCTCGGCGTCGTGTCGTTCCGCGATCTGTTCGGCGCCGATCCCAAGAAGCTGGTCTTGGAGATCATGGAGACCGACATCGTCCGCGTCTCGGACGACATGGATCAGGAGCAGGTCTCGCGCGTGTTCGCCGAGCACGACCTGAACGTCGTCCCCGTCGTCGACCAGGACGGCAAGATGAAGGGCATCGTGACGATCGACGACATCGTCGATGTCGTCCAGGAAGAGGCCACCGAGGACATCCAGAAGTTCGGCGGTCTCGAAGCCCTCGACATGCCGTACCTCGCGTCGAGCCGCGGCGAGATGATCAAGAAGCGCGCGCGCTGGCTGACGCTGCTGCTCATCGGCGAGATGCTGACCGCGACCGCGCTCGGCTTCTTCGAGGGCGAGCTCGACAAGGCGATCGTGCTGTCGCTGTTCTTGCCGCTCATCATCTCGAGCGGCGGCAATTCGGGCTCGCAGGCGTCGACGCTCGTCATCCGCGCGATGGCGCTCGGCGAGGTTCGCATCGGCGACTGGGTGCGCGTGCTGCGCCGCGAGATCCAGATGGGCGTCGTGCTCGGGGTGATCCTCGGCAGCGTCGCGGCGGTGCGCGTGATCGTGTGGGGCGCGTTCGGCGCGTACGACGGCTCCGCGGGCCGGCACTTCGTCATGGTCGGCCTCACGATCGCCTGCTCGGTCGTCGGCTGCGTGACCTGGGGAACGCTGATGGGCGCGATGCTGCCATTCGTGCTGCGCAAGGCCGGCGCCGATCCGGCGAGCGCGTCGGCGCCACTGGTGGCGACGCTCGTCGACGTCTCGGGGATCATCATCTACTTCACGATCGCGAAGATCATCCTGACCGGCGTGCTGTTGTAACGGTGTAGGCTCGGGGCGGTGCTCGCCACGCGCGTCTATCATTACCGCGATCCTGCCGCGGTCATCCTCGGGCTCAAGGAGCTGCGCAAGCAGGGCCTGACGCCGCGCGGCCTGCTGTTCGTCGCGCTCGATCCGCGTGGCGAGACATCCATCGCGGTGCCCGAGGATCTCGACGCGGTCTCGCAGATCCGCGTCGGCGACAAGCTCTCGCTCGTGCCGCCGTGGGAGGGCCGCTACTTTCACTTCGATGCCGTGCATCGCCTGCCCGGCGACAGCGTGCTGTGGAACGGCGATCGCCGGCTCGGCGACACCGGCAGCGCACCGGAAGTCGCGTGCGTGCTCAGCGAGTGGCTGAAAGGCAGCTCGGCGAAGAACGTGTTCCTGGGCTGCGCGCCGCACGTGCCCGGCTCGTGGTGGACGGTCGATCACAAGTCGGCCGTCGTCGATCTGCACGCGCAGGGCTTCCTCGACTGCGTCGTCACGACGGCCGGCATCCTCGCGCGCAAGATCGACAGCCCGAAGCTGTACCACCTCGAGTTCGCCGCGCTGCGCGAGCACGGCTCGCCGACCGCGGGCTGGACCGACGTGTTCGACTCGGCGATGGGCAACGTGCTGCTCGTCGAGCGGCGCGTGCTGCAGTACCGGCTGGTGCTGACGTGCGAGCGCGGCCTGGTCGAGGTCGACGTCTCGCACCTGCCCGATCTCGTCATCGAGACCGCGCGCGTGCCGATGCGCAGCGGCTTCGGCGTCGTCGGCCGCATCGACGGCGGCGCGTTCGCCGTGACCGCCGGCACGATCGAGCCGTGGGGGCTCACGAACATGTCACCGGCGATGCTCGTCGGCTCGCCGACCGAATCGCTGCTCGATCTGCCGCGAACCTTGCGCGCCGCCCCCCTCGAAGACGAATGATGGTCCGGCGCGCGGCCTTCGCAGCCGCGCTGGTCCTCGCGGGCTGCAATCAGGTGTTCGGCCTGGCGCACACGAGCAGCGACAGCGACGGCGACGGGGTGCCCGACGACAGCGACAATTGTCCGGTGTTCCCAACCCCGAGCAGCGCGACACCGACGGCGATCTGCTCCCGACGCCGCAGACGCGCGTCGTGTTCGACGGTTTCGATCCGACCAGCAAGGTCTGGGACGATCCGTGGCCGGACACCGCTGGATCGCTGACGCCGGCATCGCTGCCGTCGACGATGCACCTGGTCGAGGTGAGCCTTGTCGACCAGACGCCGCGCGAGTGGCACGTGGATATCGGTTTGATCTTGCAGCCGGCGGCATCGCCGATGACATTCGGCGTCGTGCTGCACGATCCGTCGCAGCCGAGCTCGAACGATGCGTTCTGCGGCGTCAACACCCAGTTTCAAGGCATCGCGCCGTACGTCGGCGATGCCGGCGTGTCGCTGGCAACCGGCGCCGAGCTGCCAGCCGGCAGGCTCGTCACGTTGCGCGCGAGCCTGACGACCGAGAACGGCGTGCTGGCGCTGTCTTGCTCCTACGGCGGCGCCGTGTTCCCGCTCCAGCTCGTGGCGCCGCTCGCGAACGTGCAGATCGCGATAACCGCCGAGATCACGGACACCATCACCTATCTCGATGTTGTCGAGTGAGCCGAGCGACCCGACGAAAAACTGATGCTCGCCCGTGCCGCAATGCGGGCTTGTGCGGGCGCGATCTTTGCTCCATCAGCCGTCATGAGCTGGCGTGATCGGTTGCGAGAGCTCGTCCGTGCGGGCGGCGCCGTGGCGTTGGCAGGCTGCTTCACCTCCGGCGGCACGCCGGGCAGCGTGCCATGCGGCAACGCGAGCTCGGACCCGTGCATCTGTGGACGCGACATGACCGTCGCCGAGAAGTACGAGTGCGCCGACCGCAAGACCTGCGAATCCGGCGGCGGCACCTGGTCCGATCCATACGACGACTACGCGCGTGGCGAGGCCGACGGCGGCGTGCCGGTCTGCGTGTACCCGGGCGAGCGCCACGATGCGGGCGTCGTGGACTGAGCTGCCCGAACCGGCGCTCGCGGCGTTCTCGCCCGAGCAGCTGGCGTTCGCACGCGACGCGTGGCCGATGCGCGCCGCCGAGGAGCTGCGCTCGGCGCTGATCTATCGCGCGCTCGCGGCGTCGAGCCGCGGCGTGCTGCCCGAGCCGTGGCCGGCGCGGTTCGCGGCGACCGCGCGCGAGGAGATCGGGCACGCGAGGCTGTGTGCCGAGGTCGGTGCGCGGCTCGGCGCGTCGGCGCCGCGCTACGACGGCACGCCGGTGCGCACGCGACTCGCGGCGCTGCCCGATCCGGTCGCGCGCACCGCCGCGCTCGTGCTCGCCGAGATCGCGATCGGCGAGACCATCTCGATGGCGCTGTTCCGCGCGGGCCGGCGCACCACGCGCGAGCCGCTCGTGCGCACCGCGCTCGAGGCGATCTGCGCCGACGAGGTTCGCCACCAGCGCCTCGGCTGGGACGCGCTCGCCGCGCTGGTGCCTCGGTTACCGCCCTGGCACCGCGAGCAGCTCGCGACCCAGGCCGCGCATGCGTTCGCCGCCTCCGAGGCGCAGATCGCCGCACCGGTGCTGCGCCGCCTCGCCGCGGGCGAGCGCTTCGATCCGGCGTGGGGCGAGCTCGGCGTGCTGCCGTTCGAGACCCGCGTCGACGCGTACTACTTCGCGGTCGAGCGGTTCGCGATCCCGCGGCTCGAGAAGCTCGGCATCGCCGCCGAGCGGGCGTGGCGCGAGCGCTACAGCCGCAGCTGAAGGAACAGGCGGCCGCGCACGTCGTCGAAGTAGCCGGTGCCGTTGCTCGGCGCGATCTGGCCCGCGACGTCGAAGGTGATGCCGACGTCGAGGCGATCGACCGCGAGCACCGCATCGACGCCGAGCGGCACGAAGCCGGCGCTGCCCTGGTGGGTGTAACCGCCGCGCGCGACCAGCGCGACGCGCGGCGCGACCTGCCAGAGCAAGCCGGCCGGAACGTGAACCTCCGAGATCCAGCTCGATGCATCGGTGCGGGCCTGGAAGATGTCGTCTTCTTCGCCCCACGCCCACGGGCGGCTGCTGATCAGCGCGACCGTGTCGGTGAGCTTGAGCCGCAGCGGCAGGCCGACGCCGAACGCCGCGTAGGTATCGCCGTTGCCGACGCGCTGCGCGCCGAGATCGATGCGCAGCGCCGCGAACGCGAGCAGCTGGTACTGCACGGTGCCGAACGCGCGGTCGAGCTGCGACGACGGCGACACCAGCAGATCGACGAACGCACCGGCCTGCAGCTTCGGCGCGATGCCGTAGTCGCCGCCGAGCTCGAGGCCCTCGAGCGTCGTCGAGGTCGGCGAGTCGTAACCGAGTGTGCCGGCCGCGTACGCCTGCAGCATGCCGCCTGGCAGCGTCAGCGGGCGATCGACGACGGCGATCGGATAGTCGTCGGCCGCCGCGATTCCCGACGATCCCACCAGGCACGCGACCACCACACAGATCCGGGCGAACGATGGCATGCGCCCAGAGTCGCCCCGCGGCGCGCGGCTCGCAACTATTACGGCGATTACGGCGAGCCGTTCATGCCCGCCATGTAGAGCAGGCCGACCGCGAGCAGCAGCACGCCTGTGAGCGGCCACAGGCCGATCGCGATGCCGAACGCGTCGCGCATCTGCGAGCGCCACTGGCTCGGCGCGCGGCGCGGTCGCGGCGCACGCGGCGCGGCGAACTGCTGGCTGCCCTTGCGGACGACGCGTGCTTGCGGAATCGAATCGAAGGTCAGCATGGCCATATCCAAAATGTGGTGCATGGATCCGACGCGCGAAAGGTCCATATTGTTCTCGACACGCAGGTTGCCGTTCTGGTTGCGATCTCGATCACGTGTGCGGGTGTAGGTTCGGTCTTGCCATGCCGCGTGCGCTCGCCGACGTCGCCCTCCCGTTCCGGACCGGCTACCTCGATTACGACCAGCTCACCGCGCAGTTACACGCGTGGGTCGAGGCGTACCCGCAGCTCGTGCGCCTGTCCTCGCTCGCCAAGACGCCGGAAGGCCGCGACGTGTGGCTGCTCGCCATCGGCCCCGATCCCGATCGCATCCGCCCCGCCGTGTGGGTCGACGGCAACGTGCACGCCGCCGAGGTCGCCGGCTCGAGCTGCGCGCTCGCGATCGCCGAGGACGCGCTGCGCATCCACCTCGAGGCCGACGATCTCGACCTCGCGCCCGTGATGCTCGCGCGCCTCCGCGACGTGCTGTTCTATGTCGTGCCGCGCATCTCGCCCGACGGCGCCGAGTGCGTGCTCAAGACCGGGCGCTCGGTGCCGCGCGACGCGCGGGTCGAGCGCGGCAAACCGCGCTGGATCCCCGGCGACGTCGACGGCGACGGGCTCGCGCTCGCGATGCGGGTGAAGGATCCGGGCGGCGAGCTCGTCGAGGCGGTCGAGATGTCCGGCCTGCTCGTCGAGCGCACGCTCGAGGACGAGGGCCCGTTCTACAAGGTCTATCCCGAGGGCGTGATCGAGCACTTCGACGGCAAGCGCGTGCCGTCGCCGTTCTTCCTCGGCGACAACCCGATCGATCTCAACCGCAACTTCCCGTGGTCGTGGGCGCCGGGGCACGAGCAGCTCGGCGCCGGCCCGTTCGCGGCGAGCGAGCCGGAGGCGCGCGGCATCGTCGAGTTCGCGACCGCGCATCCCGAGATCTTCGCGTGGACGAACTTCCACACGTTCGGCGGCGTGCTGATCCGGCCGCTCGGCGACGGGCCCGACTCGAAGATGGATCAGGAAGACCTCGCGATCTTCCGCCAGGTCGAAGCGTGGATGACGGATCACGCCGGCTACCCGACGGTGTCGGGCCACGACGAGTTCCTGTACGAGCCCGACAAACCGTTGCGCGGCGACCTCAGCGAGTACGCCTACCAGCAGCGCGGCGCGATCGCCTATGCGATCGAGCTGTGGGATCTGTTCGCCCGCATCGGCATGACGCGGCCGCCGAAGTTCGTGCAGTACTACGAGCGCGTCACGCGCCATGACCTCGTCAAGCTCGCGTGGTGGGATCGCGACGAGAACGAGAGCCGGATCTTTCCGAAGTGGCGGCCGTTCGTGCACCCGCAGCTCGGGCCGGTCGAGATCGGCGGCATCGATCCCCGGTTCGGCATGTGGAACCCGCCGCCGCACGAGCTGCCGAGGGTGTGCGCGAACCAGGCCGCCGTGCTGCTGCGCGTCGCGGCGATGGCGCCGCGCGTGCGCATCGCGAAGCTCGAGCGCAAGCCGCTCGACGGCGTCATGACGCGCGTCGACATCCGCGTCGAGAACGACGGCTATCTCGCGACCTACGGCATGCCGAGCGCGAAGAAGCTCGACTTCAACGAGCCGCTGTACGCGACCTGCACCGCGCGCGGCTGCGAGCTGGTCGACGCCGGCGCGGCGCACCAGGTCCTCGGCCACCTCGACGGCTGGGGCCACGGCCTGCACACCGGCGCGAACCTGCCGTCGTATCCGGGCACGCGCGGCACGACGAATGCGGCGTGGGCGAGCTACCTCGTGCGCGGCAAGGGCGTGCTCGAGGTGCGCATCGGCGCCGCGCGCGTCGGCTTCGTCACCGCGCGCGTCGAGGTCTAATGGCCCGGTATGCGATCGGCGACGTCCAGGGTTGCAAGGCCAGCCTCGAGCGGCTGCTCGCGCTGATCGGGTTTTCGCCGGGCCGCGACGAGCTGTGGCTGACCGGCGATCTCGTCAATCGCGGGCCGCGCTCGCTCGACGTGCTGCGCTGGGCGCGCGACCTCGGTGACGCGGTGACCTGCGTGCTCGGCAACCACGACCTGCACCTGCTCGCCCGCGTCGCGGGTGCGGCCAAGGAGAAGCCGCGCGACACGCTCGACGACGTGCTGCGCGCGCCGGATCGCGACGCGCTCGTCGACTGGCTGCGCGCGCGGCCGCTGTTCGTGCACGACGACCGGTTCGCGCTGGTCCACGCCGGCCTGCACCCGCGCTGGACGATCGGCGAGGCCCGCGCGCTCGCCGCCGAGTGCGAGGCGCAGCTGCGCGGGCCGACCTGGCGCGCGTTCCTCGCGCAAACCCGCGCAAAAGGCCCGCCGCCGGCGTGGCACCCGCGGCTCGGCGGCGGCGATCGCTGGCGTGCGGTCCTGGCGTATCTCGTCACCGCGCGCGTGCTCGAGGCCGACGGCCGCGTCGAGCCAAAATACAACGGCCCGCCCACCGGCGCACCGCCCGGCGACCTGCCGTGGTTCAAGCTCGCGAATCCGGCGTGGGCGTCGCACGTGGTGGTGTTCGGCCACTGGGCCGCGCTCGGCCTCGATCTCGGCGCGCACCACCTCGCGCTCGACACCGGCTGCGTGTGGGGCCGTCAGCTCACCGCGATCCGGCTCGACGATCGCACCGTGTTCCAGGTCAAGGCCGTCGAGGCCACAGCACCCTAGAGCGCCGACCGGTTTACATCGCCGGCTGCGACCGTCGCGCTCCGGGCGCCTCGGGCCGTACGGCCGGTTCTCACTCGGCACGTAGAACAACGACGCGCTCTCGCTCCGCTTCCGGGCCCGATCCGCCTCGGATCGCTCGGTCTCGCTCGACGCTGCAAACCGGTCGGCGCTCTAGCGTGTGAGGCGGAACGAGCCGAAGTAGCCATCGATCGCCGGCTGATGCGCGAGGGTCGCGGGCATGACGACGCCGATCTGATACAGCCGGCGACCGAGGTCGACGATCCGGACGCGCAGGACGTGATCGGCGGCCAGCGCCACCTCGACGTCGCGCGCGTGGTGCCCGAACAGCTTGAAGTCCTTGCGCCGAATCAAGCGGCCTTGTGCGACCAGGCTCGAGTCATCGATCGGGTGACCGGCGGCACTGGCCGGAATATCCGCGTACGCGACCATGAACAGCTGGTCCTTCTCGCGCGCGAACACGTCGAACACGACGCGCAGCTTCGCGCCCTGAACGATGCCCTCCTGGGCGTCTTCGGTCGGTGCGCCCGGAAAGTCGATCGCGTAGCCGCCCGACTTCGACACGTACTCCGGCACGTCGGCACCCGCGATACTTGCGAACGCGAGCGCGACGGCGAGGACGGCGAGGACGGCGAGGACGGGCGGACGCATCGCCGGCACATGCCACGCGCCGGCGGCGCGCGCACCGAGCCAGGTGTAACAGCCGCGCTACTGCGCGACGCGAAGCGCGTTGCCGCACACGGCGCCGCTCGCGGCCCCGCCGGGCAGGTGCAGCATGACGTCGACGTTGCACGTGTCGTTGCCGGCCGTGAGCGCGCCGCTGAACGTGATCGTGCCGGTGACGAGCGCGCCGCCGCGGAACGACAGCGTGCCGGTGGTCGCGAGGTACGGCGCGCCGTTGATGACGATCCCGTTGCCGACCACGCAGTCCGCGAACGTCGACATCAGATCGAGCGAGTACGTGCCGGTGAGATCGGCCGCGAAGTCGCCGTCGAGATCGCCCGACACGCCCGCGCTACCGCCGGCCGAACACGCGATCGACTGCTCCGCCGAGGTCGACAGCGGCGCACCCGGGCTCGGCAGCGCGTCCTGCGCCGACGCGAGTGCCGCGGCCGACAGCGTGCCGAGCTGCGCCGCGATCGCCGCGGAGTCGTCCTTGCCCATCGTGCTGGACGCGCCGCATCCGGCGGCGAGCACGAGGAAGACAGCCGGGCGCATCGGGAAAATTGTACCGCGAACATCTACGAGCGCGCCAGCGGCTCTACGCCGGCGGCTTGGTCTTCTTGGGCTTGTCGAGCGGCACGACGTTGGAGAACTCGACGTCGACGTCGAGGTCGACGGATTCGCGTTTCTTGCGCGATCCCTGCGGGATGGTCGGGCCGGCGCTGAGATCGGCGGCGGGAGTCAGATCGTCCGGGCGCACGACGTCTTGCGCGACCGGCATCTTCGCGCGCAGCTCGCGCACGGCCTGCGCGAGCGCCTGCTGCGGATCGACGCCGACCGCTTGCTTCATCACCTGCGACAGCGCGCTCACGAACTCGGTGGCGGCCGCGTAGCGATCGTTCGGATCGGCCGACAACACCACGTCGAGCACCGCCGCGAACGCGGGCGGCACGTCCGGCCGCTTGTCGCGAATCGGCGCCACCTTGCAGGCGCGGATCTTCTTGAAGATCTCGACGTCGTTCTTGCCGTCGAACAAGCGCTCGCCGGTGAGCGTCTCCCACAGGATGTTGCCGACGCCGAACAGATCCGACTGCGGCGAGTTCGGCTTGCCGAACGTGACCTCGGGCGCGAGGTACATCAGCTTGCCCTTCACGGTGCCGGGCGCGGTCAAGCTGGCGATGCGATCGCGCGCCTTCGCGAGCCCGAAATCGGACAGCTTGACCACGCCGTTCGTGCCGAGCAGCACGTTGTGCGGCGACACGTCGCGGTGGATCACCGGCGACGGCGAGCCGTCGGGCCCGCGCCGATCGTGCGCCGCGCCGAGGCCGCGCAGCGTGCCGATGCCGATCGCGACCGCGAGCTGCCAGGGCACCGACTTGCCCTCGTCGCGATGCATGCGGATGAAATGACCGAGGTCGATGCCCTCGACCCACTCCATCACCAGGTAGTACGAGCCGTCCTGGCTGATGAAGTCGTGCACCTGGACGATGTTCGGATGCTGGAGCTCGCTGCCGACGCGCGCCTCCTCGATGAACATGTCGATGTAGTTCTTGAGCGCGCGAAACTCGGGTTTGATGTGCTTGATCGCGACGGTGCGCTGGAACCCGGCGGCGCCTCTTTGCACCGCGCGATAGACCGTCGCCATCCCGCCCTCACCCGCCACCGCCTCGAGATGGTACTTGCCGTCGATCAGCTGGGACTCGGGCTGCACGTCCCGAGTATCGCGCGGCTTTTGCGCGGCTACAATGCGGCCTTGGCCGCCTCGAGCTCGGCCATGGCCTTCTCCCACCGCGCGGTCAGCTCCTCGAGCTTCTCGGCGGAGCTCTGGTAATCGCCGAGCAGCTTGTTGCGGCGGGCGGCCTCGTCGTAAACGCTCGGATCGCTGAGCTCCGCGGATCGGACTTTTTGCTCGGTCTCGAGCACGCCGATCCGCTCCTCGAGCTGCGCGACCTGCTTCTCCAGAGGCCCGAGCCTCGCGCTCCGCTTCTGTCTCGCCTCCGCCTCTCTCCGCCGTCGCGCCTTCTCGTCTGCTTTCTTCTCCGGAGGCCCGACGCCCGACGCCCGAGGCCCGCCGGGTCCCTCCGCGGCCCCGCGGCGGAGGGCCTGGCTATACATGTACTCGTCCAAGGTCCCCGGATACGTCTCCACGCGGCCGGCCTCGACGTTCCAGATCCGCGTCGCGAGCGTGCGGATCAGCGATCGGTTGTGGCTGACGAACACGAGCGTGCCGTCGAACGTCGTCAGCGACTGTGCGAGTGCCTCGGAGCTCGCGAGATCGAGGTGGTTGGTCGGCTCGTCCATGAGCAAGAGATTTCCCGGCGCCGCACACAACCTGGCCAGCGCGACCCGCGCGCGCTCGCCGCCCGACAGCACCTTGACCGGCTTGTCGATGTCGTCGCCCGAGAACATGAACGCGCCGCAGATCGAGCGGACGCGGTTCGGCGGCGTCTCGGGCGCGGCACGCTGCACGGTCTCGTACACCGTCGCGGTCATGTCGAGCGTATCGGCGTGGTGCTGCGCGTAGTAGCCGAGCTCGACACCGTTGCCGAGCTTGATCGCGCCGGAGTCGTGCGGCAGCTCGCCCGCGAGCATGCGCAGCAGCGTCGTCTTGCCGGCGCCGTTGACGCCGATGATGCCGATCTTCTCGCCGCGCTTGACCGCGAGGTCGACGCCGTCGAGCACGACGTGCTCGCCGTACGCCTTTCTCAGCTGGTCGACGCGCAGCACCTCCGACACCGGCTTGGTCGCCGCGGGGAACGAGAACCGCATCGACCCGCGCTTGCCGTAGGTCTCGACATCCTCCATGCGCTCGAGCGCCTTGATGCGCGACTGCACCGCGCGCGCCTTGTTCGCCTGCGCGCGAAACCGATCGACGAACCGCTGCAGTCGCTCGCGCTCGCGCGCCAGGTTCTTCGCGCGGCCCTTGAGGATCGTCTCCTCTTCGTCGCGCTGCGTGACGTACCGCTCGTAGTTGCCCGCGTACGTGCGCACGCCCTCGAGCTCGAGCGACACGACGCGCGCGATCTGCTCGTTCATGAACTCGCGGTCGTGGCTGATCAGCACGAAGCAGCGGTTCCAGCGCTTCAAGAAGTCGGAGAACCACGCGACCGACGGCAGGTCGAGGTGGTTGGTCGGCTCGTCGAGCAGCAGCACGTCGGGGCGCTGGAACAGCAAGCCGGACAGCACGCCGCGCATCTTCCAGCCGCCCGAGAGCTCGGCGATGTCGCGGCGCTCGTCGCCCGGCTGAAAGCCGAGGCCGGCGAGGATCGCGAGCGCCTCGTGCTCGCCGAAGAAGCGGTCGAAGTGATCGATGCGCTCGTGGAGCTCGGCGACGTCGGCCGCGAGATCGAGCAGCTCCGCCTCGGGCGCGCCGTCCTGCGTGCCGCGCTCGATCGCCACCTCGGCCGCCGCGAGCCGGTCGTCGAGCTCGGCGCGGCCGGGCACGCTGGTCAGGATCATGTCGAGCAGGGCCCGGCCGCCCGCGACCGCGAGGTCCTGCGGCAGCCAGCCGACGCGCACGCCGTTCGCCCGCGTCACCTTGCCGTCGTCGACCTCCTGCTGGCCGGCGATGACCTTCAGCAGCGTCGTCTTGCCGGAGCCGTTCGGCCCGATGAGGCCGATCCGATCGCCGTGCCCGAGCCGCAAGCTCGCCGCGTCGAAGATCATGCGATCTCCGAAGAACAGCGTCACGTCATCGAGCACGACCAGGCTCACGGCCGCGGGCTGTTTACCAGGTTTACGTACGCTTGCGGCGATCGCTGCGCGCGACCAGCGTGCTCGGCAGGTCGCCGGCGACCTCGAGCCGGCGGATCTCGTCGCCGATCGGGCGCAGGATGGCGAGCGCGTCGGAGTCGTCTCGGTAGCGATCGACCAGCTCGCAGTACAGCTCGCGCACGGCGTCGGCGTCGTCGGGCGGCGGCGCGGCGATCAGCCGGCGCAGCTCGCCCACGCGCTCGTTCAGCTCGGCGAGTCGAGTCGTCACCGTCGCAAGCGTAGCTCAAAACATGTGATTGAAGTTGACCCAGAACCCGCCGCGGCCGGCGAGCACGAGATCGACGTCCTCGGCCGCCGGGCTCCAGTAGCCGCGCGCCGCCAGCATCATGCGCGCGTCGTCGTACTGCGAGCCGAGCGCGAGCGTGCCGGCATCGAGCGCGGCATCGACGAACACGCCCGCCTTCGGATCCGGCTCGAAGTCGCGCGTGTCGTGCGACATGCCGAGGTGCAGGACGTCATCGCGGCCGCCGCCGCAGCCGACGACCGCGTGGTTCGGGCAGTAGACGCGCCCGCCGTAGCCGAAACCGGTCGGTCGAGTAGTTCACGAGCGGGAGCCCGACCTCGCAACCCTCGAAAACCACAGCGAGGGTGCGGGTCGTGTCATCCACGTGTGACTTTTTCGAGGATTGGATCGATCGTTGGACCTATCGTATGACTTCGCGCATGAGGTGGCTCGCGTTTGCCGTCGTCCTTCCGCTCGTGGCCTGCGGTAACGACCACGCGGCGCCCCAGCCCGACGCCTCGAACGCGATCGACTGGTCGAAGCGAGTCACGTTCCCGTTCGGGCCGTACATGCTGCAGGCCGAGCAGGAGATCACGGCGGACTGCGTGCAGATCACGCTGAACAACGACGCCGACATCTACATCAACGAGGTCGACTTCCACACCGACGGCCCCGGCTTCCACCATTCGAACTGGTTCTGGGTGCCGGAGAGCACGTTTCCCGGCCCGAGCTGGAACGGCTCGAACTCGTCGGTCGACGACGGCACGTACAACTGCAACGATCGCCACTTCGATCAAGGCATCGCCGGGCTGTTCGGCGGCGTCGTGTTCGCGCAGTCGACACAATCGCAGCAGGAAGCGCAGCAGTTCCCGACCGGCTACGCGATCAAGATCCCGGCGCACTCCAAGCTGGTCTCGACGATCCACCTGCTGAACCCGGGCGACAACTCGATCACGGTCAACCCGGAGATCTCGCTCACGCCGATCGCGACGAGCCAGCTGGTCAGGCAGCTCGCCGGCATCTCGTTCGAGAACGAGGCGCTCGCGCTGCCGCCGAACATGCAGTCGAGCTTTGCCGTCACGTGCGACATGAACGGCGCCGATCAGACGCCGCCGCAGAGCTGGCCGGCGCCCGACTTCAAGATCTACTACGCGCTCGCGCACTATCACGCGCTCGGCACCGGCCTGACGCTCGAGGCGCTGAAGCCCGACGGCACGGCGACCACCGTGTATTCGACCGTGAACGTGATCGGCGATTCGCTCGGCGCGCCGATCGCCCCGGCGTTCGACTTCACCGGCTACCAGAAGCTGCGCTTCACGTGCGACTACTACAACACGACCGCGTCGACCGTGGTCTGGGGCAACGGCAGCGAGGAGATGTGCGTGTTCCTCGCGTTCTCCGACTCGACCTACAACTTCGGCGGTGGCGTGGTGACCGACACGAACCCCGGGCCCGGCACGATGGTCGACAACGTGATGACGTTCACGCATGCCTGCGACACGTTGATCGGCAACCCGCTCAACTGAACCACGCCGGGTTGCTATATTGCGCCCGGCATGAAAGTTCTCATCACCGGTGCAGGCGGCCAGATCGGCCACGACCTGATCGGCACGCTCGTCGCGCAAGGGCACCAGGTCGTCTCGACCGATCTCGCACCGCGGCCGCCGAGCCACGCGCATGCGGTCGAAGGCGTCGACTGGCAGCGCCTCGACGTCACCGACGCGGCGGCCGTGCAGCACATGTTCACCGAGATCCGGCCCGATCTCGTGTTCCACCTCGCGGCGATCCTGAGCGCGCGCGGCGAGCAAGATCCGCGGCTCGCGTACGACGTGAACCAGAGCGGCACGTGGAACGTGCTCGAGGCGTCGCGGCGCGCGCGCGTGAGCCGGTTGATCTTCACGTCGAGCATCGCGGTGTTTGGCCCACCGCCGAGCGGGCCGCTGCCCGATCCGTGCCCGGACGACGTCGCGCTGCACCCGACGACGATGTACGGCGCGACGAAGGTGTCGGGCGAGCTCCTGTGCGCGTACTACCGCTCGCGTTACGGCATCGATTGCCGCGGCGTGCGGTTCCCCGGCTTGATCAGCGCGGCGATGCCGGGCGGCGGCTCGTCGGACTACGCGCTGTTCATGTACGTCGACGGCGTGCGCAAGGGCGGCTACGAGGCATTCGCGCGGGCCGACACGCGCATCCCGCTCATGTACATGCCCGACGGCGTACGCGCGCTGCTCGAGCTCGCGTTCGCGGCGCGCGACCGGCTCACGCGCTGCATCTACAACATCGCCGCGTTCTCGCCGCGCGCCGACCAGATCGCCACGAGCGTGCAACGCTCGCTGCCGAACGCGAAGTTCACGTACGTGCCCGATCCGGTGCGCCAGGGCATCCTCGATAGCTGGCCCAAATCGATCGACGACTCGGCCGCGCGCCGCGACTGGGGTTGGAAACCGCGCTACGACCTCGACTCGATGACCGACGACCTCGTGCCGCGCGTCAAGGCGATGCTCGAGCTCGGCGCGATCCTGACGCACTGAGACCAGAGTTACCGCCAAGGCGCTGCAGACGCCGAGCCGGAGCGCCAGGCAGAGATCGAAGGTAGGCCCCGCGTTCTTCTGGCGTCTTGCTTGGCGTCTGCGTCGCCTTGGCGGTAAGTCTTATCGTCGCATGTACGATCAGGCCAGATCGGTTTACGCCCAGTCGCTCGCCGAGATCGAAGCGGCGGGGCTGTGGAAGCACGAGCGCGTGCTCGCGTCGCCGCAGGGCGCGCACGTCACGAGCGCCGGCAAGGAAGTGATCAACTTCTGCGCGAACAATTACCTCGGGCTGTCGTCGCACCCGCGCGTGATCGCGGCGGCGCGGCGCGCGCTCGACGATCGCGGCTACGGCCTGTCGAGCGTGCGCTTCATCTGCGGCACCCAGGATGGTCACAAGGAGCTCGAGGCCGCGATCTCGAAGTTCCTCGGCACCGAGGACACGATCCTGTACTCGTCGTGCTTCGACGCCAACGGCGGCCTGTTCGAGACGCTGCTCGGCGAGGACGACGCCATCATCTCCGATGCGCTCAACCACGCGTCGATCATCGACGGCATCCGGCTGTGCAAGGCCGAGCGCCACCGCTACGAGCACGACGACCTCGGCGATCTCGAGGCCAAGCTGAAGGCGACCGCAGGCAAGCGGCTGCGCATGGTCGCGACCGACGGCGTGTTCTCGATGGACGGCGACATCGCGCGCGTCGATGCGATCTGCGATCTGGCCGAGAAGTACGGTGCGATCGTGATGGTCGACGACAGCCACGCGACCGGCTTCGTCGGCAAGACCGGGCGCGGCTCGGCCGAGCTGCGCGGCTGCCTGAACCGCGTCGACGTGTTCACGTCCACGCTCGGCAAGGCGCTCGGTGGCGCGTCGGGCGGGTTCACCAGCGGCCGGCGCGAGATGATCGACCTGCTGCGCAATCGCTCGCGGCCGTATCTGTTCTCGAACACACTCGCACCGCCGATCGTCGCGGGCTCGATCGAGGCGCTCGCGCTGCTGACCGAGTCGACCGCGCTGCGCGACCGGCTCGAGGTCAACACCAAGCGATTCCGCGACGGCGTGACGCGCGCCGGCCTCGCGATCCGCCCCGGCACGCACCCGATCGCGCCGGTCATGCTCGGCGATGCACGGCTGGCCGCCGAGATGGCGCAGCGCCTGCTCGCGCACGGCATCTACGTCATCGGCTTCTCGTACCCGGTCGTGCCGAAGGGCGCCGCGCGCATCCGCGTGCAGCTGTCGGCGGCGCACTCGGACGATGACATCGACCGCGCGATCTCGGCGTTTGCCCAGGTCGGCCGGGAGTTGGGAGTGGTCAAGTCATGAAAGCCGAAGACATCGCTGCCAAGATCCGCGCGTCCATCCCCGACGCCCAGGTCGAGCTCCAGGACCTGACCGGCACCGCCGACCACTGGAAGGCGACCGTCGTGTCGACGGCGTTCGCCGGCAAGAGCCGGATCGAGCGCCACCGCCTCGTCATGGCGGCGCTCGCCGAGGAGATGAAGGGCCCGATCCACGCCCTGTCGCTGGACGTCAAGACTCCCGACGAAGGCTAGGGAGCGGATCGGGCGCCGACCCAAAGCTCGAAGCCCAAAGCCCAAAGCTGCTCGGATTGTGCGACGCTAGTCCGTCGATGGGCGCCCACCCCGCGCCAGAGGAGGAGTTCGGCCCGTACCTCGTGTACGAGCGTCTCGGCGTGGGCGGGATGGCCACCGTGCACCGCGCGCTCGAGCGCGCGACGAACGGGATCGAACGCGTCGTCGCGCTCAAGCGGCTGCTGCCGCACCTCGCCGAGGACGCGAGCTTCATCAAGGCGTTCGTGCGCGAGGCCAAGCTCGCGTCGCTGCTCTCGCACATCAACATCGTCCAGATCTACGAGCTCGGCCGCGTCGGCGCCGCGTACTTCATCTCGATGGAGTACATCGACGGTCGCGACGTGCGGCAGATGCTGCGCCACGCGCGCCGCACGTCGGGGCCGCCGCCGATCGCGGTGACGGTCGGGTTGATGATCCAGCTGTGCGACGCGCTCGACTACGCGCACCACAAGGACGACGGCGAGGGTACGCCGCTCGGCCTCGTCCATCGCGACGTATCGCCTTCGAACTTGCTGGTCACGAACGCCGGCCATCTCAAGATCATCGATTTCGGCATCGCGAAGGCGGAGTCGTCGCAGCTGCGCACGCAGACCGGGCGCGTGAAGGGCAAGCTCGCGTACATGGCGCCCGAGGCGGTCGCCGGCGGCAAGGACCTCGACGCGCGCTCCGACATCTGGGCGTGCGGCGTGATCCTGCACGAGCTGCTCACCGCGCGGCCGCTGTTCGCGAGCAAGAACGAGTACCAGACCCTGCTCAAGGTGCAGCGCGGCGAGATCATGCCGCCGTCGACGTTCAACCAGCAGTGCCCGCCCGAGCTCGATGCGATCACGTTCAAGGCGCTCGCGCGCGATCCCGACGACCGGTTCGCGCTCGCGGCCGACATGCGCGACGAGCTGATGACGATGCGCAGCCAGTACCAGCTCGGGGGCGGATATCGCGACGTCGCGTCGTGGCTCGCGGCGGCGAAGATCGACGAGCCGGCGGTCGCGGTGCGCGCGAAGTCGCGGCCGCGCAACCGCGACGAGGACGAGGCCGTCGACATGGTGTGGGGCGCGAGCGAGAGCGCGAGCATGCCGATCGAGCTGCCCGACGTGCCCGACGTGTCGCGCAAGGCGCCGCCGCGCGCGCAGACGTTCGACGAGCTCGACGACGACGCGCCGACCCCCGCGCCACGCCGTGCGCGCTCGAGCGGTCGTCTCGAAGCCGCGCTCGATGCGGCCGCCGACGCCGAGCTCGCGCTGCCGCCCGCCGCCGATCCGGCGCTCTCGGCCGGCACCGACCCGCCGAAATCGCGCGGCGATCACCGCGTCGCGCAGCGCTCGACCGCCCCTCGCATGCCGGCGCAGCGGATTCCAGCCGCGCCGGCCGAGGCCAGCGATCGCGTGCCGACCGCGCGGCCGACGCCGACCCACCGCACGCTGCCGCCGGCCCCGCCGACGGTGACGCCGGCGCCATCCGCAGCCAGCAACGAGCCCACGACCGATCCGATGTCGCGGCTCGATGCGGACGAGCTGTTCGCACCGGCGACGCCGCGCGTGGCCGCCCCGACGCCGACCGCGGTGCCGGTCGTACGGTTCGCGAAGTCGACATCGCCCGCGAACACCGGCCACACGCCGCTGCCGACGCGCCCGACCAACCGCGGCCTCGCGGTGCCACCGATCGCCGACGACAACGCGGCGGCGACCAAGCCGCGGATGCGCCGCGCGTCGGAGATCAGCATCGGTGCCGGCCTGGTCGCGCGCCACGCCGAGAGCGGCGGGCGGCGCAAGACGTGGATCGTCGGCCTGATCGGCATGGTCGCGGCGGGCGTGGTGGCCGCCGCGGTCGTGATCGTGACGCGGCCGCACCGCAGCGAGCCGGCGCCGGCGAGCGAGGGCCCGAAGTCGACCACGAGCAAGGTGCGGTTCGTCGTCGAGCCCAACGACGCCGAGATCCGTATCGACGGCGCCGCGCCGCACGTCGGCGCGCCGTGGTCGACCGAGCTCGCCGCCGGCACGCACCCGATCGAGATCCGCCGCACCGGCTACAAGTCGTGGCTGACCTCGCTCGATCTCGACCCGGGCGAGCCGCAGCTCGTGCGCGTCGAGCTGGTCCCGCTCGGCACCGCGAGCACCGACGCCGACGCGACGCTGTCGATCACGAGCACGCCTCCCGGACTCGAGGCCACGCTCGACGGCCGCCTGCTCGAGCAGCGCACACCGGTCAAGATCGCGATCAGGGTCGGCTCGCACGTGGTCGGCGTGCGGCAGAACGGCGTCGAGGCCTGGCACCAGACCGTGAACGCCGAGGCGAGCAGCGACTACGAGTTCCATCCGACGTTCGCGGTCAAGCGCGTGCCGCTGCCCGCGCCACCGGTGCGCCATCTCGCACCATTACCGAAATCCGAGCCGCCACCGCCGCCGCCACCGTCGCTGCCGCCGCAGCCGTCGCCGCAGCCGTCGCTGCAGCCGTCGCTGCCGCCGCAGCCGTCGCTGCCGCCGCAGCCGCCGCCGCAGCCGCTGCCGCCGCCGTTGCCGCCGACGACGCCGCCGCCCCACCCGACCGGCCCCGTCCTGGTCCCTCCGACCGCCGTGTCCAAAGTCTCCGGCGACCCGCCTCAGCTCGAAGTCCGCTCCGGCGCTCTCCCTCCGGTCGCGGTCGCGAAGCTCTGCATCGACACCGCCGGCACCGTGACCTCCGCGACCGTGATGACCAAGCTCGATCACCGCGCGATGTCGGATCTGTCCGACGCGCTCCGCACGTGGCGCTACTCGCCGTACAAGCAGAACGGGCTCGCCGTGCCCGCGTGCTTCGCCGTGAGCTTTCGCCTCAAGTAAATCGGCTCAGCTCGCCGGCTGCGCGATCACGACGCCGTGGAACATGTCCATGCCGCACGCGAAGTCGAGCTTGCCGGTCTGCGGCACGGTCACCACGACCTCGACCGGCGTGTTCATCGGCAGCTCGACCGTCTTGCCGTCCGGCGTCACCAGCTTCGACACGCAATCGACGTCGCTCGTGCGCGTGAACACCAGCGTCAGCTTCTCGCCCGGCTTGCCCGCGATGCGCTCGGGCGCGTAGCCCTTGTCGCTCGCGTTGATCTCGATGTGGCGCGTGCCGTCCTTGCCGACGGTCCCGGCGGTGACCGGCGCGGTCACCGGTGCCGGCGGCGGCGCGGGCTTGTCGGCCTTGTTGCAGGCAACCAGCGCGAGCGCGGCGACGAACAGCGAGCGTGCGAGCATGCGCGGTCTATAGCATCAAAACCGCGCCGACACCGCGCCCTTGGGGCTCTGCTCGGCGTCGGTGAACGGATCCGCCCACGACTCGAACTGCAGGATCCCGAGCTCGGCGAAGCGCTGGCGCTGGCGGTCGCTCAGCAGATCCATCTTCTTGATCGCGGGCACGATCTTCGCGAACAGCATCTGCCGGAACATCACCTGGCCCTGGTTATGGAGCGCGATGTCCATGCACTCCTTCACCGGCAGGCCCTGCTTCTCCCAGACTTCCTGGAACAGGAACCGATCGCGCATCAGCCGCGCCGCCTCGTAGACGAAGTCCTCGCGCTCGCGCTTCACGCTCTCGGGCTGCTCGCGATAGTAGTCGCGCAGCGACAGCACGCCGAACGCGACGTGCCGCGCCTCGTCGCCCATCACGTAGGCGGTGAGCTCGCGCAGCAGCGGCTCGTGCGTGTTGTTGCGGATCAGCGCGAACGCCGCGAGCGCGAGCCCCTCGACCATGATCTGCATGCCGAGGAACTTCATGTCCCAGCGGCTGTCCTTGAGGATCATGTCGAGCAGCGTCTTCAAGTGCGGGTTGACCGGGTACGAGAACCCGATCTTCTGGTGCACGTAGCGGTTGTAGACGTCGACATGGCGCGCCTCGTCGACGACCTGCGACGCCGAGTACAGCTTGCTGTCGAGATCGCGCACCGAATCGACGAGCTGTGCGGCCGCGAGCAGCGCGCCCTGCTCGCCATGCAGGAACTGCGACAGCGTCCACGAGAACGTCTCGATGTCGAGCGCGTGCTTCTCGCGTGCGCCCATCCGGTTGTAGACATCGGAGCCCCACAGCGGCAACAGCTGCTCGGGGCCGAACGGCTGATCGAGATCGACGTCGGTCTGCCACGGCAGCACGTCGTCGGCGATCCACTGCGCGCGCACCGCCTTGTCGTACAGGTCACGCAGCTTCTCGCGCGTGTCCTGGTAACCCCACGTGTACGTGACGTCGAGCAACGCCTCGAGCGTCTCGATCGAAGGTCCTGCGAGCTGCTCTGCCGGCTGCACCATCGCGTCCTCCAAAACTGAAATCTATTTCAGTTTGCACTGGTGTCGCGGCCCGGTCAAGGGCATTGTGGTGAGGTATGGCGCGACGAGCCCCGATCCGGAGCCCCGAAGCGGTCCTGCGCGATCCGCCGGATCCGGACTTTCGCCAGGAGCGGTCGCGGCGCAGTCATCAAGCGCTGCTCGAAGCCGCCGCCCAGCTGTTCGCCGAGCACGGCTACGACGCGGTCGGCACGCCGGAGATCGCGCAGAAGGCCGGCGTCTCGGTCGGCACGTTCTATCGCTACTTCGACGACAAGCACGAGGTGTATCTCGAGATCATGCGGCGCACGATCGCGACCGCGTACGAGCAAACGCTCGCCGGGCTGACTCCCGAGCGCTTCGTCGGCGCGTCGCGTGGCGAGACGATCGCGCGGGCCGCCGACATCCTGTTCGATCACGTGCTGGCGCGGCCCCAGCTGACGCGCAGCTTCATGGAGATGTCGCTGCGCGACGCCGCGGTCGCCGAGCTGCGCCGCGCGTTCGAGCAGCTCGCGGTGCAGCGGCTCGCCGCGCTGATCGCCGCGATCACGACGCGCGAGTCGGTGCCGGATCCCGAGGCGTTCGCGTACGTCCTGTACGGCAGCGCGATGCAGTGCGCGTACGGCCTGGCGGTCCAGCTCGTGCCGCCGGCGATCGATCGCGCGCGGGCTCGCGCCGCCCTCACCGCGTTCATCGAGCGCGCGCTGTTCGCGTGATCGCGCAACGCGGCTAGCCACCGCCGGCCGGGGGACCGCCCCTCGACTGCGTCGCCTGCGGGTGACAGCGTGCTGCAAGTGCGCACGATCGTGGAGCCGGTCCGCGCGCGCACCGTGGCACTCGAGTTGCTCGAGAGCCCGGCATGCAGAACCTCTCTCGCGACGAGCTCGCGCGCGTGACCGGCGGCGACAGCACCTCGGATGCCGCTTCGGCGCTGAAGCGCGCGCAGGATCAAAAAGCCGCGAACGCGGTCGATCTCTACGGCTACCAGACGACGACGACGAACGGCATCGGCGCCGAGTACCGGCGCAAGCTCACACCGAATGTCTCGCTGTTCGCGAACGGCCACGTCGGCACGTCGGCCAACAAGCCCGACGAGGGCGTGTCTGGCGGAATTCGCTTCGAGTGGTAGCCGCTTCAGACGTCGTGGTACGCGCCTTCGGCGGCCGCGAACACCGGCACGCTCGTGCTCGCCGCGGTGCGCGCGACGACCTCGTCGATCATCTCGTCGGTGGCGTCGGGGCTGTGATGGAACAGCGCCAGCTTCTTCGCACCCGCACGTTCGGCGACGACGACGCCCGCGCGCGCCGGCGAATGGCCCCAGCCGCGGCGCAGGGCGTAGTCGGGATCGGCGTGCATCGCGTCGTGGATGACGAGGTCGGCATCCCGCGCGAGCGCGAGCGCCTCGGGCAGCGGCTCGTCGATCGACGGGTACTCGACGTCGGACAGAAACGCGACGACCTTGCCGTCGGCGACGATACGAAACGCGGTCGTCCACATGCTGCCGTGCGGGACGCGCGCGGTCGTCACGACGAAGCCCGGCACCGCGATCGTGCCGCCCGGCACGAAGCTCGAGATCGTGACGCCGGCCGCGAGGTTCTCGAGCCCGTTGAGCGGGCTGTAGTGCGGATCGAGCTGGTTTTGCAGCGTCGACTCGAGCGACAGCCCGCTGATCGGATCGGCACCCATGATCCGGATCTCGTTGCCCTTGATGAAGAACGGCGTGAAGAACGGCAGGCCCTGAATGTGATCGAGGTGCGTGTGCGTGAGCAAGATCGGCAGCGAGCCGGCGCCCTTGCCGAACTCGGTGGTCGCCATCAGGTGCTTCGCGAGCTCGGTCGCGCCGGTGCCGAGATCGACGAGCAGGCGCTGGCCGCCGTCGCCGAGCAGCTCGACCGACGTCGTGTTGCCGCCGTAGCGCAGGAAGTCGCGGCCGCTCATCGCGAACGAGCCACGGACGCCCCAGAATCGGATCTTCACGTCGCGACCCCGACCGGGATCGTCATGCCCTCGAACGAGGTCAGCACCTCGAGGCCGGCCTCGGCGCCCTTCGCGAGGTACTGCGCCGCGATCTGATCCATCTGATCGTCGCTGTGCGCCGGCGCGTGGTGATAGAGCACGAGCCGCCGCACGCCGGCTTGCACGCAGATCGCGATCGCCTGGTCGGGCGTCGAGTGGCCGTAGTGCGGGAAGCGCGCGTACTCCTCGGCCGTGAAGTGCGTGTCGTAGACGACGGTGTCGACGCCGCGCAGCCGCGCGACCAGCGCGTCGCGCATCGCGCCGAGCGCGAGGCGATCGTCGTCGGACAGCGGCTCCGGGCCCGCCAGGAAGTGCTGCTTGTGGAGCACCTGATCGAACGGCGCGGTGTCGGCGACGTACGCCCACGACGAGCCGTCGCCGTCGATCCGGTAGCCGACGGAACCGAACGGGTGGTTCAGCGCGATCGGCGTGACGTGAAACGCGCCGATCACGAAGTCGATGCCGGGCTCGACCTGGTGGAACTGGATCTGCGCCGGCACCGCCTCGAGCGGCATCGGGAAGAACTCGTGGCGCGTGATGCCGCCGATCACCTGATCGAGCTCGTTCGCCGCGGTGAGCAGCGCGTAGACCGAGATCTTCGTGCCGGGGACGTACGCGGGCGAGAAGAACGGCAGGCCCTGGATGTGATCCCAGTGCACGTGCGAGAGCAGCACGTGGTACTGGCCCGGCGCGCCACCCGACTCGCGCGCGAGCTTGTTGCCGAGCGCGCGCAGGCCGGTGCCGGCATCGACGATCACGCAGTCGCCGGAGGCCGCGCGGACCTCGACGCACGACGTCTGGCCGCCGTAACGCACGGTGGCAGCGCCGGGCACCGGGTAACTGCCCCGGACCCCCCAAAACGTGATCTCCATCGGGTGAACAAATTCTACGCTGGAGCGCGAGGTTCCCCAAATCCGCGCGCTCCGTGCTGTGGCATATAAGTGCCTCGATGAACCCGCAGCCGAGGATCCTCGTCATGGGCGCCGGTGGCATCGGCGGCATCGTGTCGGCCACGCTGACCGAGCTGGGCTCGGCGGTGACGGTGGTTTCGACCAACGAGGAGATCCGCGCGGCCGTCGACCGGGTGGGGTTCCGGATCATCGACGAGGGCGAGGAGCGCGTGGTCCGCGGCTGGATTTCCCCCGCGCCCGAGGGCAAGTACGACCTGTGCCTGCTGGCGACCCAGCCGCCCAACGTCGAGGGGGCGGCGCGGACCGCGCTGCCCCACCTGGCGGACGATGCCCGGGTCGTGGTGCTGCAAAATGGGCTGTGCGAGGAGCGGATCGCCGCGATCGCCGGCGACGAGCGCGTGATCGGCGCGATCGTGGCATGGGGCGCGTCGATGGTCGAACCGGGCCGCTACGAGCGGACGGCGGCGGGCGGGTTCCAGATCGGCCGGCTGGCCGGGGCGGCCGATGCCGACCTCAGGCGCGTCGCCGAGCTGCTCGAGGGGATCGGACCCGTCACGATCACCGAGAACCTGCGCGGTGCGCGGTGGAGCAAGCTCGCGCTCAACTGCGCGGTCTCGGCGCTCGGCACGATCGCGGGCGAGCGGCTCGGCCCGCTCGTGCGCGTGCGGCGCTACCGCCGGCTCGCACTCGAGGCGATGACCGAGTGCGTCGAGATCGCGCGCGCCGAGGCCGTGAAGCTCGAGAAGGTCGCCGGCACGCTGGATCTGGAGTGGATCGCGCTGTCCGAGGCCGACAAGGCGTCGCGCGGCTCGGCGAGCCTGACCGCGAAGCACGCGCTGCTGTTCGCGGTCGGGCTGCGCTACCGGCGGATGCGGTCGTCGATGCTCGCGGCGATCGAGCGCGGCCGCACGCCGGCGATCGACTTCTTGAACGGCGAGGTCGTCACGCGCGGCAAGAAGCACGGCCTCGCGACGCCGGTGAACGAGCGCATCGTCGCGGCGGTGTGGGCGGTCGCGAAGGGCGACGCGAAGTCGTCGCGCGCGCTGCTCGATCAGGTCTGCGGCGGCGAATAACGGCGCGCGAGCACCAGCAGCGCGATCACGGCGAGCGCACCGAGTACCGCGAGCGCGAGCCCGGCGTGCAGGCCCGGCTCGCGGTAGCGCCACGCGACGTGATGCGTGCCCGGCGGCAGCGCGACCGCGCGGCGCAGCGCGTCGGCGACGAGCCAGGGCGCGCCGCGATCGTCGACGGTGACCGACCACCCCGGCGCTGCGCTCGACGACACGACCGCGAACGACGCGAGCTGCGCGGTGCAGGTGAGATCGATCGCGCCCGCGGTCCAGCGCTCGATCGTGCACGCGCGCGGCGGCGCGAGGCCCTCCTCGTTCGCGATGCCCTGCCCGACCAGGACGACGCGCTCGCGGCCGGCACGCGCGCCGACCGGCGGAAACGTGCGCGCGATCGCGGCGTGCACGTCGGGCACGAACTCCCAGTCCGAGTACACGGCGGCCGGCGCGACGGCCGGCATCTGCACGAGCGTCCAGCCGGCGCTGCGGCCGAGCTCGCCGGGGCGCGTGCTGCCGTCGTTGCTCGCGGGCAGCACGGCGAGCGCGATGCCGAAGCGATCGAGTAGCGCGTCGCCTTCGTGGCCGGCGGCGAACCACGTCGCGTCGTGCAGTGACGCGCGCGCCGGATCATCGCTGCGCGCGGCGTCGACGCCCCACCGCGCCGCCGACGCGCCGGCGAGCGTGGCGAACGCGTCGGCGAGCGGCAGCGGCTCGCGGCCGACCAGCTGCGGCGGGCGATACAGCCGGCGCGGCGCGGGCAGCGCCTGCGCCGCGCTCGCCCACGCGGGCTCGGCGAGCGCATCGGCCGACACGACCGCCGGCTGCTGCACGAACACCGGCATGACGGCGAGCGCCAGCGCGACGATCGCGAGCCATCGCCTCGCGAACGCCGCATCGAGCCCGCGGGCCGCCATGGCCGCCGCGATCAGCGCGAGCGCGGCCACCTGCGTCTCCGGCTGCCCGAGCTCGTGCCACCTGCCCGCTGCCACCGCCGACGCGAGGAGCACGAGATAACCGCCAAGGCGCCGCAGACGCCGAAGAAGCCGCCACGCGGACAACCGATCGTGCCGCGCTGCGCGCGCCGAAGATCCTGGTTCTGCCTCGCGAGCCTCTTGGCGTCGGCGGCGCCTTGGCGGTAATTCTCCCAGCACGATCAGCGGGACGAGTGGTGCGACGAGCACGGCGAGACGCGCGAGCGAGAGCGGCGCGACGTGCGAGCCGGCGGTCGACGCCAGCTCGTGCAGCGCGGGCAACCAGAGCGCGGCGCCGAGCGCGAGCCCGGCGGCGAGCGCGCCGGCGAGCCAGCGCCAGCTCGCGCGCGATGCGCCGACCGCGCACGCGAGGACGAGTGCGTCGCCGAGCACCGCGAGCTCGCCGGCGAGCGCGATCGCGCCGATCAAGCTGGCGAGCGCCGCCGCCGATCGGCGACGACCCTCGGCGAGCCCGGCGGCCGCCCAGCCGATCCACGGCAGGTGCGCGAGCGCCGGCAACGATCCGCCCAGCGCCGTCGCCGCGACCACGCCGCACGCCGCGGCGATGCAGCCGGCGACCGCCGCCGCCCGCGCGCTCGCGCCGCGCCGGCGCGCCCACAGCGCCACGCCGAGCCCGGCCCACCACAGATGCGCGATCAGCACGAGCTCGAGCGCGTGCGGTGTGCGCCCGAGCCAGGTCGCCGGATCCAGCGCGGCATGACTGGGCTCGGCCGCCAGTGGCACGCCGAGCGAGCTGCCTTCCCACCACTCCGGGAGCTCGCCGCGCCCGATCGCGACGGCTGCTGCCTCGCGCGGTGGAGCGACCGCGGTGTGAAAGTGAACGTCGTCCCAGGTCGCGGCGCCGACCACGACGCGCGCCTGCACCGCGACCACCGCGGCGGCGATGACGACGGCAACGATCCACGCGCGCGAAGGGGCTGCCATGGCTCGCTTACGCTTACGCTTGCGCTTACGCTCGCGCAATCCCGAGACTCGCACTAGCAGCGATCATCCTCGCGGCGTGTACCGCCACGCCGCACGACGGAGCGCCGTGCGAGGGAGTGGCCGCGCGGTTCTTCACGGTCGGGCTCGCGTCGCTCGGCGATCGCCCGCTCGAGCCGGCCATCCGTCATGCGCTCGCCGATCAACTACCGCGCTGGCGCGACGAGCTCGCCCGAGCGTGCCGCGCGGGAAACTGGCCGGCGCGCGTGCGAAGCTGTCTGGCTGCCGCCGGCACTCGCGCGGAGGTCGACGCGTGCACGCGTCAGCTCGACGACGACCAGCGCGCCGCGCTCGAGTCGTGGTACACCCAGCAGACCCACTGATGGAGATCGACTTTCCGTACTCGCTCTCCGACCAGGACGCGCGTGCTCGCCTCGATCTGCTCGCGCAATACCTGGCCAACCGCCACAAGATCCAGGTGACCTGGGTCGGCGCTTCGCGCGCCCACTTCACCGGCAAGTACCTCGTCGTGAAGATCGACGGCGACCTCACGCTCGGCGACGGCCACGCGCGCTTCGAGGGCGAAGATCCGGGCTTCCTCTGGCGCAACCGCGCCAAGGATTACATTCACGGCAAGCTCGCGAAGTACCTCGACCCCAAGGCCGCGGTCAGCGAGCTCCCGACCTCGTAGCTAGTAACTGCGCGCCGCGAGCACGCGCAACGCGGCGGCGACCGCGCGATCGGCTTCAGCAGGTGACATCCCCTGCCGCTCGAGCCGGCGCTGGAGACGCTCGATGATGCTCCACAGGGACAGATCGGCGATTGCCTTCATGGTGATCCTCACGCACGAGACGCTTGCACCGGTTCAACTGTTGCGCGCTCGCCGCTATTCCCTCCTGTATGCCGGTGTAGGTTCGCGGCCGAGGCCCAAGTGAAGCTCGCGACCTGGAACGTCAATTCGATCCGCGCGCGCGAGGGGCGATTGCTCGCCTGGCTCGAGCGCGAGCGGCCCGACGTGCTGTGCCTCCAGGAGACGAAGGTCGAGGATGTCGGCTTCCCGTTCGCGCGGCTGCGCGACGCCGGTTACGAGGTCGCGACGTTCGGTCAGCGCAGCTACAACGGCGTCGCGATCTGCTCGCGTACGCCACTCACCGACGTCGCGCGCGGCCTCGGCGACGGCGAGGCCGACGAGCCGGCGCGCCTGATCGCCGCGACCGTGCTCGGGCTGCGCGTGGTCTGCGTGTACATCCCGAACGGCGAGGATCTGACGTCGGAAAAGTTCCCGTACAAGCTCGCGTGGTATCGTCGGCTGCGCGCGTTCCTCGAGCGCACCGCGAGCGCGAGCGCGCCGCTCGTCGTGTGCGGCGATATGAACGTCACCTCCGACGATCGCGACGTGTGCGCGCCCGACAAGTGGGCCGGCAAGATCCACTGCAGCGACCTCGAACGCGCCGCGCTCGCCGAGCTGCGCGCGTTCGGCTTCGACGACGTGTTTCGAGCGCACCACCCGGATGGCAAGGTGTATTCGTGGTGGGACTATCGCGGCATCGCGTTCTTCAAGGACCAGGGCCTGCGCATCGATTACATCTACGCGACCGCGCCGATCGCGGCGAAGTGCACCACTTGCCGCATCGATCGGGACGCTCGCAAGGGCCAAGATGCCAGCGATCACGCGCCGGTAATCTGCGAGCTGGCCTGGCCTGCGGGCTAACGCATATAGTCGGCACATGAAACCGGCCATCGTGCTCGCCGTCGTGCTCGCCGCGGCGACCGCGCAGGCGAACGGCCGCGCGCCGCTGACCAACGGCATCTTCTTCCGGCCCGGCGACACGCACTCGATCTACGTCGGCACGACGTTCGGCCTGCTGATCTCGCACGACGACGGCTGCACGATGCAGTGGGTGTGCGAGGCCAACATCGGCTATTCGGGCACGCCGGATCCGATCTACGCCGTCGCGACCGACGGCACGATCTTCGCGACGACCGTGCAGGGCCTGCGGCTCAGCCGCGACGGGGGCTGCTCGTTCCAGACCCAGACGTCGCTGCCCGCCGACACGTGGATCAGCGCGCTCGACATCGGACCGACCGGCGAGGTGTGGGTCGGCACCGCGACGACCGGCTCGCCGAACGACATCTACTCGTCGACCGACAACGGCCAGACGTTCAATTCGCGCGGCATGCTGTCGCCGGTCATCTGGTGGAAGAGCGTGAAGGTCGCGCCGTCGAACGCGATGCGCGCGTACATCGGCGGCTATCAGGTCGCGGGCATGGCGAGCGACGCGGGCATGGCGCAGCAGCCGGCCGCCCACATCATGCGCACCGACGACGACGGCCAGACCTGGACCGAGGCGCCGCTGACCGCATTCCAGTTCGGGTCGACGCCGATCGTGCTGATCATGGCGGTCGATCCGCAGAACGCGGACATCGTCTACGCGATCTCGCAGGCCGGCAACCAGAACCGCGGCGACATCCTGTATCGGTCGGCCGACGCGGGTGCGACGTGGACGCAGGTGCTGGTCGCCGACAACTCGATCCAGGACGTCGTGATCACCACGACGACGGTGTACGTCGCGACGCTCATCCAGTCGGGCACGACGTACATGGGCGGGACGTCGTACACGTCGGCGGACCATGGCGTGACGTTCACGCCGCTCGCGAACGCGCCGCAGCTCGCGTGCCTCGGCGAGCGCAGCGACGGCGCGCTGATCGGCTGCGGCGCCAACTGGCAACCCGATTACATGTCGATCGCGCGGTCGACCGACAACGCGACGACGTGGCAGAAGGTGTGGCGGTTCGTCGATCTCGCCGGGCCGTTGGCGTGCCCGTCGGGCACGCCCGAGCAGGACGTGTGCAACCTGCAGCAATGGTCGATCCTGCAGCAGCAGTTCGGCGCGTGCGGGCCGTCGTGCGGGTCGGCCGCGGTGTCGTGTGCGGTCGTCGATGCCGGGCCGCCGCCGCCGCCGAAGAAGAAGACCGGGTGCTGCGACACCGGTGGCGGCGGGCCGCTCGGGCTGGTGTGGGCGGGCGCGCTGGCGCTGTTTCTGGGCCGGCGTCGCCGCTGATTTGCTGAACGGCAAACGCGCGCGCTACGATCGTTTTGTGGTTGCTTCGCGGCACTTCCTCGCGCCAAGGAGGCTCGTGCTTCGCACTCGCCTGATCGCGACCCCTCGGTCGCGTCTTGTTTTCGTTGCCGCGCTCGCGGCCTGCGCGTCTCCGCCCGCGGCGGTGCACGCGGTGCCCGACGTGCCGCAGCTGCCGCCGCGCGATCAGGTGCGGCAGTACACGATCTGGCTCGGCGGCGCGCGCGTCGGCACCGCGACCGAGACCGAGACGTGGACGCCCGCCGGCCTGCACCTGCGCCGCAACGAGGACCTGCGGTTCGCACGCGGCAATGCCGACGTCGAGCTCGCGACCACGATCGACATCGACGCCGATGCCGCGCTCGTCGCGAATCACGTGCGCTGGACGCAGCGCGGCGCGACCGAATCCGCGGCGGAGGCGGTGCGCGGCGACGGCGGCTGGCGGGTGTCGACCGGCGTGCACGTGCCCGCGAACGCCGTGCCCGGCGAGCTCGTGCCGCTGCTCGTGCGCCGCGACGGCTCGTTCACCGGCGCGGTCTTCCTGCCCGCGCGCGGGTTCGTGTCGGGCACCGGTCGGATCGAGCCGGTCGCGCCGAACCGACTGGTCGCCCGGCTCGCACTGGACGGCGGCGCGGTCGCCGAATCGACGATCGACCTCGGTCGCGACGGTGCACCGGTACGCGTCGTCGACGGCGAGGGCGTGATCGAGCTGCGCGCGACCGCGGAGCAGGCGCTCGAGCCGTTCGCGCCGGTCGATCTCGTCGCCGCGACCGCGGTGCCGATCTCGGGGACTCCGCCGGTACGCGGCCCACACCGCCTCGTGCTCGACGGCGATCTCGCGCTGCCGCCGGTGCCTGGCCAGCTCGTGTTGCCGGGCCCCAATGTGGAGCTCGAGCTCGATCGCGCGCTGCCCGGCGACTTGCCGCCCGGCGAGCCCGGCCCGGATCGCGCGGGCGAGATCGCCGCGATCGTCGCCGCGGTCCGCGCGCGCATCACGCCGGATCTCGGCGCGGCCCACTCGACCGCCGCCGAAGCCGCGGTCGCGACCGCCGGCGATTGCACGACGTTCGCGCTCGCGTACGCGGCGTTCGCGAACGGCCGCGGCATCGCGACGCGCGTCGTCACCGGCTTGCGCATCGACGGCGCGCGGCTCGTGCGCCACCGCTGGGCCGTGAGCTGGACCGGCCGCGCGTGGATCGCCGTCGATGCCGCGTTCGGCGCGTCGCCCGCGGGCGGCGACCTCGTCGGGCTCGCCGTCCACGACGCGGACGATGCGGGGCTCGTGGCCGGTGAAGCCGCGCTCGCGGGCGTGCGCGCCGCGAGCTGGGCGCGCTAGCCGGCGCTCTGACGATTCGTCACATCTTGCGATCGTCAGTCGAGCCTGCAGATCCGCGCGCGAGGCGGCCGGCGCCATGGCGGCGAAGCACGCGTCCGAGGCTCGGCGCGCGCGATCGAGGTCCCCCGACGCCTGTGGACGCTGACGACGATGTGGACCAGCGCGCGCGGGGTGGACTGTCGTTGGCGGTTGTCGAATAGATCAGCGAAATCAAGTGGGCGCATGATCGGCTCTCGCCATGGCCCGGCCGCGCAAGCGTCACGTCCCGCAGGTGATGGAGCTCCGCACGCACGGCGGCAAGCGGCCCGGCGCCGGGCGCAAACCCAATGGCGTCAAGGCCGGGCAGCCGCACGCGCAGCGGCCGAAGCTGCTGGCGAGCCAACCGGTGCACGTCACGCTGCGCGTCGCCGCGGACCTCCGCCAGCTGCGCAGGCTCGAGCTGTCGCGCGGCGTGCGCGCGTTCGAGATCTCGGCGGCACGCCACGTCAACCGCGCGGTCTCGCGCGCCCGGCGGTCGCGCCAGAGCGGCGCAGTGTTTCCGGATCGGTACCACGCCCGGATCTTGAATTCGCCGACGTCGGTGCGAAACGCGATCCGCTACGTCGTCAACAACTGGCGCAACCATCAGGAAGACCGCGCAGCGCTGCTGCGCGAGTTTCCGATCGATCCGTTCTCGAGCGGCATCTCGTTCACCGGCTGGCGCGAGCTCGCGCGCCGGGCGTGGCTGTGGCGGCCGCCGCCGACGTACCAGCCGCTGCGCGTGTGCCGCCCGCGCACCTGGTTACTCGAGCGCGGCTGGCAGCTCGCCGGCTCCGTCGGGACGCGCGACGTGCCGGGTTCGATCTGACAGGCGGACCGGCGCTGGGTGCTTCGGGACCTCCCGCGCGTCAACAGATGTGTGAATCAGGAGAGCCGGCGCTGAGCCGGCGCTAGCCGCCGGCCCGGCAGGCCCACAGCGCGCGCTGGACGGCGGCCTCGTCGAGGTCGTCGCCGATGAGCACGAGCTCGGTGCGGCGCGGCGCGTCGCCCCACGGCTCGCGGTGCTCGAGCGCGGTGCGCGCGCCGGCGCGCTCGACGAAGCCGCGCCGATCGGAGCCCGCGAGATGCACGAAGCCCTTCGCGCGGACCAGCCGCGCGCCGAGGCCGTCGATCACCGCAAGTACGCGCTCGCCGACGAGCGGCGCGTCATCGGCGAACGAGATCGCGACGAGCTGGCCGTGCCTGGCGTGATCGTGCGCGTCGTCCTCGTGGCGATGCCACGCGCGCAGCTTGCGGCGCTCGAGCAGCCACGCGGTCATCGCCAGCGCGCCGGCGTCATCGCGCGGGAAGCTCGCGCGCTCGGCCGCGGGCGCAAGCTGGTCGAGCCGGGCGTGCGTCGCGCGCACCATGTCGGCCGGCGCGACGTCGAGCTTGGCCAGCAGCACGCGATCCGCCGCCGCCGCCTGCTCCTCGGCCGACTCGCGCTCGGCGAGCGCGGCCGCGCCGGTCTCGGCATCGACGACGCACACGACGCCCGCCGGCACGATCCGCTCGCGGATCTGCTCCGGGACGCGCACCAGGCCCTCGAGGATCGCGGCCGGCTCGGCGATGCCCGTGGTCTCGAGCACGACGTGATCCGGAGCGCTGCGCGCGACGATGTCGCCGATGCCGTCCCACAGGTCGTTCTTGATATCGACCTTGCAGCACACGCAGCCGCCGGCGAGCTCGAGCACGTCGCCGCCGCGCCCGATGATGAGCTGCGTGTCGATCGCGATCCGGCCGAGCTCGTTGACCAGCACGGCGATGCGGCGGCCGTGCGATGCAGCGAGCATGCGGTTGAGCGCGGTCGTCTTGCCGGCGCCGAGCCAGCCGGTCAGGATCGTGAACGGAACCCTGGTCATCACCGGTCGAACAGCGCGCGCTCGACGACGTTCGCGAGCACCTCGCGCACGAACGGCCGCACGACAAACGCGTCGGGCCCGCCGTCCGCGCCGACGTCGTAGATGTCGATGTACGCCGACGTCATCATCACGATCGGGATGTCGCGCGTTGCCTCGTCCGTCTTGAGCCGGCGGCACACCTCCGCGCCGTCGATCTTCGGCAGGTCGCTATCGAGCAGGATCACGTCGGGCGGCTCGTGCTGGACTCGCGACAGCGCGCTCGCGCCGTCGCGCGCGATCTGCACGACGTGACCGCGCCCCGACAGCACCTTCAAGATCAGCCGCACGACATCCGGCTCGTCGTCGATCACCAGCACGCGCGCCATGTGCCCTCAATTCCCGTCGATCAGCGACCGCAGGCAGGTCTCGGCGACCGGCGACTGCCAATCGCGCTTGTTGACGAAGTACGCGCGGATGTTCCCCTGGCGATCGATCACCACCGAGTCGGGCACCGCGTGGATGCCCCACGACGCGGCGATCGCGCCGATGTTGCCGTCGTCGGCCGGCGGATCGAGGAAGACGTGGAACGGCACGCCGTCGGGCAGCGCCTGCTGGTACGACGCGAGCGCCTGCGGCATCGCGATGTGATCGCCCTTGGGCAGCGCGTCTTCCCCCGCGAGCGCCTTGACGATCGCGAGCAGCACGGCGGTCCAGTTGTGATCCGATGCGAGCGCGATGACCGCGAAGTCATCGCCGCCGAGATCTCCCGCCATCGCGTTCAGGTGCGGCTTCTCGGACTCGCACACGCCACACCACGACGCCCAGAAGTTGAGCAGCACGACCTTGCCGCGGAAATCGGACAGGTGGACTTGCTTGCCGCGGTAATCGACCGCGCTGAAGTCGGGCGCGGGCATCGGGAACTTGCAAGCCTCGCCCGGCTTGCACAGCGCCTGCGCGAGCGTGATCGAGCGCTCGCACGCCTCGTCGCCCTGCACGCAGTGCGCGGCCGCGTTGGGCTGGATCGGACGCATCGCTTCGCAGGCCGAGCGCACCTCACGCGCGGCGGCGTGCGGGACCATCCACAAGAACGCGCCGAGCACCGCGAGCCCGACGAGCGCGACCAGGCCGCCGCAGATCAGGACGCGCGGATCGATCACCACCGCGCCGGGCGGATTCGTCGCGCGAGACGCACCGTTGGCCACGTCGCTCACTTTACCCCGGTTTCCGCTATGCTCAAAGCGATGTCGCTGCGCGGCGCGCTGAGCACGATGTCCGCCGAGGACGTGCTCGAATGGGTCGGCCGACGCAAGCTGTCGGCGCCGATCACGTTCGAGCGGCGCAGCCTCGTGCGCAGCCTCGTGGTCGAGGACGGCGCGATCGTGTGGGCGAGCAGCAACCGCCGCGACGAGCAACTCGGCGTGATCCTCGTGCGGTCCGGATTCGTCGTCGAGCGCGCGCTCGCCGATGCGCTCGAGGCGCGCGCCGAGACCGGCGTGCCGCTGGGCAAGGTGCTGCTCATGTCTGGACTCATGACCGAAGCTGACCTCGTGGATATTCTCGCCACGAAGATCCGCGAGACGGTCACCGACGTGATCACGTGGCACGACGGGAGCTTCGACGTCGTGCCGCGCGGGCAATCGCCGTCCACGGGCGTCAACGCGCAGCTCGGGATCGACGTGTGCCTGACCGTCGCGCGACGGCGCGCCACGCGGATGACGGAGATCATGGACGTGCTCGGCGCCGACGACGTCACGTTCTTCGTCCCGCCGGGCGCGACCGCACCGGCGGCCAAGGATGGCGATCTCGTCGACGCCGCGAAGGCCTGGAGCCTCGCCGGCGATCGCCACACCGCCGCCGACATCGCGGCGACGTTTGCCGCCGAGCGCTACGCGACGTACGACAAGCTGGTGCAGATGGTCCAGGCCGGCAAGCTCGTGATCGATCGCCGCCATCGCGAGCGCACGAACTCCGCGGTCGAGCTCGCGGCGGGAGCGCGCGGCCGGCTGCGCCAGGGCGACCGCGCCGGCGCGCTCGTGATGGCGATGCGCGCGCTCCAGCAAGACCCGAGCGATCCGGACGTGCGCAAGACGTTCGCGCAGAGCGAGCGCGCGCGGGTCGCCGAGATCGCGAAGCAGCTGCTGTCGCGCCACCGCGTGCCCAAGCGCGTGAAGGAGCCGACCGCCGACATGCAGCTCGCGCCGGCCGAGAAGGAGCTCGCGCAGCGCGTCGACGGGCGCTGGGACTTGCTGTCGCTCGTGCGCGCGTCGGGAGTCCGCGAGGCCGAGGCGCTCCTCGCGTTCGCGCACCTCGCCGAGGTCGGCGTGATCGATCTAGGATGACGATGGAGATCGCCGCCAACTTTCCACCGATCGATCGCCAGCGGTTGCTGCCGCGCAGCGGGATCGGCGTCGACGCGCCGTGGCTCGTGATCGCCCCGCCCGGCAATCCGATCATCCGGCTCGACGCCCGCCTGCTCGATCGCGTCGATCTGATCGGGCGTTCGCCGACCGCGCCGTTGATCGCATCGGGCCTCGCGACCGCAGGCGTCGCGGCCGCGGCGCTCTCGCTCGTGCCCGGCGGCGTGTTCGCGTGCGCCGGGCTCGCATACCTCGCGCACGAGCGGTTCAGCGAGGCGCGCCGGCGCGCGCGCAGCCGCGACTTGCTGCTCGCGCTCGGCGATCTCGAGGTCGCGTTACACGTCGCGGACGGGCCCGAGGCGGCGAAGACGATCGCGGACCAGCTCGCGCCGTACACGCGCGACGCGCCGATCACGCGGCCCGAGGTGTACGAGGACGCGAAGCGCCGCATGCGCGCGCAGGCCGAAGGCAAGGGCGACGCGAGCGCGAAGCGCGAGGTCGAGAGCGCGCTGCGCGTCGGCGACGACGTCGTGCACATGAAGGGCGACTACCTGGTCATCGGGCCGTCGAAGGCGTTCAAGCTGCACGAGGTGAAGGAGCTCGCGCTGCGCGGCGCGAACCTGCCGCTCGACGGCGGGCGCCTGCTGCAGGCGGCGATGGGTCTGCTCGTCGTCGCGGCCGAGGAGCGCGCGGCGGGCGGCGAGGATTTCGGCCTGCTCGCGAAGCGCATCGCCGACTACGAGGCGTGGAGCGGCCACTCGGCCGGGAGGTAGCGATGAAGGCTCTGGTGGTCGGTGCCGGCGCGGTCGGCCAGGTGTTCGGGTATCACCTCGCGCGCGGCGGCGCGGACGTCACGTTCTACGTGCGCCCGAAATACGTCGACGCGTGCAGGCGCGGATTCACGCTGTATCCGCTGTCCGAGCACGATGCAGTGCGGTTCGAAGGCTTCGGCGTGGTCACGACGGCCGACGGCGGCGCCTGGGATCAGGTGTACCTGACGGTGTCGTCGCCGGCGTTGCGGTCGGGCTCGTGGCTCGACGAGATCGCGCGCGCGACCGGCGCCGCGACGATCATCAAGCTGCAGCCCGGCCTGCACGACCGCGAGTTTCTCGCCGAGCGCGTCGACCCGGCGCGCATCGTCGACGGCACGATCAACTTCTTGAGCTACCACGCGCCGCTGCCCGGCGAGACGCGCTTCGCCGAGCCGGGCATGGCGTACTGGCTGTTCCCCGGCAAAGGCCCGTTCTCCGGCGACGATCCGGCGCGCGTCGTCGCGGTGGTCGAGGCGCTCGAGGCCGGCGGCCTGCCGGCGAAGCGCGTGCGCGACGCGACGACGCTGTCGCGCTACGGCTCCGCGATCCTGTGCACGTTCGTCGCCGCGCTCGAGGCGGCGGACTGGTCGTTCGCCGAGATGCGCGCGCGGCGCACGGTCGATCTCGGCGCGCGGGCCGCGGCCGAGGCGCTGCGTGTCGTCGGGCGCGAGCGCGGTGGCGCGCCGCTGCCGCCGCGGCTGGTCGCGCATCCGCTCGCGTTCCGCACGATCCTGCGCGTCGCGCCGCACCTGATGCCGGTCGATCTCGAGGCGTACCTGCGCCTGCACTTCACGAAGGTCGCCGATCAGACCCACGAGACACTCGCGCTCTACGTCACGCAGGGCAAGGCGGCCGGCCTCGCCGTGCCCGCCCTCGAGGAGCTCGCCGGTCACGTGCTCGGTCCCGCATCGTGAAGCTCGCCGCGGCGGCGGCCGGCTGTGCGGCCGTTGCGTTCGCGCTGTGCACGCTCGCACCGCCGCGCCAGACCAGCGGCGACACGGTTGCGGGTCGCATCGGCGGCGCGATCCTGCGCTGCACCGGCACGTTCGATCTGTCGCGCATCGACTGGCTGCGCAGCCAGACCGACCAGCACGTCGAGCTGTACTACATGCACGCCGACGAGGACGGCGAGTTCACCTCGGCATTCGGCCCGGCGCCGGCGGTGATCGCGGCGGTGGCGTTGCTCGATTTCGGATCCGGCGCGACCATGACCGACGCGACGCTGCGCGCGCGTGAACGCGACGCCGCGGCGGTGCTGCTCGCGCTGTCGGTCGCGCTGCTCGTGCTGGCCGCCGGCGCGAAGGCCGATGTCGCACACGCGGCCGGCGCCGGCCTGGTCGCCGCGCTGTCATTCGCGGGCGCTGCGACCCTCGGCCAGGGCCTGTGGCAGGCGACGGTCGCGCTGCCCGCGCTGGTCGGCGCGCTCGCGGCGTGGTGCTGGAGCGAGCGGTTCCCGCGGCTGCGCGTGGTGCCGCCGGCGCTCGCCGCGCTCGCGGTGATGCTGCGTCCGACGCTGGGACCGCTCGCGCTCGGCCTCGGCGTCGCGTGGGCGGCCGGCAAGCCGTCGCGACGGACGTGGCTCGTGGCCGGCGCGATCGCGGTCGTCGCGATCGCGCCGCTCGCGGTCTGGAATCTCGTGCACCTCGGCACGCCGCTTCCCGTCTCGCAATTCGACAACAACGCGCTGATCGCCGAACAGGAGCACGCCGCGGCGTTCTCGCCCTCGCACGTCGCGACCGCACTCGCGGCGCTCGTCGCGAGCCCGGCGCGGGGTGTGCTGTGGTTCGCGCCGATCGCGCTGGTCGGCGCGATCGCGGGCGCGAAGCGCGAGCGCATCGTCGTCGCCGCGATCGTGCTGCAATGGCTCGCGGTCGCGACGTTCTTCAAGTGGCACGGCGGCATGGCCTACGGCCCTCGCCTGCTCGCCGAGGCCGTATGGCTCGCGATCTGGCTCGCCGCGCGTGCCTGGCCCGAGCGCCGCGGCTGGCGTGCCGTCGCATGGGTCGCCGTCGCGGTGACGTGCCTCGTCGGCCAACTCGGCCTGTGGTCGTTCCGCGCCGAACAATGGGAGACGCGCCTCGGTCCCGATACCCATCCCGGCGCGGTGTGGAACATCGTCGACTCGCCGATCCCTGCGACGCTCGTCCCCCGCGACGCGCCGTCCAGCTACGACTCGCCGCTGCGCCACGAGCTGACGTGCACGGGCGACATGGTGCGGACGCGGTGAGCGGGAGCCGGGCTTCGGGCTTCGGGCTTCGGGCTTCGGGCTTCGGACTTCGGACTTCGGACTTCGGACTTCGGACTTCGGACTTCGGACTTCGGACTTCAGACTCGGACTCGGACTCGGACTTCGGACTTCGGACTTCGGAATCGGAATCGGAATCGGAATCGGAATCGGAATCGGAATCGGAGTCGGGGTCGGAGTCGGGGTCGGGGTCGGAGTCGGAGTCGGACTCGGACTCGGACTCGACCCGGGTCAACCAGCCTGCGCGGCCAGGCGCAGCTCGAACGTGCAGCCCTGCCCTGCCATGCTCGCGGCATCGGCCGTGCCGCCCCACGGTGCCACCACGGCGCGCGCGAGGTCGCCGAGCTCGGCGGTGAGCTCACTGCCGGCGCCGTTGTCGGCGATCGCGACCACGTCGGTGCCGTCTTCGACGTAGACGCGCACCGACAGCGCGCTGCCGGCTGCAGCGCGAGCCGAACGCGCACACGCCGCGACCAGCTGCGCGACGAGCAGCGCGAGCCGACCCGGCGCACCGCGCGCCGCCGGCACCGTGCCGAGATCGAAGAGGAGCTCGATGCCGGGACCAAGGTGATGACCGGCCAGCCGCAAGCCGAGATCGACCGCCGCCGCGAGCTCGAACCAGTGCGGCTCCTCGTCGGCGAGCGCGCCGTCGAGCTCGTCGAGCCGGCGCACGAGCTGAGTCGCCTCCAGATATGCCGCCGCCAGATCCTGTCGTAGCGTTTGCAGCTGCCGCCACGGGTACGGCGTCGGGCCGGTCGACGTCGCGACGTGGCGCTCGAGGTGATCGACGACCAGCCCCAGCCGATCGCGCAGCGCGCGCACCGGCTCGGCGAGCTGGCGCGCGATCTCGACCGCGACCTCGCCACCGGCGTCTGCGGTCACAGACTCCCCGTCAGCAGAAACCATGACTCGCCGATGCCCTTCGACATCAGGCCCTGTGAATACCCGATCTCGAACGTGCCCGGCACGAAGTAGCCGAAGAATGCATCGAGCCGCAGCGCGCCCCCGACCGAGACCTTGACGTCCGCCGACGGATCGAACGCCGAGTCGAACGCGGTGCCGGCATCGCACAGCGCGGCGAAGTGGAGCCGCCGCAGATAGATCGGCAGCGTGCCGAGGCCGCGCTCGATATTCCAGACCTCCTGGCGGTACTCGAGGTTCGCGAGGTGATACTGGTTGCCGCTGAGCGCGCGCACCGGGTACCCGCGCAGGTAGCTGGTCGATGCGTAGCGCGTCGAGTTGACGATCGCCATCGCGACGTCCTGCGCGGGCACGCCGCCGAGGATGTAGCCGTCCGAGCGCACGAGATCGCCCGCGCGGATCGCGCCGGCGATGCGCAGGAACAGCGTGCGCGTCACCGAGCCGAGCGTCTGGTACGTGTCGGCCGCGTAGCTCGCGGTGATGAATTTGTACGTCGAGCCGAAGTCCGGGTGATCGAGCCGCAGGCTCGCCGACGCGTCGAAGCCGGTGATCGAGCCGAGCGCGAACGTCGTCGACCGCACGCTCGAGAATCCGACGCGCGCGCCGACGCCCGCCTCGACGTAGTTCGTGATCGGCGCCACCGGCTCGCGCTGACTCGGATCGAGCGCGATCGGCGGCGCGCCGACGAGCCGGTACCAGTCGACGTCGTAGTCGAACTGCAGCGACCAGCTCTGGCTCGGGCGCGACTCGATCGGGATGCCGAGCGCGAGCGTGCCGGCCCAGTCCTCCTCGTTGTAGGCCATCGGGACGCCGTCGACCTTGAGCCCGCCGCGCTGGACCAGCGTGCGCGCACCGGCGACCGACAGCGAAGGCCGCGCACCGCTGTACGAGTACGACGCGCCGACGTCGGTCGTCGCATCGCTGGTGTCGGTCGAGATCGCGAGCGAGTAGCTGTGCAGGCCGACCGCGTCGGTACCGCCGGTCGCCAAGCTCGCGCTGTTCGACGCCAGATCGAGCGTGCCCGTCCACGACTGCGGCGCGAGCGTCTCGAGCGCGCGATACGGACGCGGTGCGGTCACCGCCGCCTCGTCGTCGCGGATCTCGACGGCCGGCGGCTTGTCGTCGATGTAGTCGCGCGCGGGCAGCCAGCTCGCGCGATCGATCGGCACCTCGAAGAGGTCGTAGCCGCCCGCGGGCACGGCGGCTTCGAACGCGAGCCGCTTGCCGTCGGGCGACGGGCGCGGCGCGAGCGCGCCACCGAGCACGTTCGAGATCTGCCACAGGCTGCGATCGGCCGTATCGAACGCGTACACGTTGCGGATGCCGGTGCGGTCGCTGTCGAAGTAGATGTAGCGGCCGTCGGGCGACCACGCCGGCTCCATGTCGACCGCGCGATCGTGCATCAGCTCGTCGACCTTGCCCGAGGCCAGCTCGATCACGAGGATGTCGCGATAGCCGCCCTTTCGCCACGCCGAAAACGCGAGCTTCGTGCCGTCGGGCGACCACGCCGGCTGATACGCCTCGTCGTAGCGCTCGCCCTGCCACACGATCGATTCCTTCGCGTCGGGCTCGGCCGCCATCACCGCGATCGCGCTCTCGGAGTGCATGTTGAGCGAGAACGCGAGGCGGCGGCCGTCCGGCGACACCGCCGGGTCGCGCGCGCGCCGGCCGGTCGTGAGCCGCACGGTCTGGCCGGTACGGCCGTCGAAGCGAAACAGATCCTCGAACGTGTAGTCGCGGCGAAACACGCGGCCCTGCTCGTAGACGAACGAGCCGTCGGGCTCGAGATCGTACGGGCCCATCGCGTCGATCTGTGCGATCTCGCGGACGCCCGGGTCGCGCCCGCACTTCGCGGGATGCGTGAGCCGATTGACGCAGTTGTCGTCGGCGCCGACCGGAATCGCGCGCACGTTCATGAGGTCGTAGCCGGTGTGCTCGATCCAGTACAGCCATTTTCCGTCGGCGGAGTAATGCGGATATAGATTCGATTCCGCGGTGTGCGTGATCGCGCGGCCCGGCACGAGGCCGCGGCGCTCGGCCGCCATCTCCTGCATGCCGTACTTGTCGCGCAGGTAGTCCTTCCAGTCGTCGTAGAGCTCGGTGAACGGCCGGCCGACGACCTTCGCGATCTGGCGATTGATCGCGAACGGCGGCGCGAACGCGCCCGACGTGTGCGCCATCGCGCGCAGCGTATCGTCGCCGAAGCGATCGAAGACGTACTCGAGGAAGTGCGAGCCGTACACGTAGACCGCGTTGCCTCGCGGATACTGGCGCGGCGAGCCCGAGACCTGATCGAGCCGCAGATCGACGTGCGCGTGGCGCGCGATCCGGATGTACGAGTCGAAGAACGTGCCGCGGTTGCGCCCGCCGGCCGAGCGCTTCGACTCCTCGTACACCGCGATGCCTTCGATCACCCAGCGCGGCATGATCTGGTTCGGCGCCCACGTCTTGCCGAAGATGCGGTTGTAGATGTTGGGCAGACCTTCCATCGTGTCGAGGTGGACGATGTGCGTGTACTCGTGCGCGACCAGGCCGTAGAGCCAGTCGTCGAAGTCGTCGAGCTCGGAGAAGCCGTTCGGACCGGTCGCGAACAGCTGGATCGCGTTGCGCGGCAGCACGCCGGCGAACCCGTTCGCGTCGTCGGTATCGTCGGCAAGAAAGATCAGCGTCTTCTGGCTCGGCACGTGATCGAGCGCCGCCGTGAGGATCCGGTGCGCCTTCTCCGCCGCGACCGCGACATGGTGCGCGGCCTCGTCCATCGGCGCCCAGTAGTAAATGATGAAGTGATCGCTCTCGACCGTGCGATACACCCGCAACGGATCTCCGGCTCGAGCCGTCGTCGCGAACATCAGGACTCCGGCCAGAGCCCAAAGTCCAAAGCCCAAAGCCCTCATTTCTTCGGTGCCATCAAGCCGAACACGTAGTCCGTGACCATCGCGCGCACTTCACTCGTCGTCGGCATGTTGCGGATCCTGCCGACCAGCGCCTCGGCGTCCGTCGCGCTCATCTGCCGGATCGTCTGCTTCACCTCCGGAATCGACACCGCGCTCATCGACAGCTCCCGGATGCCGAGACCGACGAGCACCGGCGCGATCATCGGCTCGCCGGCCATCTCGCCGCACACGGTGACCGGGATGTTCGCCGCGTGCGCGGCCCTCGCGACCTCGCCGATCAACCGCACGAGCGACGGATGCAGCGGCTCGTACAGATACGACACGTACTCGTTCACGCGATCGACCGCCATCGTGTACTGGATGAGGTCGTTCGTGCCGATCGAGAAGAAGTCGCATTCCGCGGCGAGCATGTCGGCGGTGAGCGCCGCCGACGGCATCTCGATCATGATGCCGAGCTTGATCGCCTCGTCGTACTTCGCGCCCTCGCGGCGCAGCTCGTCCATCACGTCGGTGACCACGGCCTTGACCGCGCGCAGCTCGGCGACGCCCGAGATCATCGGGAACATCAGCTGCATCGGGCCCTCGGCCGACGCGCGGAGCAGGCCGCGCAGCTGCGCGCGGAACAGGTCGCGGCCCAGCTCCGACAGGCACAGCCGGGTCGAGCGCAGGCCGAGTGCGGGGTTCGGCTCGGCGAGGTCGGCGTCCTCGAGGAACTTGGCCAGCTTGTCGCTGCCGAGATCGAACGTGCGGATCGTCGCCGGCTTGCCGCCGAGCTTCGCGAGCACCGCGCACGCCGATTGAAAATGCCGATCCTCGTCGGGCACACCGGTCAGAAACAAATATTCGGTGCGGAACAGGCCGACGCCGGTCGCGCCGTACTCGAGCGCGTCCTCGAGCTCGTCGGCGCCGTCGATGTTCGCGAGCAGCTGGATGTCGGCGTCGTCGCGCGTGCGCGCCGGTAGATCGCGCATCGTCGCGAGCTGCGCGCCGGCCGCGACCTGACGCCGCTGCTCCTCGCGATACTGCGCGACCGTCGTCGGCGACGGATCGATGATGACGAGGCCGGTCCCGCCGTCGATCAGCAGCAGATCGTCGCTCTCGACGAGCTCGGTGATGTTCTCGAGCGCGACGATCGCGGGGATCTCGTGGGCGCGCGCGATGATCGCGGTGTGCGACGTCTTGCCGCCCGCGTCGGTGACGAGCCCGGCCACCGCCGCCTTGTGCAGCAGCGCGGTGTCGGCCGGCGACAGGTCGTACGCGACGACGATCGCGTCGGGCGGCGGCTGCAGCGGCCCGGTGTCGCGGCCGAGCAAGTTCCGCAGCGCGCGCTGGAACACGAACTCGACGTCGCTGCGGCGCTCGCGCAGGTACGGATCCTCGATCTGGTCGAATACCGCGCGGATGTCGTCGACCGCGCGGCGCAGCGCCCACTCCGCGTTGATCTTGTCCTCGCGGATATACTCGACCGCGGCGCCGACCAGGTGCTCGTCGTGCAGCATCATCTGGTGCGCCGTGATGATGTGGTAGTCGCTCTCGTTCTCGCTCGCGAGCTTCTCCTTGATCTTCGCGAGCTGCTTGTCGCTGGCGGCGATCGCCTTGTACAGGCGCGCGACCTCGGTATCGACGTCGTCGGCCTCGATGTGATGGCGCGGCGCCTTCAGCGTGTCGCGCCCGATCATGTACGCGCGGCCGAACGCGATGCCCGACGAGACGCCGAGCCCGGTCTTGCGTTGCTCCTGACGGCCGCCTTCGGACACTAGGCGGGAAGCTTACCGATCTTCGCCGAACTTGTCGTCGACCAGCTGGGCGATCGCGGCGACT